>NZ_JBQFVF010000011.1:0-140346 GCF_056539625.1 Ruegeria sp. BA12
CCGAGTTGATGAAGTCCTGGCTGACCTTCGCCTTGTCGTGGCCGTAAGGCAGCAGATCGTCACTGGAGATGCCAATTTTCGCACCGATTTCCTGAATCGGCTTCTTGTTCGCCTCACGGGCGATTTCGATGTCGGATTTGTAGCTCATTGGGCAGGGTCCCTGATTGAATGCCGTGCGTGCCGACGCAATACGTCGGTGCTGATCAATCCATACCGTCGTGTACAATCGCAATGGATATGAATTCCGACATAATCATGGCGTGAAACGGCGTTGACCCAGTTCTGGCGCTGTTAGCGCAACATTCCGAGGCTTATGAGGGTTCCCACGCGCGCTGATCCGGCACAAAAAGCGAGACGGAGTCGTTCAGCTTCAACGTTCCCGGACGTTCGATCCAGGCCGTGACGCCGCGACGGCCCCTGGCGGCGGGTTTGAACGTCTTGCCATAGCCTGGAATGTCAGATTCGATTTCTTTCCCTGGATAGATGCAAGGGCGGTTCTCCATATCAACGGTCATCGTAAGCCCATCGAGGGCCTGCAGCCGCGATGAGGGCGGAATATGGGTAAAATCCGGTATTCCCTTTAGCACGATTGACGCCCCCAAATAGGTGGGGTCGAGCGTTTCCAGCCCCATTTCACTTGCGATCTCGTCCATTTCTTCGGACGACAGAATCGTCAACTGACGCACATTTCGAATTTCAGTATCTTCGGGGTACAGGTTCTTCATACGCATACATGAGGCTCGATTGACCCCTGCGTGACGGGCGCCTGTTTCCCCGGCAAAATCAAGATCCAACCGATCGACCGGACGGGCGCGCAGCGAGCCACCTGACGGTACATGCCCCAACCAGACAACCTGCGCCGAATACTCGGTTTTTCGCATCACCGGCATGTGGGGCCTCGCTCCAAATTCCTGACAACGGCTCTTCGCACCGTACGTATCCCGACTGTGAAGTGAAGCAAAAAAGACCCGGGACAATGCCCGGGTCTGATGTACTTAAGCTGAAGGTTCCGGCTCCATCCCACCATCGGGCGGAGACTTCTTGACCTTTGTCTTAGGAATCGCTGTCACGCTGGGCGCGCTGCCCTCGTCGGGATTGTCACCATCATCATCACCCTCGCTGGGCGATTCACCGTTCATGACGCGCTTGATCTCGTCCCCGGTCAGCGTCTCATATTCCAGAAGACCCTGTGCCAGACGCTCCCATTCCTCGTTCTGTTCGGTCAGAATCTGGTGGGCGCGCTCGTAACCCTGCTGGATCAGACGCTTCACCTCTTCCTCGATCAGCTCTTTGGTATGGGCCGAAACCGAGAACCCGGCGGTATTGCCAGAGTATCCATCATGCGCCTCGGCATAGTCGATATTGCCGACCTTGTCCGACATTCCCCAGCGCATCACCATGGCGCGCGCCAGTTGGCTGGCCTGCATGATGTCACCGGCAGGACCGTTCGAAACATGGTCTTCGCCGTACTTGATCACCTCTGCGGCTTTGCCCGCCATGGTCATGGCCAGCTTTTGCTCACATTCGTCACGGTGATAGTTCAGGCGATCCATTTCCGGCAGCGAAACAACCATGCCCAGCGCACCACCGCGCGGGATGATCGTCGCCTTGTAGACCGGATCACACAGCGGCAGAGTCAGGCCGACAACGGCGTGACCGGCCTCGTGATAGGCGGTCTTTTCCTTCTGATCCTGTGTCAGCACCATCGAGCGACGCTCGGCCCCCATCATCACCTTGTCCTTGGCATTCTCAAAATCTTCCATGGTGACAAAGCGACGGCCCACGCGCGCGGCCATCAGCGCGGCCTCGTTAACGAGGTTCGCCAAATCCGCACCCGAGAAGCCTGGTGTACCGCGCGCGATGATGCGCAGGTCCACATCGGGGCCCAGAGGCGTCTTGCGTGCGTGAACGCCCAGAATCTTTTCGCGGCCTTTGATGTCGGGGTTGCCGACAGTCACGTTACGATCAAACCGGCCCGGACGCAGCAGCGCAGGGTCCAGAACGTCCTTACGGTTGGTGGCTGCCAGAATGATCACGCCTTCGTTGGCCTCGAACCCGTCCATCTCGACCAGCAACTGGTTGAGGGTCTGTTCGCGTTCGTCATTACCACCGCCATAACCGGCACCACGATGGCGACCCACGGCGTCGATCTCGTCGATGAAGACAATACAAGGCGCGTTCTTCTTGGCCTGTTCGAACATGTCGCGGACACGGGATGCACCGACACCAACAAACATCTCGACAAAGTCAGAGCCCGAGATGGTAAAGAACGGCACACCCGCCTCACCAGCAATGGCACGGGCCAGCAGCGTTTTACCAGTACCCGGGGGGCCAACCAACAATGCGCCTTTCGGAATCTTACCGCCCAGACGGCTGAATTTCTGCGGGTTGCGCAGGAATTCCACGATCTCTTCCAGCTCCTCCTTGGCCTCATCAATGCCCGCGACATCGTCAAAGGTCACGCGGCCATGCTTTTCGGTCAGCATCTTGGCCTTGGACTTGCCAAAGCCCATCGCGCCGCCTTTGCCACCGCCCTGCATCCGGTTCATGAAGTAAATCCAGACACCGATCAGCAGCAGGAAAGGCAGCAGCGTGATCAGGAAGGACTGAAACCCGGATTGCTGCTGTTTCACGGCCTGAACGGGAATGTTTTCATCGATCAGCAGCTTGGTGACTTCGGCATCGGCGGGTTTGATGGTGACATAGGTCGCGCCGCTTTGCGTGGAATAGCGAATCTGTTCACCGTCCAGCGTCACATTTTTGACTTCGCCGCTTTCAACTGCGCTGACAAAATCGGAATAGGTTCTTTCATTGCTCTGAAGCGTTCCGCCCTGGCCACTGAAGAAATTGAACAGTGCAAGGATCAGCAGAAAAAGAACGACCCAGAAGGCGATGTTACGAGCGTTGCCCAAGGAATATCTCCCAAAAGATTTCGGCAGGTGCGGGTCTGCCGGTTTGCCCTATAAAATAGAGATGATTCAAGCATGTTCAATGCGATAAAAGCGAAGAGTAAAACTCGGGCCTTTGTGGGGCCATTTCGGCTGTCCAACCGTTGGAATAATCAACTAGGGGTGCAGCAAGCAGGTTTTCACCGCTCCACACGGCAGGCGAGGCCAAAAGCGCCATACGTGGTTTGCCCAATGCGCGCCATTCCGGCACCTGCGGCAAACCAGTCTCACCCAGCGCACGCACCTCGGCGCCCACGGCCCGAGGGCCGGACAGAACCCAGCGGTCATCCCAAAGCTTTTCCGGGGCGGTGATTTCTGTCGCCACGGCGTTTAGCTCTCTGCAAAACCACATTTTATCGCCGTGTGGGATCAACAAACAGCCCGCCAGAGTCAGGGTCTTTGCATCCCGAACGGCTGCCACGGCCTGATCCACCGCAGCCCCGCGCGGCGGATAGCCCGGTCCTGCGATCCACACGGTGATTCCAATGACCAGCCGCCGTTGAATCTCTGCCGGAAGCAGTTCAAAGCCGTTGCGGTCCACGCAAATGTCCCCGCTATCCACATCAGTAACTCGTCGTGCGGATTCCTGCGTATAATGCGCCAGTGCTTCACGCGCTTGTGCAAGATTTTCGGCCACGCGCGACAGCGATTGTGCAGAAATCCCCAGCGGTTCCAGCCCTATCAGGGCTTCACGCGCTTTGATCCGGTCGAATTTGAAGTCCTGATTCGACGGGTCTTCGATCCAACTTGCGCCGATCCGTGACAGGTAGCCGCGCAGGGCTTGCCGGGTGATTCCCAGCATCGGGCGCAGCAGCGACACGCCGTTTTGGTCCCGCACCCAAGGCATCCCCGACAATCCCGTCACACCGGCCGCCCGGCCCAACCGCATCAGAACGGTCTCGGCCTGATCATCGGCTGTATGCCCCAAAGCAATCGCCGGGATGTCATTCCGGTTCGCCCAGTCTGTCAACAATCGATACCGCGCCTGACGGGCCTGATCCTGCAGGTTGCCTGCACCATCCCACCCCCGCCACCGCAGCGTTTCGTGCGAGATATTCAATCCAGCGGCCTGTTCGGCCACGCAAATAGCCTCAGATGCCGATTCGGGGCGCAATCCATGATCCACGGTCGCAGCGAACAGATCGACCTGCTCGGACCGCGCGATTTCATGCAACACATGCATCAGCGCCACCGAATCCCCGCCACCAGACACGGCGATACCCAAACGTGGCGGCAGTCGGTCAGGAAGCCGCTTGCGGAGTTCAGATCGAAGTGTTTCGCCCTCGCCCGTCAAGAACAGCCCAGCGAAGCCATTTCCTGAGTGGCGGCGGATACTGTGGCCGAGGCCGGGAACCGCACGCCAACCTCTGTCAGGGTGATACAAGCCTGTTCGGTTTGTCCCAGACGCCCCAACGCGGCACCCAGTTCAAACAGGGCCTCGGGGGCAAACGCACCTTCGGAGTCGCCGGTGAAGCTGGCCAGGAACGCCCGCGCGGCCTCACGCGTGTCGCCCAATCCGTCCAGCGCCTGCCCGCGCTTCAAATGTGCTTCGGGCGCAAGCGGGCTGCCTGGATACGACGAATCGAACTGCGCGAACTGGTCGGCTGCGGCCTGAAAATCCCCTTCGGACAGGGCCAGCGCAGCAGCTTCGAAGTCTGATTGTTCACCGATCGCCAGTTCCCCCTGCTCACTTACCGAAGAGGGCGTTGGTGAAATGGGTGCCGCAGAACCGACCGTAGCTCCTGAATCACCACCCAGGGTCGAGGTTTCGCCAAGCGTACTCAGATCTCCGCCTTCCAGTTCGACCAGACGGAACTCCAGGTCGCCGATCCGGTTGGTGCCATCGGTCACGACGTTCTGAACCCGCTGATTAAGCTGCTCGGTCTGGCTCGTGAGGCGTTGCAACTCGGCCTCGATCGCGTCGACTCGTTCCAGAATGGAACTGCCAGACAGGTTCGGCGCCGGAGATCCGGTCGTCGAAAACTCACGCTTTAGACGTTGAATCTCCACGTGCAGCACTGTCAATTCCTGACGGATATCCGCCAGCGTCTGCTGATCCTGTGCTTGTGCCACACCGGCGGTCGCAATAACTGCGGCCAGAACCCATCCTGCAAGTCTCATCATTTTACCCCAAGGTTGAACCGGTCAGCACCGTAACCGCGCGGCGGTTCTTGGAATAGCATTCCTCGGTGCTGCAAATCTCAATCGGGCGTTCCTTGCCGTAGCTGACTGTTGTCAGGCGGTTCCCTGCCACCCCGCGCGAGATCAAATAGTCGCGGGCCGCATTCGCCCGTTTCGCGCCCAGACCAAGGTTATACTCGCGTGTGCCTTGTTCATCTGCATGACCCTCGATAGTAGCCACGAAATCCGGGTTGGCCAAAAGCCAGTCTGCCTGCCCCTGCAAGACCGTTTGCGCCTGTGGCGTCAGTGTGGACTGATCCACTGCAAACAATACCCGGTCGCCAACAGTTTGCTGGAAATAGGCGGGCGAGCGCGGATCGCTGGGCGAGCCCGGCGCAATGGCACCATTTGCGCCATTTCCAAAACCGCCACCCAGTGCCGATGGATCGTTGTTGGTACAGGCGGCGATTACACTCAGCGCGCCTATAGCCAGAACTTTGCCCAATACGTTCATTTCAAGTGCCTCGTTGTTTTATCGGTTTATTGCCGTCTCTGTATCACAGTGCAGGATTTTTGTGAACTTTTCCAACCGCCTGCCCCGATCAATTCTGCAATGGCCCCCAAGACGGATCGCTGCCGCCATCCGGAGTGCGCACCGGATGCAAGTTCCGCCCCGAAATATCCACGGAATACAGCGTCGCCCGCCCGCTGGCCCCCTGCGTTTCGCGGGTAAACATGATGACGCGGCCATTGGGGGACCAGGTCGGCCCCTCATCAAGGAAGGATGAGGTCAGCAGTCGTTCTTCACTGCCATCCGTACGCATGACACCGATGTGAAAACGGCCCTTGTTTTGCTTGGTAAACGCAATCAAATCGCCACGCGGCGACCAGACCGGGGTGCCGTAGCGGCCTTGACCAAAGCTGATCCGTGTTGCCTCACCCCCATTGGCGGGCATGATATACAGCTGCGGTGTGCCCGAGCGGTCGCTTTCAAACACGATCTGCGAACCGTCCGGGGAATAGCTAGGCGCGGTTTCAATGGCCGTCGTATTGGTCAGACGAACGCTTTGGCCCGAGGCCAGGTCCATCTTCCACAGGTCGGTATTGCCGCCCTGAATCAGCGAATAAACAATCGAGCGGCCATCGGGCGAAAAGCGTGGGGAAAAGCTCATCGTGCCTTCTTGCGTCTGCAATTCGGTTCTTTTCACTCGGTCGACGTCCAGAACATAGATGCGTGGCTGACCGGTTTCATAACTGGTATAGAGCAACCGATCGCCCGACGGCGAAAAGCGCGGGGCAAGGACGATGGCGGCACTGTCAGTCAGGTACTGCACGTTGGCTCCGTCATAATCCATGATCGCCAAACGTTTCAGGCGCTGATCCTTGGGCCCGCTTTCGGAAACAAAGGCCACGCGGCTGTCGAAATATCCGCCCTCTCCCGTGATGCGGCTGTAAACCTGATCGGCTACTTTATGCGCCATGCGTCGCCACCCTTCGGTAGTGCCTGCAAATTGCAGACCGTTGCCCAGTTCCTGACCCGAAAACACATCCCACACCCGGAATCGCACAGTCAGCCGGTTGCCGGAGACGTTCACAGCACCCGTCACCAGCGCATCTGCGTTGATGGCTTTCCAGTCGGCAAACTGGACCGGCGCATCAAAACTACTGACCCGACTGATGAATGCGTCCGATGAGATTTCGCGGAACAGCCCCGTACCGGTCAGGTCGGCGGCTACGACTCGAGAGATGTCGTTGGCATATTGCGCCGCGGCTGGCCCGTCAGGCACAAAATTCGGAACCGCAAAAGGCAAGGGTTCAATGATCCCCTGATCCAGTTCCAGACGCAGCGGTCCGCTCTGTGCGTATACCGGCGCTGTCATAATCGTCAGGCCAAGCAATAGGCTGGTCAGAAATCTCATCATTTGATCCGCATCCTCTCGGGATTGAATGTAATCTCAATATCTTGCCACTGAGCATATTTGTCAGCAGGCAGGTCGTATCCTTTGGCGCCACAGCGCAATATTGCCCGTCTGGCGGCTTCGTAAGCTTGTTTAGCAGACGCCGTTGTTCCGCCCGAGCTATCGATCATACGCAGGCTACCGCCTTCCACCTTCCCTTCACGGGTCAATGAAAATCCAACGACTACAACCGTTTGCAAGGCATCCGTGGACAATGACCCCACGTTCCAACACTGTGACACAGCCAGACGCATTGCATCTTTTTCACCGCTTGTCAGTGGAGGACCAGCAGGCTCACTACTCTCTTGCAAAGCCTCGGCCAAAGCATCTTCAACGGCGCTTTCGTCAACTTGTGTTGGTGGCGTCGACTCCTGCTCCTCAGGTTCTGCCACTACCGGATCTGCCGGTGGCGCGGGTCGGTTTGGCCGCTCCTGCGGTCGCGGGGACGTACGCGGAGCGTTCTCTTTGGTTTCCTCGGCTTCGGTCACGATCTGATCCGTGGCCTCTTCCGGAGCGGTTTGATCCTGCTGTTCCTGCTGGGTATCCGCACCCTCATCCAGCGACACAGCGGGCGTTTCCACTTCGTCCGGTTCCGCCTCGGGCGGTGGTGGCGCAATGGGTTCCGGTGCAACCTTGTCAGCGGGGCGCGGCTGCGCCTCGGGGCCCGGAGCCACGGGCAGCACTTCGGTCACTGGCTCGGGCTGATCCAGTGTCGGCGCTTCGTCGACCACTTCGGGTTCTGGCGGAGCCTCGACCGGTTCGGGTACGGGATCGGGCTCGGGTTCAGCTGGGGTCACAACCTCGGGTGGGGTTTGTTCTTCTTCAACCGGTGCGGGCGGTGTCACATCTTCGGTGGGCACTTCGGGCGGTTGCAGGGCAACGGGTGTCGACACCTCAGGCGCGGTGCGCTGTGCGGTTAAAGCATCGAACTGATCAACCGAGACCACCGACACCTCCTGCACAGCCATAGGCAGGGGGTCGGACCGGAACGTGCCGCCGAAAAAAGCCCATCCAATCAAGACGACATGGGCAATAGCCGAGATCTTGGTGCCGGTATCCACCGCGCGGCCTCACTCTCCACCTTCGTCCAGGGCCGGCCCGCCGCTATCGGTCACAAGACCCACATTGGAAAACCCACCCGCATTTAACGCACCCATTACCTGCATCACCTGCGCGTAAGGAATCGCCCCGTCGGCCCGCAGGAACACGCGATCACTGCTGCGTTCTGCCGCAATGGCGCGCAGTTTGCCAATCAACTCTTCGCGCACCACGTCCGTCGTCTGGATCTGCACGCGTCCATCCGCGGTCAGTGTTACGGTCAGTGGTTCTTCGTTATCGCCGGGCAAGGCACTGGCCGCCGTTTTCGGCAAGTCTACAGGCACCCCAACGGTCAAAAGCGGGGCCGCAACCATGAAAATAATCAGCAACACCAGCATGACATCCACAAACGGCGTCACGTTGATTTCGGCCATTGGCTGCGCCCGGCCGCGACGCCGCCCGCGTCTGCGCCCGTTCCCACCACCGTTTTGCTGAACTGCCGCGCCCATCGTTAGCTGTCCAACTGTCGCGACAGGATGGTGGCGAACTCGTCAGCAAAGGCTTCGTACCCGCCAACGATCCGGTCACTATCCGCACTGAGCTTGTTGTAGAAAATGACCGCCGGGATCGCCGCCAGCAGGCCCAGACCCGTGGCCAGCAACGCCTCGGCAATACCCGGCGCCACAACGGCGAGGTTTGTGTTCTGTTGCTCGGCAATCTCGATAAAGGCGTTCATGATGCCCCAAACGGTTCCAAATAGACCAATAAACGGCGCGGTCGAGCCGACGGTCGCCAGAATAGGAAGGCCCTTTTGCAGCGTCTCAGCCTCTTTCGCGATGGCAACGTCCATGGATCGGTCGATCCGCGCCGTGGCCCCGGCGATCAGCCCGCCATCAGTGCGATGAGACCGCCGCCATTCGATCATACCGGCGGCAAAAATCTTTTCCGAACTGCCATCAGGCTGCGTTCCAATCTGTTCGAACAGCTCATCAAGGGGGTTCCCTGACCAGAAGCTTTCATCAAACACCTGGGCCTCACGTCGTGCCGCGCGGTAGTTGATCAGCTTTTGAATGATGATGCCCCAGGACCAGATAGATGCGCCGATCAGCATCAGCATCACCAGTTTGACGATAAAGGTCGCGCGGGCATACAGCCCCCACATGGAGAAATCGATCTCCTGCGCCAGCGCCAGCGTTTCAGCTTCCATGAACCTGCTCTTTGTTTTGCCTGTTGGCCGTTCGTTTGGCCTTGTTTTGCCAAACGCTAACCCAGATGGTCCTGAAAAGCCAACAGAACCACCCCAACGCCGCAATTTGTTACAGCAATGCGCGAATCTCTGCCGGAAGCCGCACCGGTTTGCCCTGTGCATTCATGCAAACGGCGGTGACAGTGGCACGAAAAATCTCGGTTTCGCCTCTTTTCACCAACTGCCCCATCGTAAGCCGCACGCCCGAGCGTGAAATGAAATGAGTTTCGATGGTCAACTCATCGTCGAACTTGGCCGGGGACAGGTAATCCGCCTCAATCCGCCGGATGACCCAAACGATCCCATCATCGCGCATCGCATTTTGGTCATTGCCCAACCGGCGCACATAGTCCGACCGGGCGCGCTCGATGTATTTCAGGTAATTCGCGTGATAGACCACGCCGCCCATGTCGGTGTCTTCATAATAGACGCGAACCGAATAGATGTGCTTTTGCGGGTCGGTCATACTGGCATTCCATCCTGTTGAAATCTTTGGAACGGGGCAGGACATGCCTCACACAGATACAGGCCAACGCGCAATCCCTATAAGGTTACAAAAAATCAGGTCACCCAACACTTGGTATCGAAATTTATCCCCTAGCTGGCTAGGCTGACCAAATAGAGGTTTGAATTTAAAGGGGATCCCATGGCCACCCCCCACCGAGAAGAGGGCAAATTCCCACTGCCCATCCTGCAGGGTATCGTGCCGATCAAACGGTCGTCCCTGCCGACTGAGGTTCTTGCCGGACTGACCTTTGCCTGTCTCGCGATCCCCGAGGTGATGGGCTACACCAAAATCGCAGGCACCCCTGTGGTGACGGGACTGTACACGATCCTGATACCGATGGCGCTGTTCGCCTTGTTCGGATCATCGCGGCATCTTGTCGTCGGGGCGGATTCCGCCACGGCGGCCATAACTGCGTCTGCTCTGGCGGGTATGGCGGTGTCAGGATCTTCGGAATATCTGGCGCTGGCCTCTCTGCTGGCGCTGATGGCAGCAGTGCTGTTGATTGCCGCGCGCCTGATCGGCCTTGGCTTTCTAGCCGATTTCCTATCTCGGACAGTACTGGTTGGCTTTCTGACTGGCGTAGGCATTCAGGTGGCCACGGGAGAGGTGCCCGGAATGCTGGGGATCGAGGCGTCGGGCCACGGAACGCTGGCCAAACTTCAGGGCTTGATACAGCACTATGACCAGACAAGCTGGCCAACGATCGCGGTATCCTTGTCCGTTCTGGTCGTCGTCATTGGGTGCAAAAGTCTATCGCCCAAAATACCCGGCCCGCTGATCGCAATTTTGGGCATCATCCTTTGCAGTTGGACTTTCCAGTTCAGCGCGGCAGGCGTCACCGTGCTGGGCGCGGTTCCCGGTGGCCTGCCCGCCCTTTCAATCCCGGATGTGGATTGGAACTGGGCTCTGTTCAAGCAACTGACCCCTACCGCCCTGTCGATCTTTGTGGTGATCCTTGCCCAGAGCGCCGCAACCTCGCGCGCTTATGCGGCCCGGTACGAGGACAAGTTCAGCGAAAACACCGATCTTGTCGGGTTGGGTTTGGCCAATCTCGGCGCGGCCTTTACTGGCACTTTCGTCGTCAACGGCAGCCCCACCAAAACCGAGATGGTGGCCAGCGCCGGAGGCCGCAATCAAATCGCACAACTAACGACGGTGGCGATTGTTCTGGTGGTGATCCTGTTTCTGACCGGGCCGCTTGCGTTCCTGCCAAATGCCGCGCTGTCCGCGGTAGTCTTCCTGATCGGTGTAAAGCTAATCGATTTGAAGGGCCTTGCTGCCATTTATCGTCAGGCACGGTCAGAATTCTGGATCGCGGTGGCCACAGCAGGTGTTGTGGTTCTGATCGGGGTCGAGCAAGGGATCATCTTTGCCATGGTTCTGTCGCTGATCGACCACACGCGCCGGGGGTACCACCCCAAGAACGCGATCATCGCCCAAAGCCCTGATGGCGGCTGGCATATAAGTCCCGTCACCACGTCAAACCAGTTCAAACCCGGCCTGGTGATCTATCGCTTTTCCCACAGCATTTATTACGCCAACACGCAACGACTGTCGGACGAGGTCGCTTCAATCGTCAATAGGGCCGACCCCAAGTTGCGGTGGTTCTGCATCGAAGCTTCTGCCATTGATGATGTGGATTTCACCGCAGGTTACTCATTGCGAAATATCCACGGCTTGCTGCAGTCCAAGAACATTCGACTGGTTTTTCTGCTGGTCGAACCGGATGTCCGCAAAGAACTGGACCGCTACGGTGTCACCGATCTGGTCGGGCCTGACGCATACTTTGACACCGGCAGCGATCTAATTAAGGCGTTTCAGCACCAGAGCAAACCACCTGCCTAGGCTTTATTGCGGCGCTTGTAGCCGCGCAAACAGCCTCAGCGCGTGTGACGCATCCTGCGCAGCCCCGGGCAGGATCGGGTCATAGGCCGCGCGGATCACCTCGGCGATTTCGGGTCGCAGAACGGTTGTTTCCCCGGCAACAGCCAATGGGGATTGGGTTCGAAATGCGGTGTCCGACCATAGCAAGATGGTCTGCACCACCTGGCTAAGCGCCAGTGTTTCCGCCGGAACCTTGGACAGTTCCTTGTCCATTCTCAGAAAAACAAAAGCCGCGCGGATCGCTCCGTCTTCTTCAAAGCGGAAAATCCGGTACTGGTTGGCATCCGCAGCCATCAGACGATCCACCAGGGGTGCCAGATCGGGAATCAGCCGATCCAGATCGGGAACCTCCAGCAGCTCTTGCCAGTCGCGGAAAAAGAACACCATGCAATTGGCACCTAGTTCCGGATCCGTTTCGGCCATCTTGTGCCCGGCCAATGCCACCACGGCCTCGATCGCGCCTTTGACGGTTGCCAGTGTTTCATCCTCAACACCAAAGACAATCGGCACGATGGGGCGCCCCCAACGGGCAAACAGAAACTCACCACTTTCGCGCGTAAACAGCGCCTCGATCTGATCGGGTGTCACGCCCTGCCCCTTTTCTGAATCTAATACGGCCGCCGGTGGCATAAAATCTAATGGTGCGTACTTCAACCAAACAGATCGCTCTGTCCCTTCGGCGCGGCCATGCCCAGATGCGTCCATGCCTTTTGCGCCAACATCCGGCCACGCGGGGTGCGTTGGATTAGACCCTGTTGCAACAAGAAGGGCTCGATCACCTCTTCCAGCGAATCGCGGCTTTCCGACAGCGCCGCCGACAGGGTCTCAATCCCCACCGGACCACCTGCGTAATTCTCGGCAATCAGCTTCAGATAGCGCCGGTCTGCGCCATCCAGCCCCAGATGATCCACGCCCAGCCGCGTCAAGGCCCCGTCCGCCAGTTCGCGCGTGATCCGGCCGTCGCCTTCGACAATGGCGAAATCGACAACCCGCCGCAGCAGCCGCCCAGCAATCCGCGGTGTTCCGCGCGAACGTCGCGCAATCTCGCGCGCACCGTCATCATCCGCAGGTGCCCCCAGTTTTCGGGCGTTGCGGGTGACAATCTCATGTAACTCGTCGACCGTATAAAACTGCAGCCTGGTCGGTATCCCGAAGCGGTCGCGCAGCGGCGTGGTCAGCAGACCCATCCGCGTGGTCGCACCGACCAGCGTAAAGGGCTGCAATTCAATCCGAACGGTCCGGGCGGCAGGGCCTTCGCCGATCACCAGATCCAGTTCGAAATCCTCCATCGCCGGATACAGCACTTCTTCGACCGCTGGGTTCAGTCGGTGAATTTCGTCGATAAACAGCACGTCCCGCGATTCAAGATTGGTCAGGATCGCCGCCAGATCCCCCGCCTTGGCCAGAACCGGCCCCGAGGTCATGCGGAAATTCACCCCCAACTCACGCGCCATAATCTGCGCCAGAGTGGTTTTCCCCAGCCCCGGAGGGCCGTGAAACAACGTGTGATCCATTGCCTCGCCCCGCTGACGGGCGGATTGGATGAAGATACGCAGATTGGCGCGTGCCTCGGCCTGACCGATGAATTCGTCCAGACCCTGCGGACGCAGGGCGCGGTCATTATCCTCGGGCATCGGCTCGGGCCGCAGGGTGGGATCTGCATCTACCATTCAATCACCCCTTCGGAGCAAGCAGTTTCAGCGCTGCTCGGATCAGATCAGCCTCACCCGCGTCAGGCAGGTTGGCTGCCGCTTCGGCCACGGCGGATGCCGCGTCAGACGGCCCATACCCCAGATTTGACAGCGCCGACAACGCCCCTGCCGAGGCCGCCGCAGCCCCCGAAGCCTGCTTAACCGCTCGCTTTGGCGCGGGTGCCGGTTCCGCCAGTTCGACAACCTCTAGCTCTGGGCCGTCCATTGCCTCGGTCACGGTTCCGCCCATGGCCATCACACCCGGCGCCTTGTCCTTGAGGTCCAGCACAATGCGCTGCGCGGTCTTTGGTCCGACACCCTTGGCCGCCTTAACCGCGCCCCAGTCGCCCAGAGCAATTGCACGGCTGACCCCATCGGGGCCCAATGCCGAAAGGATAGCCAAAGAAACCTTGGCCCCAACCCCCTGCACCGAGCACAGCAGCCGGTGCCATTCCTTTTCGACCAATGACAGAAAACCATAAAGCTGCATCAGGTCCTCTCGCACCACCATGTCGGTGTAGATCGAGACAGCCTCACCCACCCCCGGCAGCGCCGCCATCGTCCGGTCCGAGCAATAGACGAGGTAACCCACGCCGCGAACGTCGATCAGCACGTGATCCGCCGCGCGATAATCTAGCCGCCCCGTCAGTTTCCCAATCATGCCCGCACCTCTTTCATGCGCGCCTGTGGCGCTGTGCCGTAATACGAATGACAGATGGCAATCGCCAGCGCATCCGCCGCATCCGCCCCTTTGGGCTGACACCCAGGCAGCTGTAGTTTGACCATGTGAAGTACCTGCTCTTTTTCGGCATGACCGACACCCACAACCGTTTTCTTGACCCGGTTGGGTGCATATTCCCCCACCGGCAATCCGGCCTGCGCCAGTGTCAGCAAGGCCACTCCGCGCGCCTGACCAAGCTTTAGCGTTCCGGCCCCATCTTTGTTGACGAAGGTCTGTTCGATAGCTGCCTGATCAGGTTGATGCTCGGCGATGACCTCGACGATCTGATTGTGCAGTGACAACAACCGCTCACCCAGATCATCCCCGTCCGACTTGCACAAACCGTTGGCAACATGAGTCAGGCGGCTGCCATGTGATTCGATGACGCCCCATCCCAGGGTCCTTAGCCCCGGATCAATGCCCAGAATTCGCATGTCGTGCCTCGGCCTGCTCGGGTTTTTTGTGATCTTTGTTTCCGATTAGCACGAAGCGTGAACATTTTCCAAGCGAATTGACACGAAGTCTGAAAACGACACACCTAACCCACCCGCGACAGCGCGGCTTGTTTGCGACAGTGAAATGCCTGAATTCGACACGTTCCATGACCGTTAAATGGCTAATAAATTAAGGGTTTTTTAGAAAAATCCACCCTTGCAAAAATTGCATAGGACACATGCAATTTCTGCTCTTGCGCGGCCAAATCCACGTCACTAGATGCCCGCTTAGTATCAAAACTGTAACACCAACCAGAAGGAAACAGGATATGGCTGCATTGGACACCACCCGCGCCACCACTGGCTCATTCGGCCTCGTCGGCCGTATCGGCGCAACTTTCGCATCGGTCGTAAACGCCGTCGCAGAATGGAATGACGCCCGTGTAACCCGCAACACGCTGAGCGGTCTGACTGATCGCGAACTGGAAGATATCGGCCTGTGCCGCGGCGATATTGACGTCGTGGTGGAAGGTCGTCGGTAAGACGCAACCATCACTCATTCGCCCCTTTCCTCCCTCAGGGGCACAAAAGAACGCCGCGCATTTCACGATGCGCGGCGTTTCTTTTCAAAGCTGACCGAATTCAGCGAATGAGGCTATTGATATTCGTCGCCAAAAACTCTGACACGGGGTCAATCTGCATGACCCAGGCGCCGGCCTGTTCAACCGACGTACCCTGCGCCAGACTATCAACGCGATATTGATAGGCCGAAGCGCCAAGGCTGGTTAGCAAAAAGGTCTTGAATGCAAACAGCCCAGCAAGACAGATCAAAAGCAGCTTAGCCGGAACCGCAGATTTGACTCGCTGCGGTTTCATCACCACCAGGCCATCTTTGCGCATCGTGGCGCGATAGCCCCGGCTGAGCTTGGCGTGTTTCTTGTTCAGGCGATGAACGCGCTGACCAAATTCCAGTTGTTTTCCCGTCATGGCAGCCTCCAATAAACCGCCCCCGTAACCACGTCCTGACGGTAGTTACAGATTGCGACAAAAAAGAGGCAAGAATCCATGAAACTCCTGAAAATGGTCTAAATTACGCCCTGTTTGCTTAAGATTAGCGTTGTCCATTCACCAATCTCATCTCTTTTAGTTAAATTGAACCCGTTTTGTAGATAAACCGAGATCACATCATCGGCCTGCTCATTGAGGATTCCCGAAAGAATTGCATATCCTCCGGCCCGCAGATTCGCTCCGATTTCGGGGGACAAGGCAACCAATGGACCTTTGAGAATATTGGCAAAAATCAGGTCGTAAGGGGCGTGCGACTGCAGATCCGGGTGATCGAATCCAGCGGCTTCGATGCATTGAACCCTACCGGCCATATTGTTGGCTTTCAGATTGGCTTCGGCCACATCTACCGCAACCTGATCTATGTCGCTGGCTATGATATCACCGTCCCAAACCCGCGCGGCGGCCATGGCCAAAACGGCAGTCCCGCAGCCGATATCGGCAACTTTGGATGCCGTGAATCCATCGTCCAGCAGGAAATCCAGCGCCTTGAGGCAACCCAAGGTCGTGCCATGGTGACCGGTGCCAAAGGCCATCGCGGCCTCGATCAATAGCGGGATGCGCCCTTCGGGCAGCTTATCGGCATCGTGGCTGCCATAGACGAAGAACCGCCCTGCCTCGACCGGGGCGAGTTCGCGGCGCACATGGGCAACCCAATCGGTTTCGGGCAGTTCCGAAACCACAAACGGCTTGGCCTCGAAGGCCGCGGCCAGAACGGCCAATGCGGTGTCATCGGGGGCTTCGGTAAAATAACCACCAACTTCCCACAGGCCCGAGCCGTCTTCGACCTCGAACACGCCGACACCGGTGGGTTCCGGTTCTAGCCGCTCCATCGCTTCGCCCAGACCTTCGGCGGCTTTCTTGCCGGTCAGAGTGGTAAGCGCAGTGAATGTGGGCATGGGGGCCTCCTGTCTCAGTTGAAACAGCGCCTAGGGCGTGGGCCCGCCAAGGTCAAGCAGTTGCGCCTATTCTGCGGGGGCCGGGGCGTATTTCGACAGGATGGTTTCGTTGCCAGCCTCAGGATGGCGCGGGATCAGCAGCGATAAGCCCAGCGACACCATCGCCATCGCGGCGGCCAGTGCAAAGACCGCTCCTGGCGAGGCCACCCAAAGCAGGCCCAGCAACGCAGGCAGGAACACTGCCGCGATGTGGTTGATGGTAAAGGCCACAGCCGCCGTGGGCGCGATATCGGCCGGATCGGCGATCTTCTGGAAATAGGTCTTCAGCGCCAAAGCCAGCGCAAACAAAACGTGGTCGATCACATAGAGGGTTGCGGCCAGTATGACGCCCCAGCCAAACCAGTAGATGCCGCCATATGCGGCGAACACGATGGCCAGACCGGCATATTCAAAGATCAGCGTACGCCGTTCACCGAACCGTGCCACCGCCTTGCCCAGCAACGGGGCGGCCATCATGTTGATCATCAGATTGATCAGATAGAGGCTGGTCAGTTCATGCACTTCAAATCCGAACTTCTCGACCATCATAAAGCCTGCGAAGACGACGAAAATCTGCCGCCGAGCGCCAGCCATGAACTGCAAGGCATAATACAACCAGTACCGGCGACGCAGAACCAGTTTCTTGGTCTGCGGTGTAGGCGCATCAAATTGTGGGAAAGCGAACAAGCAAAACAGCGCCAGCAGGGCCGTTGCTCCACCTGCCGCCATAAACACGAAGTTATAGGACAGATCGAACCGTTCCCAGGTCAGCACGATCAAACCATACACAACCGCCGTAGCTGCCGAGCCCATTGCAACCAGCCAACCCAGTACCTGTGGTGCGCGGTCCTTAGGCAACCATTGCAGTTGCAGCGATTGGTTGACGGTTTCGTAGTAGTGAAAGCCTATCGAGCTGAACAGGGTAACGAACAGCAGCCCGCCCAAACTTGGGAACCACGCCGTCACCGCCGTTGCCACACCCAGCATCATCAGCGAGATCATCGCCAGCACTTGTTCGCGGATAAAGATGATCACCGCGATCACGCCGATGGCAAGAAAGCCAGGAATCTCACGAACCGTGTGCAACAGGCCGATATCTGCACCGTCGAAATTGGCAACCTCGATCACGAAGTTGTTCAACAGCGCGCTCCACGCGTTGAAGGCAATGGGCATGGTCAACGCCATTACGAACAAGAGCGTCACCGGGCGGCGCCAGAACGGAAGGCTCTGTGCCTCAGCAAGGGGCATGGGTTTCAGCATGAGACCCCTCTACGCCCATTTATGCTGCTTGGCGAGAGGAAAGCTGCACATGCACAATCGCTCTGCGCCAGTGCAGAGTCAGTAAAAGCTCTGCGGGTCGATATCCACAGTCAGTCGGATGTCGCCTTTCAGGCGCAATGGGGCGATCCAACGGGCGATAGCGTCTTGAATAGGCGCACCTTTCGGGGCTTTGACCAGCAGGCGTATACGGTGTCTGCCCCGGATACGCGCGATGGGCGCGGGGGCCGGGCCGAACACCTGCGCCCCGATCTCGCGCAGCGGTGCATCGTTTCGGGCCATGGTATTGCCGATGTCAAAGACAGGGCCGACCTCGGGCCCGGACAAAACGATCCCGGCCATGCGCCCGTAAGGCGGCACGCCAGCCGCCTGCCGCCCAGCGGCCTCGGCCTTCCAGAAACCTTCCTCGTCACCCGACAGGATGGCGCGGATCACCGGATGTTCTGGCTGAAACGTCTGTAACAACGCCTGCCCCGGCTTGTCCGCGCGCCCAGCCCGACCTGCGACTTGTCGCATCAACTGGAACGTGCGTTCGGCGGCGCGCAGGTCGGCGCCATGCAGGCTGAGATCGGCATCAATAACTCCCACCAAGGTCAGTTTGGGAAAGTTATGTCCCTTGGCCACCAGCTGCGTGCCGATAATGAGGTCGGCATCCCCCTCGGCGATCTCCTCGATCTTGGCCTTCAACGCCCGCGCCGATCCGAACAGATCAGAGCTGAGCATCGCGATCTTTGCTTCGGGGAATGTCGCCTCGGCCTCTTCTGCCAACCGTTCGATCCCGGGCCCGACAGGGGCCAGCTTGCCTTCGACACCGCACGAGGGGCAGGCGTCAGGCATCGGTTTGGTCTCCCCACATTGATGGCACATCAGACGCTTGAGAAACCGGTGTTCAACCATCCGCGCATCACAGTGATCGCAGGCAATCTGTTCGCCGCATGCCCGACACAATGTCACCGGCGCATAACCGCGGCGGTTGATGAACAAAAGCGACTGCTCGCCCCTTTCGATCCGCTGCCGCACGGCCTGCCGCAAGCTTGGAGAAATCCACGTGCCCGGCTGCATCTGCTCGGCCCGCATGTCGATCGGCTTCATCTCGGGCAGTACTGCCGCCCCAAACCGCGATGTCAGGTCGAGCCGCTCATACTTGCCCGCCTCCGCATTGGCCCAGCTTTCCAGCGACGGCGTTGCGCTGGCCAGAATCACCCGCGCACCGCAAATGGCCGACCGCAGAACCGCCATGTCACGGGCGCTGTAATGCACGCCGTCTTCCTGTTTGTACGAGGTGTCGTGTTCTTCATCGACCACAACCAAACCCAAATCCCGAAAGGGCAGGAACAACGCCGAACGCGCCCCCACGACCAGTTGCGCGTCGCCCTGCCCGACCATCCGCCAAACCCGGCGGCGTTCGGTCATTGTCGCACCCGAGTGCCACTCGGCCGGGCGCGCGCCAAACCGCGCCTCAACCCGCGTCAGAAATTCGGCGGTAAGGGCAATCTCAGGCAGCAACACCAGCGCCTGCCGACCCATCCGCAACGCCTCGGCCACAGCTTCCAGATAGACCTCGGTCTTGCCTGAGCCGGTCACCCCCTTCAGCAATGTCGTTCCATAGTCGCCGGTTCGCTGACCGGTCTGCAACTTAGCAACCGCTGCCGCCTGATCCTCGGTCAGGGTCTTGCCCGGCAGATTCGGATCCAAATTTGGATAGGGCAAATCGCGCGGGCTGTCCTCCTCGCGCACGGCACCCTGTTTCACCAAGCCTTTGACAACTGACGATGTCACACCAGCCTGTTCCGCCAATTCCTTCAGCGTAAATGCCAACCCGCCATAGTCCCGCAGAACCTCCAGAACGCGGGTCCGCGCGTCGGTCATCCGGTCTGGCTCACCTTGTCCAAGGCGGTAAATCTTGCGCATTGACGGTGGATCACTCAGTCCAGGCGCGCGCGTCGCCAACCGCAGCATTGATGGCATCGGCGTCAGCGTGTAGTCAGCCACGCGCCCCAGAAACACGCGCATCTCTTCGCGCATCGGCGCAACCTCAAGCACGCGGATCACCGATCGGGCCTTGCTTAGATCAAAGCCGCCCTGCCCTGGCCCCCACACCACGCCTAGAACCTTGCGCGGGCCCAGCGGCACCTCGACAAACGCACCCAGAAAACACCCGCCCTCGGGCGCCTTGTAATCCAGCGTCCGGTCCAGCGGCTGTGCTGTCAGCACGGCCACCAGCTCACCTTGGTCGAAATACTCCTGAGTGCTCAATGCATATCCTTGGGCCAGGGGGTTTCAGCATGGGTCTCTTTGAGGTAAAGGCATCCGCGACCAAGGCCAACCCATCAAAGGACTGCCCTCATGAAATTCTTCGTAGACACCGCCGAGATCGACGCCATCGCCGAACTGAACGATCTGGGCATGGTGGACGGCGTAACCACCAACCCCTCGCTGATCCTGAAATCGGGACGCGACATTCTGGAAGTGACTAAAGAGATCTGCGATCTGGTCGACGGCCCCGTGTCCGCCGAAGTGGTTGCGACCGAAGCCGACGATATGATCGCCGAAGGGCGCAAGCTGGCCAAGATCGCGCCGAATATCGCTGTCAAAGTACCGCTGACATGGGCCGGCCTGAAGGCCTGTAAAACGCTGACCGACGAAGGCCAGATGGTTAACGTGACCCTGTGCTTCTCAACCAATCAGGCGATTCTGGCTGCCAAGGCGGGTGCAACATTCATCTCGCCCTTTATTGGCCGTCTGGATGACATCAACCTCGACGGCATGGACCTGATTGCCGATATCCGTCAGGTCTATGACAATTATGGGTACGAGACCGAGATTTTGGCGGCTTCGATCCGCACCGTGAACCACGTGACAGATAGCGCCCGCATCGGCGCAGACGTGATCACCGCACCACCCGCCGTGATCAAAAAACTGGCCGATCACCCGCTGACAGACAAGGGTCTTGAAACCTTCCTGGCTGATTGGGCCAAGACCGGTCAGAAAATCATCTGATCCTGTAACGCACCCGCGCGGCGCCGTCAGGCGTCGCGCCCGGCCCAACTGCAGAATCTGATCTTTTGATCAGGGCATTGCAGGCGGGAGCTTTTCCGACACAGCCCAAGTTTAATTCTACTTTTGCCTGTATTTTTTCCAAGGCAAATGCACCAACCCGTGTTATAAGCCGCTCAACAAAAAAAGACCGGACGGGACATGAGCAGCAACACCAAACTCAAGGATAATCTCCGCGCCGCGATTCTAGCTGAACCGGACGCTGTGCTGGACGACAAAGATCTGATGCAGGCGCTGGTCGCCGCCAACGAACAGGCGCGCGGTGACAATGTCATCGACCTGCGCGGCATCGCCATGCAACGGCTTGAGGCGCGGCTGGACCGGCTTGAGGACACGCACCGTTCGGTCATCGCAGCGGCCTATGAGAATCTCGCTGGCACCAATCAGGTACACCGCGCCATCCTGCGCCTGCTGGAACCGGTCGAGTTCGAAGATTTTCTGCGCGCGCTAGGCAGCGACGTGGCCGACATTCTGCGCGTCGATCACATCACGTTGGTTCTGGAAACAACAGTGATGCAGGAAGATCAGGCAATCGAAAAACTGGGCGGCGTGCTGACCGTGGTCGAGCCGGGCGCAATCAACGCCTATCTCAGCCAAGACCGCGGCGGCCCCGCACGCGAGGTTGTTCTACGTCAGGTTCCAAATCCAAATCCCCGGATTTTTGGGGCTACGGCCAATCAGTTCAGGTCCGAGGCCTGTCTGAAATTGGATTTGGGCGATGGGCGCTTGCCCGGCATGATTGTCATGGGATCCAAAGACGCCAACCATTTCACTCCGCAACTGGGCACCGATCTGCTGTCGTTTTTTGCCAGTGTGTTCGAACGATCAATGCGCCACTGGTTGTCATGAGCCTGATCTCTCCGGCCTGTCGCGATGCGTTACAGCATTGGCTGGACAGTCTGGGGGCGTTGGCCGGGCGGTCTGAGAATACACAGACCGCTTATCGCGGCGATATTACAGATTTCCTGTCCTTCATGACCCTGCACCACAGCGAGCGGCAGGGTCTGGCGGCGTTGGCGCGGATCACAGTATCCGACATGCGCGCCTGGATGGCCGATCAACGCGCGTCTGGCGTGGGCGCACGCTCGCTTGCCCGCAAACTTTCGGCCGTCAAAAGCTTTTATCGCTGGCTGTCCGAACGTGAGGGGTTTGAACCCACGGCCGTGCTGTCGACCCGCGCGCCGAAGTTTACCAAGAAACTGCCCCGGCCACTGGCCGAAGACGCCGCCCGCGCCATGATCGAAACGGTCGAGCTGCAATCGACAAACGATTGGGTCTCGGCCCGTGACGTGGCGGTGGTCACGCTGCTCTATGGCTGCGGCCTGCGCATTTCCGAGGCGCTCTCGCTGACCGGCTCAGATGCCCCCCTGCCGGAGACCCTGCGCATCATCGGTAAAGGCGACAAAGAGAGAATCGTCCCGGTTCTGCCCGCGGCCCGCGCAGCGGTGGACCACTACCTGCGACTTTGTCCGCACCTGCAGGCCAAGGACAAAGCACTGTTTCGTGGCGTGCGCGGCGGCCCACTGAATCCACGCGCGATACAGGGGGTAATGGCCAAGGCCCGAATGCAACTCGGCCTGCCGGCAACAGCCACACCGCACGCGATGCGACACAGCTTTGCCACACATCTTCTGTCCGCCGGAGGAGACCTGCGCGCCATTCAGGAATTGCTTGGACACGCATCGCTTTCGACCACACAGACATACACTGCTGTGGATACAGCGCGGTTGATGGAGGTCTACAACCGCGCCCATCCCAAAGCGTGATGTCTCTACATCGTAACGTTGGGTACTCACTCTAATCTTGCTTTTGGTTTGCATCTGCCGAATGCATCGTACATGAACCCTTCATGACTCTTAGATTCAAAGCCCTTTCCGTCCATCTGTTCACTGCCACAGGTGCTGTTTTCGCAATGCTGGCCATGTTGGCGGCCGTCGAGGAAAAATGGAGCCTGATGTATCTGTGGCTGGTGGTCTCGTTTATCGTGGACGGGATCGACGGGCCGTTGGCGCGGCACTACCATGTCAAAAAGAATGCGCCCGAATTCGACGGGGTGCTGTTGGATCTGATCATCGACTATCTGACCTATGTATTCATTCCGGCCTTCGCGCTGTTCAAATCCGGGCTGATGGATGGCTGGACCGGTTGGTTTGCCATCATTGTCATCACTTTTGGTAGTGCGATGTATTTTGCAGACACTCGCATGAAAACAAAAGATAATTCATTTTCTGGCTTCCCCGGTTGCTGGAACATGTTCGTGATCGTCATATTTGCGTTAGAGCCCAATTTCTGGGTCATCCTGCTGCTGGTGTCGCTGTTGTCCCTGGCGATGTTCCTGCCGCTGAAATTCATCCACCCGGTGCGGACCGAGCGGTGGCGTGCGGTGTCGCTGCCGATGGCTTTTGCCTGGACATTCTTTGCAGGCTGGGCGGCCTGGGTCGATTTCCACCCCGAAAGCTGGGCGCACTGGGGTCTGGTGATAACTAGCTTGTATCTGGTCTTCGCAGGAATAGCGCAACAGATCGTCCCGCAGCGCAAAAGCGCAGGCTACAAGACCTCTTGAACCTCGAACTCGGTGCCGTTGTGGGTGAACACGTCACCCTCTTGCAGGCCGACCATGGCCAGATAAATCGGGCTTTGTGTTGAGATGCCCATATAGGTTTTGCCGTCCACATCGAACCGCGTGGTCGAAACGCAGACCACGAAGCGGCGATTGTTGAACTTGACGACGGCCCCGGGCTGCACCCTATCGGTGATACTGAAATCGGTGTTTTCAATCACATCAATCTTGGCGTGATGGGCATGCACAGGGGCATCAAAAGCCGCCGCCAGATCCGCGTTCTCGCGCGAGGCCGCGATATCGTCCTTGTCATGCCCTTCCCGGTCATCCAGCTGAGAATCCTTCAGGAAAGCGTCGTAATGGGCCTGTGCCGTCGCCAATTCCTGTGCTTCCAATGACATCAGTTTATCAATGATGGCCTTTTTTCGGACGGCCGGGTCTGTTGAGGCAGTCATGCAATGCGATCCCTTGAATTCTCTATCTGATACAAGTTGAGCCTCAACCAGCCGGATTGCAACAGATTTCCGTGATCAGATCAGCAGGCCCGCTGCCCGTTCATGGCGCAGCAGGGCAACCTTGGTCTCTACCCCACCCTTGGCCGAGAACCCACCCAGACCGCTGGCCGACAGAACCCTGTGGCAGGGGATGATCACAGGGACGGGGTTACCGCCACAGGCCTGCCCAACAGGTTGTGGGGGCTGTCCAACTTCTTTGGCAATGTCACCATACGTTCGAGTTTCGCCGAACGGGATGGCATACATCACGTCGCAAATCTGCTTTTGAAAGGCTGATCCGGCGACGAAATATGGAAGATCAAACTGCTCTAACTGCCCAGCATCATAGGCTTCCATCTGTGCGGCTGCTTCTTGCAACAAAGCGGAGTCTGGTTGGTCGTCTTCACCGTCCCAGACAACGCGTGTGATCGCACCATCTGTCTCTTCAATTCCAAGGCGACCAAACTGGGTATCTACAGCAATCATAGGCATGACCGCAGCGTTTCAGATCGCCAGGCTGGGCGCAAGAAGAGAAAACCCCCGGCGTGTGGGCCGGGGGTTCAAAGATTAGCTCAGCGCCTCGTCGCAGCGTCCGCAGACGCCTTCATGGGCGTGGCGGCCCACATCGGGCAGGATTTTCCAGCAACGTTGACATTTGTCGCCCTCGGCCTTTTCGAACAGCACCGCGACGCCTTCGATTTCCGGCACGCGGAACGCCTCGGCCGGGGCCGGGTCGCCAGTGACGGTCAATCCGGACGTGATGCACATGTCATCCACGTCGAAGGTCGCCAGCAGGTCACGGGTGTCGCCATCCTCGACATGTACGATCGGGGCGGCTTCGAGACTGGATCCGATCACCTTGTCCTGACGTTGGATTTCCAGCGCGGCGGTTACAGCTCGGCGCACACGGCGAACCTTGGCCATGTTGGTTTCCAGCTCCGTATCGCGCCACTCGGTGGGGGTATCCGGGAAATCCACCAGATGAACCGAACTGTCGTCGCCGGAGAATCGCTCCAGCCAAACCTCTTCCATGGTGAAGACCAGAACCGGGGCCAGCCATGTGGTCAGGCGGTGGAACAGGATATCCAACACGGTGCGCGCAGCGCGGCGGCGCAGGGTGTCGCCGTCGCAGTACAGCGCATCCTTACGGACGTCGAAATAGAACGATGACAGGTCAACGGTGGCAAAAGTGAAGACCGCGCTGAACACGCCCTGGAAATCGAAGGACGCATAGCCCTTGCGAACCTGCTCATCCAGATCGGCCAGACGGCTGAGAACCCAGCGTTCCAAACGTGGCATATCCGCCGGATCAACCCGATCCGCTTCGGTGAAGTCAGCCAGCGAGCCCAGCATGAACCGCATGGTGTTGCGCAGGCGGCGATAGCTGTCGGCGGTGCCTTTCAATATCTCAGGCCCGATCCGCTGGTCAGCGGTATAGTCGGTCTGAGCCACCCACAGGCGCAGGATATCGGCACCGTATTGCTTGACGACCTCTTCCGGTACGATGGTGTTACCCAACGATTTGGACATCTTGTTGCCCTTGGCGTCCAGCGTGAAGCCATGGGTTACCACATTGCGATAGGGCGCACGGCCCTTGGTGCCGCAGGCCTGCAGCATTGACGAATGGAACCACCCACGGTGCTGGTCAGTGCCTTCCATATAGACGTCGGCGATGCCGTCCTCGGTCCCATCTTCACGGTCTCGCAGAACGAAAGCGTGGGTTGAGCCGGAGTCAAACCACACGTCCAGCACGTCGAATACCTGATCGTAGTCGTCGGGGTTGGCGATACCGTCGAGAATTTTTTCTTTGAACCCGTCGGTGTACCAGATATCCGCGCCGTCTTTCTCGAACGCTGCTTTGATGCGGGCGTTCAGGTCATCGTTACGCAGCAGATAGTCCGCGTCAGTCGGCAGCGCGCCCTTCTTGGTGAAACATGTCAGCGGCACGCCCCAGGCACGCTGGCGAGACAAAACCCAATCCGGGCGCGCTTCGATCATGGAATACAGGCGGTTGCGACCGGTCTGCGGCGTCCATTTCACCAGTTCGTCGATGGACCGCAAGGCACGTTCGCGGATGGTGTCGCCCATCTCGCCCATGCCGTCATCCAGCTTGCGGTCGACCGAGGCAAACCACTGCGGCGTGTTGCGATAGATGATCGGAGCTTTCGAGCGCCACGAATGCGGATAGCTGTGCTTGATCTTGCCGCGTGCCAGCAGACCACCGACTTCGACCAGCTTGTCGATCACGGCCTTATTGGCGTCACCTTCGCCACCCTTGCGGGACAGGATGTATTTTCCACCAAAGAACGGTAGATCGGCGCGGAACGAGCCGTCATCCATTACATTGTAGGTGATGACCTGCTCGAGCATGCCTAGATCGCGGTAAAGCTCGAATTCTTCCATACCATGCGACGGCGCGCAGTGGACGAAGCCTGTACCCTCGGTATCGGTCACGAATTCAGCCGCGCGGAAGTCGCGGATGTCATCCCATTCGCCGTCGCCACCTTCGGCACCGGCCAGCGGGTGGGTCAGTTGAACATTGGCCAACTCATCCGTCGTCACGTCGCGGACGCGGGTCCACTGATCGTCGTTCAGACGGGCGCGGCCCAACACGTCAGCGGCAAGGTTGTCTGCCAGCAAGAACTTGTCGCCGACACTGGCCCAGCATTCCTCAGGTGCGCCGGTGACTTCGTACAGGCCGTAGGAGATATCCTTACCGTACACGACCGCCTTGTTCGACGGCATGGTCCATGGAGTCGTCGTCCAGATCACGACAAAAGCATCATCCAAGTCGCCTGCATTCACGACTTTGAACTTCACCCAGATGGTGAAGCTTTCCTTGTCGTGATACTCGACCTCAGCTTCGGCCAGCGCGGTCTTTTCGATGGGCGACCACATCACGGGTTTCGAGCCCTGATAGAGCGTGCCGTTCATCAGGAACTTCATGAACTCGTCCGCGATCACGGCTTCGGCATGGTAATCCATGGTGATGTAGGGATCGGGCCAGTTGCCGGTGATGCCCAGACGCTTGAACTCTTCGCGCTGGATGTCGATCCAGCCTTCGGCGAACTTCCGGCACTCCTGGCGGAAATCGACGATGTTCACCTCATCCTTGTTCTTGCCCTTCTTGCGGTATTGTTCCTCGATCTTCCATTCGATTGGCAGGCCGTGGCAATCCCAGCCGGGCACATAGCGCGCATCATGACCCATCATCTGATGGGACCGGACGATCATATCCTTGATCGTCTTGTTCAGCGCGTGGCCGATATGCAGGTGGCCGTTGGCGTAGGGGGGGCCGTCATGCAGGGTAAAGGGCGTGCGGTTTTCTTTTTCACGCAAGCGGTCATAGACGCCGATGGTCTCCCACCGCTCCAGCCATGCGGGCTCGCGTTTGGGCAGGCCGGCGCGCATGGGGAAGTCGGTTTTGGGCAGGTTCAGCGTGTCTTTGTAATCAGGTGTCTGGATCGTGTCGGCGCACATTGGGGGCGTCCTTTGGATGATCTGGTCGTCTTATGGCTCGAAGCGGTCGGTGCGAAGTCTCAAACACCTTTGCCCGGCGTCTCAATGGGTCAGAGCGCCGGGGATATAATTCGAATAATGATGGCCATCCGGTCATACATGGCCGCGCTTATAGGACGCCCGCCCTCAATGGTCCAGAGGTTCCGGGTCCTGCGGCGAATGGCGCAGCTTGGCCCATCGGTTCAGCCATGCCAGCCCTGCCAATGCCAGGCCCAGCGCCAGCAGCGAGAACACCCGGATCAGCCCACCCAGGCCAGCGATATCGATCAGGAACACCTTGGCCACGGCCAGTCCGATCACCACCAGACCCGCCTTGCGCATCAGGTCGGATCGGCGCGCCAGCGATTGGTAGAACAGCACCGCACCAATCGCCAGCAGAGCCATGGTGTAGGTGTAAAGTTCGGGCTGTGTCACGCCGTTGCCTTCATACATCCCAGCGGCGCCCTGCCAAACATGGCGGATCATCAACCCCAGCCAAAGGGCGGCAAGTACACTGGTCAATCCCCAACTGGCACGCTTTAGCCAAAGCGGGGTCGCGTAAATGCGCCAGACCGAGAAACCGATAATCAGCGCAGGCAGCAGATAGGCCACCGCCAGCGTATTCAGAACCGGCGGTCCCAGAACCGGTGGCACGGCTGTGCCGAGCAGCGGGTTCGCCTCGACCACCGCCTGCGCCAGACGCAACAAGCCGTGGCTGGCAAAGAACGCGGTCAGCAGATAGCGGACGTAGTTCAGCTTACCCCCCAGTTCCAACCGCTGGACTTGCGCGAAGGCTAGAAGCAGCCAGATGATCGCCAGCAAGCCCAACCCCCAGTGGCTGTTGGTGGCGTTGCCTTCGCCAAAGCTTTGCAGCCAGCGCTCCAAAAGCAAGGACAGCAGAATGCCCCCGGTTGCCCAAGCCGCGCTTTCCAACAACAGGCGCGCCACCGGGCGATGCATCGGCCGCAGTAGCAACCACCCGATCACAAATCCCAAAGTGGCCCCGCCATACACCAGCGCCATCTCAGGCACCGGTGCATAGCTGGCCCAGGCAAGGCCCGGTGTCAGAACCAACCGAACGGTGACTGTGAATACGCCTGCCCAGATGAACCAAGTCATCGGTGGCAGATTGAATTGGCGGTCCAGCGCCGCTGCCACCACGACCATCACAACCAGCGCAATGGTTAACGCGGCCGAGCTAAGAACAATGATGCAGGCAAAACTCAGGCAGGACAGGGCTGATATCGTAGCCAGCGCCGGACGCATCCGATCCTCGCCATCTAATCGCGCAAAACGCTCGGCCAGAATGACCATCAGCACGCCCAGCGCAATTGCGTGCAAGGCCCAAGGGTATGCCCCGATGACGTGGGCCGGATGCCAGCCGACCTCAAGCGCGATGGCCAACGCGGGGGCAAACACCGCCGCTGCTCCGGCCCAGATTGGCGCGTATCTTTGCGCATTCATCGACCGCCACGCCGCAGTGATCGAAATCACCACGCCAAGGGCGATGAGAATGGTTACCACCCAAGGAAAGTCAGCCTCGGGCGTTTCTGCAAAGGTCTCGGCAAACTGGCGCAAAACGATCCCGTTGTCCAAGCCATGCATCAGGACAAACCAGACGAGACCAAGCGCAGGCAGTGCCGTAGCATCCTGCAACGCTTCGGCCCGCTGTGCCCAGAACATCAATCCAAGGGTCATCCCGGATAGCAGAACAACGCCCAACCAGAACTCATCAACACTGTCCGCCCAGTGCAGCGACACAATCGCCGAGCTGACAGCGACCGCGCCAAAGCCCAGTCGGGTCGGGAATTCTGGCCATGCATCGCCCTTTTTCCGCCTAACGATTTCGCAGATCATCGACCCGCCATGATTGGGCCAAACGCGCCGGACCGGAATTGCGATGGCGATCACAGCCAATGCCGTCACGCAAATCAAGTATGCGGCCTCGGTCAGGGGCGAAGACAACACCAGCAGTAGGCAGGTTGTGTAGACCCCAAACAAGGTCAGGACCGAAATCCATGCCCATCGCCGCACCGTGTCGATTCCCAGACCCAGAACAGCGATGACAACGAAATAGGCATACAGCCAGCTTGGGTTCTCTGACGTGCCACCAACCACGAAGGGGGCAGAAAACGCACCCATTAATCCGACAGCGGCCAGCAAAGGGCCGTGAAACCAGCCCAAAACCAATCCCACCAGCGCAACCGCGACCATTGCGGTCAAAGCGACCTCGGGGCCGATCAGGTCATAAAGCTGCCGCGCGGCCAGAACGCCTCCGAACAGCGTGACCAGCCCAGCACCGGAAAAGACCGACGGCAGATAGGCAGTCGCTGTGCTTTCGTCATCACCATATCTGCGCCGGATGACCTCGCCAGCAACAATCAGCACTGCACCGAAAAGCAACGCCGCGATCACCCGAGCGAATGGCGGCAACAGCCCGCTTTCAACGCCGTACTGAACCAGAAATATCCCCGCCAGTGCCAGCGACAGGGCCGAGACCGCATAGAACCAGTTCTCGCGCAGCCAGATTGTCAGCGCGGCCAGACGATCCTCGCGGAAGACAACGGCTGCGGGTGGCGTTTGCTCGGCCACAGGTTTGACCGATTGCGCCTTGGCTGCAGACCATGGGGCAGGTTTTGATGCCCTGTCCGGCTTTTCGGTCGGTTTGCGCGGCTCAACCTGCTGCGGTTCCGGCGCATCGCTGCCAAGGGACAGTATTTGGCGCTCCAGATGCTCAACCCGTCGACGTAGGCGTGTATGGTTGACTAACAGCACAATGATGGTGACCGGAATGGCCAGCACGATCAATCCGACAAGGACAAGAAGGGATTCCAATGGGTTCTCCGGGCGGTTTCGATGTCAGGCTACCCGAGGCGCACAGTCAGCAACAGCCAGAATTCCCGATAAATTGTTTGTCGGTCTTTAGGGCTACGCCCAACCAATCGACGGACGGGCGATCATCAGCCAGATGATAATCAAAACCGACGCAAAGGCAGGAAATCCGCAAGCGAACCAGATGCGGAACAGACGGTGATAAGCCCAAGGCAGCGGCGCGTCCGCATCTGCAGAGGCCTGCGCCAACCTGCGCATTCGAACCTGTATCCACACCACCGGCAACCAAAACGCCCCCGCAACCGCATAGAGCACCAGCGAGGCCAAAACCCAACCTTCGGTCAAATGCCAGCCCAACCGCCACGCCAGCAATCCGCCTGTCATCGGTTGCAGTACAACCGCTGTTGCCGTGAACAGCAGATCGGCCAGCGCCACGGTTCCTGCGGTCTGCGCGATGAACCTGGCGTCACCAGAACGATGCGCGATCAGCATGAAAAACGCGATGCCTGCCCCCGTGCCCAACAGGACGCAGGCGCCGATAACGTGTAACCAACGCAGGATCAGGTCAGGGTCCATCAGCGGCTCTGCAACAGGGGCCAAGCGATAAGCGACAAGGTCATCGCCGGCAGGATTTTGATCAACGGGCCAAGCGGATCCAGCCACAGGCCGGGTACGGTGAAACTGGCCACCAGCAAATAGAACAAGGCCACCGCGACCTGCGCCAGACAGGCGCGCGCAGCCCAGGGTCGCCACAGGATCGCAAGCCCCAGAAAAATGTCGACCAATGACCAGAACAAAACGCTGGCAACGGCCATTCTGGTGCTCCACCCGGCCACGGTCAGAACCGATGTAGCCTTAGGCAGACCAATCAGCCCGAAAAGGCCGGACAGCAGCCAGAACAGGCTGAGCGCGGCGACGACCAGTGGCATCAGCAAGGACATTCGCGCAACCAGCCGATGTTCACGGGCGCAAGTCAGGCCCGCATAAACCTGGAGCAAGGGTGCCAGTGACCGGCCTGTTGCGGCGCGATATGGTTCCGGATCACCAACCACACCCTCGCCCATCACGGTCATCGCATTGCTGCGCAGAGGCGAGCGCCAACCCAAATGGCCCAACGCATCAGCGCCGCGTGCGATTATGGCTGTAACAACCGCCGGCATTCTCACAGTGAGTCGCGCTGCGGGAAAACCCATCCAACGCCGTGTCTCGGCCAGGACCTCAGATAGTGGGGCGGGCGTGTCTTCGACCAGATCGTAAGTGCCCTGTGGGACCTCATCGGCCACGGCTGCGGTCACGGCACGGCACAGGTCCGACATGCCGACGCATTGAACCAAAACATGCGGATACGCGATGGGTTGTACCATAGGAACCGCTGCCAGCATGCGCAGCAGCGCTGTTCCGCCATAATCGGATTGCCCGATCACCAGACCGGGTTTGAAAATCCAAAGCGGCAAATCACAGGCCCGCAGCGCAGCGTCCCCAGCCGCCTTGGTGCGCATGAAATCCGTTTCTGCATCGAGGTCGGCACCAATGGCCGAGATTTGAACCACCGCAATGCCCCTTTGCGCGCAGGCTTGCCCCAAGGACGCAATGGCGGTGTGATGCACAGCCTCGAGATCATCGGCGGGACCATCCTGCAATGCTCCTGCACAGTTCACGACACAGTCAACGTGCTCCAGATGCGCGACCCAGTCCTTGGGCTGCAGACAAGCCCGCAAATCGCCTTGCACCTGCGTGACATCCGGCAGAACCTGCACCCCGGTTTTCAAGTTACGCACAAAGGCCGCCACATGCGCGCCCTCGGCTTGCAGAGATCGCGTCACCGCAGCGCCGATAAAGCCATAAGCCCCTAGAACCAGGACGTTTTTATTCTCAATCCGCAATGGTTGCTCAACCCGATGAACCTGTCTGCGGCAGCGTAACCGTTGGCCAACAATTGACCAGCCCCATGGGACCCACTGCGACAATCTTGGCCGTCAGGGGTGAAACAGCGAGCCGACAAGATAAGCGATCAAGGCCGCTGCACCGCCGATCAAAAAGGTCTCGAGCCCGGACCGCCACCACGGGGACAGCGACCAATGGGCTTTGAAGGCCCCAATGGCAAAGAAAACACCCATCGTCATGCAGACCGAGATGGCAAAGGCATGATCGACCGATAAAAGGAATGGCAGCAATGGCACCATGCCCGCGACAAGAAAGGCGATGAAGGTCGCCATGGCAGCTTTGAACGGATGGGGGTCAACGCTGCCCAACCCGTATTCGCCTTCGACCATCAGGTTGATCCAATTGTCGTGGTTGGCGGTGATTGCATCGGTGGCCTCATCCAGAACGTCGCCCGACAGGCCCTTTTGGGCTAGTATCTCGCGCACCTCGCGGCGCTCGCCCTCCGGGTAAAGGCTGATGTGGCGTTCCTCGATGGCGCGGATGCGGCGGATGTTGTCCAACTCGGCCTTGGTGCCCGAGTAATTTCCGGCAGCCATGGAAAACCCGTCGGCCAGAACATTGGCAAGCCCCAGCGCCACGATGATGAACGGCGAAAGCCCCGCTCCGGCAACCCCGGCCACGATGGCAAAGGTGGTGACCGATCCGTCGATACCGCCATACACCACGTCCCGCAGCACCCCTCGCCCCGGAGGCGCATTGATCCGCGCGGCAATTTCCTGCTGGCTGTGTCCGTGATCGGTCATGGCTGGCTCCGGCTTTGTTATGCACACCAGCGGGCCACAGGACTTTGCGTCAGGTCAAGTTTTGAAAAACAACCCGCTGAGCGCGCGTTTGATCATCCCGCGCGTAGATGGCTTGTGCCGGTCGGAAAACGGCAGTGGTCGGCAAACCTCCATCGCAGCCACACCAACCCGCGCGCTGAGCGCGCCGTTCACCAGCCCCTCGCCAAACCGGCGCGACAGTTTACTAAGGACCGATCCGCCCAGAATAGGTTCCAGCAGATCATCACCCACGGCCACGGCCCCTGTCGCCACCAGATGCACGAACACTGCACGGGTCAGGCGCCAGCTGCCCAGAAATCCAGCGCGTCCGCCATAAATCTCAGCAACCCGACGGATCATCCGTAATGAGGCCGCAAGCGCGGTCACCACATCGGCCAACGCCAAGGGCACCAGCGCCGTCACCGTTGCGACCTGCCGGGCGGCGGCCTCGACCTCGCGGCTGGCGGCGGCGTCCAGAGGGGCCAGCAATTCGTCCTCGGCCAAGGTCAGCAGGGTTGTGGCGTCGAATTGCTCTTCCATCCGTTCAGCCAGACGGTCACGGCCCCACCGGGTTTCTTCGCGCCCTTTGTAAAACGCGATCAGGCGGTTGGTGACCGCACGGGCCTGTGCCAAATCCGCCTCAGCCAACGCGGCATCTGCGGCGCGGCGCATCCCATCCACGCGGGACAAGCGCCCGATGGCTGCCAGCTCCCGTAGGGCGATGATCAGGGCGACCAGAACCAACGCACCGATCAGACCAGTTACAACCCAGCCCAATATCGGTGACCGCAACAACAGCGAGGTGGCGAAATCCCATGCGGCAACAGAAACCACCGCTCCAATCACGGCCAGCGCCAGACCCCAAAACCATCGTGATAGAACCGAGGGTTTCCGCGCAGCCAAGCGGGCGGCCACTTGCATCGCCTGACCTTGAGGTGGCTCAATATCGGGGACCGGCGGAGCCTGTGCGACGTCGGCAGCAGGTTGTTCCGTATCGAGATCAATCAGTACCGGACCTTTAGCCATCCGCCACCCCTTTCCGCCGCCAGACATATTTGATGTCTGGCAGATTTTCATCGTTATCGGCCCCGTCGCTGCGGGCAACTTCGGCAAAACCGTTGCGCTCATAGAACCGGCACGCCCCGTGGTTGGCCTGAAACGCAAAAAGGGACAGTTCGATCTGATCGGACTTGGCGTGGTCCAACAAGCGCTGTCCAATGCCTTGTCCACATTCTGACGGTGTCAAATACAGGGAATGAACTTCTGTTTCATTGAGCGCAAGAAATCCCACAACGCCAGTATCGGTTTCGGCCACCGTGACCCACCCTAGATCGATCATCCAACCGCAAAAGGCGATGGTTTCAGCGCAGGTATGTAGCTCGGGCATCCAATCGTTTTCGCGCGAAAAGCCGTGCAGGATCTCTCCGATCTTTCCGGCATCCGTGGTACGAGCGGGGCGGAGAGTCACGGTCACAGGCGGTCTCCGATCAGAAACTGCGTGGCACGGTCCAACCGGATATGGGGCGGGCCATCGCCCGGACGCAAGGTCAGATGCGCTGGGGCAAAGGCCATAAACCCAAAATCCTTGTCCAACCAGTTTTCAGCCCCGTTACGGGCCGGACCCAGTAAATGCGCCGGGTCATCTGGCAGATCACCGGGATAAAAGGCCGCCTGTTTGCCGTTCAGCAACGTCCCACGCACACAAGGCAGATCCGCCCCGTTATGCGTCCGGATTTCCTCGGTCGTGGCACGCAGGGCGGCCAGCGACAGCGCCGCCGTCTCGGCCCCGGCAAAGCTGGCCCGGTCGCGGGCATCGCGGGTTAGAGCCTCCATGATATGGGTTAGGCGAGGATGCTGCGTGTGGTGCAGGTGATCGGCCTTGGTGGCTGCGAACAGGATACGTTCAACCCGCTTGCCCAACAGCAACTGGCTGAGCCACGCATTGCGCCCCGGTCGAAAGGCCGACAGGATATCGGCCATCGCGCGTCGCATATCCTCAACCGCTTGCGGCCCCTTGTGGATTGCACCCAGCGCATCGACCAGAACCACCTGACGGTCGATCCGCGAGAAATGATCGCGAAAGAAGGGTTTCACCACTTGCGATTTATACGCCTCATACCGCCGCGCCATTTCGCGGTGCAGGCTGCGGCGCGGTGCGTGGCCCTCCACCGGCAATGGCGCAAAGGTCAGCACCGGAGAACCCGCCAGATCGCCGGGCAGTAGAAACCGCCCCGGCGTACAGTCGTAAAAGCCTGCATCCCGTGCGGCGTTCAAATACGCAGCAAAGGCTTTGGCCAACGCCTGAGCCGTGGGTTCGTCATGAGCATCCGCAGGGTTTGCCACCCGGGCCTGCGTCAAATACGCGGCCGCTTCGGTCCGCGTTTCGATACGGTTTAAGGTTTCGGCTGACCAGACCTCATATGATTTGTCCAGTAGTGCCAAGTCCAGCAGCCACTCACCCGGATAGTCCACAATATCCAGATGAACCGTGCGCGGCCCCTGCAGACCCGCAAGCAACCCTGCCGGACGGGCCTTGAAGGAAAGGCGCAGCTCGGACACGGCGCGCGTGCTATCTGGCCAATGAGGCTGCGGCCCGGTCAGCGCAGCCAGGTGGTTTTCATAATCAAAGCGCGGCACCGTATCGTCCGGCTGGGGTTGTAAGTAGACCGAATTGATGCGGCCCTCCTGCTGTGCGACCAATCCTGGCATACGCCCCCGGTCCAGCAGATTCGCAACCAGGGATGTGATGAACACCGTCTTTCCCGACCGCGCCAACCCGGTAACGCCCAGACGGATGACTGGTTCAAACAGAGTTTCAGACACGCGGTCGCCCACGGATTCAACACCGCGCACAAGACTGTCTGCCAGGGATGAGATGACCAAACTGTCGCCCCGCTTTTATCGTTTCGCTCAAGATAGGTAGAGGGCGCCGTACATGCCAGAGCTTTCCCACCCTTGCCCCCTTTCGCAGGGCGGGTTACCAGCGGCCCATGCCTAGATACGCGCTGAAAGTCGAATACCAAGGGGAACCGTTTGCCGGATGGCAGCGGCAAAAGGAATTGCCGTCTGTGCAGGGAGCAATCGAACAGGCCTTGTCGCGAATTCAACCCGGTGATCACACCATTGCTGCAGCGGGCCGCACCGATGCGGGCGTTCATGCTCTGGGTCAAGTCGCCCATTGCGATCTGGTCAAGGATTGGGACCCTTTCCGCCTGTCTGAGGCGCTGAACTATCACCTCAAGCCGCAACCGGTGGCCATCGTCAAAGCAGCGCAGGTGGACGATGACTGGCACGCCCGGTTTTCCGCGTTAGAGAGACAATACCTGTTCCGCATCCTGATGCGTCGTGCGCCTGCAACCCATGACGCCGGGCAGGTCTGGCAGATCAATCACCAGCTGGATGTCGATGCCATGCAGTCCGGGGCGGATATGTTGATCGGGCAGCATGACTTCACCACCTTCCGCTCATCCATCTGTCAGGCTGCGAGCCCGGTCAAAACGCTGGATGAGTTGCGGGTTGAACGGGTTGAGGGCTTTTCCGGCCCCGAGATACATTTTCACGTCCGCGCCCGGTCGTTCCTGCACAATCAGGTGCGCAGCTTTGTGGGGACTCTGGAGCGTGTCGGTGCAGGCGCGTGGACGCCCGAGGATGTGCGCGACGCGTTGCAGGCCGCTGATCGCGCCGCCTGTGGGCCCGTATGCCCGCCGCAGGGCTTGTACCTGGCGCGGGTCGGGTATCCGGAACCGGTCTTCGGTTAAATCGCGCGCAGTAGCAAACCACTGGCGATAACCGCGATTGTCAGACCCGCCACCAATTCAATGGTCGGCGCCAGCACAGATGCAAACCGCGTGGCCGAGGCCGACGCCAGCAATCCACCGCGCAACCCAAACGACGTCCACCCGACCAGAGTCGTGACCAGCGCCGTGCCCAGCGCCATGGCAAACGCCCCGGCGATGCCAACCATCGCGATTCCCATCTGCCAAGTCAGGATCAACACAAACAGCGCCCCGGTACAGGGTCGGGCCGCGATACCGGCAATCAGCAGCAACGCCTCGCGCAGACTACCGACCTGCGCTACTTCTTCCGCTGAGGGGCCGTGACGATGGCCGCAATCTGAACAGACATCGTGGTCTTGATGATGGTCGTGACCATGGTGATGACCGTGGTCGTGATGCGCTTGCGCTGTGTTACTGCGGTGTCTGCGGGCAAAGCTGCGAATGGCGCGAAACACCAGCCACAGACCGATCGCGGCGATGGCACCATAGCTGATCGGGGCCATGACCTGTTCGGTTGTTCCTACAAGGCTTTCGCGTGACATCTGAAACACCAAAACGCCAGCGTAAACCAGCACGACTGCTGTCACTGCCTGCCCCAGACTGGACAGCACGCTGATTGCGGATAACCGCCAAAAGGCGACCCGACGACCCAGCCCGTACCCGCCGATCAGCACCTTGCCATGACCTGGACCGATGGCATGAAAGAACCCATAGGCGAAACAAACCGTCAGCAGGGTGGCGACGGCCTCGGGCTGTTCTGCCCGTGCGGCGCGTAAGGATCGGGCGATCTGGTTCTGAAACTCGCGCTGCTCACCCGCAGCCCATGCGGCCAGACTGTCAAACCCACCGCTGCCCCAAAACCACAGAAGCAACGCAATGGCGATGGCAACCGGAACAATCAGGTATTTGGACATGAAACGAAAATCTCGGTCGCAAAGTTTTCCCCGACCAGCGGGATATCGTTTTCCTGAAGGTCGTAATCGGCGTCCAGTGTCAACAAAAAGGCCTGCATCTGCGCCAGCTGACCATCGATATCGGGGTCGATCCGATCCATCTGACAGGACGCAGGGCCACTCACCGTCACCGGGCGGGTCAGTTCATAGGCAATGTAGAACGTCTCATCAAAAGCCTTCGCCGTCAGCGAAGATGCAGACACCGCGTCGCCATCAACCGCGCGCAAATGGGTTGTCACGATACGACCATCTTCGGTGGTTGCTGTCGGTTCCAATGGGCCGGACAGCGACACGGGCACGCCATCTGCAAAGACAACCAGATCGCCATTGTACCCTTCGATCCACTGTGCGTCGAAACCGGCCAGGAATTTCTCTTCATTTTCAGTGAGAACTCCGTCGAAATCCTGATCCAATTTCATGTCTTCAAGTTGATACAACGAGTAAAGTTCATCATAAGCCCAGGTCACCCGCACATGGGTCAGTTGGCCGGCGTCATCCACAATGAATTCCAGCCCGGTGTCGATAAAGACATGCGGGTGCGCCATGGCCGGGATCGGCAGGCAGCAAGTCAACAGGGTTACAATCCAACGCATGCGTGAAAGATAGGGCCTGCGTCCGCGCGCGGCAATGCGATTCAATCAGCGCCCGCAGAAACCGGCCAAAGGGTCATTTTGGCGGGAACAGAACCAGCGTTTGCAGGGCCGTACCGACAGGGCCTTGCGTGTCATACAATACGGACTGGGACATTCCGATCCCCGACGGTTGCCAATGGCACAGCGATTCTGAGGCCAGCCAATCCGACCCCGGCTCGCGATGGATTTGCACGGTCAGATCGGTGTTCATGAACCCCATCTCGGTCGTCGGTGCGTTCCACGAGATGCCGTTGCCACAATCGGCAAGCGGGCACAGTGCCTGAATCGGCGAAGGGTCCTCGCCCTCAAGCAAAGCCGGGGTGCGCATCCAGACCGTCTTGGGACCGGCGCCCTGATTGCCGTCTTTCGGGTACAGCACTTCTGAGTGGTTGGCGAAGCCCGGCAGACCGTGGCGTATCTCACCGATCGGAAATGGCCCCGTCACCGCATCTTCCAGCCGGGGTGGAGCAACCGTGACATTCGGGACCGGTCCCAGGTTACGGCGGGCCAAGTGCATCGTGGTCGCGGTGGCGCAGAGCGTGTCGTCCAGATCGTGAACCGTTACCCGCGTGGTCGCCAGCGTCTTGGTGTGGCGCGTAGTCTCGGCAGCCACGCGCAGCCCTGCCAAGGGTTGTGGGCGCAGCAGATCGACCGTCAGGCGGGTCAGCATCTTTTTCGGTCCCACCTCGGTTTCTGCGGCACGCACGATCAGACCGCTGACAGGCCCGGCGTGGCAGTGATCGGCCGACCACGGCCCCCGGGCGGAGTCATTGCCCACAAAAGCGCCATCAGGGCGCAGATGAAAATAGGCCTGTTGGCTCAGGTCTTGTGTCCCGTTCATACGCTGCCTCAAAAGTTTTCTGTGCGTGTCTGGTCATCCGATCCGATGACCGGGCTTTACCTTGGGACAAAGAATGACTTAGCTGCGGCAACGATGTCCAGTTCAGTGACGGCACGTCATCACTGGCAAATTGAAGCAGAGGGGGGCGCGACATGGCGTTGCTGATCGAAACCGGGTTGTCCGACTGGATAAGCGACAACGACATCGCCCAAGACATTCGGCGGCTGTACCCGGACATGGATGTACGCACGCCTGAAACACTTGGTGATCCGACCGACATCACGATGGTCGCCGTCGTCGTGCTGTGCAACGATCACCCCAAGCGGCTGCCCAACCTGAAACTGGTGCAAAAGCTGGGCGCCGGGGTAGAGACCATCGTCAGCAATCCGCACCTGCCCGCGCATGTGCGTATAACACGGCTGAAACCGGACGCCCCCGCGCAGGGTATTGCCGAATGGTTCGTCGCTTATGTTCTGCGCCATCAACGACACATGACCTTTCATGAAAAGGCACAAAACCGCGCGGAATGGGCCCCCAGAGCACCACTCTATTCGCCAGACACCGTGGTAGGTGTGCTGGGTCTGGGCCATATCGGTGCCCGCAGCGCCAAAATGCTGCGTGCGGTCGGGTTTCAAGTGATGGGTTGGAGCCGCTCAGCCAAGCAGATCGATGGGGTTACCTGCCTGCATGGCGACGCGGCTCTGCCGGAACTGCTGGGTCAGTGCGACCATGTCTGCGCGATCCTGCCTTCGACCCCGCAGACAATCGGTTTGTTCGATGCAGGGATGCTGTCGGCAATGAAGCCAGGTAGCCAGTTACTGAACGCGGGTCGCGGGGATCTGATTGAAGAAACCGCCCTGATCGTCGCGCTGGACCATGGTACACCCGGTCATGCGGTGCTGGACGTGACTTCGACCGAACCACTTCCGTCCGACAGCCCGCTCTGGACACATCCCAGTGTCACCATCACGCCGCACGTGTCGGGCTGGCATCTGGGCGAAGCGCTGGCTGATGTGGGCGAGAATTTCCGCCGCCTGAGCGCCGGAGGCCCTTTGCTGCACGAAGTCGACAGGGCCCGCGGTTACTAGACCCAGATCAGGGTGTCAGGATCCAGTTTCCGCCTGCGTCGCGACACCGGCGGGTTCTGACCTCGCGAGTCTGATCCGATCCTTCGGGTCGAATGAAATGCTGCAGGTGTACGCAGTTGTCACGTACGTCGCGGACGCGAATCGTGCCTTTCGAACCGGTGGCTTCGTTCACCCAGGAACTTTCCTCACCCACCCGGGGTGTCGCGCCTGACAGCATCGCGTCAGCGGCTGTGTTCACAACCTCGAAATCTGCAGGTGTCAGCCCCATTTCTGCGATGATTCGGGAAAGCGGCTTGGCCTGCACGGTCGGGATTGCAGCCAGAACAACAACAGCTACCAATGTAGAAGAAATCCAGGCTTTCATGATCGCCTCACCTTGCTGAAATAGATTTGCATTCAAGACTATACCGGCAGCGAACGGGGGCCAAGCCCTGTTGGGCAAACGCTAAAACTATCCAGAATAATTCTTTTGACAGTCTAAGGCCGCTACTGGCATGGCATTCCATTCGTGGCGTTCGCCCGGCACAACTGAGTTACCCCGCACGAATGCCCCCTAAGGTGCGTGGGCGGACCGAAACAACCACGATCAACTGTGCAAAGACGCGAACCAGCAACCACCCCGTAACTGGCTAACCACTTACGCCGATTCAGTTTTTCCCGCGCAGGGGTTCACAGAAGCACTTGAATCTGGTGAAATAGCACCGTTTTTAGCACTGGAGATTGTTCAATGGTACTGCGCGGATCCCTGCTGGCACTGGCAGCTGTAATTGGCCTGACGGCCTTAGAGGCGACCCCTGTAGTCGCCAAAGAGGAAACCAAATCGGTCTTCGTTATGAGCCGCACATGGGCCGTTACGCAGGTTTCGGATGCTCCGGTCGTGTACCGCGCCACGCGTGACAACAACAATCTGAACCCGTTCGGTCCGCCACCGCGCCTGCGCACCATTCAAGCTATGGCCGCCATTCAGGCAGCCACCGGATGCAAGCCTATCCGGGCCAGCATGTATCAAAACATCTCAGGCCAGTTCTTTTCGCAGGTCAGCTGCAATTGATCTTGCCGCGAAACGGGCATTGAGGTCAGCGCGGCCCACTGCCATAGCTTGCGCATGAAACTTGCAATCAATGGATTCGGCCGTATTGGCCGCACGATCGTGCGGCAGCTGCTGGCTTTGCCGTGGGGCAAGGATATTGAGCTGGTGCTGATCAACGATATCGCACCGCTGGAAACCTGTGCCTACCTGTTCAAATACGACAGCACGTTCGGCCCCTACTCTGGGCCTGTCGATACCGGCGACGGAACCCTTGTCATCGACGGCCACACAATCCCGGTGACCCACAGCCCCGACCTGTCCCGCGTCGACCTGAGCGGCGTGGATGTCCTGATGGATTGCACCGGCGTCGCCCGTACCTCGGATGTTGCCAGCCAGGGGCTGACCGCCGGGGCGGGCAAAGTGCTGATTTCGGGCCCCTCGCCCGCAACCGAAGTCACGATCGTTCTGGGCGCCAACGAAGCGCAGTTGGGCAACGCCCGGATCGTTTCGAACGCGTCCTGCACCACCAATGGGCTGGCCCCACTGATCAAGGTGCTGGATGGAATCGGCGGCATCGCCTCGGCCCATATGACGACCATCCATTGTTATACCAACAGCCAACCCATGATTGACGCCCCGCGCGGCGATCTGGCCCGGTCACGCGCCGGGGCGCTTTCCATGGTGCCCACCACCACCAGCGCCACGCACTTGATTGATGAGGTCATGCCGCATCTCGCGGGTCGCATCTCGGGCGCGGCGGTGCGTGTCCCCACAGCCAGCGTGTCTGCGGTGGATTTGGTCGCAACACTTGAGCGCGGTATGTCCGCCACTGACTTTGAAGCCGAGCTGCGCAAGACGGTCGCGCAGTCTCCCGTTCTGGGATGGACCGATCACCCGCTGGTGTCGTCAGATTTGCGTACACGACCGGAATCTTTGGTCATTGCAGGCCGCGAGACGCGGATGGTCGGCGACCGGCAGGTTCGCATTTTCGGCTGGTATGACAATGAATGGGGCTTTTCAGCACGTATGCTCGACGTCGCCCGCCTGATGGCACAGCCTTGAATTCGCGGAACCGCAGCGCGCGGGCCTGCCCGGGCGCTGCCCGGCCCAACGGGTCACGAGCATCCTTGATGCGATGTGATCGGGCGGGAGGAGCCCGTCAATGCGTTCATGGGTTGGCGCCACATTACCGCCCCGCAAACGGGGCTGACGGGGCACACAAACCGGTAATTTGGCATCTCATTCGATAAGTTCTTTCCCTGTGTGGAAACTGATGCTCTAACATGAACGGTATCAGCCGTTGTTTTTCATAAGACGGTGAAATTGATTTCGACTTGGGGCAGTTGGAGCCATTCGATGCGGGGAAGCAGGCCACAGGCCTTTGTGAAATATTGTCTGCTTGGCGTTATTGCCGCCGCTCAGCCCTCATCTCTGGCCGCGCTGGAAACATCCCTGTCCGCGCCCGGTGCGCCCCAGGGAGTGGTTGAACGTATCGAAGAAACCTCCTCGGTCTTAACGGCGGATGAACGTGGCTTGGATACACCGCTCGAGGTTCTGTCTGCCGCCCTGTCAGATTACCGCACACTCGTTCAGATTCTGTATGACGAGGGCTATTTCAGCCCCGTCGTCAGCATCAAGCTGGATGGCCGGGAAGCGGCTGACATCAGCTCACTAACCGTACCCAACACGATCAACCGAGCGGTTATCACGGTAAATACCGGACCGACCTTCACTTTTGGAACGGCTATCGTCGCCCCTGTTACGCCGGAGACAATCCTGCCAGAGGAATTCGCTCCCGGAAAACTGGCCACGACCGGTGCCATCCAACAGGCGGCCTCGGCCGGGGTACAGGGCTGGCGGGACGCGGGTCACGCCAAAGCCCAACTTGAAGACCAAACCGTTATCGCTCGCCATGCGCAGAGAAAGCTGGATGCTGAAATCGACCTTGAGCCCGGTCCGCGCCTGACCTTCGGCAAGATGTTCATCAAAGGCGATACAGATGTACGCCACCACTCGATCAACAAGATCGCCGGCTTTCCCTCGGGCGAGGTTTATTCGCCAGCGGAAATCCAGAAGGTCGGCACCCGCTTGCGTCGGACAGGCACGTTCAGCATCGTTTCAATCGAAGAACATGAAACGCCCAATCCCGATGGCACGTTGGATTTCGATGCAACTTTTGAGGACATGCCCAAACGCCGCCTGACCTTCGGGGTCGAGCTGGCCTCGAATGCCGGGCTGGACGTCACCGCGACCTGGACCCATCGCAACGTCTTCCGCCGCGCGGAACGGCTGCGGTTCGAAGCCGCTCTGCGCAATATCGGCGGAACCGAGGATTTGGACGGCCGCATTGGTTTGCGCCTTGATCAACCCGACCGGCTGGGCCCGGACGACAACACCTTTTGGAGCGCCCTGCTGGAGCGGCGGAATACCGAGAATTACAACGTATCCGTGGCCTCGCTGGCCTATGGTGCGCGTCGCACCTTTTCCGACCGGCTTTATGCCGAAGCCTCGGCTGGATTTCAGTGGTCGGATGCAGATGACGCCTATGGCAGCGGCCGCAAGTTCCGCTATTTCATTATCCCAACCCGGTCTGAATGGGACGAGCGTGACAGCAAGGTCAGCGCGACTCGCGGATTCTATCTGGATGCGCAAATCATGCCCTTTGTAGGTTTTTCTGGCACAGACACGGGCATCAGGCTGTTCGCCGACACACGCGCCTATACCAGCCTGGGCACGGGCGGGCGGCTCGTTTTGGCTGGTCGGGCTCAGATAGGATCGATAATCGGTCCTTCCCCAAGCAATGTGACACCGGATTTCCTGTTCTTCTCGGGTGGTGCCGGCACAGTGCGTGGGCAGCCGTTCGAAAGCCTCGGCATTCCAGTCAACGGTGGTGAAGCAGGCGGCAAGTCCTTCCTCGGGCTGTCGGGAGAAGTCCGTGGCAAGATCACCGACACGATATCGCTTGTCGGGTTCTATGATTTCGGTACTGTGGACACTTCTTCTTTCATCGGCAGCGGTGCAGAATACCATTCCGGTGCCGGGCTTGGGGTGCGGTATGATCTTGGGGGGTTCGGCCCTCTACGCGTTGACTTAGCCCTGCCGGTTCAGGGCGACACTGGCGATGGTCTGCAATTCTATATCGGGATCGGACAAGCGTTTTGATACGGCAGTTTTCATATCCGGTTGTGACAACTGTGCTGATCCTGACAGCGCCGCCCGTACTCGCGCAAGAGGATGACGGCGGCGGCAGCATGCTGGAACGTTTTCTGCAGGACACCCTGTCGGGGGATGATCAGAACGTCACCGTTAAAGGCTTGCAAGGCGCGTTGAGCGCCCGCGCGACGATTGAAGAGATCACCGTATCGGACGACGAAGGTGTCTGGCTGACCATCAAAGACGCTCAGCTGGACTGGAACCGGCTGGCCCTGATCCGGGGTCGATTTTCCGTCAATGCCCTGACCGCGCAGGAAATCGACATCGCCCGCACGCCGGGCACAACCACCAAGGACACGCCTGCGCCGACAGCCGAAACCAAACCGTTCGAACTACCGGAACTGCCCGTTTCCATCGAGATCGGTGAAATCAGGATTGATGAGCTGTCACTGGGTGAACCTCTGATCGGGGTTGCCGCCGATCTGGCGGTGACGGGGAACCTGTCACTGGCCGATGGTACATTGGACACCAACCTGGATGTCACCCGCCTGGACCGCGGAGGGGATGAGGTGACACTGACCGCCGGGTTCCAGAACACCTCGCGCGAGATCAATCTGGACCTGCAGGTGAAAGAGGCCGCAGGCGGCGTGATATCAACTGCGCTGAATATTCCCGACAGCCCACCGATCGGCCTGTCGGTCACAGGCTCGGGCCCAGTGACCGATTTCACTGCTGATATCGCCCTGAGCAGCGACAATCAGCAACAGGTCACAGGGCAGATACAGCTGCGCGCCGCTGAAACCGGTGCGGCAGACGGGATCGCCTTTACCGCCGATCTGGGTGGCGACCTGACTCCCTTTATGGCCGAGGATCTGGACCCGTTCTTTGGCCCGAAAACACGCCTGTTCGTGGACGGCCAAACCAAACCGCAAGGCGCGCTGGACATCCCCGATCTGGAATTGACCACCCAAGCCCTGGACCTAAAGGGTGAGTTGCAATTGGCCGAAGGCGGCACGTTACAATTGGCGGCCTTGCAAGGCCGGATCACCCCGCCCGACGGAACAACGGTGGTTTTGCCGGTCAAAGGCGGCGAAACCTCGATTGAAGCGGCGCAGATTTCCGCTTTGTTCGATCAGAAAAACGGCAATTTGTGGGATCTGAGCCTGACGGCGAATGCGTTTCAATCTCCGCAAGCGAAACTGGACACGGCCCGCATCACCGCGCAGGGCACGTTAGAACAGGGCACTTCATTCAGTGTAATGGGAGACCTTCAGGCCATCGTCGACGGGATCGATCTGAATGATCAGGCCCTGAACACGGCCTTGGGAGAGAGCATCACGTTGGATGGGCAGTTCGATTACGGCAGCGATCAGTCTCTGAACCTGTCGGGGTTCGAACTGGTGGGAACCGACTATACCCTTGGGCTGGATGCGTTGATCGACGGATTGAATAGTGGACTGACGGTTGACGGTTCGGCCACGCTTGAGGCATCGGACCTGTCGCGTTTTTCGGACCTGGCGCAGCTTGATCTGGGCGGTAGTGCCTCGGCCCGCGTTGACGGCACAGGCTCACCATTGGAGCGTAGCTTTGACGGCAAACTGGTGCTTGAGGGCAGCAATCTGGTCACCGGGCGCGACGATATCGATCCCGTCATCAAAGGCGAAACCACCATCACCCTGGATGCCAGCCGAGGCAGCGACGGCATCACCATTCGCGAGTTTGACCTGAACAGCGAAGCTGCGCAGGCAAAGGCCAGCGGCGAGGTCACGACACCTGACGGCAACCTGACCATTGACGGCAAGGCCCGCGTGAATGCGTCTGACCTGTCGGTCTTTTCCGGTCTGGCCAAGCGTGAACTGGGTGGCGCCCTGCGGGCGGAAATGGACGGCAAAGGCACCGTGCAGACTTTGGAATTCGACGGCACGGCCAGCGTGATCGGACAGGATATACAAACCGGAATGTCCGACATCGATCCGCTGCTGACCGGCAAGACCACGATCACCTGGGACGGGGCACGCACGACAGATCGGATTGAAATTCGCGAAGCGACGGTCAACGGTACCGCCTTAACTGCAAAAGTCGCCGCAACGGTGGATGACCCTACCGGAGAGCTTTCGGTTGACGGCACCGCCCGTGTGAACGCCCCGGATCTGTCGCTGTTCTCGGGGTTGGCCAAGCGGGATCTGGGCGGCTCGGTCACCGCGAATGTGCAGGGCAACGGAAATCTCGCCAATCGTGTCTTTGACGTTCAGGGCAATGTGGACGCTGACGACCTTCGGACCGGGATTGATTTGGTCGATAAATTGATCCAGGGCCGCACGACCCTGAACATTGATGCCGACAAAGACGACGATGGCATGGAAGTCCGTAAGTTTAGCCTGAGGGGCACTGCCCTATCGGCTACAGCATCGGGCAAACTGGACCGAGAGGCGGGTGGCCTGACCTTCTCGGCCCAGCTTGACGACCTGTCCCGTGTCATGACGTCGATGTCCGGCCCGCTGACGTTGGACGGGAATGTTGCCCCAACGGGATCGGGACTGGAAGGGGACATGCGCCTGAGCGGCCCGGACAGTTCCTATGCAGCCCTGACCGGAACAGTAGACACCGATGGTTCGGCCGATTTGGATTTCGACGCCAAGTTGAACAGGATCGAACGGTTCGCGCCCGAATTCCCTGGCACCGTTGCGGCAACCGGCACGGCCAAGCGCGACAATGGCGTCTGGACCATTGACGGGTCAGCCAATGGCCCGGCCGAGATCAACAGCACTATCGCTGGAACCTTCGATGAAAACAGCGGCGAGGCCGATCTGCGGGCGCAGGGTGGCATCAACCTGGGCGTCGCCAACATCTTTATCTCACCCAACAAGATCGAAGGATCGGCCCGGCACAATCTGCGGCTCAAGGGAAAGCCCGAGCTAAGTTCGCTCAGCGGTTCTATCACCACTTCGGGCACGTCAATTGCGATCCCTGAGATCGGACAGACAATAACCGGCATCAGCGGCTCGGTCGAATTGGCGCAGAGTCGCGCCAATATCTCGTTGAATGGTGGCATGCGCGCGGGCGGCACTTTTACCATCTCGGGGCCATTGGACCTGACACCGCCGCTGAACGCGAACATTGTTACGCGGCTCAATCAGTTGGTGCTAACAGACAAGCTTCTGTATGAGACCACGCTGAACGGTGAGATCGCCATGACCGGAGCGCTGGCGGGCAACAGCGCCATTTCCGGTCAGATCACGTTCGAGGAAACCAATATCAACCTCGCTGCCGCGGCTGGTGCCGTGGGCGCTGCACCGATCCCCGAGATCAGGCATGTCAATGAAAGCGCGGCTGGTTACCTAACACGGGAACGCGCGGGCCTTGTTGTCGAGGAAGGCGCGGAAAAAAGCGATTCACGTATCGCGCTGGATGTCAGCCTGCTGGCACCCAAGGCGGTTTTCGTGCGCGGCCGGGGTGTGAACGCCGAACTGGGGGGGCGGCTGAATATCGGCGGCACGACCACCGCAGTTATCCCATCCGGCCAAATCGAACTGATCCGGGGAAATTTCGACATTCTGGGCCGCAGGCTGGCCCTGACAAAAGGCATCGTGACACTGCAAGGCGACCTGACGCCGTATATCGAGTTCGCCTCATCCACCAGCACGTCCGATGGCACCGCCACAATCGAAATCGCGGGCCCGTTGGATGCGCCGGAGGTTGACGTTTATTCCGACCCTGAACGCCCAGCCGAAGAGGCGCTGGCCATGCTCTTGTTCGGCAACCGGTTTTCCGAAATTTCACCCTTTGTCATCGCCCAGATGGCGGCGTCTCTGGCGCAGCTCAGCGGTGCCGGGGGAGATGCAACCAAAGGGCTTCGCGATTCGACCGGCGTTGACACGGTGGATATTGGCGCGTCCGAAGGCGGTGCGGGCCGACTGGGGGCCGGCGCGTATCTGAGCGACAATCTCTACACCGATTTCACCGTCAATACCGAAGGTGACACCGAGGTGAACCTGAACCTTGACGTGTCGGACAGTTTTACTGTCCGCGGTTCAGTCGACGGGCGCGGAGAAACCGGGGTTGGCGTGTTTTTCGAACGGGATTATTAATCGCTGCGGCGGATGCCAATGGTGTGCCCAACCTGCGGTGCGGGGTCCAATGGTGCATGATCTTGAACCATCCGGGCCAACCGCGCTACCGCCCAGTCCGGATAAGGAGTGGAACGCCCGCTCGTATGGCTGACGTTCATGAACAGCGCCTCTTGCGTCGCACAGAGTTCGCCATCATCGGACAGCATCTGTGCAAAGTAATGCCCCCGTTTCTGATCGGAATCCAACATCCGAAAGCGAAACCAGAACGGTTCGTCCTGCCTAATCTCGCGCAGAAAATTCATATGCGACTGCAGGATGTAAGGCCCCTGTCCCAACGCGCTGACCTGCGCTTCGCCCAGACCCAGATGATCAACCATCAAGTGATCCAACGCGCGGTCGAAGGCCACGCCATAGAACCCCACATTCATGTGGCCGTTATAGTCGATCCATTCCGGCAAAACTCTAAACCCTCGTATTTCAATCGGGGCGTCATAGGGCCCATCGTGACCGCTGAGGGGGTTAGTCATCTGGATCTTCCTCGAATATTGCGACGGCCCGCACAAAACCCGCCGAGGCGCCCTTGATCTTGAACGGAAAACACGAAATTTCGAAACCCGTTGGTGGTAGGTCTTCCAGATTGGTCAATTTCTCAATGTGGCAATAACCGATATCCATCGACGCCCGATGGCCCTCCCAGATAATCGACGGGTCGCGCGTTTCGGCATATTCCTGGGCCGTCAGCGCAAAGGGTGCGTCCCAGCTCCAGGCGTCTGTGCCAGTGACCCGCACCCCGCGTTGGGTCAGGTACAACGTCGCCTCACGCCCCATACCGCAGCCTTTAATCAGGTAATCGGCCTGTCCGTATTGCGTACCGGCTGAGGTGTTCACGACCACGATATCCAATGGCTGCAAGGTATGCCCGATCCGCTTCAACTCGGCCTCAACATCGGCGGCAGACACCACATAGCCGTCGTCGAAATGGCGAAAATCCAGTTTTACGCCGGGGTTCATGCACCATTCCAGCGGCACCTCATCGATGGTGATCGCCCTCTCGCCATTATTCATGGTCGAGTGGTGGTGATACGGCGCGTCCAGATGGGTGCCGTTATGCGTGGCAATTTGCAGCCGCTCAATGGCCCAGCCTTCGCCGCCCGGTAGGTCCTGTTTTTGCAAGCCAGGAAAGAAGGACATGACCTGTTCTGCGGTCTGATCATGGGTCATGTATTCGATTTCGGGCAGCATGATTGGCGGGTCCGAAACGATCCCGGTTTCCAACGGAACGGACAGATCGACGAAAAAACGGCGGGTCATGTAAAACTCCTGCACCAGTGACGGCGACAGGGTTGGCTGCAAGTAACTTGCTGTCAAGGAAAGAAAAAAGGCGGCCCAATCGGCCGCCTTTCATGCTGCGTACGCAACAAGGTTATTCTGCCGCAACCGCGTCTTCGATTTTTTCAACCCGGATTGCCGAGAACTTGAACTCGGGGATTTTGCCAAACGGATCGATGGCCGAGTTGGTCAGGATGTTCGCAGCCGCCTCGACATAGGCGAAGGGGATGAACACCATGTCCTCGGCAATGGCCCGGTCCGCGCGTGCCATGATCTCGATCGAACCACGCCGTGTGGTCAGACGGATCATTTCGCCCGGCTCGATCCCCATCAGCTTGAGTGTTCGGGGGTTCAAGGAACAGTTCGCTTCCGGTTCTACGGCATCCAGAACTTTAGCACGGCGGGTCATGGATCCGGTGTGCCAATGTTCCAACTGACGGCCGGTCGTGGCGATCATCGGGTATTCGTCATCCGGCGCTTCGTCCGGTGGGATGACGCTGGCAGGGGTAAACCGCGCACGGCCATCGGCACGCGGGAAACCATCGCCAAACACAATCGCCTGACCCGGATCGGTTTCGCTGAGCGACGGGTAGGTGATCGTTTCTGTTTCCAGACGCTCCCACGTAATGTTGTCCAGCGACGCCATGGTCAGCTTCATCTCGGCAAAGACCTGAGACACATCCGTGTAATCCCAGTTCAGACCGATGCGCTGCGCCAGTTCCACCGTGATCTTCCAATCCTCGCGTGCCTCACCCGGAGGCGTCACAGCGGGGCGCACCCGCTGCACCTGACGGTTGGTGTTCGACACGGTGCCGTTTTTCTCATACAGCGCCGAGGCGGGCAGGATGATGTCAGCATAGTTCGCCGTTTCGGTCAGGAAGATATCCTGTACGATCATCAGATCCAGCTTGGCCAATGCCTCGCGCGCGTGACCCACATCCGGGTCGGACATGGCCGGGTTTTCACCCTGAATGTACATCCCCTTGATGTTGCCCGCGTAAGCCTGATCAATGATCTCGGTAACCGTCAGGCCCTTCTCGTTCGAGAAATCCTCAGAGTTCCATACGTTGTTGAACTTGGCGCGGATATTATCATCAGTAACCGATTGATAATCCGGCAAGAACATCGGGATCAGACCCGCATCAGAGGCACCTTGCACGTTGTTCTGACCGCGCAGCGGGTGCAAACCCGCGCCTGGCTTACCAACATTTCCGGTCATCAGTGCCAGCGAGATCAGGCAGCGCGAGTTATCGGTGCCGTGGATGTGTTGGCTGACCCCCATGCCCCAGAAAATCAGACCGGCTTTGGCCTGCGCAAAGGTGCGGGCGACGCGGCGCAGCTGGTCCGGTTCAATACCACAGATCGGTGACATCGCTTCGGGCGTGAACTGGCGCAGATGCTCTTTCTCGGCCTCCCAGTTCTCGGTCCAGCGGTGGATATACTGGCTGTCATACAGCTCTTCTTCGACGATCACGTTCATGATCGCGTTGAGCATCGAGACATCCGCACCGGGGCGGAATTGCAGCATCTCATCCGCGAACTTGCGCATTCCAACGCCGCGCGGATCCATCACGATCAGCTTGCCACCGCGCTTGGTGAACTGCTTGAAATAAGTCGCTGCAACGGGGTGGTTTTCGATCGGGTTGGCCCCGATGATGATCGCCACATCCGCGTTTTCGATCTCGTTGAAGGTCGCGGTCACCGCGCCCGAACCCACGTTTTCGATCAGCGCCGCTACTGACGACGCGTGGCACAGACGGGTGCAGTGGTCAACGTTGTTGTGGCGGAAGCCCTGACGGATGAACTTCTGGAACAGATAGGCCTCTTCGTTGGTGCATTTGGCCGAGCCAAAGCCCGCAACGCTGCGCGGGTCCTCGTCGCGCATCGCCTTCAGCTTGGTGGCCGCCAGATCCATCGCCTCTTCCCAGGTCGCTTCGCGGAAATGGGTCGATAGGTTGCCGGGATCGACGTTCAGGCCCTTGGCAGGTGCATCCTCGCGCCGGATCAGCGGTTTGGTCAGGCGGTGCGGGTGGTGGATATAGTCGAAGCCAAAGCGGCCTTTGACGCACAGACGGCCTTCGTTTGCGGGGCCGTTGATGCCTTCGACATACTTGACCTTGCCATCCTTGACCTTCAGCGAGACTTTGCAGCCAACACCACAGAACGGGCAAACGCTTTCGGTTTCAGAGTCGTAATCCTTGCTGTCCCCATGTTGCTGATCGTCCAGCACGGTGGCCGGCATCAAGGCACCCGTCGGGCAGGCCTGAACACATTCGCCACAAGCTACGCAGGTCGAAGTCCCCATCGGGTCGTTCTGATCGAACACCACCTGCGAGGTATGTCCGCGACCGGCCATTCCGATCACGTCATTGACCTGCACGTCACGGCAGGCGCGGACACAGAGGTTACAGTTGATGCAGGCGTCCAGATTGACGCGCATCGCAACGTGGCTGTCATCCAGCAGCGGGATCTTTTTGGCCTCTTTGGCCGGGAAGCGGCTGTCGCTGACATCGTTCAGCTTGGCCATGTCCCAGAAGTGGCTGGACTCATCATGCGGGTGTTCGGGTTGGTCGGCGACCAGCAGTTCCATGACCATCGCACGTGATTTCTCGGCGCGGTCGGTGTCGGTTTTGACGACCATCCCCTCAACCGCCGGACGGATACACGAGGCGACCAGAGTGCGCTCGCCTTCCACCTCGACCATACAGGCGCGGCAGTTACCGTCGGGTTTGTAGCCCGGTGCCGGTTTGTGGCACAGATGCGGGATTACCAGTCCACGGCCGTTGGCCGCGTCCCAGATCGTGGTGCCTTCGGGCACGGTGACGTCGTCGCCGTTAAGGTTGAAGGTGACGGTCTTGGTTGGGCTTGCATCAAGCATGGCTCTGTCTCCCTCAGATTTCGTCAGCGAAATGTTTCATGACCAGGCGGATCGGGTTCGGGGCCGCCTGCCCCAGACCGCAGATGGACGCGTCGCCCATGACTTGACACAGATCCTCCAACAGGTCCTGATCCCACTTGTCGGCCTGCATCAGCTTGACCGCCTTTTCACAGCCCGCCCGGCAAGGCGTACACTGGCCACAGCTTTCATCCTCGAAGAACCGCAGCATATTCAGCGCCGCATCACGCGCGGTGTCTTGATCAGACAGAACCACCACGGCGGCCGAGCCGATAAAGGTGCCATGTGGTTGCAACGTGTCAAAATCCAGCGGGATATCGTCCATCGACGCTGGCAACAGGCCCGAAGACGGTCCACCCGGCTGATACGCCTTGAAGGTCTGGCCCTCGGCCATGCCACCAGCGGCCTCAATCACATCCAGAATGGTCGAGCCTGCGGGCAGCAGGTAAACGCCAGGCTTCGCCACCCGGCCCGAGACCGAATAGCTGCGCAGGCCCGTGCGACCGTTCTTTTCAGTGCTGTTGAGGCATTCCGGCCCTTCACGGCACACTTTGGTGACCCAATACAGCGTCTCAACATTGTGCACCAAGGTCGGGCGGTTAAAGACCCCAACCTGCGCTACAAACGGAGGACGGTGACGCGGCAGGCCCTTTTTGCCTTCGATCGACTCGATCATCGCGGATTCTTCACCGCAGATGTAGGCGCCAGCCCCCCGGCGCAGGTCGATATAGCCTGGCTCAACGATCCCGGCCTCTTCCAGCGCTACAATCTCACGGCGCAGGATTTCCAGCACTGCCGGATATTCGTCGCGCATGTAAATAAAGCAAGTCTCAGCCTCGACCGCCCAAGCGGCGATCAGCATGCCCTCAAGGAAAACATGCGGCGTGCGTTCCAGATAGTAACGGTCCTTGAACGTACCGGGCTCACCCTCATCGCCGTTCACAGCCAGATAGCGCGGACCTTCGTTCATGCGAACGAAGCCCCATTTCTTGCCGGACGGGAAGCCAGCGCCACCCAAACCACGCAGGCCCGAGGACAGGACGTCTTCCTGCACCTTCTCCCAATCACCATTGTCGCGCAGTTTTTTTAGCTTGGCGTAACCGCCGTTTGCCTCATAGGCAGCAAAGGTCTCGTAGTCGGGCAGATGGGCGTGAGTGTCACCGGCGGCAATCGCTGCCTGCACCTTTTCCGGCGTCGCATGGTCGATATGGTTGTGGCCGATCTCAAGCACCGGGGCCGTATCGCAGCGACCCATGCAGGGGGCACGGACTACGCGAACCTCGGACGCGTCCAAACCATCCTCAAGCGCCTTTTGCAATTGCTGGGCACCAGCCATTTCGCAGGACAAAGAATCACAGACCCTGATCGTCAACGCGGGCGGAGGGGCCTCGTCTTCTTTCACTACATCGAAGTGGGCATAGAAGGTTGCCGTTTCATAGATCTCTGCCTGCCCCACCCGCATTTCGACCGCCAAAGCGGCAATGTGGTCGGCGCTGATATGGCCGTGTGCGTCCTGAATCAAATGCAGGAATTCAATCAGCAGATCGCGACGGCGTGGGCGGTCGCCCAGCAGACGTGTAATTTCCGCCTGTGCCTCATCCGTGAATTGACGGCCTTTGGGCGTGTGCCGCCCCTTGCCTTTACCTGACTTCCAGACGCCCTTGGGTGCGCCTGATGGCTTGGTGTCTAATGGTGCCATGATGCCCTCCGATTGAGGCTCCGTGTCTCATCAGAATAGCATATCGTCAAATCGCATATTTCAATCGCACGATAACGACAGTTTATCACCGCAAAGACGTCACTACGGCACGCAGCGCTTCGACTGTTGGCAATTCGGGATCCCGTGTAAGGGTCGCAAGACAAATCGGCTTGCTGACAACGGGATCGACCAGTGGCAGCACCTTTGTTCCCTTAAGATCACCCAGCGCTCGCACCAGCACTCGAGGGACCACGGTGGCTGCCAACCCCTCGCGCGCCATGACCATCGAAGCGGTAAATCCGCTGGTTTCGGCGACAACATCCGGGTGCAGGCCCTGTTCAGCGAAAATCCGGTCGAGGATGCGCCGGTTCTGCATCTGTGGCTCCAGCAGGCTGAGCGGGAATTCGGCCACACGTGCCCATGGTATGGGGCCGGTTTCATCCGTCATATGCGACGGCACCAGCAAGACATAGGTCTCTTCGTACAAAGGTTGCACCTGCCGCAAATCGGTTCCGATGCTGTCCCCATAGGTGATGCCCGCGTCCAGACTGCCCTCGTCCAGACGGTGCTGGATCGCTGTGGCAGACATTGTCTCGATGCGCGTAATGATGCGGGGATGCGCATCCCGCAACCGTTTGGTCAGCCGCCCGGTAAAGGCAATCGCGGTCGGGATCACACCCAGTATCAGGGTGCCGGTGATCTCACCCTTGGCGGCCAGCACCTGCTGTTCCAGCGCCTTGGTATCATCAAGGATACGCCGTGCTCGCTGGACGATCATCTCGCCCTCTTCGGTCAGGCCCTGAAACCGGTTGGCGCGGCGGACGATCGACACGCCCAAGCGATCTTCGAGGTTGCGGATACGCATTGAAAAGGCGGGTTGCGATATCCCGCATTCCTCGGCCGCTTTGGCAAAATGACGGTGCCGCGCCAAGGCGCTAAGCAGTTGCAGGTCACGGATTTCGATCATGCCGTTCTTCTTCTTAAGATCAGAAGCGCAGAGTAACGTGTTTGCGGCCCGGTGAAAGCACAAGTTGCGATCCGGCGACCCGCAGACGGCACTTTCCGCAATGGCCTGGCGCGCGCTATCGTAAACTGGTGTCGACATGACTGACGGAGGAAGCCAATGACCAGACAGTTCACCGGCTTGGCAGGGCGTATTTTGACGTTAACAATACTACTGACAATTGCGGCAGGAGGAAACGTGATGGCTCAACAGAATGATAACTCCGCAGCAAAAAATCTGTCACGACAGGCTGTTGAAATGTGGGCTGCGAATTCCACTATTGACCGATCAATTTTCGCTGACGAGTATCAAAACCATCAGGCGCCATTAGCAACCGGTGGAACCGGAAGCGTCGATTTGGCCACCTGGACCGACATTGTCGAGGCAAACCACAAAGCCTTTCCTGATTTAAAGGTCGAGATTTTTGGGCAGATCGCCGAAGGCGACCGGGTATCCACCCATTGGCGCTTTTTTGGGACCCAGAAAGGCGCATACCTTGGTGTGCCCGCGACTAACCGGCCAGTAAACTGGACCGGCGTTCAGATCGACCGGATCGCCGATGGAAAGATCGCGGAAAGCTGGGTTGTCTGGGACTATTTCACCCAACGGCAGGAACTGGAACCCGGAAACTAACCCCGGCGTCTAAAATGCACCCAGTCCCTTATGGACCGGGCACACAGAGACCTCTTAGGTATTGAACAAAAAGTGCATCACATCGCCGTCCTTGACGATGTAGCCCTTGCCCTCAGCCCGCATCTTGCCGGCCTCTTTCGCGCCCTGTTCGCCATTTGCCGAGATAAAGTCGTCATAAGCGATGGTCTCGGCGCGGATAAAGCCTTTTTCGAAATCGCCATGGATCACACCAGCAGCCTGTGGTGCGGCGGTGCCCGTGCGGATGGTCCAGGCGCGGGCCTCTTTCGGGCCGACGGTGAAATAAGTCTCAAGCTTCAACAGGTCGTAACCAGCTTTGATCAGACGGTCGAGGCCGGGTTCCTCCAAACCCATCTCCTCCAGGAACATCTGCGCTTCGTCTTCTTCCAACAGGCTGATCTCTTCTTCGATCTTGGCGCTGATGATGACATGGGCATTGCCTTGCGCCGCGGCCATCTCGGCGACTTTCGCAGAGTATTCATTGCCGTCAGCTGCTTCTTCTTCGGACACGTTGCAAACGTATAGCACTGGTTTGGTGGTCAGCAGTTGCAACATCTTCCACGCTTTGGCGTCTTCGTCCGAGACCTCAACCAGACGCGCGGGTTTGCCATTTTCCAGCATCGCCTGGGCCTCGGCCAGCAAGCGTTCCTGCTGCTGTGCTTCCTTGTCGTTGCCTTTCAGCTTGCGCACCAGATTGGCGCGCCGCTTTTCGATGCTTTCCAGATCGGCCAGCATCAGTTCCGTCTCGATCGTGTCGGCATCGGCCACGGGGTCGACGCGGCCGTCCACATGGGTCACGTCACCATCTTCGAAACAGCGTAGCACATGGGCGATGGCGTCGGTCTCGCGGATATTGGCCAAAAACTGGTTGCCCAGCCCTTCACCCTTGGACGCGCCTTTAACCAGACCAGCGATGTCCACAAAGGTCATCCGTGTTGGGATGATCTGCTTAGAGCTGGCAATCGCCGCCAGCTTGTCCAACCGGTCATCAGGCACGGCCACGTCCCCCACATTGGGCTCAATGGTACAGAACGGGAAATTTGCTGCCTGAGCGGCTGCGGTTTTGGTCAGCGCGTTAAAGAGGGTCGACTTGCCCACATTCGGCAGACCCACGATTCCCATTTTAAAACCCATAGCGGCCTCCTGATGCCATTCGAGGGGTGCTTCTATGCAGGTCCGGATCAATGCGCAAGCCAGACTGCGGAAATGAGGAAAAGACCAATTTACAACATCACGAAATCGTTCGTCATTCGTGAACTTGCCCGGATTGAAATTGGCACACTAAGATCACCACGTAAGGTGTTGCAAACAAACATATAGTGAATGTGTAATATGAAGTTTACCTCTGCAATTTTCGCGCTGCTTTTGACCGCACCAGCAGCGCAAGCTCAATCCCTTGTCTTTGGCGCAGGATTTTCAGATTTCTCGGATAGCCAATCCGAGGACGAGGCTGTGTTCGCGCTCGAGTATCAGCATCGCCCCTTTCACGAGGCCTCCCGTTTTGCCGCTTCATGGGGTAGTGCCCTGACTGTGGATACCGCAGGTGATATTCATATCGGTATCGGCTTGATCGGAACCTACGGGTTTGCCGAGCGTTGGTTCGTCGAAGGCAGTGTCATGCCGGGGTATTTCTCAGAGGGCGAAGGCCGCAACGATCTTGGGGGAGAGTTCCAGATTCGCACCCTGTTGGGTCTCGGATACACCTTAGAAAGTGGTAACAAAGTGTCCTTGGCAATCACCCACAAATCCAATGCCAGCACACAGGATGACAACCCGGGTGTTAATTCGGCGCTGGTGCGATATCATTTCGCATTCTGACGGTATCCCGCGGGACCGGGATTGATTTTCGGGCAAAGTTTCTGCACATCAGGTCCAAACCTGACTGCAAGGACATCCGATGACCCGTATCGACGCCAAGTTCGCCGCCCTTAAGGCCGAAGGGAAAAAGGCTTTTGTCGCCTATATAATGGCGGGGGACCCCGACTATGAAACTTCGCTTGAGGTGGTCAAAGGCCTGCCGGGCGCTGGCGTGGATGTGATTGAGCTGGGCTTGCCGTTCACCGATCCCATGGCGGATGGCCCGACCATTCAGGCCGCAGGGCAACGGGCATTGGACAGTGGCATGACCTTGCAGCGGACACTGGATCTGGCCCGCGCCTTCCGTGAAACCGACGACACCACTCCGATTGTTCTGATGGGCTATTTCAATCCGATCTACAGCCGCGGCGTGGACACCTTTCTGGCCGATGCGCAAGCTGCCGGTATCGACGGTCTGATTGTCGTCGACCTGCCGCCGGAAGAAGATGAGGAACTGTGCCTGCCGGCCCAGGCCGCCGGTCTGAATTTTATTCGCCTGGCGACGCCGACCACCGATGACAAACGCCTGCCTCGCGTTCTGCAGAACACTTCGGGCTTTGTCTATTACGTCTCGATCACAGGCATCACCGGTGCAGCCGAAGCGCAAGCCACGAATGTCGGCCCCGAAGTGGCCCGGATCAAATCCGCGACCGACCTGCCCGTGATCGTGGGCTTTGGCATCAACACACCCGAGAAATCCAAGGCCATCGCCAGCGTTGCCGACGGCGCGGTTGTCGGCTCGGCCATTGTCAGCCAGATCGGAGCAGGAAAGCCCGTGGCCGAGGTTTTGGACTTTGTAAAAACACTATCCGACGGCGCCCATTCTGCCTGATCGACCAATCACAAGATCCAATAAACAAAACCGCAGCAAGCCTCCGGCCTGCTGCGGTTTTTTTCGCGCCTCAGCCAATTGCGCCCTTGATGTTGCGCCAGTAGAACTACCTGACCGACCAATCAAAGGCGCTGCCTCATGCCCATAATCACCACTATCGAAGATCTTCGACGTATCTATGAACGACGGGTGCCTCGGATGTTCTACGACTATGCCGAAAGCGGTAGTTGGACCGAACAAACGTTTCGCGACAACAGTTCGGATTTCTCGGATATCCGCCTGCGTCAACGGGTGGCCGTGGATATGGCGGGACGATCCACCGCTTCGCAGATGATCGGTGAAGATGTGGCGATGCCGGTCGCGCTGGCACCGGTTGGCTTAACGGGCATGCAGCACGCGGACGGCGAAATGAAGGCCGCCAAAGCCGCCGAGGAATTCGGCGTGCCTTTTACCCTGTCTACCATGTCGATTAATTCAATCGAGGATGTGGCCGAGCACACGTCAAAACCGTTCTGGTTTCAGCTCTATACGATGAAGGATCAGGACTATGTCAGCCGCCTGATCCAACGGGCCAAAGATGCGAAATGCTCGGCCCTGGTCATCACGCTGGATTTGCAGATTTTGGGCCAACGGCACAAGGATTTGAAAAACGGCCTGTCTGCACCGCCAAAACTGACCGCGAAAACGATTGCGAACCTGATGACCAAGTGGTCCTGGGGCATCGAAATGCTGGGGGCGAAACGGCGCGAGTTTGGCAATATCGTCGGCCATGTCGAGGGTATCTCGGATGCGTCGTCCCTAGGTGCGTGGACGGCTGAACAGTTCGACCCCAGCCTCGACTGGGCCAAGGTCGAAAAGCTGATGGAGCAATGGGGCGGCAAGGTCATTCTCAAAGGCATCCTCGATGCCGAAGACGCCAAGATGGCTGCAAAACTCGGGGCCGATGCCATTGTTGTCTCGAACCACGGCGGGCGGCAGTTGGACGGTGCGCTGAGTTCTATTCGCATGCTGCCGCAGATCATGGATGCCGTCGGCGGTGACATCGAGGTACATCTGGACAGCGGTATCCGCTCGGGTCAGGATGTGCTGAAGGCGTTGGCATTGGGGGCCAAGGGCACCTATGTCGGTCGCGCTTTTGTCTATGGGCTAGGCGCAATGGGTCAGAAAGGTGTCACCACTGCGCTGGACGTCATTCAGGCAGAGCTGGACACAACGATGGCGCTATGTGGCGAGCGCAATGTTGGGGATTTGGGACGTCACAATCTGCTGGTTCCCGAGGATTTCGGCGGCCGCTGGCAAAATACACCAACTGCGAGCTGACCCGCGGCTGGGCTGCGGACTTTACGGCCGCCTCCACTGTGTCATTGAGGCCAGATGAACTTGGAACCCCCTGTTCATCTGGCCCAAAATACCTCGGAGCGCGAGGCAGAGCCTCGCTAAAAATTATTCGGGTGAACCCCTTTCCAAACCCAATGAATCGAGATAAGGACGCGGCTTCACGCGGGCATACAGCCTTGGAGGATGCCCGCCCTAACATTGGAGAATTATCATGGCTGGAGAGATTCCTGATCTCGTAGCTCTGGAACGGACGGGGACAGGCAAGGGCGCCGCTCGTCAAGCACGCCGAGACGGCATGGTTCCGGGCATTGTTTTTGGTGGCGATAAAGAGCCGCTGCCAATTCAGATCCCGTTCAACGTCCTGTTCAAGCGCCTGAAAGCAGGCCGGTTCAAGTCGACCCTGTGGAACCTGAAGGTTGAAGGCCACGAAGACGTTCGTGTCATCTGCCGCGACGTTCAGCGTGACGTTGTCAAAGACCTGCCGACTCACCTGGACCTGATGCGCCTGCGTCGGACCACTAAGATCGCGCTGTTCATCCCGGTTGAGTTCATCAACGAGGAAGAGGCCCCCGGCATCAAAAAGGGTGGCGTTCTGACCGTTGTCCGTCCGGAAGTCGAATTGATGTGTACCGCAGGTGACATTCCTGAAAAGATCGTTGTCGACGTGACCGGCATGGAGATCAACGACGTTGTCACCATCTCGGCCGTGGACCTGCCCGCAGGCACTAAGCCGACCATCGACCGTGACTTCGTGATTGCGAACGTTTCGGCACCGACCGGTCTGTCGACCGACGACGATGAGGAAGAAGGCGAAGAAGTGGCCGTTGACGAAGTTGAAGTCGTCGGCCAGGAAGAAGCAGAAGAATAAGTCCGGACCCAACAATTCGGATTTGGAAACGGGGCCTTGATCGGGCCCCGTTTTCTTTTGGCGCACGTGGGCTGGAAAACCGGTGGCATTCCGTGTCATCAACCACTTGCACATGTTGCAATGCACAAGGACGAGACTATGAAATTGTTTGTCGGATTGGGGAACCCGGGATCGAAATATGCCCGCAACCGGCACAATATCGGCTTTTTGGCTGTTGACCGCATTGCCGAGGATCACGGCTTTGGGCCGTGGAAATCCAAGTTTCAGGCCGAGATCTCCGAAGGTCGGTTAGGCCGCGAAAAGGTACTGCTGATCAAACCGCAGACCTTCATGAACCGTTCTGGTCAGTCCGTGGGTGAGGCGATGCGGTTTTACAAGCTCGACTCGACCGATGTGACGATCTTTCATGATGAGCTGGACCTCGCCCCCGGCAAGGTGCGCGTCAAGGCGGGCGGCGGGCATGCCGGGCACAACGGGCTACGTTCAATCCACGAACATATCAGCCCCGCCTATGATCGAGTACGGCTGGGGATCGGGCATCCGGGCCGGAAGGAAATGGTCTCTCCTTACGTCCTGGGCGACTTTGCCAGGGCCGACGCTGACTGGCTTGACGACGTGTTGCGCGGCGTGTCGGACGGTGCACGCTATCTGGCCGACGGGGATGGCGGCAAGTTCATGAACGCCGTCGCCCTACGCACAGCCCCGCCCCGGTCGTCAAAGTCACCGGCCGAGGCGCCCAAAGCAACCGCCAAACTTGCTGCAGAACCAGAGGTCGATACGCGCTCGGCCATGCAGAAGCTACTGGACAAGTTCAAATAAGACGGGTGACCTTGCCGCAACGTCCCAATTGCACAACGGCTTTTGGCGCGTTCCAATGCAGCATGGATCGGGGAGGCGACATATGAGATCTATGTTGAAATGGGTGCTGCGCATCGTGTTGATGCTGGTGCTGGCAGCGGTCGTTGTCGGGTTCTGGAAACGCGAAGAACTGCAACGCCTTATGGCCGTGAACTCGTTATTTTCCGAGGAAAAGATCGTTCACAACTTCTCTCATATGAACGACGCTTTCCTGACGGTCGACTTGCCCCGTGGCAACGGGCCGACCTGGGAATTGCCTTACGGACCCGGCTTTGATCTGCCCGAGGATACCGATGCGTGGATCGAAGATCGCGCTGTCACCTCTCTTCTGGTGATGCAGGACGGGCAAATCCGGTTCGAAGAATACTATCTGGGCACCACGCCCGAGGATCGCCGGATTTCGTGGTCGGTGGCCAAAAGCTATCTGTCCGCACTTTTCGGCATCCTGTTGGCCGAGGGCGCAATCGACTCGCTGGACGATCCCGTGGTGAAATATGCGCCGCAGTTGGAGGGCACCGCTTATAACGGCGCGTCGATCCGCAATGTGTTGAACATGGCCAGCGGAGTTACTTTCGATGAGGATTATTTCGACCCGAATTCGGACATCAACCGAATGGGTCGTGTCATCGCCTTGGGCGGAGAGTTGGACGATTTCGCGGCCTCACTGCAGGATACGTTCGCCACGCCGGGCGAGACCTGGCAATACGTGTCGATCGACACCCATGTAATCGGGATGGTCATCCGTGGGGCCACGGGGCGCAGCGTGACGGAATTACTGGTCGAAAAGATCATACAGCCACTAGGGCTGGAACACGACGGCTATTACGTGACTGACGGTACCGGGGTTGCTTTTGTGTTAGGTGGATTGAACTTCACCACGCGCGATTTCGCACGCTTTGGTCAGATGATCCTGCAAAATGGCGTCCATGACGGCCAGCAACTGGTCCCGGCCGACTGGATCACCGAATCCGTCCTGCCCAGCGCACCCACTGCGCCCGGCAAGATCGGCTATGGTTATCAATGGTGGATTCCCCTCGGTGCGCACGAAGGCGAGTTTCTAGCCCGTGGTGTGTACGGCCAGTACATCTATTTCGACCAGCCGCGCGGCGTGCTGATCGTCACAACCGGCGCAGATCGCCAGTTCCGCGATCCCGGCATCAACGAAGCAAACATAGAAATGTTCCGCAAGATCGCCCAAAGCCTGTAAGGTGGTCCTATGCAAAAACAAGACAGTATCAATGTATTGGGCGGCGTTCTCAGCCCCTGTTCCCGTGATCCGCTGACTGGTTTCTTTCGGGACGGGGCCTGCAATACCTGCCCCGAAGATCAGGGCAGCCACACGGTTTGCGCGGTGATGACGGCCGAGTTTCTGGCCTTTTCGAAATACGTTGGAAACGACCTGAGCACCCCGCGCCCGGAGTTCAACTTTCCGGGTCTGAACCCAGGTGACAGTTGGTGCCTGTGCGCCGCGCGCTTCCTGCAGGCCCATGACGAAGGTTGCGCCCCCAAGGTGCATCTTGAAGCCACCCACCAGCGGGCGCTTGAGATCATTCCGCTACGCCTTCTGAAAGAAAACGCCGCTTCAGAGTAAGCGGACCGGCCCAGAAACCCCCGGACCGGCCCTTATTCGGGATCACTCCCGCAGTTTGACAAGGTCAGACATCAGCCCTTCAGTCCCGTTATGGACCGTCAGCCGCTCGACCTTCCCGGCGATGGTTTCCAAAGCTTCCAGCTCTTTCAACCGCAGCATCACCGGGTTTTCCGCCATCACCTTCGCGGTGTTCAGTAGGGACCGCGTGGCGTTGGTTTCTTCCCGCCGCCGGATGACGTTGGCCTCAGCCTTTTTCTCGGCGGCGACCACGGCGGTCAGGATTTCCCGCATCTCACCGGGCAGGATGACGTCTTTCAACGCGATCTCCCCCACTTCGATACCGATCCCGGCCATCTGTGTCCGCACCCGATCCGCAGCCTCGGTGTCGACGGTCACCTTCTCGGCCAGCAGCCGGTCCAGCGTCATCGCCCCCAAAGTCTTCCGGAACGCCAGTTGCAGCGCCCGGTGCAAGGCCTGATCGAAGTCCTTGACCGACCCTACCGCCGTGACCGGATCAATGACCCGGTAATCGGCGGACAGGTTGACCCGGATGGTAACCCGGTCCTTGGTCAGGATCTCTTGCCCTGTCACCTCATGGGTCCGTTGCCGCAGGTCGATCTGTTTAACCTCGACGTTTCGCCCCACTTTCCAGAAGGCATGCGCCCCAGGGTCCAGCTGATCCACCAGTACCCCGTCAACCGTCAGCAGCCCGGTATGCCCTTCGGCAACCTCGACCTGCGTCAGGTTCAGCCGCAGCCCGGCCCGAACCAACCGCTGAGCCGCCACTTTGGGAACAACCATGGTCTCGGTCAGCGCGTGATGCTCGACCTTCCACGGCCCTGCGGCCTTCCAGACCAGCGCCCGCGCTTCGGGGTTCAGCACCCGAACAGGGACCCCATCCCGCAGCAGAACCAGAATTTCGTCAGGCCCAGCCCGGAACTCGGTCAGATGCTTGGCAGCCAGCTCGGGCCGGTTCTGCATCAGTGCCCGTTCATAGGGCGACACGAAAAAGAGCTTCTCCAGATCGTGCAACTCGGTCAGCACATCCTTGCGCGGCAGCCGGTGTTTCCCGGCACCCAGGATTGCATCGAACACCCCGTTGCGCAGGACCAGCATCCGCTGGGTCTCGGTCAGGGTCAGCCGCCGATGGCCGGTCAGCCGGTCAATCAGATCTTGGAACAGTGTCATATCATTTCTCCTTTTCGTCTCGCTCTATCGTCGTCGCAAATGCGAACTCCTTTTCATGTTTTCAGTGGGTTGCACCCCGAACGGGTGACAGGTGTGAGGCCTTCGGACGAAGGCAGGAAAGATCCGAGCATCCCCCGCGCCATGACCCTGCGCGGGAAGGTCAGAGAGAGGGGCGCGGGACCGATGCGCCGCCTTGCCCAAAGGGCTAAGCGGGGCACCGATCCGGCGGCACCGTCATCTGCCCTCCGGCCCAAGACCAGAGCAGCGAAGACCCCTGCCCCGCCCGGCCAAAGCCTGACGTTGCGCGGTGTCACCCCTGCTGGGGAACACCCGGACCCTTATGATTTTGGACCGTTTTCACGGGCCGGCGTGGAAGGCCGGTGCTGACTTAACAGCTTTGTCAAATGACGGGATTCGAACCCGTTACACATCGATTTGCGGTCGATTGCTCTCACCAGAATGAGCTACATTTGGAGCTTTGGAAGGAATTGAACCTTCGCCTACAGATGGGAAACCTGCCGCTCTATCCAACTGAGCTACAAAGCGTACCAATCCCCGGTTTCGGCCCTGGCATACGGTTTCGGCAGCGCCGTCCGCACCGAGAGAGTGATCACCTCTGCCCGCTAGGGTCCGGCCCGATGTGACCGGTAACGGCGGGTTTAGGCGAAAGGTTTGGATTCGCTCAATAAATTTCTGAAGGTCAAAATCGCACCTGTGGCGGTCACGCAACAAAGTTACCCAGTTGCGCAATATTCGAAAAGCTCAGGGCTGAAATTTAAAGCGGCACACCCGTTTCAGGCGCGCCGCTCTTGTCAAAAATTTCAAATTTTACCGCTTGGTCAGTCGGCGCTGCGGCCTTCGGTATCCGACATGTCGAAGTTCAGATATTTGGCCACGGTCTGTACGTCCTTGTCGCCACGCCCGCACATATTCATGCAGATCAGGTGATCTCTGGGCAGCTCGGGCGCGATTTTCATCACATGTGCCAGCGCATGGCTGGGCTCGAGCGCCGGAATGATACCCTCGGACGCGCAGCACAGCTGGAACGCCTCCAGCGCTTCTTTGTCGGTGATAGCCACATAGTTGGCGCGGCCAATATCGTTCAGCCACGAGTGCTCGGGACCGATACCCGGATAATCCAGACCGGCCGAGATTGAATAGCCTTCCAGAATCTGTCCGTCGTCATCCTGCAGCAAGTAGGTGCGGTTGCCGTGCAAAACGCCCGGACGCCCGCCGGTCAGCGAGGCGCAGTGCTCCATCTTCTCGTTCACGCCTTTGCCGCCGGCCTCAACGCCAATGATGTTGACGTCTTTGTCGTCGAGGAACGGGTAAAACAGGCCCATTGCGTTCGATCCACCACCAATGGCGGCAATGATCGTGTCGGGCAGACGACCTTCGGCCTTCATCATCTGTTCCTTGGCTTCCTTGCCAATGATCGACTGGAAATCCCGGACCATCGCCGGGTACGGGTGCGGACCAGCGACGGTGCCTATGCAATAGAACGTGTCGCGGACATTGGTTACCCAGTCGCGCAGCGCGTCGTTCATCGCGTCTTTCAGCGTGCCACGGCCAGAGGTCACCGGGATCACCTCGGCGCCCAGCAAGCGCATGCGGAACACATTCGGAGCCTGACGCTGCACGTCATGCGCGCCCATGTAGACCACACATTTCAGACCGAATTTGGCGCAGACAGTCGCGGTGGCTACGCCGTGCTGCCCTGCACCGGTTTCCGCAATGATCCGGGTCTTGCCCATGCGTCGCGCCAGAATGATCTGGCCCAGAACGTTGTTGATCTTGTGCGCGCCGGTGTGGTTCAGCTCATCGCGTTTCAGGTAGATTTTCGCGCCGCCCAGATGCTCGGTCAGGCGTTCCGCGAAATACAGCGGTGACGGGCGGCCCACATAATTCGCCCACAGGTCGTCCATCTCAGCCCAGAAGGTGGGATCGTCCTTGGCCTTTTCATATTCCTCTTCCAGCGACAGGATCAGAGGCATCAGCGTTTCGCTGACGAACCGCCCGCCGAATATGCCGAAACGGCCCTTTTCGTCAGGTCCGGACATGAAGGAATTGAAAAGATCGTTGGCCATGGGTGTCTCCCTCGTCGTACCCGTTGTTCATAGGAGGTGACGACAGGATTTGCCATGGCAAAACGTATCATTCCGCCGCTTGAACATGCTGTGCCCAAACCTGTAACGCCTGCTGGTTGCTGGGCACGGCAATACAGGGAAAGTGATAGAACTGATTCACATCTGCCAGTCGATTGGCCGCTAGAACGACCTGGCGGTGGGGACCCGACTGAGCAAAGGTTAACATGGCTTCGAGGTCGTGCCAGACGCTTAGCGAGAAATACAGCCCCTGGTGTGGGAACACGCCAGCATGCATGCACAAGGGGTCACCGCGCGCTTGTAGCAATGCCTGACGGGCGCGCCAGAAGAACTCTGGCCCATAGTACCATCGTTTCAATGAAACTCCGCCGATCGCCGCCAGCATGATTACGTCCTCCCCTATCGGGGATACGCAGGTGTTTGCCGATCAGATCACCGGGTCGCGTCGATAAAGGCCCGGACCAATGCCGAATCCTTGACGCCGGGTGCGCCTTCGACTCCTGACGAGACATCCACCTGTCGCGCGCCGGTCATGCGGATCGCCTCGGCGACGTTCTTGGGCGTCAGCCCCCCGGCCAGCATCCACGGACGTTGCCAGTATTTGCGTCCCGCTAACAGACGCCAGTCAAACGCCAGACCATTGCCACCCGGCAGTTCCGCGTTACGTGGCGGCTTGGCGTCGATCAGCAGCTGGTCGGCAACTTCGGAATAGAGATCAATCGCAGCAAGGTCTTCTGCCTCGGCCACGCCGATAGCCTTCATCACCGGCAAACCAAATCGGTCGCGAACCTCGGCCACCCGATCCGGGCTTTCCTTGCCGTGCAGTTGCAACATGTCCAGCGGTACATTGGCGACGATCCGGTCTAATTCCTCATCCGTCGCATTCACCGTCAGGGCGACCTTGGCAACCCCGGCGGGCACCAAATGGGCCAGTTCTGCGGCGGCCGGGACCTCAAGATGGCGGGGCGATTTGGGAAAGAAGACAAACCCGATATAGCGTGCGCCAGCATCCACCGCTGCGCGCACGTGATCAGGGGCGGTCAGACCACAGATTTTGACGGAGACATCAGACATAAAAGGGCCTCAGCTGGCCTCGTCCAACAGCGCCAGAACTTCGTCCTGACCTTCGTTCTGCTTTTTCTTGAGCTTCTTAACCTCACGCTCAAGCTTGCGCACTTCGCTCTTCTTTGCAGTCGCATCACGGCGATGCTTATGCTCGCGCAGCCATTCCCACAGGAAACCGATGATCAGGCCCGCAACCACACCGCCCAGCACCACGACAAACAGCGGCAGCGACGTGCTGAGGTTAAAGCCCAAAAGCTCGGCAAAAGCTTCGGGCATCAGGGTCAGTTCAACCGTTTCGCGATTGGCCAGCGAGACGGAGATGAGAACGATCCCGAGGATCGCCAGAAAAGCATATCGAAGGTAGCGTATCATGCCCTAGGCTTTACCGTTCAATCGGTCCCTTAGCAACTTGCCAGTTTTGAAAAATGGAACACATTTTTCTTCGACCTGAACAGTTTCCCCGGTGCGCGGATTGCGGCCAACGCGCGCGTCGCGCTGTTTTACCGAAAAGGCACCAAAGCCACGTAGCTCTACGCGGTCACCGCGTGCCATGGCATCCGTCACTTCCTCGAACACGGTATTCACGATCCGCTCGACGTCGCGTTGATACAGATGCGGGTTTTCGTCGGCGATTTTCTGAATCAGTTCTGAACGGATCATAAGCGTTACCCTCCCAGGCGACCGGTTAGCCATCTCTATTTATTTGGACAGTATAGGAAAAAACCGTGATCGGGGGAACGTAAACTCTGTGTGCAAAGCCTTCATTTTCGCGCCAAGTCACGCGTTTTTTTGCTTGCGAGCGTGAAATTCACCGCAAAAGCGTGAACGACAGCCGGAATAAGCCCAAATTTTGGAACATATTGATTCGCAACAAAAACGGCCCCGCGCGGATACGCGGGGCCGTAAATTCGGCTAAGGCTGAGGCCCGGGCTTAGTCGCCCGATTTCAGCGCTGCACCCAGGATATCGCCCAGCGATGCGCCCGAGTCGGAGGAACCATACTGTTCCACGGCCTCTTTCTCTTCGGCTATCTCGCGTGCTTTGATCGACAGGCCCAGACGGCGGGTCTTGCTGTCGACGTTGGTGACGCGGACGTCGACCTTGTCACCAACCGAGAAACGCTCGGGGCGCTGTTCGGCACGGTCACGGCTCAGGTCCGAACGGCGGATGAAGGACTTCATGCCTTCGTATTCCACCTCGATGCCGCCATCTTCGATTGCGGTCACTTCGACGGTCACGATCGAGCCACGCTTCACGCCGCCCACGGCTTCGGCAAACTTGTCACCGCCCAGGGCTTTGATCGACAGCGAGATACGCTCTTTTTCCACGTCAACTTCCGAGACAACGGCTGAAACCATGTCGCCTTTGCGGTAGTTCTGGATCGCATCCTCGCCACGCTCGTCCCAGGACAGGTCCGACAGGTGAACCATGCCGTCGATGTCGCCTTCGAGGCCAATGAACAGACCGAATTCGGTGATGTTCTTGACTTCGCCTTCGACCTCGGTGCCCTCGGGGTGTGTTTCTGCAAACACTTCCCATGGGTTGCGCTGAGTCTGTTTCAGGCCCAGAGACACGCGACGCTTGGCGCCGTCGATTTCCAGAACCATGACGTCGACTTCCTGGCTGGTCGAAACGATCTTGCCGGGGTGGACGTTTTTCTTGGTCCAGGACATCTCGGACACGTGCACCAGACCTTCGACACCGGCTTCCAGCTCGACGAACGCGCCGTAGTCGGTGATGTTGGTGACGCGACCCTGATGGACCGAGCCCAGAGGATACTTGGCAGCAACCAGATCCCACGGATCTTCCTGCAGCTGTTTCATGCCCAGGCTGATGCGGTGGGTCTCTTTGTTGATCTTGATGACCTGAACCTTGATGGTTTCGCCGATCGTCAGGATCTCGGACGGGTGGTTCACACGGCGCCATGCCATGTCGGTGACGTGCAGCAGGCCGTCAACGCCGCCCAGGTCAACAAATGCACCGTATTCGGTGATGTTCTTGACGACACCCTCGACGGTCTGACCTTCGGACAGGTTGCCGATGACTTCGGCACGCTGCTCGGCACGCGATTCTTCCAGGATTGCGCGGCGCGAAACAACGATGTTGCCACGGCGGCGGTCCATTTTCAGAATCTGGAACGGCTGCTTCAGACCCATCAGCGGGCCAGCGTCGCGCACGGGGCGAACGTCAACCTGCGAGCCGGGCAGGAACGCGACTGCGCCACCCAGATCGACGGTGAAGCCACCTTTGACGCGACCAAAGATTGCACCTTCGACGCGCTGGTCGTCGGCATATGCTTTTTCCAGACGGTCCCATGCCTCTTCACGGCGGGCCATCTCGCGCGAGATGACAGCTTCGCCACGGGCGTTTTCTGCGGCGCGCAGGTAAACTTCGACCTCGTCGCCTACAGCGATTTCAGGGGCTTCGCCGGGATTTGCGAATTCTTTCAGATCAACGCGGCCTTCCATTTTGTAGCCTACGTCGATGATGGCTTGGCCGGCTTCGATCGCCAGAACCTTGCCTTTGACAACAGAACCCTCTTCGGGTGTGTCCATTTCGAAGCTTTCGTTCAGGAGGGCTTCGAATTCCTCCATGGATGCGTTAGCCATGTGGCGTTGTTTTCCTTTACATAACGTTTTTACTGGCCGAGCGGTTGTTTCCGCCGGTCTTGTTTCATGATGCCTTCAGGCGTGATCCGGGGCGCATCTGACTACACAAACACAAAGGGCCGAGGTAACCCGGCCCTGCTCAGATACGTCATCCGGACGTTGACCGCCCTTGTTCAGACGCGTGCTCTATAGCGAGTCTGCTGAAGCACTGCAAGTCAAAGCCGGAAAGCGACCCAGTTGTCGCAAGTTAAAGTCCTCCGTCGGCGAAACGATGCTAGGCTCAATCCAGCGATCAAGGAGCAGACGATTTGAATTTTCTGGTCATTATTTCCGACGAACACCGTAAGGACGCGATGGGATGCGCTGGCCACCCGATCGTCAAAACCCCCAATCTGGACGCCTTGGCGGCGCGGGGTACGATGTTCACCTCGGCTTATACACCGTCGCCAATGTGCGTTCCCACCCGCGCCGCGTTGGCTACCGGAGAGTGGGTGCATACCACTGGTCACTGGGACAGCGCGACACCCTATGCCGGGCATCCGCGCAGTTGGATGCGTCAACTGCGAGACACGGGGCGCGAGGTCGTCTCGATCGGCAAGCTGCATTTTCGCTCGGCCGAGGATGACAACGGTTTCTCGCAGGAAATACTTCCCATGCATGTCGTCGGAGGAATTGGTTGGGCCGTCGGCCTGCTGCGCGAGAACCCGCCCGCGTATGATTCAGCCGCCGAACTGGCGGGTGATGTCGGCACCGGGTCCAGCACCTATACCGACTATGATCTGGATATTACCGCCGCATCTGAGGTATGGCTGACCGATCCGAAACGTCACGATGCACCATGGGCCGCCTTTGTGTCCCTGGTCAGCCCGCATTATCCGCTGACTTGCCCCGAGGAATGGTACGACCATTATGATCCCGCGGATATGGACCTGCCGGTGGGCTATGGCCACGGCCTCCCTGATCACGCAGAGCTGCAAAACATTGCGTCGTTCTTCAACTACGATGACTATTTTGATGAACAAAAGATGCGCGAAGCCAAGGCCGCATACTACGGGCTAACATCCTTCATGGACGACTGCGTGGGGCGCATCCTGACAGCTCTGACCCAAAGTGGTCAGGCCGAAAATACGGTCATTGTCTATGTTTCAGACCATGGCGACATGATGGGCGATCAGGGGTTCTGGACCAAACAGGTGATGTATGAGGCCAGCGCCGGGGTTCCGATGATCCTCGCCGGACCCGGTATTCCCAACGGCAAGCAAGTCTCAACCTGTACAAACCTGACAGACATTGCAGCAACCGCACGGGACGTCTGCGGTGTTCCTGATGATGCAGGCAATACCGATCAACCGGGCGTTTCGCTTATCGATCTGGCCACGGCACCGGATGATCCCAACCGAACCGGGTTTAGTGAATATCATGACGGGGGGTCAAAAACCGGCAGCTTTATGGTGCGCTGGGATAAGTGGAAATACGTCTATTACGTTGGGCATGACCCCCAACTATTTGATCTTGCATCGGACCCGAATGAACAGACCAATCGCGCCACGGACAGAGTTAACGACCCCGAAGTTCAAGCGGCGTTGGTCGAAGGCGAACGCCGTCTGCGCGAAATATGTGACCCCGAAGAGGTCAACGCGCGTGCCTTTGAGGATCAGCGTAAGAAGATTGCCGAGCTGGGCGGAGAAGAAGCCTGTCGAACGGCATTCGTCTTCAACCACACTCCAACCCCGTCCGAGCAAGAAAAGCAGCGCGAAGGATCCGCGCTCTAGTTCAGAATTCCTCGCCTTCTTTTGAGAAGCTCGTATCAGCTCACGCTGAAGGTCACCGCGCCCGAACTGATGTGTGCCGCCGCAATCGCGCGCCCAGAGCGTCAAAGAACCATTCTGAGGGTAGAGAATATAACACTCCACCCTCAGCTTCACCTCAAGCGCCCTCAGTAGCGAACGCAAAGAAGGTCTAGAACAGTTGCAAATCCTTCGCGCCGCTTTGGATTTCGGCAAAGTTCGGCATGTTTTGGATCGGTACGGATGATGGCGCCGCGCCCGGCATCGCAACTGTCGGCTTCGTCGCCATTGTCTTGCCGAATGCTGGTCGCTGCAACTCCCCTCGGATATCATGCAACAGCATTTTGTGATCCGGCATTTTTGTGAGGATCTGCGCAAGATGTGCTTTCGCAGTCTTCATACCCTGGAACCAAATCTGTCGCTTCAGTGGCCGCAGACGATCACGGATGCCGGTCCCGTAACCGGTATCATAAACCTGTTTGCCCAATAGAACCGTTTGGTAAACGCGAAAGTTGAACAACGTCGCAAATTCGATGTCATGTTCCATTGGCAGACGATGCTGCCATAGCTCCAGGTTTTCGGCCAACCGATCCGGTATCTTCATCTCTGTCCGCGCATCGATCCAATACTGATCGTCAGTGCGGTTACCCAATCGATAGTGAAGACAGATGAACTCCAGAACCTCATCATAAAGCTTATTCATCTGCTGGTTATACCGCGTCCGCAAGGATGGCTCGATGTCTCGCGTGGGCAAGTGTTCCGCAAACCACCGCACCGCATGATCGACCATATGTATCGCCGTACTCTCTAGCGGTTCAATAAACCCGCCGGACAGGCCGATCGCCAAACAGTTCTTAACCCAGGCATTGCGCACACGCCCAATGCGCATGGGGATCACGCGCGGCGTCGCGCCCTTGCCGCTGTCACCCAGCCATTTGAGGTATTCATCCGCCGCCTGATCATCCGTGCGGTGCGCGGATGAGAACACATAACCCGTTCCCACACGGTTATAGAGAGGCACCCGCCAGGTCCAACCTGCGCCAAGAGCGGTCGAGCGCGTGACGCTTTCAATCTTCTTTGGGTTGGGATGCTCGATCTGCAACGCCATGGCGCGATCATTTGGCAAATAGTCCGAGTAATCCATAAACGGTTCGCCAAGCGCTTGGTTGATGATCAAGCCTCGGAATCCGGTACAGTCTATGACCATCTCGATGTCGTGGCGGCCCTGGCGTTCCAACATCAGATGGCTGACATTGCCCTGTTCATCCAGTTCGACCGATTTCACCTCATCTTGAATATGCTCCACACCGCGCTTGGTGCAGACTTTGGTGAGCATGCCGGCAAATTTCACAGCATCCAGATGATACGCATAGCCAAACCGCTGTTCGTATTCAGGCTGCCCCAACTGCCGTGCGCCTTTGCACAGACGAGCCAGATCATCATGTGGTGAGATGGACCGCGTAAAATCCCGATCCCCATTGCCAAAGCGCAAGAAATACTCGGCTGTTTCCAACCCTTCCAACAATTGGCCATGCGCAAAGGGGTTCACATAATCGATGCGATTGCCTTTGCGGTCCTTGTTCCAGTTGCAAAACTTCACACCCAGCTTGAACGACGCGTTGGTTTCGCGAAAAAAGTCCCGCTCGGAAATACCCGCCTGACGGAGCGTGACCGGCATGCGCGGCACTGTCGCCTCGCCCACACCCACTGTCGCGATATTGGGGCTCTCGATCAGGCATATGCGAGGGCGATCCTTTTCCGCTGACGTGCGTGAAAGCACCATTTCCAGTATCAGCGCGGTCATCCACCCTGCTGTGCCGCCACCGACGATGGTGATCTTGCGCAAACGATTATTCATGTTTTTTTGTCCCTGTTGGCTCAAGGGATATTATAGCTACGTGCCCATTTTTTGTGTTTTGGACTTAGATCGCAGCTTTCCCTTATGGCGTATCCAAGACTATAACAGCTTTATTGCGTCCAGCTAGGGCCTATAGCACTGGGAATTTCAGGCCTATCGTACAGGATTGAGATCTGTGGAGTGGGCAGGTATCAGCACAGGCTCGAATCCTGAACGCTCGTCAAATCTCCTCACCTTTCTTCAGAAGATCTTCGATCAATTGTCGCTGCAATTCGTTGCTGTCACCGCCACCAAATTGAATCGCCCCTCCGGTGTAGGACGTGCCGTAAGTTGCAGCGATATTCACTGTCTGCGCCAAGCCAGAGATCAGTTGGTCCTTCTTCAAAGACGAAAGCGGATGAATGAATGTTGCCCAAACGATTCCGTTGGCAATCGCATAGCGCGCATCCAAAGCGGTGTCGAAATTGGCCTGCATCATTCTGTGCAATTCCTCTTTTGACAGTTCATCAGCACTACGAACCGCCACCATCGCACGCATGCGATCAGTGCTGATATCCGTGACGACCAGAACAGGCACATCCGACAGCGTCAAAGCAAAGCCCGGCCCCTGCGGCTGTGCCTCGGGATCAAGCGCAAAGAGGATCTTGCCCAGACGTTCATAGTCCATCGGTGGCTCGGTCTCAGGCGCATCTTGGGCCGCCAGACCTCCGGCCAGAAAAATCAACACTAGGGCTAGTCGGATCATGGCATCTCTCCTGCAGGCTATTCCCTTACAATAGGTACCTGCCTGGACCCTGACCAAACAAAGCTTAGTGAAGAGTATGTCGTGCGCCGCCACAAGTTTGAACGATCTGCAAGGTTTGCCGATCTTACTGCGATAGCCCGTTCAAAACACTGCCCCTAACTTTGTTTCAGCGGTTGGCTCCCCCGCCGACCCGAACCTGAACAGGAAAGGAAAACACAATGAAATCTCTGGTTCTGACAACCCTGATCGCCACCTTGCCCCTGATCGCCGCACCGGCCTTTGCAGCGGATGAGATCAATGTCTCGAACGGCATCTCGGCCGCGGGCGCGCCCTTGGCAGCACATGGCGTCGATCTGGTGGCCCTGGTCAACGAAGGTAACCCGGTCGAAGGGTTTGCCACCCATTCCTCGACCTACGACGGGGCATCGTACTACTTCACCAGCGCCGCCAATCTCGAGGCGTTCGAGGCCAACCCCACCGCCTATCTGCCACAGCACGGCGGGTTCTGTTCCTTCGGCGTGTCTGTCGGCAAGAAATTTGATGGCGACCCGGACCAGTATCTGGTCACAGACGGCAAGCTGTATCTGTTCCTGAACGCTGAAACTCGGGCTGCGTTTCTGAAAGACGTGCCAGCCACAGCAAAAACCGCTGATGATCAGTGGGCGCAGATCAAATCCGTCGCCGTAGGCGAGCTGTAATTACCACTCCCCGCGGCGTTAGGACGTTGCGGGGCGTTTGCTTTCGACAAGAGCTACGGCCTGGGCCAAAGCAGCTTCGATACTCAGATCAGACGTATCCAACAGCACAGCATCTGCGGCAGGCTTCATCGGCGCAGCACTGCGTTCGGCATCCCGCACGTCGCGTTCGCGCACATCTGCAAGCACAAACTCTCGGGTCACATCAGCGCCCTTTGCGCGCAGTTCCAAAAAGCGGCGCTCTGCCCGCACTTCGGCACTGGCGGTAACAAACAGTTTTACTTCGGCCTCGGGGCAAATCACCGTACCGATATCGCGCCCATCCAGCACAGCCCCCCCTGCCCGACGGGCAAAGGCGCGCTGGAAATCCACCAACGCCGCGCGCACCTCGGGGATCACTGCCGCTTTCGAGGCCGCCTGCGCAATCTCGGCCGTACGCAAATCGCCTTGTTCCAGTTCTTCCGCAGTCAAAGCCTGCGCCGCCTCGATGGGGTCAGTCCCGTCCAGCGTTCGGCGCCCGACCGCGCGATACAGCAGCCCCGTATCCAGATGCGCAAAACCGAACAGCGCCGCCACCCCTTTCGAGATCGTCCCCTTGCCCGCCGCCGCAGGGCCGTCGATGGCGACGGTGAAACTCATGTGCGTTCGACCTTGGCACCCAGGGCGGCCATCAGCGGCTCGAAAATCGGGAACGAGGTCGCGATTGGCCCGCCGTCATCCACGGAAACCGGAGACTTCGCACCCATCCCCATGACCATGAACGACATGGCAATGCGGTGATCAAGATAGCTTTCGCAGGTGCCACCACCGGGGACGTTACCGATGCCCAACCCTTCGACCGACCACCATTCTTCGCCCTCGTCCACGGTCACACCATTGGCCCGCAACCCGCGCGCCATGGCGTCAATCCGGTCGCTTTCCTTGACGCGCAGCTCTTTCACGCCGCCCATCATCGTGGTGCCGTTGGCATTGGCCGCAACCACAGACAACACAGGATATTCGTCGATCATCGAGGCCGCGCGTTCGGGCGGCACATTGATCCCCTTCATATTCGGAGAGTATTTCGCGCGCAGATCAGCGACGGGTTCGCCGCCCTCTTCCCGCTCATTTTCGTACGTCAGATCCGCGCCCATTTCGCGCAATGTGGTGAACAGCCCCGCGCGGGTCGGGTTCAGGCCGATGCCCGGCACCAACACGTCAGAGCCCGGCGTGATTAGTGCCGCACATACCGGAAAGGCCGCACTGGACGGGTCGCGCGGCACAGCGATGACCTGCGGTTTCAACTCAGGGCGGCCGGTCAGCGTGATCACCCGGCCTTCATCCGTATCCTCGACGTTGATTTCGGCCCCGAAACCGGCCAGCATCCTTTCCGAGTGGTCACGGGTGGCCTCTTTCTCAATCACAACGGTCTTGCCCGGCGCGTTCAGACCGGCCAGCAGCACCGCGGACTTCACCTGCGCCGACGGCACCGGCACCTCATACCGCACCGGTACAGGCTCTGCCGCACCCACGATGGTCATCGGCAGCCGCCCGCCCGAGCGCCCAACCGATTGCGTTCCGAACAGTACCAGTGGATCGGTGACGCGGGCCATCGGTCGCTTGTTCAGGCTTGCATCACCCGTGAAGGTCGCGGAAATCGGGCAGGTCGCCATCGCGCCCATGATCAGCCGGACACCGGTACCCGAGTTGCCGCAATCAATCACCTGATCGGGCTCGGCAAATCCACCAACGCCCACGCCATGCACACTCCATTCACCGTCGCCGTGATCCGTGACCTCAGCCCCAAAGGCGCGCATGGCCTTGGCGGTGTCCAGAACATCCTCACCTTCCAGCAGGCCCGAGATTCTGGTCTCACCCACCGCCATTGCGCCCAGGATCAGCGACCGGTGCGAGATCGACTTGTCACCGGGCACTTCTGCCGTGCCGGTCAGCGGGCCGCAGGGATGCGAGGTCATCGGGATAGGCGTGCCGTGTCCGGACATGGGGGCTCCTGTTTTCGCTATCAGTTCAAGGCGGATTAGCGAATTGGAGCCGGTTGGTCCAGCGGCAATCAGTCTTTGCGCCGGAAGGTCAGGTAATGTGGCGTCCGGCCTTCACGCAAAGCCTTTTGTTCATAGCGGGTGGAAATCCAGTCATCCCACGGTTCGCGCCAATCAGCGGGGCGTTCGGCCAGCCATTCAAACCTGGCACGTGGAACCTCCTCCAACGTCTGGCGGACGTAATCGGGAATGTCGGTGGCAACGCGAAAAATCGAACCGGGCTTTAACGTGCGGGCAAGTGGCTCCAGATGTTCCTGCGTCACAAACCGCCGACGGTGATGACGCGTCTTGGGCCATGGGTCAGGATACAAAAGAAACGCCCGTGAAATGCTGGCCTCGGGCAGCACATCGAACAAATCCCGCGCATCGCCGGGATGAACGGCCAGGTTTTCGACCCCGGCCTTGCGGATCTTGCCCAGCAACATGGCGACGCCGTTGATATACGGCTCGGCCCCAATGATACCGATATCGGGGTTGCTGGCGGCCTGATGGACCAGGTGCTCACCACCGCCAAAGCCGACCTCAAGCCAGACATCTTTACCGCCGAACAGTGCCTTTAGGTCCAGCGGATGACGTTCAGGATTTGCGTCCCAGTCCACCGCACCAGGCGACAAAGCATCGAGGTCTTCGTTCAGATACGTCTTTTGACTCTGCTTCAGGGCCTTGCCCTTAAAGCGGCCATAGAAGTTTCTGCGGGGGCGTTGGGGTGTCTGGGTGCTCATGGCGGTGCCCATACTGCGCAGGCGGGGTCAAAGCAAGGGGCGGTCGCGTCAGTTCTGCCGACACGCCGCCCCAAATTGCATTTCCTACAATAGAGCGCGCCTGCAAGGGCGCACCGTTTCATTGTGGAACGGTCAGACTGCCGACTTCAGAGCGTCGGTCAGATCCGTACGCTCCCAGCTGAAACCGCCATCCGCATCAGGCTGACGACCAAAGTGGCCATAGGCCGCCGTACGCTGGTAGATCGGCTTGTTCAGTTGCAGATGCTCACGAATACCGCGCGGTGTCAGATCCATCACCTTATCAACGGCTTTCTCGATATCCGCATTCTCCACCTGACCCGTTCCATGCGTATCCGCGTAGATCGACAGCGGCTTGGACACACCAATCGCATAGCTCAGCTGAATGGTGCAGCGCTCTGCCATGCCCGCAGCAACCACGTTCTTGGCCAAATAGCGCGCAGCGTAGGCCGCCGAGCGATCCACCTTGGTCGGGTCTTTGCCCGAAAACGCGCCGCCGCCATGCGGTGCGGCACCACCATAAGTGTCCACGATGATCTTACGCCCAGTCAGACCGGCGTCGCCATCAGGACCGCCAATCACGAACTTGCCGGTGGGGTTCACGTGCCATTCGGTATCAGCGTTCAGCCAGCCGTTGGGCAGGGTTTCAGCGATATAAGGTTCGACAATGGCGCGGATGTCGTCCGAGCTCAGCGACTCATCCAGATGCTGGGTCGACAGCACGATCGAGCTGACGCCGACCGGCTTGCCATCCCGATAGATCACGGACAGCTGCGATTTTGCATCCGGGCCCAGCGCGGGCTCAGACCCGTTCTTGCGCACCTCCGCCAAGCGCCGCAGGATCGCATGGGAATACTGGATCGGCGCGGGCATCAGCGCGGGGGTCTCGGTGGTTGCATAGCCGAACATGATGCCTTGGTCACCGGCGCCCTCGTCCTTGTTGTCCGAGGCATCCACACCCTGTGCGATATGGGCGGATTGTTCATGCAGCAGGTTCGTCACCTCGACGGTTTCATGGTGAAATTTGTCCTGCTCGTAACCGATATCCTTGATACAGGCGCGCGCGATCTCGTCGATGCGGCCCATATAGTCGTGCAATTTTTCCTGATCAGACAGACCTACTTCGCCGCCAATGACGACACGGTCGGTGGTCGCAAAGGTTTCGCACGCCACGCGGGCTTCGGGTTCTTCGTTCAGAAATGCGTCAAGTACAGCGTCCGAGATTCGGTCACAAACCTTATCCGGATGCCCTTCGGATACGGATTCCGAAGTAAAAGTGTAGTTCTGTCGAGACATGAAAGTGCTCCATTAAGATTTCCCCATCACGCCAGGAAGCCGTTGTGACGAGCATGCGAGGGGATACGCCCACACAAACACAGGGTCAATCGGTAATTATGCATGCGCGCGCCGGGCGTTGCGCCAAAACAGCGCGAAGAGAGCCGCCAGTAGGACAAAGACCGGAACATCCCCATTCCTAGAATACACCGTTGAGACAAACGGAGCAGGCATTTTTGCATCGAAATATCCAGCCTGACCCAATGGAAGCGCCTGCGTGATGCGCCCCAAAGGGTCAATCATCGCCGACACGCCGGTATTGGCTGACCGCATCATCGGCAGGCCTTGCTCAATCGCGCGCATCTGAGCCTGGGCCAGATGCTGATAGGGTCCAGACCGTGTGCCGAACCACGCATCGTTGGTGATCTGCAACAGAAAATCCGCGCGCCCCGGCGCGGACAAAACATCCTGCGTGAACACTGCCTCATAACAGATCAACGGCAGCGCCTTGCCCAGCTTGCCCGCATCCATCAAAGCTGCCCCGGGCCCAGCGGTGAACCCATTGCCGTTGGTCGCCGCCATGCCATAGATACCAAATTTTGCCATCACCTCGCCGAACGGTACATATTCCCCAAACGGGGCCAGGTGGTGCTTGTCGTACAGACCCTGCTGCTGGCCCTTCTCATCCAGATAGATCATCGAGTTATAGATACGCGGTCCGTCACCACGCTGAATGCCCAAAAAAACCGGCGTGCCCTGCGCCGCATCGGCAATGGCATCCAGATAGGGCTGCGCGCTGCTCAGCCAGGCAGGTACCGAGGTTTCGGGCCAGACAATCAGATCGGGCCGAGGCTGCGCCGCAGTAAACTCTATCTGGCGTGCAAAGAACAAAGGCGCGTATTCGGGATCCCATTTTTGATGTTGCGGCGCGTTCGGTTGGATCAGGCGCACGACATGATCGGTTTCCGTAACCGCCGGACGCGCGGTGCCATAGCCCAGCGCCAAACAGGCCGCGCCTACTGTCAGTCCAAGCGGTAATGCAAATCCACCGCGTTGCGCCAGCGCCGCCCCCAAGGGCAACGTCGCCAACAGGGTCAACGCGCCCAAACCATAGGGTCCGACCAATGACAAAAGCTGGGCCACCGGAGAGCCGACCCAGACCTGCGCCAGCCCCGCCCATGGAAATCCTGTCAGCACATAGCCGCGGGCCATTTCCGCCAGCGACACGGTCACAACCAGAAAAACGGCTTGTGTGTTTGCGTCACCCGCAGGCCGCCGCGCGATCCAAAAGGCCAGCGCCCAGAACAACGCCAACCCTCCGGCCATGAAGATCAGGGCAAAGGGTGCCATCCAGGCGTGACGTTCCGCGTCCACCAAGAACGGCTCGACAATCCAGCTGAGACCATGTGCGAAATACCCGGTGGCAAAAGCCCAGCCCAGCCAAGCGGCCCTGCCCCTAGTCTCGGTTGACAGAAACAACGGCGCCAGCAGCACCAGAGCAACCAGCGTTGCCGCCCACACACCAAACGGGGCAAGGCCAAACGCCGCCAGCGCACCCAGCAGCGCCGCCAATGCACATTTCAGCCAAATGGACCAACCCTGTGCAGGGTTCATACAACGAGATCCGGCAACATGACGCGCAGACGCTTGATCCGGCGTGGATCGGCGTCGATCACCTCGAATTCAGGGCCTTCGGGATGCAAGACAACCTCACCCCGTGCGGGCACCCGGCCTGATAGCATAAAGACCAGACCGCCCAGAGTGTCGATTTCTTCCTCATCCACGTCCTCGTGACTGGTCAGCGAGCGCCCGATTTCAGCCTCGAACTCTTCCAACGGGACGCGGGCCTGAACGATGTAACAACCCGGCTTGTCCTGAACCCAAAGCTGATCTTCATCCGCGTCATGTTCATCCGCGATTTCACCCACGACCTGTTCGATCAGATCCTCAATCGTCAGCAGCCCGTCGACACCACCATATTCGTCGATCACCAACGCCATATGTCGACGTTCCGTCTGCATCTTGGTCAGCAGAACCCCAATCGGCATCGAAGGCGGAACGAACAGCAACGTCCGCAGCATCTTGACCAGATCGAATTCACTGGACCCACCGTTGAATCCGTGGGTTAGGGCAAAGTCCTTTAGGTGGACGAACCCCAAAGGCGTGTCCAGCGTGCCCTCATACACCGGAATCCGCGACAGACCGCTTTCGCGGAACACCTTCGCCAGCTCATCCTTGGTAATCGTTGAAGGAACCGAGATGATCTCGGCCGTTGGGATGGCCACGTCCTCAACCCGCATCCGCCGCAGGTTGATCATGCCGCGCGGCTGTGCCTTGTCGACCTCGTGACCGTTGGTCACCTGGCTTTCCTCATCCTCGCCCTGCGGCGAAAACGCATCCACTATTCGAGAAAAGAAACCGGCTTTCTCTTTACTATCTTCACCGCTGTTCCTGGTTTGCGCGCCCTGCGCCGCCATAGAACTGCCGTCTGTCTCGCCCATAATCCTATTCCAAATAATCGGCCTTGATGGCCCGTCTACATATTATATGGGTCATCGATACCCATTTTGCCAAGTATAGCGACCTCAACCGTTTCCATCAAAGTGGCGTCGGTGTCACGAATGTGATCGTAGCCCAGCAGATGCAAAGTCCCGTGAATGATCAGGTGCATGACGTGATCATTCATTGATTTCCCTGCCTCATCCGCCTCGCGCGCGCAGGTGTCGTAGGCAATCGCAATGTCCCCCAACGGGATTTCACCGGTGAAGTCCGGCTCAGGCGGCGTCGGGCTCTGCCCCGGTTCCTCGGCTGCCAAATCCTCGGCGGGCCAGCTGAGCACATTGGTCGGTGTGGGCTTTTCCCGAAACTCCGCATTCAGTTCGGCGATGCGCGCATCATCACAGGCCAAAAGGCTGACTTCACACAGGTCAGAGTCCAAACCGCAATAGTCCAACACCGCCTGAATGGCACGCGTGGCCAAGGGTTCCAGCCCCTGCCAACGTGCGTCTTCAATTGTCAGTTCAAGGTTCATGTCACCACGTCCAAAGCCTTCGGCTGCGGACGATTACCCCGTCTCACGGCCCGAGTCGGCCTCATACGCTTCGATAATGGCGGCGACAAGCGGGTGGCGGACCACATCTTTCGAGGTGAAGTAGTTAAAGCTGATATTCGGGATCGTTTTCAGCAAACGTTCCGCATCTTTCAGCCCCGACTGAACCCCGCGCGGCAGGTCGACTTGCGAGCGGTCACCTGTGATCACCATGCGGCTGCCCTCACCCAGACGGGTCAGAAACATTTTCATCTGCATGGTCGTGGCGTTTTGCGCCTCATCCAGCACTACAAATGCATTGGCCAGGGTTCGCCCGCGCATAAAGGCCAGAGGAGCAATTTCGATTCGTTTTTCCTCGATCAGCTTGGCCAGTTGTTTGCCGGGCAAAAAGTCATTCAGCGCGTCATACAACGGCTGCATGTACGGATCGACCTTGTCCTTCATGTCACCGGGCAGATAACCCAGCTTTTCACCGGCCTCGACCGCGGGGCGGCTGAGGATAATCCGATCCACATGTCCACCGATAAACATCGACACGCCAGCGGCAACAGCCAGGTAGGTCTTACCCGTGCCTGCGGGACCGATCCCAAACGCAAGTTCATTTTGGAACAGCGACTGAACATAGGCCTTTTGCGCGTCTGTGCGCGGCTCGACCAGCTTTTTGCGGGTCTTGATCTCAACCGTGCCGCCCTTGAACATCTCAAGCTGATCACCGTCGCGGCTGCCGGTTTCCTGTTCCGATCCGCCCATCCGCAATTCGCGATCCACATCGGCGGCCTCGACGTCGCGCCCACCTTCCAGACGGGTGTAAAGGGCCTGCAGCACCTCTATCGCCTGCTTCTGAGCGTCTTCGTCACCCATGACAACCAACTGATTGCCACGGCGCACGATCTGGACAGACAGCTTCGTTTCGATTTCGGTCAGGTTGCGGTCATACTCGCCGCACAAATCAATCAACAACCGATTGTCAGGGAATTCAACAAACGCCTCACTTTGGGGCATGTCATCTTGCGGTGGGGTAAGGGCACCGATGGCCAATCCGTTCTCCTGTCTTGGCGTTTATACCCTGAGCGTAGACAACATTTCTCGGTGGGCGCAAGCCACAGTTTCAATTTTTCCCAAACAGATGGTAAAACCGCCGAAATCAGACGCAGCCGAGCACCACCCCAATCGCGGACAGCTTCAGAAGGTGTAATTCAATCCAAAACGCAAACCACGGTAGCGAGGGGTGGATTTTGTTGAGAACCCGTTGTCGAATTCAACCTCGCGCGAGTCGAATTGCACGTATTCAAATTCACCCGTGATCGACCAGTTGTCGTTCAGACTGTGTTCTGCACCGATACTGGCTGAAAACCCATTGCGAGAGTCACTGTCTTCAAAGGATTGAACCGTGCCGCCCGTGGACAGGCTGCTTGACGTTGTGATGTCACCCTGCACGTACCCGACCGAGACAAAATACAGAACGGTGCCGCTCTTGTTGGTCAAACCGTTGCGAAAACGCAGGGAAATAATGTCCGAAACCTCAGATCCGCCAGTAACAGCTACAGTGCCAATATCCATCGACACCTCATCGTCGATCTTTCCGAAGTCATAGCCGAGTTCGAACCCATAAACATAATCCCGGCCGCCGATTGCCGGTAGAACACCACGCCAACCGCCACGGATACCACCATAGCCGCCACTCAGGTCCAGCTCTCCGATTTCGAAAAGATCCGTCTGGGTGCGCAGTCCGAATCGGTCCGTGCCACCCGATGCATAGGCCCCGCTCAGGCCCAGATAGAACGCGCTAACGTCGCTGCCCAAACGCTTGGGACTGACAACCGGGGGATCCGTCACCCCCTGTTCAAGGTTACCCGCCACCGTTGCGCTGGAAAAAAGTGAAAGCACCAGCACCGCCGGAAAAACAAACCGGCCGTTTGGCCCAAAGAAACGTGTTAGGAATTTCACTCGTACCCTCCATCGTCCTGGCCCGAAAACAGGGTCAGCACCGACCTGAATTTTAGGAAACAGAAACCCTTTTCCCCAAATACGTCCGGCTTTTGTCCGAACATAGTTACCGGCGATAAATCAAGGGTTAATTTTTGGAACAATTACCCACTATGGCTTTCAAACAGCACTTTGGGGGGGCATCAGATCAGCGCACCGGCCAGCGAATTTGCCCCTGAGGCGGTGATTTCAACAACACGCAATTCTCCGACCGCGACATCGGCGTCAGACACGTGAACCGAATGTAAATACTCGGATTTCCCGACCATCTGGCCTGGCAGCCGTCCAGATTTTTCAAACAGAACCTTGACCTTGCGCCCTACCATTGCGTCCTGAATTTCCCGCTGATGCCGCGTGATCAGGGCCTGCAGGCGCTGAAGACGGTCATCCGCCGCATCAGGATCAACCTGAGGCCGCTCGGCTGCAGGCGTTCCCGGACGTGTCGAGTATTTGAAGGAATAGGCATAGCCGTATTTGACCTCTTCCACCAAATCCATGGTGGCCTGGAAATCCTCTTCGGTCTCTTCAGGGAAGCCAACGATAAAGTCCCCAGACATCACGATATCGGGCCGCGCAGCGCGGATACGTTCGATCAGGCGCAGATAGCTTTCGGCGGTGTGGCTGCGGTTCATGCGTTTGAGGATTCGGTCCGAGCCTGACTGCACCGGTAGATGCAGATACGGCATCAGCTTCTCGCAGGTTCCGTGCGCCTCGATCAGGTCGTTGGCCATGTCATTGGGGTGCGAGGTGGTAAAGCGGATGCGCTCCAACCCATCAACCTTGTTCAACTCCCAAATCAGCCCGGCCAGTGTCATGTCTCCGTTTGCACCAGCCCCGTGATAGGCGTTGACGTTCTGACCCAACAGAGTGATCTCACGCACGCCGCGTTCAACCAGGTCTTGCGCCTCGCGGATAATACGATCTGCGGGTCGGCTGACTTCGGCACCGCGGGTATATGGCACCACGCAGAAGGCACAGAACTTGTCACAGCCTTCCTGCACGGTCAGAAACGCCGTCGGGCCACGCTTGGCCTTGGGACGGTTTTTGAGCTTTTCGAACTTGTCCTCTTCGGGGAAATCCGTGTCCAGCGCCTTGGCACCGGTGCGCGTCTTCGCCTCCATCTCGGGCAGGCGGTGATAGCTTTGCGGCCCCACAACCAGATCGACCAGAGGCTGACGGCGCATAATCTCATCGCCCTCGGCCTGTGCCACACACCCCGCCACACCGATCTTGAGGTCAGGCTTTTCCGCTTTTAGGCCCTTAAACCTGCCAAGTTCGGAATAGACCTTTTCGGCGGCCTTTTCCCTGATATGGCAGGTGTTCAGCAAGATCATGTCGGCATCATCGGGGCTTTGCGTTTCCACATAGCCCTGCCCACCCAGCGTCTCGGACATGCGTTCGCTGTCGTAGACGTTCATCTGGCAACCGTAGGTTTTGATATACAGCTTTTTGGGTTCCGACATGGGTATGGCCTTTGCGCTGACGGGATCGGCGTCATCTATACCCTACGAACGCCGCTTGCAATGCCGGGGCGGATACCCGATTTTGACAGCAGATTCCAGCAAAGTGGAACCGGACAGGCAATGCAATACGACTCTCTCGACGATTTCCTCACCTCAGGCAAATCCGCCCTGGCCAAGGGCCCTGTCGCGCTGATCTTTGTTGAAGACAATGTCGAGGTCGACAGCACGCTCCGGCACCATCTGCATCTGGGCTTTAAGTCCGTGATTGCCTTCATGCCGCAGGATTTCGCACTGGGTTCTGAATTGTCTGACCGCATCCACAGGGTCACCCAGACCTGCGTACCCAGCACAGTTGCATTCGACACAATCAACAGGATCATTCAGGCCGCGCCGGGTATCTGGATGTATTATTGCTATAACGCCGAGTACCTGTTCTTTCCGTTTTGCGAGACCCGCACGGTGGGCGAATTGCTGGCCTTCCACGCCGAGGAACGCCGCGACGCGATGCTCAGCCATGTCGTCGACCTTTATGCTGATGACCTGAACACGTTTCCAAACGGCGTCGCCCCGGATCACGCCATGCTGGACAGCACAGGGTATTACGCCCACACCCGCCATGACGCCGAAGGCCACCCGATCGAGAGGCAGCTCGACATGTCCGGCGGCCTGCGCTGGCGGTTCGAAGATCACATCCCCTATGAGCGCCGCCGCATCGACCGGATTGCTCTGTTCAAATCGCGCAAGGGGCTGGAATTGCGGCCCGACCACACCTTTAACGAGCCGGAATACAACACCTATTCCTGCCCTTGGCATCACAATATGACGGCAGCCGTGTGTTCGTTCCGCGCCGCCAAAGCGTTGAAGACCAACGCCGGGTCCACCTTCGACATTCCAAGTTTCTGTTGGCACAACTCGGTGCCATTTCAGTGGAAATCCGGCCAATTGCTCGAACTCGGACTGATCGAATCGGGCCAGTGGTTTTGAGCTCGCTCTAGCGTCGTAGCAGCACCGGGAACCAGTCCTCGCGCAGGCGTTGACCGGGCGTCATGTCATGGCCAGGGTACGGCGGTGAAGTCCGGCCTGGACGCTCCACATACCGTGCATCATCCCCGACCAAACGCAGCGAAAACGCCCGACGGCGGCTGTCTGATTGGTTACCGCGCGCGCCGTGCAGCGTGCGATAATTGAACGCCACTGCATCACCCGGCTCCATTTCGAATTCCACAACCTTCATGCCCTCGGCATCCGGGTCCGGAACGGGAATGTACTGGCCTTCGTCGGGGAAGAACCCTTCTTCCGATACCCAGCGGGTCGGCAACACCTCTTTCTCCCAACGGTGTGACCCCGCCACGCAGCGCAGCGTCGCTTTTTTAACCGGGTCGAGCGGCGACCAGAAGCTGATGGTCTGCTGCCCCTCGACAAAGTAATATGGACCATCCTGATGCCACGGTGTCGCCATTGAGGTACCGGGCTCTTTGACCAGAACGTGATCGTGAAACATCTGCACGGTTTGGGACTGCATCAGATCCGCTGCAACCTCGGCCACCGGAGAGTTTTCGATTACATCCCGGAACTGATCAATCCGCGACCAGTTGCAGTAATCGTCAAAGAACAGACCGGTCTCGCCCTGTTTCTTGTTTTCTGACGCGTACGGGCCGGGTTCTGCCATATTCGCGGCAACGCCTTCGCGCAGCGCTTCGACATGACCGGTATAAAGCCCCTTGATCAGGACCACGCCGTCCTGCTGGAAAGTGTCGATCATCTCTTGCGTGACCAGAGGGTGCGTCATGTCAGTCTCCGTGCCGTAGGGTTGTGTGATCTGCACATGACAAAGTTCTCTGTTCAAGTAATATCTTTCAAAGGTAGACTTAACTTCATGTTATATATTTCCCTGCGCCAATATGAATATGTCTGCGCCATCGGGCGGCATGGCAGCCTGTCCGCCGCCGCACTGCACCTGAATGTCTCGCAACCTGCGCTGTCCAACGCATTGACGCGGGTCGAGGAACAGCTGGGTTATCCCCTGTTCGCCCGCAGGCGCGGAGCAGCCATGGCGCTGACACCACAGGGCCGCAGTTTCATTGATGAGGCCGAGGCGCTGCTGGCCAGTGCCGCCCGGTTGGAAAATGCCACTGATAGAGACGTGGGTAAGACCCGGTTGCGGCTGGGGTGTTTTGTTGATCTGGCGCCCTTCCTGCTTTCACGCGCCTTGCGCCAGTTGCGTGTGCAGATGCCGGACGTTGCAATCACCTACAGGGTAGACAGTTTCGAAGGGCTGATCTCGGGCCTGATTGACGGGCGGATTGACCTTGCCCTGACCTATGGGCTCAGCATGGATGCAGGTTTTACCCAGCAGACGCTGTTCACAAGCATGCCGCATGCTCTGCTGGCGCCGGATCATCCCTTGGCCGCACACAGCGACGTTTCCCTTCAGGACCTGGCGGCCTACCATCTGATCCTGTCAGAGGAAGGGTTGTCGGCACAGCATGTATTGGGGCTGTTTCGCCAGATCGGGGAAAACCCAACGGTCGCACATCGCGCGGCCTCGTTGGAAATTCAGCGCAGCCTTGCGGCACATGGCGAAGGGGTTGCGATCAGCTATGCCAATCCCCCCGCCCATACCAGTTATGATGGGATGCCCTTGCTAAGCCTGCCCGTTTCGGACCCATTTACGGCAGAACCCGTGGTGCTGGCACGACATGGCACTGGCCCCTCGGACACGCAGATTGCGACCGCCGAGCAGGCCCTATCTGATCTAAACCCGTAAGATTACTTTTTGCGCAGACGGATCACGACATCGACCGATGCGATTTCAACCCCTTCGGGTGCTTCGGGCAAGCGCTGAATCACCAATTGATCCGAGGGCGCATCGCTTAGGCGACTCTCATCCTCCCAGAAAAAGTGGGGGTGATCATGGGTGTTGGTATCGAAATAGCTTTTTGACCCGTCCACCGTGATTTCCTGCAGCACCCCGGCGTCGCAAAACGCGCGCAGGGTGTTGTACACGGTCGCCAGTGAAACAGCATCGCCGTTTTTCTTGGCCGCATCAAACAGGCTTTCGGCTGTGACATGACGATGTTTACCGTCGCCCACCAGCAATTCGGCCAAGGCAACGCGCTGACGCGTCGGGCGTAATCCTGCGTCAACCAACCAGGAAGTCGCTATGTTTTGGCTCTGAGGTGTCATGAATCCGATACCTGTTCTTTTCTGAACTATATATAAGTGTTCCGGCCAGGCAATTTCAAATGAAATTCATTCGCAAAGAATGCCCTGAACACAACATGATGTGGGCGACCGCTCTTGCAGGACCTTGCATACGGGTGCTAGGTGAGGCCAGATTAGATAAACGGACCCCTGGCAGGAGAGGCGGCAGAATGGCCCAATTCCCGAGCAGCTTTGACAAAGACGATCTGCTGAAATGCGCCCGTGGCGAGTTATTCGGCCCCGGTAACGCGCAGCTACCTGCTCCGCCGATGCTGATGATGGACCGCATCACCGACATTTCGGAAGATGGCGGTGCGCACGGAAAAGGCCATGTGCTGGCCGAATTCGATATTACCCCGGACCTGTGGTTCTTTGACTGCCACTTCCCCGGAAACCCAATCATGCCCGGATGTCTTGGGCTGGACGGTCTGTGGCAGCTTACCGGCTTCAACCTTGGCTGGCGTGGCTGGCAGGGGCGCGGCATGGCCGTGGGCGTGGGCGAGGTCAAACTGACCGGCATGGTGCGCCCGGACCGGAAAATGCTGACCTACAAGATTGATTTCAAGAAAGCGATCCAGACTCGCCGTCTGACGATGGGCGTGGCAGATGGTATCGTCGAAGCGGACGGCGAAATGATTTACGACGTCAAAGATATGAAAGTCGTTCTGTCCGAAGCCTAAGCCGGACTGGCTTGAAATAAGGAGCACGCACATGCGTCGAGTAGTTGTCACCGGTCTGGGGGTTGTCTCTTCCATCGGGAACAATGCCGAAGAGGTTCTGGCCTCACTCAAGGCCGGTAAATCCGGCATCGTGGCCAATGAGCAGATGGTCGAACATGGCTTTCGCAGCCAAATCGCCGGATCGCTGGATATTGATGTATCCGAGCATGTAGACAAGCGCACCCTGCGCTTCATGGGGCCAGGCGCGGCCTATGCCCATATTGCCATGACCCAGGCAATTGCAGATTCAGGCCTGACCGAGGATCAGGTTCAAAACCCACGCACCGGGCTTGTCGCCGGATCGGGCGGCCCGTCGACCAGCGCCATGCTGACCGCGCATCAGACGGTGCTGAAAACCGGCGCAACCAAGCGCATCGGCCCTTTTGCGGTTCCGAAATGCATGTGCTCGACGATTTCCGCGAACTTGGCAACCGCGTTTAAGATCAAGGGCATCAACTATTCGATCACCTCGGCCTGTTCGACCTCGCTGCATTGCATCGGCAACGCGGCCGAACAGATCATGCTGGGCAAACAGGACGTTATGTTCGCCGGCGGCGGTGAAGAACTAGACTGGACCCTATCCTGCCTGTTCGACGCGATGGGCGCGATGTCCTCGAAATACAACGACTCGCCCGACAAAGCCTCGCGCGCGTTCGACCAGAATCGCGACGGGTTCGTGATTTCGGGCGGCGGCGGCATCGTCGTGCTTGAGGATCTGGAGCACGCGCTGGCCCGCGGTGCCAAGATTTATGCCGAAGTGACCGGCTATGCCGCGACCTCGGACGGCCACGACATGGTAGCCCCGTCTGGTGAGGGCGGCGAGCGCGCGATGCGTCTAGCCCTGTCGACACTGCCCGAAGGCCGCAAGGTCGGCTACATCAACGCCCACGGCACCTCGACCCCGGTCGGCGACGTGGGTGAGGTTGAGGCCGTGCGCCGTATCTTTGGCGAAGGCAACGTGCCCCCGATTTCATCGACCAAGTCGATGACGGGCCACGCACAGGGTGCTGCAGGCGCGCTTGAGGCGGTGTTCTGCCTGCTGATGCTGCACCATGATTTCATTACTCCGTCGATCAACGTCGACACACTTGCCGAAGGCATCCTGCCCGGTGAAATTGCAACTCAAGTAGTTGAAAACGCAGGCTTGGACAGCGTGATGACCAACAGCTTCGGCTTTGGTGGCACCAACGGGTCCATGGTTCTGTCAAAGTATAACGGGTGAATACGATGTCGGATACTCTCAAGGGCAAACGCGGCCTGATCATGGGCGTGGCAAATGACCGCTCGATTGCATGGGGCATTGCCAAGGCCATGCACGAAGCCGGCGCAGAACTGGCGTTCACCTATCAGGGCGAAGCGTTCGGTAAGCGGCTGGAGCCATTGGCGCAAAGCCTGGGCAGCGATTTCATGGTGGATGCGGATGTCACCGACGACGAATCTTTGGACCGTGCTTTCGATGAGCTGGGCGCGCGCTGGCCTAGCATCGACTTCGTAGTTCACGCGATCGCCTATTCGGATAAATCCGAACTGACCGGCCGGTTTCTGAACACCACGCGGGCGAATTTCAAACACTCCATGGATGTGTCTGCCTATTCGTTTATCGAGGTTGCGCGCCGCGCTTACCCGTTGATGAAGGACAATGGCGGTTCACTGCTGACGCTGACCTATCAGGGTTCGAACCGGGTCGTGCCGAACTACAACGTCATGGGCGTGGCCAAGGCAGCACTGGAATCGGCGACCCGCTATCTGGCCAATGATCTGGGCCCCGAAGGCATCCGAGTGAACGCCATCTCACCCGGCCCAATGAAAACGCTGGCAGGTGCGGCCATCGGCGGCGCGCGCAAGACCTACAAGTTCTGCGATCAGAACGCACCGATGCGCGCGAACGCAACGCTCGAAGCCGTCGGTGGCACTGCAGTTTACCTGACTTCGGACGCGGGGTCTTGCACCTCGGGCGAGATCATTCGGGTGGACGGTGGCTTCCACGTTCTGGGCATGCCACAACCCGATCACATGTGACCTGATCTTTCCCTGTCCGCGCCAAGATTTAACCATCTTTTCCGGGCAGTGATAGCGGCATGAGCAAAGCAGAACAAATCATCGCCACCACCACACGGGCATCCCGGCGCAAATCGGGTTTTCTGGGGCAACGCGGCCGGATCGCATTGCTGGCCCTGACCACGCTGCTGATGCTGTTTGTGTTCTTCACACAGGCAGAAGTCCGCAGCACTCTCACATCCTGGACCAGCCTGATTTCAGGCTGATCCAACACGCTGGCCCACAGTTGTCAGTTGATTGAAACAACCTCGATATCAAAAATCAGATCCTGACCGGCCAACGGGTGATTGGCGTCCAGCGTGACGGTTGCGTCATCCACCTCCACCACCGTCACAGGCAGCGCTTGCCCATCCGGTGTCTGCATCTGTAGCTGAGTGCCGGGCTCAAGCGGGATGTCATCTGGTATCCCTTCGCGGGGGATCTGCTGCCGCATCGCCGGATTGATCGGGCCATAGGCATCCACGCAGGCAATCTCGACTCGTTTTTTTTCGCCCGCTGTCAGACCGGGCATGGCCGTATCCAGACCGGGAATGATTTGACCGGACCCAACCACAAATTCCAGCGGGTCGCGCCCTTCGGAACTGTCGAACACGTTTCCGTCCAGCAAAGTACCCTTGTAATGGATGCGAACCGTGTCGCCTTGTTTGATCTCGGTCATAGGTGGCCTCCGGCCGTTAAGAAATTGAGCGGCCAACCCTAGGGGGTAACGCGCTATTGTAAACCCTCCCCCCTTTTGTGCCTGCACCACTTGTGCCAACCTGCGCTGAACTGACGGAGGGGAATTGATGCCGATCACCACTTGCGTATTCGATGCCTACGGCACGCTGTTCGACGTTGCCGCCGCCGCGCGGCAAGCCGCATCCGAGCCCGGGTTCGAGAAGCTGCAACAGAAATGGCCCGAATTGGCAAATCATTGGCGCCTGAAACAGTTGCAATACACTTGGCTGCGCGCGATCACCGATGCCCATGCCGATTTCTGGGATGTCACGCAGGACGGTCTGGACTGGGCGTTGGACGCCACCGGGCTTGAGGGCGATCCCACCCTGCGCCAACGTCTGCTGGACCTGTATTGGGAATTGCAGGCCTATCCGGAAGTGCCTCAGATGCTGACCGCCCTGAAAGAAGGCGGATTGAACACCGCGATTCTGTCCAACGGGTCGCCGCCCATGCTGGATGGTGCGGTGCAATCGGCAGGAATCGGCGGCGTGCTGGACGACGTGCTGTCAGTCGAAAGTGTTGGCGTCTTCAAACCTCATTCCAGTGTTTACGATCTGGTGCAGCAGCGTTTCGACTGTGCCCGTGACGAGGTACTTTTTGTCAGCTCGAACGGGTGGGACGCCGCCGGGGCCAGCGGGTACGGGTTCGTAACCGCCTGGGTTAATCGTGCAGACGAGCCAATGGACCGCTTGCCATGGACGCCCGCACATGTTCTGTCCGACCTGACAACGATCCCTCAACTGGCCGGAGTTTAATGGCTTTTTTTACCACGTCTGATGACAGGCGTCTTTTCTTTGAAGACATCGGGACCGGTACTCCGGTGCTGTGCCTTGCTGGGCTGACCCGCAACAGCCAGGATTTCGCGTTCCTGGCGCCACATATCACCGATGTGCGGATGATCACGATGGATTACCGGGGGCGCGGGCAATCGGATCATGACCCGGACTACATGAACTATAACATCGTTCGCGAATCCCTTGATGTGATCGAGTTGCTAGATCATCTGGGATTGGACCGTGTGGTTGTCTTAGGCACTTCGCGCGGTGGGTTGATTGCCATGGCGCTGGCCGTCAGTCATCCCGAACGGCTGTCCGGGGTGATTCTGAATGATGTCGGCCCTGTGATCGACCCTGTAGGTATTGCCAAGATCATGGATTATGTGGGCAAACAGCCGGCCTCGAATACATATGACGAGGCCGCTACAGCCTTGCAGCAGGTGATGGGGCAGCAATTTCCAGGTGTTTCACTGGATCGGTGGCGGCAGCAGGCGGAGTTTCAGTTCGAACAGACTGATGAGGGTCTGACCCTGCTCTATGACCCGGCTTTGCGGACGGCGCTTTTGGAACAGGCGGCAGCGGGCGCTACCCCGGATTTGTGGATGTATTTCGAAGCCCTGCACGACATTCCGACTGGAGTCATTCGGGGCGCAAATTCGGATGTTCTCGGCAAGGATACGCTGGTCGAGATGCACAAACGTCACCCCGATCTTATCTCGGCAGAAATACCGGATCGCGGCCATGTGCCGTTTCTGGACGAACCGCAGTCTTTAGCCCTTATGCGCAAAGTATTGGATACCGTATGAGCACTTTGGAGATGATCGAAGCCGCCGCCGATCGGCTGCGGGGTCACGTTCGGGAAACACCGCTGCTCACCTCGCCGTTTCTGGATGACCTGGCCGGTCGTCGGGTGTTGATAAAGCCCGAATGCCTGCAACATACGGGCAGCTTCAAGTTCCGTGGCGCGTGGTCAGCGATCTCGGCGCTGAATGCACAGGACCGACAGCGCGGCGTGATCGCCTATTCCTCGGGCAATCACGCGCAGGGCGTGGCTTTGGCGGCAGCACGGCACGGCATTTCGTCAGTGATCATCATGCCCTCGGACGCGCCCCAGTTGAAGATCGACAACACCCGCGCACTGGGGGGCGAGGTTGTCCTGTATGATCGCGCAAACGAAAGCCGCGAAGAGATTGGCGAATCCCTGGCCACCGAACGCGGCCTGACCCTGATCCGCCCTTATGATGAACCGCAGGTAATCGCCGGTCAGGGCACCACCGGGCTGGAGCTTGTTCGGCAGGCCGCCGAAATGGGCGTTAAGCAAGGCGATGTTTTGGTCTGCTGCGGTGGCGGCGGGCTGACTTCAGGGATCGCGCTGGCGCTCGAAGGTCATGCACCCGGTTTGCGCGCCCGCCCCTGTGAGCCCGAAGGGTTCGACGACGTCAAACGCTCATTGGCCAGCGGTCAAATTCAGGCCAATGCTGAAACTGCGGGCAATATCTGTGACGCGATCCTGACGCCGCAGCCCGGGCAGATTACCTTTCCGATTCTCAGCCGCTTGTGCGGTCCGGGCCTATCGGTCACTGAAGAGGAAGCCATGCGTGCGATGGCTCTGGCCTTTCTGCGTTTGAAAATCGTGCTAGAACCGGGCGGCGCGGTATCGTTGGCTTCTGCCCTTTTCCGCAAGGAAAAAATCGAAGGCGACGCGATAATCGTCGTGGCCTCGGGGGGCAATGTGGACCCGGAAGTCTTTGGAAAAGCGCTGGAATTCCTGACCTGACATTGATCAATGTTTGGGTCAACCTGATTCCTTAAAGTATGACGACAGGGGATTGTGTCATGCAGATCGCAGATATTGGAGAAGTGCAGCTGCACTATCGCGTCGATGGTGATCCAAACGGCGCACCCATTGTTTTTGCCAACTCGCTAGGAACCGACCTGCGCCTTTGGGACGCGATGCTGCCGCATCTGCCTGCCGGTTTACGGATCATTCGCTATGACAAGCGCGGGCATGGCCTGTCGTCACAACCGCCTGCCCCGTATTCCATGGGAGCGCTGGTGCGCGATGCCGAGGCATTGCTGGATCTGTTGGACGTTCGCGATTGCGTCTTTGTCGGCCTGTCCATCGGCGGTTTGATCGCGCAGGGGTTGGCGGTAAAGCGTATGGATCAAATCCGCGCGCTGGTCCTGTCGAACACTGCCGCCAAAATCGGCATCCCTTCAATCTGGCAGGACCGTATGGATGCGGTGCGCCAAGGCGGTATCGAAGCGCTGGCCGATGCGACGATGGAACGGTGGTTTTCCAAAAGTTTCCGCTCAGAGCCGGAACACTTGCTGTGGCGCAACATGATGGTGCGACAGCCCGTTGACGGTTATCTGGGTTGCTGCGCGGCGATTTCGGGCACGGATTTCTACACCCCCACCAGCGGTTTGCGCCTGCCGACGCTGGGCATTGCCGGCAGCGAGGACGGCTCGACCCCTCCGGATCTGGTGCGCGAAACCATTGAACTTATCCCTGGCTCGAAATTCGAATTGATGCGCCGGGCCGGTCACCTGCCCTGTGTTGAACAACCGGCGGAATACGCCGCCCTGCTGCGTAATTTTCTGACCGATATTGGACATATTTGAAGGAGCACTGTTTTGGCAGATTTTCTGTTGATCCATGGATCGTGTCATGGCGCATGGTGCTGGCGTGATGTCATTCCCGCCCTGACGGCACTGGGTCACACGGCGCGCGCAATTGACCTGCCCAGCCACGGCTCGGACCCGACACCGATTGCCGATGTCACGCTGGACAGTTGCCGAGATGCAGTTCTTTCGGCTTCGACTCCAAAAACGATCCTCGTTGGCCATTCCTGGGGCGGCTATCCCATCAGCGCCGCCGCCGAGGCGGCCCCGAACGCAATGCGGGCCCTGATCTATCTGTGCGCATATGTTCCGCAAGACGGCCTTTCGATGATTGAGATGCGCAAAAGGGCCCCGCGCCAACTGGTCGTTGATGCCGTCGAAAAATCCACCGATTGCCTGTCCTACACGTTCAGACCAGACATGGTGCAAGATTTGTTTTATCACGATTGCGCACCTGAAACCGTACCCTATGCCCTTGCGCGCATGTGCCCTCAGCCCATCGCACCGCAGGAAACCCCGCTGTCCGTTGCAGATAATTTCGCGCGCGTCCCCAAGGCTTACATCACCGCGACGGACGACCATACGATCCCAAGGGAATACGAAGAACAGATGAGCCACGTCGCGCCCGAAGATTTGCGGACAACAATCAACAGCTCGCATTCTCCGTTCTTCTCTCATCCCCGCCTTCTGTCCGAAATTCTGGACGATCTGGAACAAAAATTACCGGCGGCATGACCTGACGTTACAGGTGCTTCACAGGTGAACGAAGCGTGATAGGGTCCGGGCGAATCTCGCGAGCGGTTTCTATGCGTCTACCTTTTCTCTTCGTACTCGGCACGGTGATGATCGACGCCATGGGCATCGGTCTGGTGTTGCCCATCATGCCAGAGCTGATCATCGAGGTTCAGGGCGGCACTTTGGCCGACGCAGCGATCTGGGGCGGTGTGCTCAGCACCGCCTTTGCCGCGATGCAATTTGTATTTGGGCCAATTCTGGGCAACCTATCCGACGCCTATGGCCGGCGCACTGTGCTGTTGGTGTCCTTGTTCGTCATGTCGCTGGACTATGTGGTGATGGCGATTGCCGGCAGCATCTGGTTGCTGTTGGTCGGGCGCATCGTGGGTGGCATCACCGCGGCCACCCATGCCACGGCGGCGGCGTTCATGGCGGATGTCTCGAAACCGCACGAAAAGGCGGCGAATTTTGGCCTGCTGGGTGCCGCCTTCGGGGTGGGGTTTGTGCTGGGCCCAGTTATCGGTGGGTTGCTGAGCGAATACGGAACCCGCGCGCCTTTTTGGGCGGCAGCCGCCTTGTCCGCGTTGACTTTTCTGGCGGGCCTTCTGGTCATGCCGGAAACGGTGACCGACAAAACCCGCCGGGCCTTCAGCCTGCGCCGCGCCAATCCGGTCAATTCTTTGCGTGCCATCGCATCCTTACCCGGCATCCGCCCGATGCTGTGGGTCTATTTCCTCTATTCGGTGTCCATCTACGTTTACCCCGCAATCTGGGCCTATTTCACAACCGAGCGCTTTGGCTGGTCACCTCAAATGATCGGTCTGTCACTGGGCGTGTACGGGATCGGCATGGCCGCTGTACAAGGTGGCCTGATCCGCCCCGCGACCCGGTACCTGGGTGAGAGGGTAACGATCATCTACGGTATGGCTTTCGAAGTGGTCAGCTTTCTACTGTTGGCCTTCTTGACCAACGGCTTCATCGCTCTGATGCTGATCCCGATTACCGCAGTCGGTGCGGTGGTGACACCTGCCCTGCAGGCCCTGACATCCCGCGCAACCCCGGATTCGCAACAAGGTGAGTTGCAGGGTGTGCTGACCTCGCTGCACGCACTGTCGATGGTGATTTCGCCACTGGTGATGACCAGCGTGTTCGCTCATTTTGCAAAACCTGACGCGGCGATCTACCTGCCCGGCGCGCCATTCCTGCTGGCCCTGGTTCTGATGATCGTCGGATTTGCCTTATTTTTGCGATCACGCCCTGTCGTTGCGTAACAACGACGCCTGGATGACGGTTTCCGTCTTGCGACATGCAGTTTCCCGCGCCACCGTGATCAAAAGGGAGTGAGGGACCACATGCAAACCATCAAAGCTGCCGTCTGCCGGGCGTTCAACGAACCTCTGGTCATCGAAGACGTCTTGCTGGCACCGCCGGGCGCAGGCGAGGTCGAAGTGACGTTGGATGCCGTGGCGATCTGCCATTCCGATATCACCTTTGCTAGCGGGGCATGGGGTGGGCATTTGCCTGCCGTCTATGGCCACGAAGCCGCCGGAGTGATCACCGCGATTGGCGACGAGGCCGGGGGTTTCAAGGTTGGCGACCCGGTCGTTGTCACGCTGATCCGCGCCTGCGGGTCCTGCCCGTCTTGCGCAGGCGGCCAGCCAACCATCTGCGAAACGCCTTACGACACCGTCAAAGGACCATTGCAGACAGTGGACGGTGGTCCCTTGGATCAGGCGATGGCTTGCGGTGCCTTTGCCGAGAAGGTCGTCGTCAGCCATCGGCAAATCGTGAAACTTCCTGCTGAGATGCCGAAAGACGTGGCCAGCCTCCTGTCCTGCGGCGTGATCACCGGGGTTGGTGCGGCGGTGAATGCCGCGAAGCTACGCCCTGGTCAGGACGTGGTGGTCATCGGCGCGGGTGGTGTCGGGTTAAACGCCATTCAGGGGGCCCGTATCGCTGGGGCCCGTCGGATTGTGGCCGTCGACATGACCGAGGAAAAGCTGGACATTGCCATGGAATTTGGCGCGACCCATGGGGTCTTGGCAAGTCAGGATCAACCATGGAAAGCCGCCTTCAAAGCTTTGGGTGGGCGCGGCGCGGATGCGGTTCTGATCACCGTCGGTGCAATTCCGGCCTATGATCAGGCCCCGCGTTATTTGGGTCGGGGCGGCCGGGCGATCATGATCGGCATGCCGCATTCGGGCGATATGTCCAGCTATGAACCAGTGGTTCTGGCCGCGCTGGGTCAGGGCATGGTGGGTTCGAAAATGGGCGACGTGGTCATTCAGCGCGATATCCCGTGGATGATCGACCTGTATGAACAGGGGAGGCTGAAACTGGACGAGCTGATCTCGGGCCGGTGGTCCCTGGATCAGATCAACGAGGCAATCGAAGACACCAAAACCGGATCCGCCAAGCGCAACGTGATCCTGTTCGACAGGGGCTGACGCCATCCAAGGGGAGGACACCGGATGAAACTGCAGGACCTCGACATCATCGTTACCGCCCCACCTGCGCCGGGCTGGGGTGGACGATACTGGATTTTAGTCAAAGTGACGACAGATACCGGGATCACCGGCTGGGGGGAATGTTATGCTTCATCCGTCGGTCCCGACGCGATGCAGCACGTGATCCGGGACGTGTTCGAACGGCATATGCTGGGCGAAAATCCCGAAAACATCGAGTTGATGTTCCGCCGTGCTTATTCCAGCGGCTTTACTCAGCGTCCCGATCTGACTGTTATGGGCGCGTTTTCGGGGCTTGAGATTGCCTGTTGGGACATTCTGGGCAAGGATCGTAACCGCCCGGTCTATGCCTTACTGGGTGGGGTGATGAACCAGCGCATCCGGGCCTACACCTACCTTTATCCCCTGCCTCAACATGATCTGTCCGACTTCTGGACTTCACCCGATCAGGCCGGTGAATGCGCGGCCGAGATGGTGCGGCGTGGCTTTACCGCTGTGAAATTCGACCCGGCAGGCCCTTACACGATCCGCGGCGGGCATATGCCTGCGATGTCCGATATCTCAATGTCGGTCGCGTTCTGCAAAGCGATCCGCGAGGCCGTGGGGGACAGGGCCGACCTGCTGTTCGGCACCCATGGCCAGTTCAATACCGCAGGCGCGATCCGGTTGGGTCAGGCGCTGGAACCCTACTCTCCGCTGTGGTTCGAAGAACCCACCCCCCCCGACATGATCGAGGATATGGCCCGCGTCGCCCGCAACGTCCGCATCCCTGTCGCGACCGGAGAACGTATGACCACCAAGGCCGAATTCGGCGCGGTACTGCGTGCCGGGGCTGCCGAAATCCTGCAACCCGCCCTTGGCCGCGCTGGTGGCATATGGGAGATGAAGAAGGTCGCCGCCATGGCTGAGGTGTTCAATGCCCAAATGGCACCGCATCTATATGCCGGACCAATCGAGTGGGCCGCAAATATCCATCTGGCCGCGTCGATCCCAAATCTGTTGCTGCTGGAGACCATCGAAACGCCTTTCCACGATCAGCTGATCAAAGGCACTTTGCGTGTCGATGATGGTTTCGTGACCGCCCCAACCACACCCGGCCTTGGGATCGAGGTGGACGAGGACCTGGCCCGTGCGCATCCCTACACCGGCGACGGGCTACATTTGCAAATGCAGGAAGAACCTTGCGACTATGTCAACGGCAACGCCTTTCAAGGGGGTGCGCCAGCGACCGAGGGGTGACAACCAAACCGGTTTCAGGGCATATTGGTCCAACTCTATTGCGAACAAACAGGCTGCGTGTGACCCCCAAAGCCCAAGACACCGAAGGCGCACATTCTGAAAACCCCGCGGACATGAAAGAAAGCGCCGCGCGGGCTGCGGCGTTTCTGAAAACACTGGCCCATGAAGGTCGGCTCATGATCCTGTGCCATCTGGGCGACGGCGAAAAATCAGTGGGTGAGTTAGAGGACCTGCTGCAAATCCGGCAGGCCGCCGTCAGCCAGATGCTGGCCCGGTTGCGGCAGGAACGGCTGGTGTCCACGCGAAGAGACGGCAAGACCATCTATTACTCGCTGCAGGACGGCAACACCGCGCAGGTCATCGGGCTGCTTTACGAATTGTTCTGTAAGCCCAAGATCTAGTTCGAAACGTACCCAGCGATCACCTGCATCAGCTTGAATGCGGTAGCGGCATCGTTTTCGACCACCGCCAGGAATTCCTCTTCCCCGATCCGCAAGCAGGACAGTTCCGTCTCGGCAATCATGCTCAGGGCGCGGGGCTCCTTGCGGATCAGCCCCAGTTCCCCCACCAGTGCCCCCGGCCCCACTTTTGTGATCAGTTGATCCGGGCCTTCAATCTGCGGCAGGTACAGCCCGGCCTCGCCTTCAAGCACCACATAGGCCCCATCTGTGGGTTGGTCATCTTTCAGAAACACAACCTCGCCCGGCTTGGCATCGAACCAGCGCGCACCAAAGGCCAGCAGGCGCAACTGCCTGCGGTCAAGACCGGAAAACAGCGGCGTCTGTTCCAGTGCGCGCAGCTTGCGCGCCAGATCGGCTGAGGCGGCGCTATCCTCTTCCACGGCATCATACCCTCCGTCCGAGACCACACGACCTTGCCGGATTTCGACAAACATGTCGAATACATCCGGATTTTCGAACTGGTCGTTCAGATAGATGACTGTCGTGTCGGGCAGCAACTGACGCAGGTTTTTGTAAACAGCAACTTGTGTCGCCATGTCATAGCTGGCGAGCGCGTTTTCCAGGATCAGGATGTCCGGCTTTTTGATCGTCGCGCGGGTAAAGGCCAGTGGTTCGGCAAAAACGGCAGGCAAGTTCTGACCACCGATTGCGACCGGGACGTCATAAATCAGTTCGACCACCAGCGGGCGCGCGCCATTGTCGTCCAGCACATCGACAATCAGCTTACGCGCCTCGTCCGAACGACCGCCCCCGATCTGACTGACTTTGCCGAACAGGGCGTTTTCCATAACGGTCAGACCCGGCGCAAATGCCGTTTTGTCCAGCGAGACGAAAACGTCATGCAACCGCCCCAGCAATTTCTCGGAATGGCTGTGACGTAGTTCGAGGATTCGGTTCTTTAACTCATCGGTAAAGGCAGGCCCAATCTGTTCCGCCGAAATCACGAATGGCACCGCCAGCAGATTGGCCAGTTGTTCGTCATCCAGACCGGATACGCCCTCATTCCTGGTCCGCTCGACCAGTTCCAGCGCGGCCTCATAGGTTTGCGCCTCAAGTCCCAGCTTGCGGAACAGCGGGTGGTCGGTGCCGTCCAGACCAAAGATCTGACGCAGCATCTCGATCACATCGCGGGTCAGACCAACCAGTGTTTCGTCCAACCCCAACTCGCGCAGTTGTCCCAAAAAGACCGTTTGACGCGCCAGCAATTCCTGCGTGACCGGCACACGCGGCGTGGCAAACAGCAGGTTTTCCACCACCGGCAAGGCCGGGTTGTAAGTGTCGCGATCAAACACCAAAGCTTGTTGCTCCAGCCCAGCCTTTTGCACTGCCTGTTGGACCAAGGGGCGCAGCTCGACCAGTTTGCTGGCCAATTCCGGGTGTTCAATCGGATCAAACACTTGCTCTGATCCACGCTGGAACAAAGCCGCCCCCGACCCCATGCCATCGATCAGGTGCAACCACCAATCGCGCAGCGCGTCGGGGCTGTCCAACCCGGCCTGAGACGGGTCAAGCCACTCGGCATCATACGGATCGGCGCTGTTGCCTGCCCGCTGTGTCTCAGCAAAATCAGGGTCGTCGGACTGCGTTGTCAGCGGCCTCTGGCGCATCGGCATCATCACATTGTCGCCCAACGTCCCCTGAAACATGACCGGGCGTGACGAGGCGTAGCCGATGCGCGCGGCCACCACACTCTGGTGCAGGTTCGACAGGTTTTCGCCACCAATCTCGACCCGACCCGCGCTGGGCAGGATTTCCCTCGTCAGCAACTCAGCAACGGCGCGCCGGTCCTCTTCGCTGGGGGCCGCAATCCCAACAGTTTGTCCGCCCTTAAAGGTAAGGTTCAGATCATCCAAAACCTGATTGCCATCCATATCCCGAACCGAGACCCGATCCAGCGCGATATCCCCATTCAGATGGGGTCGCGTTTCGGGTTCACCTTCGAACAGCTTTTCATCGGGCATTCCCGGCGGGGCAAAACGTTCGACTACCACGTCCCATCGCAGCGACATGTCTTGCGTCTGGTTGTAGTAGGTCAGCAGCTCTTTCCACGGCGAACTCAGGTCCTTGTACGCCGCCAACGCCGCCACCAGCGCCCCCAGCGAGACTGACCCCTGCAATACCAGAAGGCCGCCAATCAAATAGAACATGAACGGCGTCAGCTGCGAGATGAAGTTGTTGATGAACTTCATAAAGAACTTTTTCTGGTAGATCTCGAACCGAATGCCGAATAGCCGTCCCAACTGTTCCGAGATCATCGCCCGGCGATAACGCCAGCCGCCATTGGCCCGCAGGGTCGAGGCCCCGGCGGCATTCTCGCCAATTTGCGCGGCCAATACGCGGACTTCTTGTATGCGTTTCTTGTTCAGTAAGTTGATCTGACGCTGCAGCTTGGGAATCAGCCACGCCTGCAGCGGTATCAAGGCCACAGCGGCCAGCCCGAACCAGACGCTTTGCAGGAACAGGAACGACAGGATCGTGATCATCTGTCCCGCCTGCAGAACCGGCTGGCTGATCGCATCGCCCATAAGCCCACCCATAGGCTCGCTTTCGGCGGTGATCATCGACACCATTTCGCCCTGGCTGACCCGCTCGAAATACGGTTGGGGGAAACGCAGGGCGCGGTTGATCAGCTGATAGCGGAACCGGCGCAGCATCCGTTCACTCAGCACGCCCTTCATGGTGTTGATGCGCATCTTCATCAGGCCATGCGCCAGCACCGCCAGTAAGAACGCGCCGCACAGAATAATCAGGAATGTGGTTTGCGGTACTTGATACCCCAGAACATCCACAATCGGGCTGGCTGCACCAATGGCATCGTTGATAATGCGCTTGGGCAGTTCCAGTGTCAGATACAGCAGCGGGAACAGCGTTGACGTCACGGCCAGCAGGATCAGCTGATCGCGTTTTGAGTACTTCCAAATAAACCGGAAAATCGAACGTTCTATGGATCCTGCCCCTGTTTTGAATCACCGATCCGATCTTGAAGAAATTGCGGCGCATCCAACACGCTGAATTTACAGCATTCGTGACCACTGACGCAAATAGTTTCCAGTTTGCACATTAATTCGCCATGTGTGATCTAGTTTATTTGCGCCGCACCAGTTTAGCCCCTAGAGTTCGCTTTAGGACGATATCGGGAGAAACAATTTGACCGCCAGCTTGGGCGCAGTGTTGTTGATGCTCTGCTTGTTGCAGATCAAACATATGTTCGCGGATTTCTACCTTCAGACACCCAAAATGCTATCGGGTCGTGGTGAGTATTTTCACTGGGGTCGCGCGCAACATGCCGGCGTACATGTTATCGGATCCGTTATTGTCTTTGTGCTGTTCGGTGCGCCTTGGGCTTTTATTCTTATAATTGCCGCCCTGGAATGGTTCGTACATTTCAACATCGATTTTGCCAAAGCCAGTTATTCTGACAAGAAAAAACTGATGCCAACACAGGCTGCTTTCTGGCGCGCTGCGGGTCTGGACCAGTTGATGCACAACCTGACCTATATCGCGATGGTCTGGGCCTGGGCGAAATTCGCCACCTGATCTGTTGGCCGTTTCAGTCGAAATCTATCAGGGCTGACGCGCGATAGGCTGCCAGCCATTGCTGATCCAACGCATCAAGCTTGCTAGTGTCGAACCTGTCCGCAACTTCCCAATACCGCCCCGAGGGCACGTGATACCCCAGCTCATTTTCCGACTGGACAATGGTCTGCATCGCGTCGGTTTCGGGTAAGTCGTCTCTTACAAGATCACCGATCCCGACGGACGGAAACAGCAGGCGGCTCTCCCCTTTTGACAGCCTGACGACCTGGCATCCCTGATCTGCACCAAACAGCGCCAGGCGCGCCGATTTAGCCTCGAGCGACCGCAAAGTGATATCCGTACGCAAAGGATCAGCCTGACCGGTTCCGTAGAAATGCGTCTTCCCGGTATCCGGGTAGATCATGTCACAGCCGAAAAAGGCCAGCACCGCAGGCCTTAGCGCCGCCAAGGCCCAATAGCCCGCGGTAAACGCCATCGTTCCGCCAGCGTAGACAAACCCACCAAACCCATTTTGCGCCGGTACATAGTCCTGCGCCGTGATGATCCGCTGATGCGGGGCAAGTCCAGTTGGATGGTTTGTTATCGGGAAATCTTCGGGGTGGATCAGAATGTCCCAATCTGGCCGGATGCGCCAGGCGTTATTGATCGCGACAATATGGGTAAAGGGATCGCGCGCCCAGCCTTGCGCGGCCAAGGCGCCGGGCGCGCTGCCCAGTATCAGAACTCGGTTCGATGGTTCAGTCATCCAGGACCCCACAAACGGTTCCTGGAAAGACTAGAGCTGTTTTGCACGCAGGCTAGCCCAGAACCGAAAAACTGCTTTCTTCGTTGATCGGACGTTTACGCGAGTAGAACCCAACATCGATCATCCGCTTGATATAGGGCAGCTCGAACTGCAATGGCTGCGCATCGTGATCCGCCCCACCCTCGCAATAGTTGATCAGGGCCGTCATCATCTTTCCTGCGATCGGCGCGTTCTTGTACTGGTTTCCACTGGTGCCGCAGGCCATGTAGAACCCCGGCAGGCTGGATTTGTCATAGATCGGAATCCAATCGGTCGACGCATCATACAGATCAACCACCCCACGGGTTTTGGACGGGATGCCAAGGCTGGGCACCCGCTGGGCATAGCGCATCGCCTGCGTTGTCCACTGGTCGGTGAAGTCGTGGTTGTAGTGTACGTCATCCTCGCACCACTGATGCGGATCGCATTCGGGATCTTCTGAACCCACGAGGATATGATTGCCATGTTCAGGGCGGCAGTAACACGCGATATCGCTGTCCGACACGATAGTACCGTCATTTTCGAAATCGAATCCCTCGGGCGCGGGGACGTGAACCACTTCCTGTCGCAGAGGGCGGGTTTCGATGGTCATGTCATCCAATACGCCAGCCATCTTGTTGATAATCGCTGATCCTGGTCCAGCGACGTTTACCACGACCTTGGCGTGGATTTCCTCGCCCGAGGCCAGTTTGACCCCGGCCACGCGACCACCTTCCGTCAGAATTTCGACCACCTCGGCCCCGGTGCGCACTTCTGACCCATGCTGTTTGGCGGCATCCATCAGGTTCTGCGCCGACAAGGCCGGGTCGGTAACGTATCCGGCCTGCGGCCAGAACACGCCGCCCTGCATCTTGCGCCCGTTCGGCTGGCCAAATTCCGGGTCCTCCATGCGTTTGGGCGGGGTGAAGCTGTCCAATGAATAAACCGGCAGACGCTCCGTGATTTTTTCAGGCGACCAATCTTCGAACGGGCAATCCAGATCCGCACTGTTTTTCATGTGCTTTTCCAGCATCCCGTTGGCTTCGGTCTTCATCACCAGACATCCGGTTTCACGAAACTGCGCCAGATTGGCATCTGCTGGCAGGCCCAGATATTCGGCCCAGTCGCGCCAATAGTGATAGCCTTCCCACGCAAAGGCCGTGCCATCAAAGGTCGAATAATGCATCCGGATGATCGCGCAGGACCCGGCGGTCGAGCCGTGACCGACCTGAGCATTGCGGTCCAACGACAGAGTTTTCCACCCGGCCTTGGCCATCTCGAACGCGATGGCCGCGCCGATGACACCCGTGCCAATGATAATTGCGTCTGGTTGACTCATTCTGTTGCTCCCTCCCAATAGCGCTTTGAATAGGCACTGAATTCTTCGACTTCTTCGGGCCTGGGTTCGACTCCGGTGAAGACGTAAAGGTAATGCGACACCAGCGACAGCCGCGTTTCCATCGGCTCATTCAACTGCGCCAGATCGTACCCGATTTGCATGTAGTACAACACGCGCGCGCGGGTTTCGGCCTCGATCTCGGGATACCCATACCGCGCGAACATGGCGTGCAACGCCTCAAGCCGCCGCGCGTCCGATTGATCCAGGGCTCGTCGCACCTTGCCTGACTTGCGTGCCCAGTCGCGCACGGCGAAATCCAGCGCCGTATCGAAGAGGTCCGTGTTCACCACGCAGCGATGCACATTGCAAACCGCAGCGGTGATGGTATCGGCAGGTTCTTCGGCCTGCGCAACCAGCGCCGCCGTATTGGTTGCCTGCCAGCGAGCCAGCAGCGCGTCCAGCAATTCCTGCCGGGACTTGAAATACCAATAGAAAGATGATCGCGACACGGCCATCCGCTCGGCCAGGTTCAGAACCTTGATCTGGTCCACCCCGTCCGAGATCAGCACGTCCATCGCCACGTTCAGCCAGTCGTCGCGCGTGACCTTGATGTTGCCGACCAGCGGTTCGGCCTTGGGATCGTCCCTATGCAGGATCGGTTTTGTGTTCATTCAACTCTCCGGTGGTGCGCCGCCTTCAGCCGTACGGCGTGCGATGAAGTCCTGCAAGTCACCCAACCTGTCGCTGTCCCCGGCAGGGGCTTTGAAATCGTTCAGGATGGTCTTCCAAACGTCCGTTGCACGGTGATTGGCGTCGATTGATCCGCGCTCGGTCCAGGTGCCAAAATTGGCATAGTCATGCACATGGGGCTCGTAGAATTCGGTATTGTAGCGCTCCATCGTCTGGCTGGAGGCAAAGAAATGCCCGCTGGGTTCAACCTCTCGCAGGGCGGTGTCATAACCGATCTCGGCCGTGCCCGCTTGTGCGCCAGCACACAGCTCGGCCACCATATTCAGCACTTCGGCGTCACAGATCATCTTTTCGAACGAGACCGTCAATCCACCCTCCAGCCACCCGGCCGAATGGATAATCACCGTGGCCCCGGCCATCAGACACCCCCAAAGGCCAAACTGATTTTCATTCGCGGCCTGAACGTCGTTTACATTCGACGCCGACCCGGCGGCGGACCGCCACGGAAGGCCCAGATGCCGCGCCAACTGCCCCGCCGCCAGAGACGCCTGGAAATGCGAAGGCGTCCCAAACGCTGGAGCCCCCGATTTCATGTCCACGTTGCTGGTGAAGGTCCCATAACACACCGGCGCGCCGGGATTGGTTAGCTGGGTCAGGGTAACCGCTGCCAAAGCCTCGGCATGAGACAGCGTAATCGCCCCGGCCACAGTAATGGGTGCCATCGCCCCCATTAGCGTGAACGGCGTGACAATCGACATCTGACCGTGGCGGGCAAAGTCGATTAGACCTTGCGCCATAGGGATATCCAACGTCCGCGGACTGTTGGTATTGATGATCGTATAGCTGTGCGGGGTGGCGCGGAATTCATCGTCCGGCAGGCCACGCGCAGTGGTCAGCATCTCAAAACAATCCATCACCTGCGGCGTTCCGCGAGAGTAGAAGAACGGGAACTTGTCAGTCAGCTCCATCTGCGCCTGCGTGGTGAAATAGTGACGCAGGTGGGTCGGCACGTCCTGTGGTTCGACCTGCGGCGAAATCATCTGGAACACATCAAAGTGGTGCGTAAGTTTCAAAAAATCCAGATAGTCCTGCCCCGTCGCAGGGCGGCGCCCCCGTTCCAGATCAGTGGCATTCGGAGCCCCTGCCCCTGGTTGAAACACAAGACTGCCCAGTTCCAGCGTGAAATCACGACGGCGCGCGCCAGCACGGCAATTGATAGACTTGGGGGCTGACGCTATGGCGGCCTCAACGATCTCTCGACCGATGAAGACCATTTCACTGTCTTCTTCCACCCGCGCGCCTGCTTTGTCGAAAATTTGGCGCGCCTCAGGCAGCAGAACCTTGATCCCCAGCTCCTGAAGCGTCCGCAGAGCCGTTTCGTGCATATCGACGATCTGTTCCGCCGGGAATACTTCCATCAATGGAAACGGATTACGCAGCTGGCGGTAATTCACATCGCGACTTGGGGCAGGCGCGGCGTCTGCACCGCGTCCACGACGCCGCCTGCCGCGCTCGGATGTTTGCGAGATCACCATCAGCCCCTCATCGCCTTACCGTTCGGATCGTATGGGGACGGCGCGATCACACGCGCGGGACGTTCAACGCCAACCACATGCACAGACAACTCGGTGCCCGGGGCAGCCTTGTCGCGGTTGACCAAAGCCATTGCCAGCGACTTGCCGGTATAGTGCCCATAGCCGCCCGAAGTTACGAAACCCACTCGGTCTTCGCCCGACCAGATCGGCTCGTACCCGCTGGCGTCAGCGTCCAGCGCGTCTATTTCCAGCGTTACTTGCACTTGCGCCGGGCCGTTTCTGTCACGCTCGGCCAATGCGGCGTCTTTGCCGACGAAATCCTTATCCCAGTCAATCCAGCGATCCATTCCTGTCATCCCCGGCGTGTAGGCCTGGGTGAACTCCGCCGACCAGATACCAAAGCTTTTTTCCAGCCGCGTCGACAGCATCGCGTTGAAGCCGCATTCGCGAATACCTTCATCCTCCCCGGCCTCAAGCAGCATCCGGCGCAGCGCAATATGATCGCCATAACGGCAGTTGATCTCATAGCCTTTTTCGCCTGTCACCGACATACGCGCGACGCGGGCGCGAACAAGGCCGATATCGAATTCATCGCAGCCCATGAACCCAAGACCCGAGATATCCTGTTCCGCCAGTTTCTCGACCACTGCCTGCGATTTCGGCCCTACCACAGCGAAACCGCAATACTCTTCGCCCAGATCACGGATATTGACGCCGTCGATCATGTGATCGTCGAACCAGCGCATATGCCAGGCGCGCAGATAATAGCTGCCCATGATCCACCAGGTGTCGTCGCCCCAGTTAAGAACGGTCAGATCCCCTTCGAGCCGCCCGTCCTCGCCCAGCATCGGGGCCAATTTGGCACGGCCCGGCGCGGGGAGTTTCGATGCCATGACCTTATCGAGCCAAACCTCAGCATTGGGGCCGCTGACCTCAAACCGCGAAAAGCCCGAGATATCCAACAGGCCGACGCCTTCGCGGATCACCTTGCATTCCTCGGCCACGATGTCGTGAGCGTTTGATCGTTTGAGCGTCGGTGTTTCCTCAAACCCTTTCGGCGCGAAATACAGCGGCACTTCCAGATCCCAGCTAACACCCCATTTGCAGCCGGCCTCTGTCATTGCGTCATGGGCGGGCGCCATCTTCAGCGGACGGCCCGCGGGCAGTTGCTCATTCGGGTAGGTCATTACGAAACGGCGGGAATAGAACTGCCCGGTGGTTTCGCGGATATAGCGTTTGTTCTGCGCGAAATCACCATACCGCGCCACGTCCATCGGCCATGCATCCGCCTCAGGCTCGCCATGGATCATCCACTCGGCCAATGTTTTGCCAACGCCGCCGCCCTGCAAGAACCCGGCCATCACCGCGCAGGCCGACCAATAACCGCGCTTGCCCGGAACGGGTCCGACCAGCGGGTTACCATCTGGCGAGAAAGTAAACGCCCCGTTTACCCACGTCTTGATCCCCACGTTCTGAATCGACGGGTATCGCTCAAAGCCCAGCGTCAGTTCGTTTTCAATCCGATCCAGCTGTTCTTGGAACAGCTCTTCGCCGTAATTCCACGGTGCGCCGTCCATGGCCCAGTGTTCGTGATCAATCTCGTAGATACCAACAAGGACGCCCTTCTGGTCCTGCCGCATATAGGTGAACCCTTCGAGGTCGACGGTCATCGGCATCTCGAAATCCGCCTGCGCCACTTCAGGCACCGTGTCGGTAATCAGATAGTGGTGTTTAAGCGGCGAGACCGGCAGTTCGATGCCAGCCATGCGGCCCACCTGTTTGGCCCAAAGCCCAGCCGCATTGACCACATGTTCGCAAGTGATCGTGCCTTTGTCGGTCACCACCTGCCAACCATCCGTGGTTTGGATCAGCTCCTCAACCTTGGTTTCTTCGTAATACTCGGCACCACGTTTTCTGGCCGCCGTTGCATAAGCCTGCACCGTGCCGGTCGTGTCGATATAGCCCTCGCGGTCCGCCCACATAGCACCCAGCACGCCGTCGGTGGACATGATCGGGCAACGGCGCTGCGCCTCTTCCGGAGACAGCAACTTGCAATCCTCAATGCCGATAGACTGAAAAATACGGTAGTTCGCCTGCAACCACTCCCACCGTTCGGGCGTTCCAGCCAACGTCAGGCCACCGGTCATGTGCATACCGATATTCTGACCCGATTCCTTTTCAATCTCACTAAGCAGATCGATGGTATACGCCTGCAGCGAGGCCATATTTGGGTCAGCGTTCAACGCATGAACCCCTCCGGCAGCGTGCCAGGAAGATCCCGATGCCAACCGCCGCCGTTCCAGCATCACCACATCCGACCAGCCGAACTTGGCCAGGTGATACAGAACCGAGGCGCCCACAACGCCGCCCCCGATAACCACAACACGGTACTGAGATTTCATCCTGCCCTCCCAACATGGCTTGGGCAGAACGCTAGACCCACTGTTCACTTCTGTCTAGACATTTCTGTACAGTTCTACCCGCACCAGATTGTTCGACGAATTTCTCTGGTTTAAAGCTGCGCGCTGGGCCGTGTGCTGACCTTTTCGAACCAAGTCAGCGTTGCCGAATTTTCCTGCGGTATTCGCGTCTTGATCACTCGGGCAAAGTCAACAAAGACAAATGTTGAGATGTCAGCCAGCGTAAACTCAGACCCGGCGATATAGGGACTTTCCGCCAATCGCCTTTCCAACAGATCGAAAAAATATCCAACCCGCGCGGCACCTCGTTGCGCCAGTTTAGGAATTTGAGCGTGATTCACCGGACCAGGAATCGCCCTGTCGGCAAAGGCGGGATGCGTGTTGCGCAAAGTTTCGGCAATGGGCGCGCCGCCTTGCTGTTCAACGATACTGTTCCACATCAAAACCAGCCCTTTTTCATCCGGGGTGCGCCCCATCAAAGGCGGCTCGGGAAATCGGGCCTCGAGATAGGCCGCGATGCCAAGGTTCTCGGTCAGTGCCGTGCCCTCATCCGTGATCAGCACAGGAAGGGTCGCGTTCGGGTTGATCGCTTTGAACGCATCGCTCAGCTGTTCGCCTTTGCCGATCGAGACCTCGCGGGTTTCGACCTCCAGCCCTTTTTCTGCGATGAACATTCGAGCCCGGCGTGGGTTCGGGGCGGTCTTGCAATCGTAGAACAGCATGGGATGCTCCTGTGTCTCAGCGGCGATAGACGAAGCACCGGCCCTGAACCGCACCGGGCGGCAAAGGCAATTCAGTCAGTTCGTCGAAATACATCCGATCACTGGAGACCATCAAACCACCTTCTGCGAGCAGAGGTTGGATCAACGGTGAAACAAATCTTGCAAAGGCGTCGTTCTTTTCTCGGTTATGCCCGCCAAGGTCCGCGTGGATCAGGCTTGCAGTGGCACCGAAACGCGTCAGCGCGGCGGGCAGCGTTTCGCGCACATCGCCCAGAATCACCCGATCCTCGGGGGGCGTTGAATCTGGGTGGGACGCCACCGCGCGTTCAAACACGTACACGGGGCGGTCTTTCACATATTGCGCCATGTGATGATAGGTCCGCCCATTGCCCAAACCCAATTCAAAGACCGGCCCCGCCATGCCACGCGATTCGGCAATGGCAAAATCCAGACAGGCGCGTTGCGACACCATGCGGTCAATGAACAGATCGAGTCGGCTTTGATCGTCGGGCACGGGGAAATCTCTCCTTGATATCAGTCGATTTGCCAGATGGGGTCGACATGGCCCGTGATCGCAAATCCTCAAGACTTTGTGTAGACAAATTGGTGTCAGTTTCACGTTTCCGCAACATTTCACCCCAAGAACGGGTTTGACTACCCCGCCCCAACCGCGCGAGACTGCGTCAAAAAACACGGGGAGTTGATCAAGCCGATGCCGACCTACGGCCCAACGGGTGGAATACCCGCATGACAGCTTTGTTGTCTGTCCGCGATTTGAGCATCGGTTTTGGTGCGGGCAACCCCGTTGTCAAAGGCGTCAATTTTGACGTCGAGGCGGGGCAGACACTTGCGCTGGTCGGCGAATCCGGTTCTGGCAAGACTATCTCGTGCAGGGCGGCGTTGCGGATTTTGCCACGCACCGCGCAAATTCGCAGCGGGACAATCATTCTGAATGATTCCAAAGGCACAGAGGATCTGACCAAGATTAGCGAAAAGCAGATGCGCGGCATTCGCGGCAACCGCGTTTCGATGATCTTTCAAGAACCGATGCGATCCCTGTCGCCGCTGCACAAGATCGGCAATCAGGTCAGCGAGGTTCTCTGGCTGCACCGTGGCGCCTCCGAGGCGCAGGCCCGCAAAGAAGTTTTGACTCAGTTCGAGCGCGTTGGCTTTCCCGATCCCCAACGTGCATATGATTCTTACCCGTTTGAATTGTCGGGTGGCATGCGCCAACGCGCCATGATTGCGATGGCGATGGTGTCCAAGCCGGAATTGTTGATCGCGGACGAGCCGACAACCGCGCTTGACGTGACGACACAGGCGCAGGTTCTGGGCCTGATCAAGGAATTGCAACGCGAAACCGGCATGGCACTGATCCTTGTCACCCATGATCTGGGCGTGGTCGCCAATATGGCAGAACAGGTCGTCGTCATGCACAAGGGCCGTGTGATGGAATCCGGGGCCGCCGCCCCGATCCTGACCTCACCCGCGCATCCTTACACGCAGCAATTGTTCAACGCCGCACCCGAGATACCGGACGAAGACTCAGTTGGGATACCGATGCCCGACGAGGATCTGATCCTACAGATCAAGAACGTCTCAAAAACTTACACCTTGCGATCCAGCAAGGGTTGGAAGGGTGAACAACTGATCCATGCCTGCCGTGGCGTTGACATGAAGCTCGCACGCGGCAAGACGCTGGCCGTGGTCGGCGAAAGCGGCTCGGGCAAGACCACGGCTGCGCGTATCGCGTTGGGCGCCGAACTTCCAGATCCCGGCGGCGAGGTTCTGTTCCGCACCTCGCCAACCGAAGACCCTATTACCGTCCACCACATGACCCGCGCCCAGCGCACTGCGTTTCAGCGAAAGGCGCAAATGGTGTTTCAAGACCCCTACAGCTCGCTCAGCCCGCGCATGCGCATTCAGGATGCGATGACCGAGCCGTTGGAGATTCACAAGATCGGCACCGCATCTGAACAGCGTGACAAAGCCGCCGAGATGCTGCTGCGGGTTGGGCTGAACGCCGACATGCTGAAACGCTACCCTCATGCCTTTTCTGGTGGTCAGCGACAGCGTCTGTCCATTGCCCGCGCCATGATGCTGGACCCGCAGCTGATCGTGTGCGACGAACCTACATCGGCTTTGGATGTCTCGGTTCAGGAACAAATCCTGACCCTGCTGGAAGATTTGCAGGACAGTCTGAACCTGTCCTACTTCTTTATCTCTCACGACCTTGCCGTTGTGGCGCGCATTGCCGACGAGGTTGCCGTGATGCGCCGCGGGCTGGTCGTTGAACAGGCCCCGCCCGAGACCCTTTTCTACAATCCCCGCCACCCGTACACCAAGGCGCTGATTGCCGCCCAGCCAGAACCTGACATCAACCGCCCAATCGACCTGAAATTGGTTGCTTTGGGCGCAGGTTCGCCGGACAGTTGGGATGACGCCTTCCGATTTACTGACTCCGTGATACCTTCGCTGGTAGAGATGGAACCCGGCCATAAGGTACGATGCCATGTTTAAGACCACTCGCCCCCTGCTTCTGGCTGCCACGCTGACGGCTGCGTGGATGCTGCCCGCCTCGGCGGAAACACCCACCCCAAAGGAAAGCGGATTTTGGGAAAGTGAGGTGAGCGCGGGCAATCTGCCACCTGTTCAGGATCGCCTTCCCGATGAACCGCTGGTTGTCGATCTGGCGGCGAAGGGGCGTGAATTTGGAACGCCAGGCGGCACTTTGCGCACCATGGTCACCCGGTCCAAGGACATCCGCCAGATGGTTGTCTATGGCTATGCCCGGCTGGTGGGTTTCAACGAGAATTACGAACTTGTACCCGACCTGCTCGAGTCCTACGAAAACGAAGACAACCGCAAGTTTACCCTGAACCTGCGCGAGGGGCATAAATGGTCAGACGGATCGCCGTTTACATCCGAGGATTTCAGGTACTGGTGGGAAGATGTCGCAAATAACGAGCTGCTCAGCCCGTCCGGCCCGCCCGATTTTCTGATCGTCGAAGGCAAAACGCCAATGGTGAGTTACCCCGACGAAACCACGGTTGTTTTCGAATGGGAGGACCCGAACCCGGATTTCCTGCAATCACTGGCACAGGCGCGCCCGCCCTTCATTTACCGACCGGCCGCATTTCTGAAGCCGTATCACGAGAAATATGCAGATCCCGAAGAAATGGCCGCGCTGGTCGAAGACAACCGGGTCAAAAGCTGGGCGGCACTGCACAACAAACTGGATAACCTTTATAAATTCGACAACCACGAACTACCCACACTGCAGCCATGGCTGAATGCCAGCTCGGGCAAGAAAATCCGGCATAACTTTGTACGCAACCCCTATTACCACCGCATCGACAGCAACGGTGTGCAGTTGCCCTATATCGACGTGGTCGAGATGGAGATTGTCGCCCCCGGTCTGGTCGCAGCAAAAACCAATGCCGGTGAAACCGACCTGCAAGGGCGTGGTCTGGCGTTCCGCGATGCGTCAATCCTGAAGAAGGGTGAAGAGGTCGGGAACTACAAGACACGGCTGTGGAAAACCGGTGTCGCGTCGCAGATCGCAATCTATCCGAACCTGAACTTTGCTGATGACGGTTGGCGCGACGTTCTGCGCGATGTCCGCGTGCGCCGTGCCCTGTCGCTTGCCATCGACCGCAAGACGATCAATCAGGCGCTGTATTTCAAATTGGCCCAACCCGGCGCGATGTCGGTTCTGCCCGCGTCGCCGTTCTATGATGAGGAAAACGCTCAGGCATGGGCGCAATACGACATCGAAATGGCCAATGCCCTACTGGATGAGGCCGGATTGACCGAGCGGGACAAGAACGGCATCCGCATGCTGCCCGATGGCCGCCCGATGGAACTGATCATCGAAACTGCCGGTGAACGGCAGGAGGTCGAGAACGCGCTGCAGATCGTCACCGACACCTGGCGCGAGATTGGCGTCGCTCTGGTCATGCGACCGCTGGACAGGGACATCTTGCGCAACCGCGTTTTTGCTGGAAACACAATGGCTTCAGTCTGGTTTGGCTGGGATGACGGTATTCCGCAGGCCCACACCTCGCCCGCCTATCTGGCGCCGACCGATCAGGTCTTTTTGGCTTGGCCCAAATGGGGTCAATTTTATCAAACCGGCGGCGACGCAGGCGAAGCCCCCGACATGCCCGAGGCAGAACGCCTGATGCAGTTGGCCCATGATTGGGAGGTCGCCACCAACGACGACGATCGCAAGGCAATCTGGACCGAGATGTTGAACATTCATGCCGAACAGCTATTTGCCATCGGCATTCTGAACGGCGCACCGCAGCCTGTGGTGGTGTCGAACCGCCTGCGCAACGTGCCCGAACAGGCCATGTGGGCATGGGAGCCCGGCGCCCATTTCGGCATTCACCGGCCGGACGAATTCTTCTTCGCCGACTGATCAGGAGCAGCTAAATGGTCATGCTGCGCTATGCGGTGTATCGCTTTTTCACGATGCTGCTGACTCTGTTGGTGGTGTCGGTGCTGATCTTCGTGATCATCAACCTTCCGCCTGGAGATTACCTGAGCAATCAGATCGCCGAGTTGCAGGCTTCCGGCCAGTCTGCCGGCGTGGCCAAGGCGGAATTTCTGCGTGCGGAATATGCGCTGGACCGGCCCGTCTGGGAACAATATCTGATCTGGATGGGATTCTGGCCCGGCCCGCACGGGTTCGAGGGGCTTCTGCAGGGCAACTATGGTTGGTCCTTCGAATTCGACCGCCCCGTGGCCGAGATTGTAGGCGATACCCTGTGGTTGACCGTAGTGGTCAACCTGGCCGCCATCCTGTTCGTCTACGCCGTCGCGCTGCCGCTTGGTGTCCTTGCTGCTGCCAAGTCCCGGACGTGGATCGACTACACGTCGGCTTTTGTGGGGTATCTGGGTCTGGCCACGCCGAACTTTCTGCTTGCGCTGATCCTGTTCTATTACGGCCACCGTTACTTCAACCTACCCATCGGCGGCTTGATGGACCCATCCTTTGAAGGCCAGCCGATGAGCTGGGACAAGTTGAAGTCCATTCTTGTCCACCTGATCGTCCCGACCTTTGTGATCGGCACCTCGGGGGCTTCGGCCATGATGCAACGCTTGCGTGCCAACATGCTGGACGAGTTGGGGAAACCCTATGTGGAAACCGCAATCGCCAAAGGGATGGCCCCGTCGCGGATGCTGGCGAAATACCCGCTGCGCGTGGCGTTCAACCCCTTCGTGGCGGATATCGGCAACCTGCTACCCTCGATGGTGTCCGGCTCGGTTTTGGTCTCGGTTGTTCTTGGCCTGCAAACCATCGGCCCGACCCTTCTGACGGCACTGAAAACGCAGGATCAGTTCCTGTCCGCCTTTATTCTGATGTTCGTGGCCCTGCTGACCCTCATCGGCACCATGATATCTGACATTCTGCTGGTCATGCTTGACCCGCGCATCCGGTACGAGGGGCGTGAAGCATGACCCAACATTCCGATGGTCGCTATGTCGACGACGCCCCCTATGACCCGGACGCCGCCCTGCAACAGCTCGAGCGTGCCGATCTGGACGCGCCAAACTGGGTGCTGGTTTGGCGCAAGTTCAAAACTCACAAGCTGGGCTTGATCTCGGGCATTTTCCTGCTGCTGTGTTATCTGATGCTGCCTTTCGCAGGGTTCATCGCGCCTTATGGTCCGAATGAACGCAACGGAGAGCATCTTTATGCGCCGCCGCAAAGCGTCAACTGGTTCTATGAGGGCAAATTCATCGGCCCCCATGTCTTTCCCATCGTTGCCGAGGCCGATCTGGAAACCTTCCAATGGAAATTCGTACCCGACCTCGAAGATCCGCGCCCGATCAAGTTTTTCTGTGAAGGGTCGGAATACAAACTGGCTGGCCTAATCAAATCCGACACTCACCTGTTCTGCGCGCCCGAAGGGGCGACGCTGTTCCTGTGGGGGTCGGACCGTCTGGGCCGGGATGTGTTCAGTCGCATTCTCTACGGCGCGCAGCTGTCGCTGACCGTAGGTTTAATCGGCATCTCGGTGTCTTTCACCCTTGGAATTATCTTCGGTTCGATGGCCGGCTATTTCGGCGGCAAGATCGACTGGGTGATCAACCGGGTCATTGAAATCCTGCGCTCTTTGCCTGAACTACCCCTGTGGTTGGCCCTGTCCGCCGCGGTGCCTTCGAATTGGAGCCCGGTGGCGGTGTTTTTCATCATCTCGATCATCCTCGGCATCCTCGATTGGCCCGGTCTGGCCCGATCCGTGCGCGCCAAATTCCTGTCGCTGCGCGAAGAGGAATACGTGCGCGCCGCCGAGATGATGGGCGCAAGCTCGGGCCGCGTGATCCGCAAACACCTGCTGCCCAACTTCATGTCCCACCTGATCGCATCGGCCACCTTGTCGATCCCGGCGATGATCCTTGGAGAAACGGCGCTCAGCTTCCTTGGCCTTGGGCTGCGCGCTCCTGCGGTCAGCTGGGGGGTGATGCTGAATGACGCGCAGAACCTGGCCTCGATCGAGATCTATCCGTGGACGGCAATTCCAATGCTGCCAATCATTGTCGTTGTACTGGCGTTCAACTTCCTGGGCGACGGATTGCGCGACAGTCTGGACCCGTACCAGCAATGAGCCTGATTTCCGCCCTCCCCGCCGCAGACAGCTACAAGTCGACCGGGAAGGGCGCATGGTCCAGCGCGTTTGCTGTATCCGAACTGGCAACCGCCAGTTTCGCTGCCGTTGGTCAAGAGTTGGCGCGCCTGATCACAGCAATGAACCTTGCCCCCACAACGCCTGAGATATCGGTCAATCATCGTTTGGCTTCGCTGTGGTACGGGTCTTCGTTCAAACCAGACGGGTGGGAGATGCCCAGCCTCTGGGACCCAATCGCCGGGGATTATCAGGCGTCGGATGGCTGGATCAGGCTGCACACCAATCTGCCCTCCCACCGGGCAGCGGCGCTGAAGGTGCTGAAGGCGCAAGCCAACCGGGACGCAGTTGCACAGGCTGTGAAAGACTGGTCCATCGCCGATTTAGAAACCTCGGTTGTGGCCGAGGGCGGCGCGGCCGCCGCGATGCGCGGTCGGACCGAATGGCTGGAACACCCGCAAGGGCGGGCGGTGTCGCGCGATCCGCTGATCGGATGGCACAGCCCGCGGCATATCACGCCGCGCGACCGTCCCGAGGCAACGGCTCGACGTCCGCTGGCAGGCTTGCGCGTTCTGGACCTGACGCGTGTTCTGGCCGGACCGGTCTCGACCCGTACGCTTGCGGGGTTCGGTGCCGAAGTTCTGCGCATCGACCCGCCCGGATGGGATGAGCCGGGTGTCATTCCGGGTATTTCACTGGGCAAACACTGCGCCTATCTAGATCTGAAATCGCCAGCCGGTCTGAAGAAGCTGGAAGACCTGCTGGCGCAAGCAGATGTCTTCATTCATGGCTACCGCCCGGGTGCGCTGGATGCGCTTGGACTGACCAAGATAAAACGTGATGAACTGGCTCCCAACCGAATTGAGGTCACTCTGAACGCTTATGGCTGGCAGGGGCCGTGGTCCAACAGACGTGGTTTTGACAGCCTCGTACAGATGAGCGCTGGCATCGCAGACGCGGGTCGCGCTTGGGCCAAGGCCGAAAAACCCACCCCTCTGCCGGTTCAGGCGCTGGATCACGCGACAGGCTATCTGATGGCTGCGACGGTCCTGTCAGCAATGGCCGAAGCCGCGTCTGCAAACTCCATCATGCTGGCGCAGCTGTCCCTGGCCCGCACAGCGGAACTACTGGCTGCGTTGGCAAAATCCGAGCAGGACGAAGAGATCACAACCCCCACAACTTCCGATTACGCACAAGAGATTGAAGCTTCCGGCTGGGGCCCCGGCCATCGCCTGAAACCGGCTTTGTCCGTTGGCCAGGCCCATATGTCATGGCCTCTGCCAGCCGCGAAGCTGGGCACATCCCAACCTATCTGGCCTTCGCTGACCACCTGAGCCAACCGCCGCGCGGTACGCGCGGCCCGGCCCAACACTTTGGGGGGCGTCTCGTCAGAGACGCATCCCAAGGGGGCGGGAGCCTTCCCTAGCGATCATCCCCGCCGGGGCCGATATCGTCCAGATAATCCTCATCAATCGCCGCCTGCACCGCGCCGGTCACGGCTTCACGCTGCTTCGGCGTCAGATCCTCGGGTTCTTTGCCTTCGGCCAGCCGCACGGTGACTTCGCGATGAGCAAACTTGATCCCTTCGCGTGCGAATAGCTCGCGGATATCTTGATAGACTCTCTTGCGCACCAGCCACTGGTCACCGGGTTTGGTCATGAACTTGACCCGGATGATCATCGCGGAATCCTGCATCTCAATCACGCCCTGCGATTTCAACGGCTGGATAAAGTTGTCGCCGATCACGGGGTCGCTCAGCAATTGCTGACCCAGCTTCTTGATCAGCTTGCGCACCTTTTCAACATCGGTGTCATAGGTCACACGCAACGGCAATTTCATGATCACCCAATCGCGGGAATAGTTGGTCAGCACCTTGATCTCACCAAAGGGAATAGTGTTCAGCGCGCCCAGATGGTGACGCAACTGGAATGAACGAACCGAGATTTTTTCAACCGTCCCCTTCACATCCCCGATGTCGATGTATTCTCCTTTACGAAAGGCATCATCCATCAGGAAGAACGCCCCCGAAAAGATATCGCGCACCAGCGTTTGCGAGCCGAACCCAACAGCCAGACCTACCACCCCGGCACCGGCAAACAGCGGGCTGACATTAATCCCCAACTCCATCAACACGATCAAAACGATGGTAACGACGACAACGGCCAGGATCGCCCCACGGAACAGGGGCAGCAGGGTCGCCAGACGGCTTTGCCCGCCTTCGCCGCCTTCATCGCCCAACTCGGCCTCTTCGCCGCCATCATCGGTTTCTTCAGCAATTTTCGAGTCGATCCAGATGCGGAAGAAGTGGAAGAGAATATAGCCGATGAACAGGATGACCATCACATCCAGCGCACGCTCGACCGGCAAGTCCTCGCTCCAGCTGGCTTCGGGGTTCCAGATCACCACCAACGCATAAAGCCCGACCACAAAGGCCAAAATCCCTGCCACGCGACGGGCCAAATCCTCATATGTCAGGATCGAATGTTGGCGCAGTTCCGCCTCGGGTGTCTCGACGGCTTCATCATCCTCTTCCGTGGCCGCCGCATTCATGTCTTCCATTTGGCGGTTACGGTCAAAGTAACGCTCCAGCAGGTAATTCATTGCTCCGTAGGCCACGACCACAGACATGAAAATCAAATAGCTGCTGGCCACGATCGGCAGAGAATTCTCATTCTCAAGCACCAGATCCACCGCCAGCTTGAACCAGCTGAATACGATATAGACAACCAGCACAGGCGCCCACGCGAATGAGATGAACCGCAAAATCCACGACACTTGGTCCGGTGCGCGCCCGCCGCGAATGGCATTCGAAATGGCGCGCGCATTGAACATGATCATCAACAAATTACCCAGCGCGCCCAACATGGTCAGGCCACCATAGACCAAGGCATAGACATTGTAGTTCAACCCAAAATCCGCCACCCAAGTGGCGAACAACACAACCGAGATGTCGTAGGTCGCCAGCGCCGACGCCCAGAAATACAGCCGCTTTGCGTCTCGATCTGAGAAGGGCGGCAAACGGTATTGGCTCAGATAAGGGGACAGAACCATCCGCCACAGGTCGGATATCGTGCGCGACAGGAAAAACGCCGTAAAGATCGCAGTGACCGTAAACTGAATCGAGATATCTTCGGCTTCACCAAAGAACAGGTACCCCACGATCAGCGCCATCAGCATCGCAAAGATCGTGCCCCCGATCCCCATGAAAAACCGGAACACCAAAAACGGCATTTTCTCCCGATAGCCCTGCGGGTTTTCCTTGGACCGTGCCACAACCAGCTTTTTGGCCATGCGCTTGCCGTAAATCTCGGTGGACAGCCAGCGCCCCAGCAGCAGAAACAGAATGTTCCACGCCAGAACCTCGACATAGGTCTGAATGCGGCCATCCGGGCTGGTCTGCCGCAGGACGTACTGAACTTCGAAAATAGAATAGGGCAAAGCCTCTAGGCGCGATTCCATGGACTCGCGGAACTTTGAGAACCTTTCCTGCGCTTTCATCAGTTGCGATCCGTCGCCCATCGGCCCATGCGCGTCCTCGGCCGAGGCATCAGCACCTGGCCGACCGCCCGAAGACACAACCTGCCCCGCGCTGTCGATGACAATTATGCTGGCGCCGGCCTCGGTTGCCGCCTTGATCGCGGCAGCCAGATCACCATCGGTCCCAGTTTCGGCCTCAGACTCTGAGGTATATCCGGGGATCAAAGGGACTTGCGCCGATGCCTCTGTGACGAAGGCCGCAGCAAACGCCCACAGGATCAGAGCCATTCCAGCAATTAGTCTGAGTTTCATCAATTTTTCTGTCCAAGTCGTATGTTGCATCGCAGGTTACAGAAGCGCCTAAGCGTATTCAAATATTCAGCGTTTCACGGCTCAAGTTCGTGTCATTTCGTGTTTCGGCTGCAATGCAGGCGACAAGAGTGTTTGCAACCTTGGAAAAACTGAATATGACCGACCCAGTAGTATGAGTGGAATGGCAAGATCAACGCAGGGTGTAACGGGGAAAAACGCCCCAATACCATCTGTACTTTGGCTGTTGCCATTTCGCCATGTTTGACGAATTTGCACAATCTCGGCACCCCCTTTGGCAAGCGGCGTCAAAGAATATACGGTAACGGAGTTTAACGCGCGGATTTGCACCCAGGGACACGACAGGCGAAGGCATGAGCCTAGGAATACAAAACAACATCACCGGCCGTGCGCCGCGCATACTGTTCTACAGCCACGATACATTTGGATTGGGGCATCTGCGCCGGTCGCGCGCCCTTGCCGCAGCTATCACGCAAGCCAACCCGCAAGCGTCAGCCCTGATCCTGACCGGGTCACCCGTGGCAGGTCGGTTCACCTTTCCGCGCCGGGTCGACCACGTGCGCCTGCCAGGTGTGACCAAACGTGCCGATGGCTCGTATGCAGCGCGCACCATTGGCATGGGGATCGAAGAGGTAACCGAACTGCGCGCAGGTCTGATCCAGACTGCCGTCCAGCAATTCGACCCCGATATGCTGATCGTCGACAAGGAACCCACCGGTTTTCGTGGGGAGTTGCTGCCGACACTGGAACATCTGTTGCATTCGCAACGCACCAAGCTGGTTCTTGGCCTGCGCGACGTGCTGGACGAACCCGAAGTTCTGGCCGCCGAGTGGGAGCGGAAAGAGGCCCTTGCCGCGACCGAGCGCTTCTATCACGAAATCTGGGTTTACGGTCTGCGCTCGATCTATGATCCGACCAAAGGGCTGCCGCTTAGCCACGCGGCGCAATCGCGCACGCATTGGACCGGTTACCTGCGGCGGGATCTTGGCCCTGTAGGCGAGCCACCTGAACAACCCTACATCCTGATCACGCCAGGTGGCGGTGGCGACGGTAAGGCGATGGTGAACCAGGTTCTCTCCGCTTACGAAAAAGACCCTACCCTGTCGCCGCGTGCAGTGCTGGTTTACGGCCCCTTTCTTTCCGGTGAGTTGCGTGAAGAATTCGAGACCCGCGTTGCCGCGTTGAATGGCCGGGTGACCGCCGTGGGGTTCGAATCCCAGATCGAAACGCTTTTTGCGGGGGCCGCCGGGGTGGTCTGTATGGGCGGTTACAATACTTTCTGCGAAGTTCTGTCCTTTGACAAACGTGCCGTCATCGTGCCTCGCACGACGCCACGACTAGAACAGTGGATTCGCGCCTCGCGCGCAGAAGGGCTGGGCCTTGTGCGGATGCTGGACGAAAACCGCGACGGGCTGACAGCGGATGCGATGATCGAGGCGATCCGCGACCTGCCGCACCAACCCCTGCCATCGCAGACCATTCAGGACGGGCTGCTGGACGGGTTGGATTATGTCATCGACCGCGTTGACGCGTTGCTAGGCCAGGAACAGGAACGGGCCATCGGATGACCACAGCCCAGCCGAAACTGGCGGTGCTGGTCAAAGGGTGGCCGCGCCTGTCCGAGACGTTCATTGCCCAGGAACTTGTCGCCCTGCAAGAGGCCGGGCACAGCTTTGACATCTGGTCTTTGCGCCATCCGACCGACGTAAAACGGCACCCGCTGCACGACCGTTTTCAGGGTCAGGTGCATTACCTGCCAGAATACCTTTACGAAGAACCACAGCGTGTCTGGGCTGCGCGACAGACTGCGCAAGCCCTGCCGGGCTATGCCGAGGCCTACCGGGTCTGGCGCGCCGATCTGCGCCGTGATCCGACCCACAACCGCATACGGCGTTTTGGTCAGGCCTGCGTTCTGACCGCCGAATTACCCGACGTGACACAAGTGATGTATGCGCATTTCATGCACACCCCATCCTCGGTCGCGCGCTACGCCGCCATCATGCGTGGCCTGCCGTGGAGTTTTTCTGCCCACGCCAAGGACATCTGGACATCTCCCGAGTGGGAAAAGATCGAAAAACTGCGCGCCGACACCCATGGAGCGGCTTTTGGTGCGACCTGCACGGCAATTGGGGCCGACCATCTACGCAGTTTGGCCGACGATCCCGCGCGGGTTGATCTGATCTATCACGGGCTGGATCTGAACCGTTTTCCATCTCCGCCGAACCGTACGCCACGCGCGCCGGACGGGCCATTTAACATGCTCTCGGTCGGTCGTCTGGTCGAGAAAAAGGGCTTTGACCGGCTGATCGAGGCATTTGCCATGCTGCCAGAAACGCTGGACTGGCACTGGACGCACATTGGCGGCGGAACACTTGGCAATACCTTGCGTTATCGGGCCGACGCCGCTGGCCTGTCGCAACGGATCACGTGGCAAGGCGCTTGTGATCAACCCGAAGTGATCGAAGCAATGCGCAGCGCAGACCTGTTTGTGCTTCCCAGCCGGATCGCCAGTGACGGAGACCGCGACGGGCTACCCAATGTTTTGATGGAGGCCGCATCACAGCTGTTGCCGATACTGTCGACGCCGGTATCGGCCATCCCCGAGTTTATTGAAACCGGCACCCACGGCGTCTTGTCCGACGATGATCCTGCCGCATTGGCCAGCGCCATCATCCATCTGGCCGCCGATCCGCAGCAAACTGCTTTGATGGCAAGTGCCGCCTATGATCGTTTGATCGCCGATTTCCGCATGGATCCCGGCATTGCCCGCCTGTCCAAACGACTGCGCGCATTGGGTTCGGACATAGGCTGATGGCACGAGTGGCCTATTACTCCCCGATGAAAGCGCCGGACAGCCCGGTGCCGTCGGGGGATCGCGAAATGGCCCGCAACCTGATGCAGGCGATCGCCGCGCAAGAGGATATGGTCGAACTGGCCTCGCGGCTGCGTACCTACGACAAAGCCGGGGACGCGCAGGTGCAGACCGCATTGCGCGCCAAGGCTGACGCCGAGGTGCAACGTCTGATCGCCGATCTTCCCGCGGACACCGCGCTTTGGGTGACCTATCACAACTATTACAAGGCCCCCGATCTGCTGGGCCCGCGTGTCTGCAAGGCGCGCAACATTCCCTACGTTCAGTTGGAAAGCACCCGCGCAACCAGCCGCCTGACAGGTCCCTGGGCCGGGTTTGCAAAAGCTGCACATGACGCCTGTGATGCGGCGCAGGTGATTTTCTACCACACCTCCAATGACCTGATCACTCTGGAACGGGAACGGTACGGGGATCAAAGCCTTGTGGAACTGCCCCCTTTCCTACCCCGGTCGGATTTGCCGCCCGCCTCGGGCTGTGAGGGGCCGATGCTGACCGTGGGCATGATGCGGCACGGTGACAAGCTGGCTTCTTACACTCTTCTAGCGCAGGCTCTGGCCTTACTGGACGGCGACTGGTCCTTGGATATTGCGGGTGATGGCCCAGCACGTCCCGAAGTCGAGGTGCTGATGGCGCCGTTCGGATCAAAGGTCCGGTTTCTGGGGCAATGTGACCGCGATGCTTTGCAGAAGCTGTACGGTGCGGCCTCGGTACTGGTTTGGCCGGGAGTGAACGAGGCCTATGGCATGATCTATCTTGAGGCGCAGGCCAGCGGTGTGCCTGTTGTAGCGCAGGACCGGCCCGGCGTGCGGGATGTGCTGTCCCCGTCGGACTATCCTTCGGTCGACGCTGGCCCCGAAGGATTGGCCGCACGGCTGCGCACCTTGCTGGATGACCTTTCTTTGCGCCTGTCACTGGGGGCCAAAGCCCGCGCGCGCGTGGCCGAACGTCACCTGATGCCCGCAGCAACCGACCGGTTCTGGCAGGCAACACGACCCTTGATGGAGGTTCGATCATGACCCGGCTAGCACTGCTTCGGCACGGTCACACCCATTGGAACCGCGCGGGCCGCATTCAGGGACGCAGTGATATACCGCTGGACGAAGATGCGCAGGCAGAGCTATCCGCTATGCAACTGCCCGCGCCATGGAAGGACGCGGACCTCTGGTCCAGCCCCCTGCTGCGGGCCAGCGAAACCGCCCGTCTGGTCGCGGGACGCGAGCCGCAGACTTCGGACGCGCTGACCGAGATGAACTGGGGTGATTGGGAAGGGTTACACGGGGTCGACCTGATTGCCGACCCCGACAGCGGATACCGCCATATCGAAGACTGGAGCTGGGATTTTCGCCCGCCAAACGGTGAAAGCCCAGCTGAGGTCTGGGCCCGTCTGCAGCCCTGGCTGAACGCGTTGTCGGGCGATACGGTTGCCGTCTGCCACATCGGTATTATGCGGGTCATTCTGGCGCGGGCCTGGGGATGGGATTTCAATGGCCCCGCCCCCTTTAAAATCAAACGCAACCGCATGTATATCGTCGATATGTCGACACTACGTCCCCAGCCCGAACCCGTCCGCCTGATCAGACCAGAGGCATCACAATGAAGGTGATGATTGTTGTCACGCACTTGTTGGGCACCGGGCATCTGAGCCGGGCGCTGACTTTGGGCCGGGCTTTCGTACGGGCCGGGCACGAGACCTTTGTTGTCTCGGGTGGAATGCCGGCACCACAGCTAGACAGCGCGGGCATGACCCTGTTGGGGCTTCCACCGCTGCGTTCGGACGGCACGGATTTCACCCGGCTTTTGACCCAAAGCGATGAAGTGGCCGATGCCGCCTATCTGACATCGCGCGAAACCGCATTGGTCGCAGCCGTGCAGAGTTTCGCACCTGATGTGCTGATCACCGAGCTTTTTCCCTTTGGTCGCCGGTCACTTGCGGCCGAGTTCAATGCCGCCTTGGTGGCCGCCAGGAACTTACCGCAACGGCCGGTCGTTCTGGGCTCGATCCGCGATATTCTGGCCCCGCCATCGAAGGCATCAAAGGCGGAACGCACGGAAGAGATCGTGTGCCAGTATTACGACGGTATCCTCGTCCATTCAGATCAAAGCGTTGTTCCGCTGGAGGTGAGCTGGCCGGTGACCGATCGATTGCGCTCGCGGTTGTTCTATACCGGTTTTGTTGCGCCCGAGGCGCCTGTGCCGCATCCTGACGCGGTGGGTGATGGCGAAATATTGGTCAGCGCCGGTGGCGGATCTGTGGGCCAGCCGATCTTTCGCGCGGCCATCGAGGCCGCCCAAAAGATACCCAACAGGCGCTGGCGCCTGTTGGTGGGCGGGCAGGACGCAAGGGCACGTATTGATCAACTGTCACAACTCGTGGGCGATGCCCAAGTGACGCTGGAACCGGTGCGCCCGGACTTCCGGCAAATGCTGCCCCATGCGGCGGCCTCAGTCAGTATGTGCGGCTACAACACGGCGCTGGATATTTTGCAATCGGGAACGCCTGCGGTTTTTATCCCGTTCGACGACGGCAAAGAGGTTGAGCAGGGTTTGCGTGGTCAGAGCCTCTCGGACCTGTCGGCCATCGATGTGTTGCCTAGCAAATCCCTTAATGGGGATTCATTAGCACGGGCCGTTGCGTCGGTCATGTCAGATGGCCCACGCCCGGTTTCAGCGCAGGGCTTTGACGGGGCCGCAAGATCGGTCGAGATTGCCGTGAACTTGCGGGAGCAAACAAGATGATGGACTGGCGCCCTTTGGAGGCGGAGTTGGACATCTGGCAGGCGCAGGGCTTGTCGCTGCCGCTGTGGTGGCGGGATGATGACGCCATATCAAGGACACCGCAGCTTGAAAGGCTGTCAGAGCTGTCACGGTCGCTTGGCCTGTCCGTTCATCTGGCGATCATTCCTCGTGATGCCGATGCCGGGCTGGGCGATTACGTCACGCAGCAGCAGTGGCTGATTCCTGTAGTGCATGGCTGGGCTCATCAAAACCACGCACCGCCTGACGAGAAGAAATCCGAATTCGGGTTGCACCGCCCGCTTGAGGCCATAATCGTCGACGCGCAATCCGGGCTGGAGCGCCTGCGTACTTTGTTCGGAGACAGGCTGTGTCCGATGTTTGTACCGCCCTGGAACCGCATCGCGCCCGATGTGGTGCAGGAATTACCTGATCTTGGGTATCGCATCGTCTCGACAGCGACACCGCGCAAGACGCGGGAACCTGTCCCAAGGCTGGAGCAGATCAACACCCATCTGGACCCGATTGACTGGCGCGGAACGCGCGGGTTGGTGGCGGCGGACAAGTTGATCATTCAGACAGCAGACCTTTTACGCGACCGGCGTGAAGGACGCGCCGACATTACCGAACCTTTTGGCGTCTTGACCCACCATCTGGTCCATGTTCAGGAGATCTGGACCTTTACCCAAGAGCTGCTGAGCCGACTTCTGGACGGCCCCGGTTTTGCCTGGGCAGGCCCCACAATACCAACCGGAGAACCCGAATGAGCCGACTGGATTCCATGCTACGCCGCCTGACCGCGCAACGCGACGGGTTGAATTGGGCGGTCGCGCAGATCAGCGACATGGACGGCGATGTTCTGGACATGGGGCTGGGCAACGGTCGCACCTATGACCATTTGCGGGAAATTCTGCCAGATCGGCGGATCTGGGTCATGGACCGGGTGCTGCAATGCCATCCGTCCAGCACCCCTCCGGCCGAGGACTTTCTGCAGGGCGAAGCGGAGCCCATGCTTGAAAAGCTTGGTATCGACGGGCCAAAGATCGCGCTGGCCCATTATGATTTTGGACGTGGCATCAAAGAAGACGATGTTGCCGAAGCAGCGCGTCTTAGCCCGCTAATTGCGCGGGTAATGCGGCCCGGCGGGTTGCTGATATCGGGGCAACCTCTAACCGGGTTCGAAGAGATCAAAGGTCCGGATACCATCGCGCCGGGCCGGTATCTGTTCTACCGCGCCTGATCAAGCCACGCGCCGTCCACGAGACCACACCCCGTTCAGCGCCGGGGCGCCATGGTGAAGACAGAATCGGATGATATCTGCGCGCGCGCCGCTGCGCAGTTCTCCGCGGTCGTCCAAACCAACAACCTGTGCTGGCGTCCGCGTCACCGTTCGCAGGCCACGGGCCATATTGCCCCATATCTCCCCCAGACGTGTAGCCGACAACAGCAACGCGGCGGGAACATAATCTGAGGAGAGAATGTCGAGATGGCCCAGATCGGCGAGTTCCTGAGCGGCCACATTGCCGGAATGCGACCCGCCCCGGATCAGATTAGGCGCCCCCATCATCACCTTTATCCCGTGTTCGCTGCAGGCGCGTGCGGCCTCGACGGTGGTGGGAAACTCGGCCAGCCGGATGCCGTGTCCTGCCGAGACTCGCACCTGTTCCGGTGTGGTGTCATCATGGCTGGCCAGCATGGCCCCAAACCGCTTGGCGGCCTTGACGGTTTCGACCTCGTGCTTGTCTCCGTTGCGCTTTCGCATTGCCTTGAGGTCCGCGACATGGCGCTGAAACCCTTCGCCCTCCAACCCCAGCTTTCCTTTCAGGTAAATCTCAAGTTTCGACATATCTTGAAACTGACGTTGGCCAGGTGTGTGATCCATCAACGAAACCAGCCCAACCCTATCTTCGGGGCCGAACTCGTTTAACTCCTCGACCAGGGTCTCTGAACACACCTCGGCCCGAAGATGCAGAAAATGGCTGATCTTCAACACGTCTTGTTCCCGTAGTTGCCACAGTTCACGAGACAGTTCGCGGGCGTATCGTCGGTAACGCTGGCCGCTGGGGATTGACCCGACGCGTATCGCATCGAAGACAGTGGTGATCCCGGTGCTGGCCAGCTCGGCATCATGGGCCAAGATGGCCGCCGCATGCGGCCAGTCGACCTTGGGGCGCGGTTGGATATGGCGTTCCAGATTGTCGGTGTGCAGCTCGACCAGACCGGGGCTGACATAGTCACCTTCGCAATCAATCGCGCCCGGGGGAACCGTGCGGCCGGTGGCGATCTCGGCAATCGATTCACCTACGATACGGACGCTGCCGGTGATCGTCTCATCGGCAAGAACAAGCATGGCATTGGCAAGGATCATTTCTTCTGTCATCTGAACTTCACACGGTCTGAACAAGTGGAAAGGCTGCGCACAGGAGGCCAACGTGACATTCACGCGATACGCGATCTATTTTATGCCCCCGGCGCGGGCGGAATGGACGAAATTCGCCACCAGCTGGCTGGGCTGGGATATGGAGGTCGGAACGCCCATTGCCCACCTGGTGATAAACGGTGTGGACGTTGCAGCCGTGACCGAGGTGCCGCGCAAATACGGGCTGCATGCGACGATGAAGCCCCCGTTTCGCCTGCGGTATGGGCAGTCGGTTGAAGCGTTGCACGACGCCTGCGCGCGGCTTGCGGCCACGCAGGCCCCGGTCGCCCTGGGCGGGCTGCAGATCGCCCGATTGGGTCGGTTTCTGGCTTTGCGTCCGATGGGGGATGAGGTCGCTCTGAACGCGCTGGCTGCCGCCTGTGTGCGTGATCTGGACAGCTTTCGTGCCCCGCCATCGGAGGCCGAACTGCACCGCCGCCGCGCCCATGGCCTGAACGCCCGGCAAGAGGCTAACCTGGTGCAATGGGGTTATCCGCATGTGATGGAGTCTTTCCGCTTTCACATCACCCTCAGCGGTAAATTGGACAAACCCACGTTGTCGACAGTTGAGCGCGCGCTGCAATCGCACCTTGTTCCCCTGCTGCCCGCGCCCTTTCAAATCAATGATCTGGCTTTGGTGGGCGAGGCAAGGGATGGGCGGTTTCACCTGATCCATCGCTACGTCCTTTCCGGCTGAAGCTGATCGAGAATGGCTTCAACCGTAGCCTCCAGCGGCCCGGAGTTGTCAATCTCGATCACCCGTTTCAGCCCCTCGGGCAAAGGCACTTTGGCACACGCCAACCTTCGTGTCTGCTCAGGTGCGCTCTCACGTCCGCGCATCAACAGGCGTTGCGCCAATACTTCAGGGTCAGCGGTCAGAGAGATCACGATCAGATCGCCAAACACCTCTTGGGCCTGCAACAAGACGGATCGGGACAGGTTCACCAATACGGCATCTGCCCTTTGCCGCTGTTGTTCAATGGTGCGGGGCACGCCGTAGAACAATCCATGCGCGGACCAGTGTAGCGCAAAGGCATCCCGCGCAACCATCTGATGAAACTCTTCAACAGACACTCGGTCGAAATCCTCACCCTCTTCGCCCTCGGGTCGCGTGATCACGCGGCGCGTCAAACAAATACCGATCGCACGTGCCACCAACGCCTGCATCACGCTGTCCTTGCCGACGCCTGACGGGCCCACGACGGCTATGACAGTGGCAAGGCTCATGCGGCCATTCCAGGTGCAAAGTCGGACAGGTCGAACTGGCGATCACAGACGCGCTTGCGTGCGTCGACATCGTGGAAAATGCCGACAATTGCCGCGCCGCGTGCCTTGGCCTGGGTGATCAGCGCCAGAACCGTCTCGCGGTTCTTTGCATCCAGTGAGGCCGTGGGCTCATCCAGCAACAACGCCGGATAGTCATGCACAAAGCCTCGCGCGATATTCACCCGCTGCTGTTCACCGCCGGAAAATGTCGTAGGGCTTAGGGTCCACAAGCGTTCGGGAATGTTCAGCCGCACCAGCAGATTAGCTGCTTTGTCCAGAGCCACTTGCCGGTCAAATCCGATGGCCAACAGTGGTTCGGCCACAACCTCAAGCGTTGGCACTCGTGGGACGACACGCAGGAATTGGCTGACGTATCCCAGCGTTTCGCGGCGCAGGTTCAAAATCTCACGCGGTTCAGCCTGAGCTACGTCGAGCCCACCAACCAGAACCTGACCGGATGCCGCGAGATAGTTGCCATAGATCACCCGCATCAAAGTCGACTTGCCCACCCCCGACACCCCGGTCAAAGCAACACACTCGCCAGGCATGACTTTCAGCGAAGCGCCTTCCATCACCGGGATCACGGCACCGTTCTGATTGTGCAGGGTAAAGCTTTTGCTGACACCTTTAAGTTCGATCATCGCCTTCCCTTTCACACTTGTAGTACGCTTGAAACCAAAAGCTGCGTATAAGCGTGCTGCGGATCGTCCAATACCTGATCGGTCAACCCGGCCTCAACCACGTGGCCGTCCTTCATCACCATCAACCGATCCGCCAGCAGCCGCACCACGGCCAGATCATGGGTGACGATTATGGCGCTCAGCCCCATCTCGCGCACCAGCCCCCGCAGCAAGTCCAGCAAGCGCGCCTGAACCGAGACATCCAGCCCACCGGTCGGTTCATCCATGAACACCAGCCGAGGCCCCGTCACCAGGTTGCGCGCGATCTGCAAGCGCTGCTGCATCCCACCGGAAAACGCGGTGGGGCGGTCATCAATGCGGTCTGTGTCAATCTCGACTCGCCCCAACCAATCCATGGCATCGCCTCGGATCGACCCATAGTGGCGGTTACCCAAGGCCATCAGCCGTTCGCCTATGTTCCCCCCCGCGCTGACCGACATGCGCAAACCGTCACTTGCATGCTGATGGACAAAGGCCCAATCCGTTCGCCCCAGCATCCGGCGTTCGGGTTCCGACATGGTCACTGTGTCCATCGGACCATCCGTGCGCGTGTCAAAGATCACCTGCCCCGTGTCTGGCTCCAGATAACCTGCCAGACAGTTCAGCAATGTTGTCTTGCCTGAGCCGCTTTCGCCAACAACCCCCATAACCTCACCCGGATAGAGATCAAAACTGACGCCAGTACATCCAATCCGCGCGCCATATGTCTTGGTGATGTCCTGAACGCTCAGCAGGGGTGTCATGCTTGTCACCTCGGGTCGTACGCAAATTCGATCCGGTTGCCGCCGGGTTCCCGGATCATGAAATGGATTTTCGGACCCGCGCCGGATGGCTCTGGCGCGAATTCGACCTTAACCCCTGGCCAGTCCTTGATGGCATCGAATACGGTGTTCAGCGCGGCCTCGTCCGGCACTTTGAATGCCACGTGATGCAGACCCACATTTGCGTGCCGATCGAACCCGCGCCGGTTGTCACCCTTCTGCTGCCACAGTGTCAGCACGGCGGCACCGTTGCTGATAAAAGCCGAGGGGTATTCCGGCTTGCCGCCCACCACGTCCCAGCCTAACCCGTCGACAAAGAACCCTTTCGAGGCGTCCAGATCAGCGACGGTCAGGCCAAGGTGATCTATTCCCAATACATTCTGCCGTATCATATCTCGCCTTCCTTGCTTAATCGCCCTTGGCTCCCCCGCGCGCGTCGCGTGCGGCAGTAATCCGTGTCGGAACAGACAAACATCCGTTTGCCTGCATCATCCATGATTACCTCGTCCAGATAACTGTCCTCTGCCCCGCACAGGTCGCAGGCATGATCGGCCTTGGTGGGTTCGAACGGGTAATCTTCGAAATCCAGGCTCACCACTTTGGTATGCGGCGGCAGCGCATAGATGCGTTGTTCCCGCCCAGCCCCGAACAGCTGGATCGCGTCCATTTCCAGCTTCGGGTTGTCGAATTTCGGGATCGGCGACGGATCCATCACATAACGCCCCGAGACCTTTACCGGATAGGCATACGCGGTCGAGATCACCCCGTGTTGGCTAATATCCTCGTACAATTTCACATGCATCAGGCCATAGTCCTCGAGACTGTGCATCTTGCGGGTCTCGGTCTCGCGCGGTTCGAGAAAACGCAGGGGTTCAGGGATCGGTACCTGATACACAAGGATCTGATCCTCGGTCAGTTTTACTTCGGGGATGCGATGGCGTGTCTGGATAACAGTTGCCTTCGCGGTTTCCTCGGTTGTCGCCACCCCTGCGGTGTTTTCAAAGAACTTGCGGATCGAGACGGCGTTGGTGGTGTCATCGGCCCCCTGGTCAATCACTTTGAGCGTATCGTCCGGCGTCAATGTCGCAGCCGATACCTGCACGCCGCCCGTTCCCCAGCCATAGGGCATGGGCATCTCACGGCTGGCAAAAGGTACCTGATATCCCGGAACAGCCAGAGCCTTGAGGATAGCTCGGCGGATCATCCGCTTGGTCTGCTCGTCCAAATATGCAAAGTTGTACTCATTCATTTTGAAGTATCACTTTGTGTTTTGGTATTTTTATGGACGTTTTTGTATGTGGAGCGGTCTTTTTGGCCATTATGTTTTATCTCATCCTGCATATCCGCCATTCCAGACGGCGACGAGAATCGATGCTGCGGGACAAGGCCGGTATTTGGAAAGCAATCGGTGCCCTTGACCTTGGCGATCACAGGGTGAAGGACACGGAGTAGGAGCAATAAACCGCTTATCCGCTGTGCGTTGGTTGGGCTCATTCGGCTGCCTCCTGCGGTGTAGTCCTCGCCTCGGCGTCGCGCCGCAGCTTGCGGACCAATTCCAGTTCGGACTGAAAATCCACGTAATGCGGCAGCTTGATATGTTCGAGGAACCCGGTCGCTTGAATGTTGTCCGCATGGCTCAGGACAAATTCCTCGTCCTGCGCAGGGGCACCTAGATTGTCTTCTCCCAATTCCTGCCAGCGCAACGCGCGGTCGACCAAAGCCATGGCGATTGATTTGCGTTCCGACTGGCCAAAGACCAGACCATAACCGCGTGTGAACTGGGGTGGTTCGGTCTTGGAGCCCTTGAACTGGTTCACCGTCTCGCATTCGGTCAATTCCACCTCGCCGATTTCAATGGCAAAGCCCAACTCGGGAATATCTATCTCGACCGCGACTTTGCCGATGCGCAATTCGCCGACAAAGGCGTGGTTGCGGGCGTAACCGCGCTGGGTTGAATAGGCCATGCCCAACACAAACCCCTCATCCCCGCGGGCCAGCGATTGCAAGCGCAGGGGGCGTCCGGCCGGAAACTCCATCGGTTGCCGAGTCAGATCAGCCGGAGCGTCGTCACTTGCGGGTTCATCTTGAATGATATCCTCATCCTTCAGAAAGTCGGCGATATGCGGAACCGGGTCTGTGCGTGGCTGACCTTTGGGTGAGGGCGGAACCTCGCCCTCGGCGGCCAGTTTGAAATCCAGCAAACGATGTGTGTAATCAAAGGTCGGACCCAGCACCTGTCCGCCCGGCGCATCCTTGAACGTGGCCGAGATTCGGCGGTCGCAGGCCATACGGTCTGTTTCAACCGGGTTGGTATACCCGAACCGGGGCAAGGTGGTGCGATAGGCACGGATCAGGAAAATCGCCTCGATCAAATCGCCGCGCGCTTGCTTGATGGCTAGAGCAGCCAGATCGGGGTCGAACAAAGACCCTTCGGCCATTACCCGGTTTACCGCAAGGCTCAGCTGTTCACGGATCTGCGCGATGCTGAGTTCAGCAACATCGGTCGCCCCGCGCCGTTCCTCGGCCAGCCAGGCATGGGCGTTTTCGATGGCCTTCTCACCGCCTTTTACAGCCACATACATCGACTAACCCTCTGCCTTGATCTGCGTGCTCCGCGGCAACGCTGCGACTTTGTCACCGCACGAGAAGAAAAAATCACATCCCAATGGATACAGCGCCGCATTGGCCCGAAGCGTCGGAATATCCGGTAGTGACAGAAGGGCGACGCCCTTGATCCCCGGCCCCGTCAGCGTTGCCCCTGCTTGATTTAGGTCGTCACATTCCACGATCAGCGTCGCTGAACGGTCAGGATACTCAGGCGTTCCAATGCGGAACTGCCCCAAGGGCATCAGCGCTTGCCACGTTCCGATTGCGAAGTCAGCCTGGTCCGCTGTCACAAGCGGCGCACCGGTGTGAAAGGTCAACCATTGCCGCACTGCATCCGTATCAACGTCACCCGCCAAAAACACACTGGTTTCCGGGTCGCAAAGCGTCAGCAGCAGTGTTCCCGCCGCCACGGACAAGGGCGCGGGTGGGTGAGTGCCGATGATCCGGCGGATCTCACCCGGGCGCGCCATGACCGTCATCGCGGCACGAAAAGCATGGGCCGCTTCAATTGGTGCGTTCTGGAACCCGCCTGAAAATTGGTTTTGCACGGTCATCAGTCTTCACCTCGTACCATCGTAAAAAACTCGACCTTGGTGGCCGCGGCCTTGGCGGCGCGGGTTGTTTTGGCTGTCTGCATCTGTTGACCAAGCGGAGCGATCACCCGCGCACGAACGTCTCCGGCGGCGTCGGTTTGCATCAACGCATCAACCAGCGCCGCTATTTCCGCTTTTCGCTTGGAACGTCCCTGCACATAGCCATGACCAATTGTTCCGTCCTGCAACGCGAGCGAACAGCGCGTGATCGTCATTTCACCCAGATTAAATGGCGCGCCTGTGCCGCCGGTCCGTCCGCGCACCATCACACCTCCTACTTCGGGGTGACGGAGCCATTGAAAGCTCGGAGGCGCGCCGATTTCATCCAACAACGCAATCAGTTCTTCTTCTGGAGCGCAGGCCAGCAAACCCATCCATTCCTGACGCGCAGCATTCGCGGTTTTTGTTTTATCGGTCATCAACCCCCCTTGGCCAGGTTGTCTACATGAACTATACAACTAGACAAATATTACACCCCTCGCGGAGAACCCGCAATCCGCGCACCCGTGAAAGTTTGGTGACATGAATAAAACGCCTGTCTGGAAAAGCATTGCGCTCAGCCTGACCTCGGACATAGCCGAGGGGCGATACAATACCGGTGACCGGTTGCCGACCGAGGCGCAATTGGCGGCGCAACATGGTGTCAATCGGCATACGGTACGGCGCGCGCTGTCGGACATGGCCGAACAAGGTCTGGTCCGCCCACGGCGCGGGTCAGGCGTTTTTGTGGCCTCGCGCCCGACCGATTATCCAATTGGCAAACGGGTGAGATACCACAAAAGCATATCGGCCAGCGGTAAGATGCCGGGCAAGACGATCCTGTCGTTGACCACCCGCGCGGCAGATGAAACCGAAGCCGAAGCTCTGCAGCTTACCCCCGGAGACACGGTTCACGTGTATGACGGCCTGTCTCTGGCCGATGGCCAGCCCATCGGCCTATTTCAGAGCGTCTTTCCGGCTGATCGTCTGCCCGACATCCTGACTGCACTGCAAGACACGCGATCCGTGACCAAGGCACTGCAACGCTGTGGCGTCGCAGACTACACCCGTGTGTCTACCCGCCTGACCGCGCGGGCTGCCACGGCGACACAGGGTTTGCATCTGCAACTGTCGCAAGGCGCTCCGGTGCTGTTTTCGACGGGGATCAATGCCGATCTAAACGGCGTGCCGGTCGAATACGGGCGCACGGTTTTTGCAGGAGAGCGGGTTACCCTGACCCTGAATAATGATTGAGCACCGGAGGCTCTCGCCCGTCTTCGACCTCCTTGCGGAGGCCTCATCCCGTTGGGCGTAGCGCTGCGCGTGGCGCCGGGCCCAAAGCCGCCAAGGGGTATCGGCACAGCCGATGCGCCTGCGAGTGCGGGAGTGGTTCCGCCCTTAGACATGACTGCTCCTATAATGCTCAAGCACTCCTGCAATGGGGTGAAAGTTTTGTAACGTTGGGCAAACCGCGGGGGCTACCCTTTGCAATGCAGCGCAGGTATACGCGACCGCGACTCTTCAGCTGACACGAGGCCACCATGAGCTTTGACCGCACCATCAAGATCGCCCCGTCGATCCTATCCGCCGATTTCGCCAATTTCGGGCAAGAGATTCAGGCGATCGAGGCCCAGGGCGCGGATTGGGTCCATGTCGATGTTATGGACGGCCATTTCGTCCCGAACCTGACCTTTGGCCCACCCGCCGTCAAAGCATTCCGCCCGCACGTTAAAACGGTGATGGATGTCCACCTGATGATCGCGCCGGTTGATCCTTATATTCAAGCTTATGCCGATGCAGGTGCCGATATCCTTACAGCGCATGTCGAGGCCGGTCCGCACACCCACCGTACGATGCAAGCCATTCGTGCAGCCGGGATGAAGGCAGGGGTTGCGCTGAATCCCGGCACGCCAGCCGAAGCCGTCGAACATCTTCTGGACCTGACCGATTTGGTCTGCGTCATGACCGTGAACCCCGGATTCGGTGGTCAGAAGTTCATCGACATGACCAGCAAGGTCCGCAAACTGCGTCAGATGATCGGTGACCGCCCCGTGCATATCGAGATCGACGGCGGTGTTGACCCGAAAACAGCCCCGTTGGTTGCAGCCGCAGGCGCTGATGTTCTGGTCGCAGGATCAGCTGTCTTCAAGGGTGGATCAGTTGAAAGCCCCGGTGTCTATGGCGACAATATTCGCGCCGTACGGGCTGCCGCAGAATCCGCGGTTTAGGCCATCTGTAATCTGGCGGTTTGCAGAAACCGCGAAATCTCGAGCCCAAGGCTGGCTTCGATTGAAATTGCCAGATCTGGCTGATTTTGCAGTTCCGCAGTCAGATCGGACATGTTCCATTCGATCACCCGTGACGGTTTAAGGGCTGTCACGGTCACCGGCGCGGTAAAGCCCTGATCTTTGGCCAGAAAGGCTGTCCCACCAAGGAACCGGCCTTCGCCTAGCGTGTCTACGCGGTCTCCGCTCATCTCAACACCGATTTCCCCATCCACGATAAGGGATAGGCTGTGTACCGGGCTACCTTGCGTTAACAGATTGGTTCCAACCGGAACTGTTTTTGCAACTCCCATTCTCAGCAGGTCATATGCGTCCCGCTCCGAGAAATTGCGCAAAGCGATTTCATAGAGGTGTCTTTGAATATCGGTAAATGGCACCGGGCGTCGTTCCAGCAACAAACGCACAATCCAAAAGATGTTGATACCGGTGAAAAACAGGTTCCACCCGATTGGGGCCCACAGCGGCGCGGGTTGCAGATAGTAATAGGGCAGCAGGATCATCGCGCCAATCACCGACAGAACACGCAGCCAGAAAATATCCCTGACCGAATAAGATATCAGGTAAAAGACATTCGCCGCATTTACCAAAAGGTCCAAACCCACCATGCCCTACCTCATCAGTTTTGCGCGCTGACCGGGGCCAGGCGCGCTTTACAGGTGCATGTTGAGTTTAGCAGTCGCTGTTAGGTGGGCTAGAGCGTTGACTCCGGCCTATTACTTTTTCACCCGGAATCTTTCAGGTTTCTCTGAAAGACAAGTTATGTGGCTTACTTTCTGCTGCGGACGTGGCAGGTGCGATCTGGTGCCCGTCTCAGGATCATCGGCGCTTAGGATTGCGGCTTGCATGTCGCCCAGATCGGTGCTGTGCAGGATACGCGTGCTGTAGTGTACGAACGGAAGTCCAAACATGATTTACCCCAAGCTCTGATTTTCTGACACCAACCCTTGCGAGACTCGCGCCGTTTGCTTCGAGTGCAAACATGGGGTCACTTCTTTGCGTTGAAGTGGAGGTAAAATTAAACCGCCAAAACGACCGCAGATCTTGCCACGAAAATAGCAATTGCCAAGCATGTCATCTTGTGACCATGAACAGCCGCATCAAACATCTAAATGAGAATGCCCCATGATTGAACGCATCGACACCGGCGAACGGTCCTCGAAAATCGTAAAACACAACGGCGTGGCCTACCTGACCGGACAAGTCGCCGAGGGTGACACTATTCAGGAACAAGTCCGAATTTGCCTCGAAAAAATCGATGCCCTGCTCGTACAAGCCGGGTCATCACGTGAGAAAATGCTACGTGTAACGATCTGGCTGGCCGATATGAAAGATTTTGCCGGATTGAACGAGGTCTGGAATGCCTGGGTTCCCAAAGGTCACGCACCGGCCCGCGCCTGCGGGGAAGCCAAGCTGGCACGCCCCGAACTGAAAGTGGAATTTATCGTGGATGCTGCTTACGATTAAGCCTTCGGCAAAGGCAGTTTGCGCGCATTAGCATACATCCAAGCAAAAAGGGCGCCCCAAGGGACGCCCTTTCTTTGAGTATTGGCTTAAGCGCCTTACTCGATGATTTTCGACACAACGCCGGCGCCGACGGTGCGGCCGCCTTCGCGGATGGCGAAACGCAGGCCGTCTTCCATCGCGATCGGGGCGATCAGCT
>NZ_JBQFVF010000012.1:0-134769 GCF_056539625.1 Ruegeria sp. BA12
ACCGATGACCATTGCCTGCCTGCTGGCCAACACACTGACCGCCTGTTGCCGCGCCAATGCCTTGCCAGAGCCCGAAGGCCTGACAGCTTGATCTCAGGGAAAATAAATTTGAACAAATGGACCGAAGAGCAAACGCTTTTTGGTCCATTTGCTTTCTGAAGATTGAATTAAGTTTCAAGGGCCGGGTTTGAATGTCCGGTAAATTGGTGATAAGTAAGCTATTCCAGCCGGTTACGAGAGATTGGTGAAAGCCGTGTGGTGTTGGGCTGGAACCTGTAGTCTTGTTTGTTGAGTATGTATGACCGAAGTGCCCAGACCAATTCTGGCCGAATTCACGTTACGCCGAGTGATTGCAGGCGTTGGTTTCCCGCCTTTGTTGGCCAGTGCGTTCCAGCCTTTTCCGGCCATCTACCTGACCTATCCCCAGCGGCTTGTTTTCTGGATCGGTGTACTGGGATTGGCCCTGTGCGTGACCTGGATCGTCAGACGCGTGAGCCGGAAATTTTTCGCAGAAGCCCATTTCAGCTGGCGTGACATTGCGCTGGTTTTCTTCATTCTGGTTCTGTTCGTGCCATCTATGTGGCTTATGTCATATCTGCTGTTCTCTGCCGGGGGGCAACAGGCGCCGGATGTTCTGGCGGTGGCCCCTTATGGTGCCCTGTTTGCAACCGGGCTGGTCCTGGTGCGCGGGTATAGTCACGTTGATGAGCCGGTGCAGGATCAGATCGCGCTACCCTCGCCACGCCTGACCAAGCGTTTGCCAGAGTCGTTTTCCGGTCAGATCTATCGACTGACAGTCCGCGACCATGCGGTTGATGTTGTGACTTCAGCGGGGACATTCACCATCCGATCCCGCCTGACTGATGCGATCGCCGAGATGGAACCGGTACCCGGCCACTGTACGCATCGTTCCCATTGGGTGGCAGACGATGCCATTGTCGGGGTTGAAAAGCTGGACGGAAAAACCTTCTTGCGTCTGAAGAACACCGATCTGGTTCCGATCAGCCGAAAATACAAACCGGGGCTAGAGCTAGACGGCCTTATCTAAGCCACTCTATCTGGGCATTGGAATGACCCGAGGATGCGATCCGGTGAGTATGGCTATGGCCTGATCATCCATCAAAGCGTCCAGTGTATGATCCGTACTGTGTAACCCGCCAGTATATGTGCCGTAGGCCGGTAGGATCAGCCGCGTCTTGTCCACCAAAAAGGCGGGCCGGGTGATGGTTCGACCCCGCGCGTTCAGACGTGCTTTGGGGTGGTAGTGGCCTGACACCTCGGCTTGCGCTGGTGCCTGCGCGATATGGCGGAAAGTCAGCGGGGCAATCTTACACTCGGACAGATGCGTACCGCCCAGATCAATCGGGCCAGGGTCGTGATTACCCTCGATCCAGATCCAGCGCCGACCAGCCTGCAGGGCCGTGATATCACGCTGTTCAGCCGCTTGCATTGCAACCGAAGCTTCCAGATCGTCGAAGCTGTCGCCCAGGCAGATCACGGTGGCAGGATTGGTTCTGGCAATATCCACAGCAAGCCGGGTCAGGGTTTCTTGACTGTCATAAGGCGGCAGACTCGGGCCGCCCCGCCGAGCGATGCGCTCAGACTTGCCCAGATGCAGGTCGGATACGCACAGCAATTGCTGATCCGGCCACCACAGGGCCCCTGATCCTAATGCCTTCAGAGTCTGCCCCGCAAATGAAAACGCCACTTCGTTCATGATGCGTTCTTTGCGTGTTTCACCTCCGGACGCAAGCCGTATCAATCAGGTGTTAACCCCGCCGCCTTCAACAGACGTGCGCTTTCTTCTGCCAATAGCCGTTCTTCGGCCGCGCCCTTGACCGGAACCTTGCCGACCTCAAGAAACAAAGGGGCGGCAAGAGGCGATACGCGATCCAGCCGCAGCAGATCAATACGGTCTCCGATCCGGGCGATCATCGCTTCGATCCGCCCGAAATCCACCAGCCCTCGCATGGCCTCTTCGCGGGTGATCTGCATCAACAAATGATCCGGGTCGTATTTCAACAAGGTGTCATAAAGGATATCCGACGAGAACGTCGCCTGACGACCGCTTTTGCGCTGACCGCCCATGTTCCGTTCGATCAGCCCAGCAATCGTGGCCGAGGCGCGAAAGGTCCGTTTCATCACGGCATTTCCGGCCAACCAAGTCTCAAGCCCGTCACGCAGGGCATCCAGTTGAAACAGGGGCCGCGGGTCGGTCACTGCATCCAGCCCCCAGATTAGTGTGGCATAATCGGTTGCGACAAAACCCAGCGGGGCGAGCCCGGTTTCCTCCATACGTTTGGTCAGCAATAGGCCCAGCGTCTGCTGTGCGTTGCGGCCAGCGAAACCGTAGACGCACAGATTCTCGCGCCCGTCATTCGGAAAGCTTTCGATCAGCAGCCGGTCGCGTTGAGGCAGGCGAGACATGTCGCGCTGCAGAGACAGCCAGTCGGCAGTGTGTTTAGGCAGTTGCGGCCAATCCGGCTGGGCAAACATCCGCAGAATCCGGTCGCTTAACTGCGTCGAGGTGGCGAATTTCGTGCCCGCAAAAACAGCAACTTTAGGTTTTCTGTCCGCACGGCGGCTGACCTCAACCACCATCTCGCGCAGGCCCTCATAGCGGACAATCTGCCCCCCGATCAGAAAGGTATCTCCGGGCGTTAGCGAGGCGGCAAAGGCCTCTTCCACTTCACCCAGCGGTTTGCCTCCGCGGTTGCGTTTCAAACGTACCTTCAGCGTGTCGGTGTCCTGAATAGTGCCCAAGTTCATGCGGATACGCTGCGCTGCGCGCGGGTCGCGCAGCTGCATTTGTCCGTCTGCGCGCTGTTGCAAGCGCTGCCAGCGATCATAGGCGCGTAGGGCGTAACCTCCGGTCGCGCAGAATTCCAGACAGGCGTCGAATTCATCGCGTGACAGATGCGCGTATGGCCCCGCTGTGGTCATTTCCGTAAAAAGCGCGCTGGCGTCGAACGGGCCTGCCGAAGCCGCTATCAAGATATGCTGGCATAGCACATCGCGGGGGCCAGAGCCGCGCGGCTCACCGTCCAGATCATGCGCTCTGGCGGCCTCAAGTGCCGCGACGCATTCCACCACCTCAAAGCGGTTGGCAGGTACCAGCAGGGCCTTGGAGGGCGCGTTGTAGCGGTGGTTTGCCCGCCCGATCCGTTGCACCAGCCGTTTGACATTTTTCGGCGCACCAATTTGGATCACAAGGTCCACGTCACCCCAATCGATGCCAAGGTCCAGGCTGCCGGTACATACTATGGCGCGCAGGTCGCCCCGCACCATGGCGGCCTCGACCCGCTCGCGTTGCTGCCGGTCCAGACTGCCGTGGTGAATGCCGATGGGCAGGCCGTCATCGTTGGCAAGCCACAGATTGTGAAAGAAAATTTCGGCCTGCGCGCGGGTGTTGTGGAAAATCAGCGTCGTCTTGTGTTGCTTGATCTGCTCGAGCACCGCCGGGATCGAATAAGCAGCGCCACCACCGGACCAGGGGGGCATTTCCTGCGTTTCCAGCATGCGGATATCCGGATCAGGTCCGGGGTCGGCCTGCACAATCTGACAAGGGTCCGGGTGCCGGGCCAGAAAGCGCGCGATGGCCTGCGGGTCCTCGACCGTAGCTGAAAGACCGACCCGGCGCAGGTCAGGGCACAGGGTTTGCAGCCGCGCCAAGGCCAGCATCAGTTGATCTCCTCGCTTGCTTTCGGCCAATGCGTGGATTTCGTCGACAATCACCCGTTGCACCCCCGCAAACATCCGAGGCGCGTCCTCGTAAGAGGTCAGCAGGGCCAAGCTTTCGGGGGTGGTCAGCAAAATATGGGGTGGGTCTACACGCTGCCGCTTTTTCTGCGTGGCCGAGGTGTCGCCGGTGCGGTCTTCGATCCGAATGGGAAGGCCAATCTCATCGGCAGGGCCGCGCAGGTTGCGGCGGATATCGGCGGCCAGTGCCTTGAGCGGAGACACATAAATCGTGTGCAATCCCTCATGCGTTCCCCCTGCAAGTTCCGCCAATGTTGGCAAAAACCCGGCCATTGTCTTACCGCCCCCGGTCGGCGCGATCAGCAACGTGGCCGGGTCCAAGGCCCGGTTGAACATATCTTGTTGATGGGGGTGAATGGACCAGCCCTTGGCGGCAAACCAAGATGCGATCCGGGCGGGAATCTGCGTCATACGCGCAGATTACCCGGCCCTTTACCGAAATGGCACGGCGTTATTTGACGATGGTCTCGTCCTTGACGAACATGTTGGACCATGCGCGGTCGATCAGGTCAGGGCTCATCTGATAAGGGATGCCCTCAAACTCGCAGATCGAGATCATCTGGTCGATCAGGAAGATCGGCTGATAATTCGCATAGATATTGTTGATGGTCGGGTATTTAACCTTCAACAGATGGACCAGAGCAGCCTCGTCAAGCGGCATGCCGCGTTTGCGCGCCACCATGGCAAAGATTTTCAGGAAGTTCTCCTGGTTCGGGCCGTCGATCTTGATCTTGAAGAAGATCCGGCGCAGGGCCGCTTGGTCGAAGATTTCATTCGGGTGGAAGTTGGTCGAGAAGATGACCAGCGTGTCGAAGGGAACTTCGAACTTTTCACCCGACTGCAGGCCAAGGATATCCTTGTTCTCTTCCAGCGGAACAATCCAACGGTTAATCAGGGCCTGCGGTGGTTCCTGCTGACGGCCAAGGTCGTCCACGATGAAGATACCGCCGGTCGATTTCAACTGCAAAGGGGCCTGATAGGTTCGCGCTGTGGGGTTATAAACCAGATCCAGCATACCCAGCGTCAATTCACCACCTGTAACCACGGTTGGACGTTCGCACTGAACATAGCGTGTGTCGAACCGTTTGCGGCGGCGCAGGCTGTTGGGATCGTCTGGCTCCTGTTCAATCGCAGTATGAACGATCGGGTCATAAACCGTAATCACCTGACCGGCATATTCGATGGCGAAAGGCACATAGACATTATCGCCCAGTGCATCGCGAATCCCGTTTGAAATCGAGGATTTACCGTTGCCCGGAGGGCCATACATCAGGACCGAGCGACCGGCGCTGACCGCCGGGCCCAATTGATCCAGCAGGCTGTCGGGCAGAACCAAGTGGCCCATTGCGCCAATCAGCTGGTCGCGGGTCACCTGAATGTTGCGGATCGACTGGCGTTTCACCTGTTCGCGGTAGACGTCCAGCGGTACGGGCATGGCGCCAAAATATTCTGACTGACTCAACGCGTCCAGTGCGCGGGCCTTGCCGGCATCAGTCAGCTGATAACCCATCTCATTGCCGCTGTTGGCATTCAGGGTGCCGGTGGCCTCGATCAGCTTTTGCTCGCGGGCCATGTCGATCAGTTCCTGCGTGACGGAGCCCGGCAGACAAATCGCCACGGCGATCTCGGATACGGTGTCTACATTCTTGCGAAAGATCGTTTTCAACATGATGTCGCGCATCATGACGATGGGCAGTCTCATTTCGCCCAAACCCTTTGGGGCAGGGGGGGCCATTACCGAAGTTGTCTGCATATTCATGAGCGTCGCCCGTCTATCCAGTATTCACGCCAATGGCCCCAAAAAGGGCCGCTTAGGGGAAATCTGGCCCGGCTTTGTGGCAGTACCAAGGCGGCGACAAGGCGCGTTAATGATAGTTTACGAGCCGTAAACAGTGCCTAAGATCAGGTAAATAGCCAGGCTGCCACCAAGAGGCAGGCCCATTGGAAAGTGCTTCTTCCTGTTCCAGCTTTCCCAATTTGGCGCAACGTTGCGCAACGCTGTATACATGGCCAATCGATGTGTGACAAAGGCAGCAAGCGTGGTGGCTGCCAGAATAAACATCACCAGAACCCAATCCCCAGACCAGACAAAAGGTGAGGCGGCGGCCATGAACTTGGCATCCCCGGCACCCAAAACGCCAGCGGCATTAAACAGAATGCCCAAAATCAGCACGGTCACAATATGCAGCAAGTGCCAGACGTAAGGGGGAAGTGTCACCGAGAACGACCAGATCGTTAGTGAGGTCCACTGGGTGGACCACGGGGGCAGCACAAACAACCCGACAATGGCGAAAATGACGGCCAGCGCAACAACGGCGTGGTTCTTGATCAGCATGTCCCGCAAGTCTGTGAACGCCACGTAAAAGCAGATCGGCAGAACAAACGGAAGAAACCACAGCGCAGCAAACGCGGGAATACTCATCAATCAGGCATCCTCAAGCGCGCGCAGCGAGCGGACAGCCTCGTCAAAATGCTGTGGATGGGTGGCGATGGCTTCGCGGAACAGGTTTTTGGCTGTCGCCACATCCCCTTGCTTGACAGCAGAGATACCCATCGTGTTCAGCAGCCTGGCGCGTTCCACCTGTGTCATGGGAACAACCGGCAGGCTGTAATTTCCTTGCGCAGCTCGGGCCAGAACCAGATTGTTCTTGGCGGTGAACAGGGATTTGTCCTGACGGATCGCCTCCGTAAACAGGCGTTCGGCTTCGGCAAACTGGCCGCGTGTCAGCTTGGAATAACCCCAATTGTTCATGACACCACCGGGGCGCGTGGTCAGGCCGACCGCGGTTTCATAAAAGTGGTCTGCGCGTTTCCAATCCTGTTTGGAGTCTGCGACCACCGCTTCAAGCCGATACCGTTTGAAGGTTTCATAAGTGGGTGGAATGGTATCCAGAACCGATCTGGCCTGCCCCCAATTGCCGGCGCGGACAAGCGCGTCAGCATATTCGAGCTTGTCGACGTTTCCGGCACCTTTCATCGTCGTCACCTTTTTCCAGGCGGCGACGGCTTCGGTCGACCGTTTCGCACGAGACAAGGAAATCGCCAGTCCCCGCTGCAGGTCGATCCGACCCGGATTTTTGGCGGCGGCGCCTTGAAAGTAGGTGACCGCCTCATTTGGATCGGCGGCGGTCAGCAAGACCTCGTTCAGGTTGGTCTCGTCAATGACGTTGACCTCCTGATAGGTACGCTCGACCTTTTCTTCCTCGGTTTCTTTTTCGCAGGCAGAAAGGATCAGCCCGCACATCACGATTGGCGCAATCAAGAATTGTTGGCGCATTTTTGCGTCCCTTACTGCTCTTGCCTGTTTTACGGGAGCTTGCGCAGCTTGAATTGCCCGTCGCCTTGCTGCTCCAACGTATATTCTTGTTCTTCTGCCGTAGTATTAACAGGATTTTCCATTTTTGCGAGCGCTAAGCGCAGATTGTCCCGGATTGCGTCACTTTCGCCATTGTCCAGCGCAAAGGCCCGCTTGAAAACCTGCGCGGCCTCGGGATATTCGCCCTTTTCGACCAGCACCACGCCTAGATTGTTCCAAGCAACTGGCCAGTCAGGATTGTCCTTGACGGCCCGTCGCAGTAGGGTTTCGGCCTGTCCTAGACGCCTGAGTCCCAGATTGGCCGTGCCCATCGCCGTCAGGATTTGTGTTGTCATCCCCTGATCCAATGCGGCGCGGGCAAAAGAATCCAGCGCCAGCTCGTATTCCCCGGCGGCCATCAACCGGTTTCCCACCGTAATTTCGTCCACCCTTTGACCTTTAGGGTCAATTCCGGGGACGTCCAGATCATCTGACGACCCTGTCTCAGTGCAAGAGGCCACCATGGCGATCACCATGGCGGCCTTTAGCATGTGGCGTATACCGACGTGGATGCGCCTGAAGCCTACTAAATTTGGGTTATTAATTACCCGCCGCAAAATCAGCGATTCCTTTTGCCGAAGGTCCGACCAGAATAACCAGCAAAGGCGGCACCGTCAGGATCATTGTGGCAAGAGTCATCTTGGTTGGCAACTTGTTCGCGGCTTCTTCGGCGCGCATGACCCGTTTGTCGCGCATTTCGCCAGCGTAGACCCGAAGCGCTTCGGCGATCGAGGTGCCGAACGTCGCGGACTGGATCATGACGGTCACGAATGAGCTGACATCTTGCACGCCGCAGCGGGTTCCGAAGTCACGCAAAACCGTGTCCTTGTCCTTACCAGCCTTCAATTCATAAGCGACAATTTCGAACTCTTGCGCGATATCGGGGTAGGAGGCCTTCATCTCACGCGCAACCCGTACAATGGCTTGATCCAGAGATTGTCCGGCCTCGACGCAGACCAGCATAAGGTCCAGCGTATCGGGAAAACCGGCGACAATTGCTTCATTACGTTCGGCAACACGCCGGGTGATCCAGTAGCGCGGCAGAAAATATCCTGCACCTGCTGGAATCAGAACCCTAAGAGCCATCTGTTGACCGGTGAATTCCTGGCCGCCCGACAGTACGGTAACCAACATGACGCCGACCAGAATGCCGATAATACCCAGCGCAAATTGTGCAAAGTGGAAGAAACGCACAGAATCCTTTGAATGATATCCGGCTTGCCGCAGCTTTAGCTGCATTGCCGACAGTTCGGCTTCGTTTTGCGGCTCAAGGAATGTTGCGAACTTTTCAAGCTGCTCGTTGCGGCTGGTGTTGCGAAGCTTGTCCTTTTTGGATTTCTTATCGTGTTTTGGTGCGGCAGTGGATTTTTGCAGCTTTTTCAGAGGGTCCTCTGGTTGGTTCAACATCAGAGTAACAGCGATTAAGATCATCGCCAGACCCAAAACGCCGATCACGATAAGTGGACCGAATTCGCCAAGGTACTGTTTGATCAGGTCGTTGATTGGGGCCAGAACTTCCATTGCAATTCCCTCAGACCTTGATGTTGGTAAGAACGCGCATCACGATCAGGTTCAGCGTCAGCATGATGCCCACGAAGAAACAGGCCGGGATGAACAGGGGATGATCAACCACGTCGTCATAGTAATTGGGATCTGTCACCATGATGAACAGCAGGCAGAAAAGGGGAAACCCTGACAGAAACTTGCCGGACCATTTTGCCTCGGCGGTGATCGCCTTTACACGCCGGAACAGGCGGAAACGGGCGCGGATCACCTTGGCCAGACCAGCCAGAATTTCAGCAAGGTTACCGCCTGACTGTTGTTGGATACCCACGGCCACCGCCAGAAAGCGAAGGTCCTGCATGTCCAGACGTTCAGCCAGATCACTCAGCGCCTCACCCACGTCCCGGCCATAGGCGCATTCGTCGGCAATGACACCGAACTCGGTTCCCAGTGGGTCCTGTACTTCGTTTGCGACAATCTGAATAGACGACACAAATGGGTTGCCCACGCGCAGGGATCGGACCATCAATTCAACCGCGTCAGGCAGTTGCTCTTCCATCATGCCCATGCGTTTACCGGCCTTCCGGCTCACCCAGGTGTAGACACCGCCAACACCGATAAAGACCGACAATGCCACCCGCAGAACCATTTCCGTTGCGGTGCCGACGCTCAGGCCGACGAAAGCAAAGCCTGACAAAAGGATCATGACCATGATCAGTTGTTTCGGGGTGAAGGCAATAGCTGCCTTCTGCGCTTTGTCAGCCAACAGCGAATAGAGCGGGATGCTCTGCGTTTTCATATGCTGCTGCATTTCCTTGCGCAGCTGTTCCAGCACTTGTTCCCGCCCGACACCTTTGTCGAGCATATCCAGACGCCGGTTTACACGGCTGTTCAGGCTGATGGATTTGCCGAAAGCCACCAGATAGATGCCTTCGACTAGGGCGAACACCGCGACGAAGATCACGACATAGATGAGCGCCTCAACAGGCAGTTGCATTGCCAGATCTCCTACATATTCGTTGGTTCATAGACCGAAGCGGGCAGGTCAAAGCCCCACAGGCGGAAGCGCTCAGAATAGTGACTGCGCACGCCGGTCGCTGTGAAGTGACCGATGATTTTGTTGTCCGGTGTTAGTCCAACACGTTGAAATTTAAAGATTTCCTGCATCGAGATCACATCGCCTTCCATGCCTGTAATCTCGGTGATTGAGGTCATCCGACGCGAACCATCCTGCAAACGGCTGGCCTGCACGATCAGGTTCACAGCTGACGAAATCTGGCTTCTTACCGCTTTGATTGGCATTTCGATACCGGCCATCGCGATCATGTTTTCCAGGCGCGAAATCCCGTCGCGCGCCGAGTTGGCGTGGATCGTGGTCATCGAACCGTCGTGGCCGGTGTTCATGGCCTGCAACATGTCGATCACCTCGGCGCCACGCGTCTCACCCACGATGATGCGGTCAGGACGCATACGCAGGGCGTTTTTCAAACAGTCGCGCGGGCTGACCTCACCTTTGCCTTCGACGTTTGGCGGACGGCTTTCCATCCGACCCACATGGGTCTGTTGCAGCTGAAGTTCCGCCGTATCCTCGATTGTCAGGATGCGTTCTGCGTCATCGATGAAACTGGACAAGGCGTTCAGCGTGGTGGTTTTACCCGAACCCGTACCACCTGAAACGATGATGTTCAGACGGGTTGACACGGCGGCCTGAAGATAAGCGGCCATTTCTTCGGTAAAGGCACCGAAATTCACCAGGTCATCGATGCCCAGCTTGTCTTTTTTGAATTTACGAATTGAGACCAGCGATCCATCCACGGCAATCGGCGGCACCATCGCATTGAAACGCGAACCATCAGCCAAGCGAGCGTCAACGTAAGGGTTGGATTCATCGACACGACGTCCCACAGCGGACACGATCTTGTCGATGATCCGCATCAGGTGCTTTTCGTCTTTAAAGGTGATGTCGCTGATTTCCAGCCTACCGTCGCGTTCCACAAAGATCTGTTGCGGACCGTTGACCAGAATATCGTTGACAGTATCGTCCTGCAGCAAGGTTTCAAGCGGGCCAAGACCCGTCACTTCGTCATACAGTTCCTTGTTCAACTGCGAGCGGTCCTCGCGGTTCAGAACAATGTTCCGGGTTTCCAAAATTTCGCTGACAATCGAGCTGATTTCCGCGCGCAATTCGGATTCGCCTGCATTTTCGAGCGCCGCTAGGTTCAGGTTTTCCAACAGTTCGCGATGCAGTTCGATCTTGATCTCGCCAAGGCGTTCCTTGCGCTTGCGATCGCGATCTCCGGCCACCGGTTCGGCCGCCTTTTTCTGCACGGGCCGTCGAGCGACGGCATTAGCTGTGGGCTTTTTTTCCGCAACAGGTTCAGGTGTCGCGGCCGGAGTTTGAACCGGCTGCGCTTCGGGCTGTTTCTTGTAACGTGAAAACACGGCGGCTCTCTCCCTTTAGTACTGGTTACGCGGCCTCAGCGTCGCTGCTGCCCAAACTATGAAGCGATTTCGCAAGCTTCGCGATTTCGCGACGCAGCGGATTCTTGGCGGCTGCATTGGCCAGCGGTTGTCCGTGGTCGCCACTCTGCATGACCGGCTTGCCGCCATCCGGCAATTGCAGGTCAATGGAGATACCCAGGCTTTCACCCATCCGTTTGACCCGGCTTTTGCCGTTCAGATCGGTAAATTTCGGCGCCCGATTCAGAGCAAAGCGCAATTTGTTGAAAGGCAGTTCCTCGGCCTGCAGCGCACGTTTCAGGCGCAGCGCGTTCTGAGCCGAGCGCATGTCCAGTTCAATCATGGCGAAATACACATGTGCGGCCTGAAGAACGGTTTCAGACCAGTGAACCAGCGTCGAGGGCATGTCCACGATCACATAATCAAAGTTCCGACGAGCCGTTTCGATCACGCGCTGAATATCTTCGGGTGTGATCAGATCCAGCGGCACCATGTCCGATGGCGCTGTCAGAACCTGCAGTTTCTCTTCATAGGTTTGCAACGCTTGAGAAAATACGTCGTCATCCATCAGCGATGTGTCCGAAAGCATTTCAAAGACAGTTTCGCGCCGTGGTAAATCCAGATAGGTCGAAACTGTGCCGAATTGCAGATCCAGATCCAACAGACAGACTGATGGCGCGTCTTTGTCCGATACGGTGGCCAATTCCCAGGCCAGATTGACTGCCATAGTGGTGGAACCGACGCCTCCGGCAAGTCCGTGGACCACAAAGAGGGCCCCTTCTTTCGATTCACCTTGCGCCAAAGGTGCAGCGGCCTGCTGTACTGCAACTGGATCGGGCTGGTTCATCCGGGCGATAGCTTCCTGCAATTCGCCTTCGGGCAGAGGGTAGGGGACGAACTCGTCCGCGCCTTTGCGCAACAGTTGGTGCAGAGACGCCGGAGTGACGTCTTCGGCGATTAGGACGATTTTTATCTTCTTTTCTTTGGCTCGCGTGATGATCTCACCCATCAAGGACAAGTTGTCCTCATCTTCGCCGTCAATCGCCAAGGCGACAAACTCCAAAGAATCGGCATCAGGTTGGCTGAAGAATGCCAGAGCTTCGGCAAAACCGAGATCACCCCATCGTTCTCCCAGTGCAACCTCCATATCTTCGATCAGAAGGTCGAAATTCTGGACGTCACGGCTGATGGTGCAGGCCAGAATGGCGTTTTTATCATCTTGTGGCGATGCGCTCGTCATTAACACAATCCTTGTCGCGAGAGCCGACCAACCCAGAGAACCCGAGGATTCTGTCTGGTTCGCTCTTGCCCCGTCGCGGCCAGATTTGGCCGCAGGTCACCTAATTGTTGAAAATTTGGCTTGGAACTTAGGCAAGATTTAGGCGCAAAAGAACCAATTGTAGGGAAATGGGCGACGATGTCGCCCAAATCCGACTTATTGTTCGGTTGTATCGCCAACTCGTGTCTGGCTACGCAGTTGCGCCTCGTACGTCGCGCTTTGTACATATTCGCGATAGACGATGGCGGCATACTTGCCGTCCAGAACCAGCGGGTTGCGATCCACAAAGCCCGAAACCTCGGTCACGGTGCGGCGGTTGCGCCGATCGCGATTCGGGGTATCGATCAACGGGCGTGACTTGCCGAAGGAAACGACAGCCTCAAGACGTGAGCGCGAGATGCCCTGCTGTGTCAGGAAGGCAACCGCCGCATTGGCGCGTCGCTGGCCCAGTGCCTTGTTGTAACCAGTCGAACCGACGGCGTCGGTATGGCCATAGACCCGGAACCGCGCTTCGGGGAACTGTTTGATCCAAGCAGCCTGCCGCAACAGAACCCGCTGAGCCGTTTCGTCCAGCTTTGCGCTGTCAAAGGCAAAGTTGATCTGCGTCGGAACCTCGGCCGCGAACCGCTGACCCAGGATTTGGGCATAGGTCAGTTCGCCGTTCATGACCTGGGTGTTGTTCAGGGTCGCATTCCCGAAAGCACCTTGATCAACTTCATACCCGGCTTCACGCGTGCAAGCGGCGACAGCAACCGAAAGACCCAGTGTGATTATCCACTTCTGCATTGGTCCTATCCTCCTATCAATCCAGAACGTAGCCGTAGGAGCTGCCAAAGTCCTGCTTGGCCACTTCCGAGGCTGCGCCGGCACCCGGGCGCGTTGTACGACCGACTTTGCCGTTCACGAACAGATCAAATTCGCTGGGCGGCTTGACCCGATCTGTTGGCAATGCCAGCGCTTCACCACGTGTCGGCGAAACCAGATGCGCAGTGATTATGATAACCAGTTCGCTTTGTTGGCGCTGGTATTCCGCAGAGCGGAACAACGCTCCCAGCACCGGAATATCACCGACCCAGGGAACTTGGCTGTTCAGGTCTGCAAAGTCATCTTGAATCAACCCCGCGATTGCGAAGCTCTCACCATCTCGCAATTCAACCGTCGTGCTGGTCTGACGAGTGACAAAGCTAGGAACTGTATCGCCTTGGATAGTAAAGTCTGAACTGGTGTCAATGCTGGACACGGCGGCGGCAAGCTCAAGATTGATCAGATCGCCATCCACAACGCGCGGAATAAAGTCGATTTCAACGCCGAACGTCTTGTATTCAATGGCAATAACACCATCTTCTTGCGGCACCGGAATGGGAACTTCACCGCCGGCAAGGAAGGTTGCTTCCTGACCCGACAGGGCAGACAGGTTTGGCTCTGCCAGACTGCGGGCAAGACCTTTGGCCTCCAATGCTTCCAGCAGCAAACGCACCTGCGTCGATCCGGCCCCAAAGCCGAACAGGATGGCGCCTGTATTTGTTTGAAGTATGGGGATGTTGTCGTTCAGTGCGTTGGCCAGAGCGCCCGCATTGTTGAGGGTGTTGAAACCACCTGTCACGTCACCGCCGCCGAAGCCCAGCGAAGCGGTCAGGCTTTTGGCCACCGAGCGGTTCATCTCGGCAAAACGTACTTTCAGCATGACTTGCTGTACGCCCCCGACTGACATCAGGTTCGAAACACGCTCGGGCGCGTAACGCTCGGCTAGTTCCAGTGCCCGCGCCAGTTTTGCGCCGCTGGAAACCGTTCCCGAAAGGACGATGCCATCATTGGCTGTGCGCACTTCGATCTGTTCACCTGGCAAAATCTGAACCAAACGCTCTTTGAATTCAGATACATCCGGCGATACGCGAACCCGAACATTTGCCAGCAGGTTACCCGCGCCGTCAAACAGGGTCAGCGTGGTCAGGCCCGGAGCCTTACCCAGCACATAAATAGTGCGATCCGAAAGCGACGAGATATCGGCGATTCCGGCATTAGCAATGCTAAGTTCGGCGAAAGGTTCTTCGCTTTCCACCACAATTGCGCGGTTCATCGGAACGTCCAGCGTTTCCGCTGAACCATTCTTTACCACGCGCAAAGTTTCAGCCCAGGCCGTATGGCCGACCGGACCAACTATAAGCGCCAACCCCATAAGGGTTGCGCTGATCCAAGTACGTATTGTCATGTGACCTGCCTCTCCGATCACGCCTCGTTTTTTGGGTCTATGCCCTATGTCAGGTAACACTGCGCGAATTACGAATTTATTGCAATAATCAAGGGTTTCTGGAATTTTCCTTATGTGGACAATGCGCAACATGCATAACGAAACAAGCCGCGCAGTTGGCGCGGCTTGTGTTGGTAAATCTCTGATTTAACGTCAGTTTGTGCAAGGAATTTCGGTTTGCACAATTTCTCCGCTACGTCGAACTCTCGTGTAGCATTTCCGTTCTTCAGCCTGAACCGGGGCGGGGGCTGCTTCTTTGATTCCCAACAGTTTTCGCTGGTCCACTTCAACCGCACTTGCGATTGTGTCGTCCTGCACCCCAACTAAGGCCAATGACAAGCGACCTGTGTTCTGTGCTTGGGCCAAAGCCGCGATTTCTTCTGGGGTGGCGGCTACTGTCACAGTACGCGCAATTGTTGTGCCCGTCAGATCTGATCCCGCTGACTGGTCAATCGCGACCAATTCGATGTTGGTCTGAATCAGGCGGGTGATTTCGCCGACTCCAGCCTGAAGGTTGCTGTTAACGGTTCCGGTCCAATACACATCTACACTATCACCAGGGCGCAAAAAGCCAGAAACACCAGACGCAACATCAACGCTAATCGCAAAAGCGCGTTTACCTTTTTCTATCCGTGAGGTCAGACCTGCGGCCTCCCCAGGATTGGTGACTTTGACCTCCATGAGGGCCTCGTCTTTTTCCATCGCTCTCAGGACGAATCGGTCTCCCTTAGCGTCTTCAGGAAACAAAACGGCCATGTCCACGAAGCTGCCTTCCGGGATTGCTTCGTCAGGCCAGTTGACGACACGAACGTCTTCCTTGGTCAGGCGCTCTCCGTATTTCATGGCTCGGTTGGATACAAGAACGCCAGTGGTCCCTTCCAGGGCGGCATTTTCCAACGCTTGTTGCGCGGCCAGGCGTTCTCGGGCGAGTTGGTCCTGATGCTGTGCGATGTAGTCGCGCGCCAAATAGACGGCGCCTCCGGCCAAAGCCACCCCGACAATCAGGACAAGTCCAAATACTGCACGCATTCACGTCCCCTCGTATTGTTCTATTTTGGTTTGTTCGCCGCGACATTACGACGAAGTCCATTTCTTCGTAATGTTAAATTGTGTCGAAAAGGGGGACAATCTCGATTAATTTCGTGATTGTAATTCCGCACTCATTCTGAGGCGTTTCCGCATCAGGGGCTGGTGGCGGAAAACTTTGTGCGTATGTCTTGAACCTCAACCGCAGAGACTGCGGCACCATTTTTTGCGTCCAGGTTTTGCACAGGATCTGCGATGTAAAGACCGATGAAAGAGCCAAAGCCAACCAGCATGGCTGTCAGCACGACCCAATCAACCGTTACGGCCCCGTCCTCTTGGTGAGAAAATTTTGCAAGTCTCTTCAGCATAGGAGTACCACTTTAGGGATATTGCATAAAAAGAGGGGCCAAGCCTAAGCAAGCATGGCCCCACCATATAAATCTCTACCGGCGTTTCTATTAGCCGCCGGAGGTCGTCGTGCCGAACTTGGTTTTGATGTCTTCAACCGTGGTGCCGTTGATTTCGGTACCGATTTTGCCCGACAGAGCTGCGGTGCCATCACCGATCGCGCTGTAAGCAACTGCGGCCAGGCCAACGATAGCTGCAGTCAGAACGACCCAGTCAACTGTTACGGCGCCGTCTTCGTCTTTGCGGAAGTTCTTGATGAACTTGATCATGTTACGTCCCTCCTAAAGGATCAAAAGTCAAATAAACCTCGGGGTCTATCAGAGCTTTCTCTCTCAGTCCGCTCCCGACCGTCTCGGTATGGCACTATGATTGCCTGTCAGGCGTGGCAGGAATTGGGCTAAACACCATTTTTTTTCTTTTCCGCTTAACTTTTTGGTAGTTTTTTCTTCAACCTATTGAAAATAAACAAATAAAAGTTCGTTACCGATTGGGGTGTTCTGTGTTGCCGATGCAAAATTGCGCCAAATGAGGCGAAATTGCCCCATTTCGACGTGTTTCTCTGGCTTTACAACGGGATTCGCGGTTCAAATCCCGTAAAAGAAAAAACATGAGGCAGGCAAAATGAAACTCCGGGACGCAATGATCTGCGCCGGCACGTTGGCTTTGATGATGTCAGGGCCCTTGCCCGCTATCGCGAATGAAGTTGAACCCAGGGGCGTATATAAAAGAGTAAAGCCCCCCAAACCGGGGACGCGACCCAAGATAACTGTTCAGATTTCGCCCGAAGAACATGCATCGGCGCCCTTCGCGCCCAGCACCGGGGCCGAGCTCGTTATTCCTGAGATCGTCAAACGCGCCAAGGTTGTACCCCCAAGTGTTCCAGGGACTGGATCGCAAAACAAGCCGGTCGGGTCTTACAAGGCTTTCTGGGATAAAATCTCACCTGCTTTGGCCGAAGCAGGAGCTTGGCGGTTAGATGCAGCCATAAACGCGCTGGCCGCGACCAATGTGGCCTCACCGCGTTTGCAGACGCTCCAGAACATTGCGCAACAACAAGGGATCGAGATTCTGCGCTCAACCGTAGGAACAAATGTATCGCCGGCTTTGGTGCTGGCCGTGATTTCGGTTGAATCTGCAGGTCGTGAGAATGCGGTCAGCTCAGCCGGGGCGCAGGGGTTGATGCAGTTGATGCCAGCCACCGCCAAACGATTTGGTGTTAAGGACAGCTTGCAGCCGTCTCAGAATATCTCGGGCGGTGTCAAATACCTGAACTGGTTGATGGAAGAATTTGGAAATGATCCGATCCTAGTGCTGGCCGGATATAATGCGGGTGAAGGTGCTGTGCGCAAGCACAGTGGAGTTCCCCCTTATGCCGAGACGCGGGATTACGTGCCCAAAGTCCTTGCGGCTTTTCAGATCGCCAAGGCCCTTTGTTCAACCCCGCCCGAGCTGATTTCGGATGGCTGTGTGTTCCAGACATTGAATTGAAAAGGCCCGCCAGAACTGGCGGGCCTTTTCAATCTAGTGGATTAGTTGACGATCTTGGCCTCGGTGGCGGCGCGAATCTCGTCTTCGGTTACACCTTCGGCAATTTCGACGATCTTCAGGCCGCCTTCAACCACGTCCAGAACACCCAGATTGGTAATGATGCGATCCACTACCTGTTTTCCGGTCAGGGGCAGGGTGCATTTCTTCAGTAGCTTGGACTTGCCGTGCTTGTTAGTGTGATCCATCACAACGATCACGCGGCCAACACCGGCGACAAGATCCATCGCGCCGCCCATGCCTTTGACCAGAACGCCTGGAATCATCCAGTTGGCCAGATCACCTTCCTCATCAACCTCCATAGCGCCCAGAACCGCTGCAGCAATCTTGCCGCCCCGGATCATGGCAAAGGATGTGGCGCTGTCGAAATAGGACGTGCGCGACAATTCAGTGATCGTCTGTTTTCCTGCGTTGATCAGGTCGGGGTCTTCTTCACCTTCGAACGGGAAGGGGCCCATGCCCAGCATGCCGTTCTCGGATTGTAGAGTGATGTCCTTATCACCCACATAGTTCGCCACCAGCGTCGGAATCCCGATGCCGAGGTTCACATACATGCCGTCTTCCAGCTCCTGCGCCGCGCGGGCGGCCATTTGATTGCGGTCCCAGGGCATTATGCTTCCTCCTTCTTGCGGGTGGTGCGCTGTTCGATGCGTTTTTCGTGATCGCCCTGAATGATCCGGTTCACGTAGATGCCGGGCAAGTGGATCTGGTCGGGATCCAGCGAACCGCGTGGCACGATCTCTTCGACTTCGGCGATGCAGACCTTGCCGCAGGTCGCTGCGGGCACGTTAAAGTTGCGGGCGGTCTTGCGAAAGATCAGGTTGCCGGTGTCGTCGGCCTTCCATGCCTTGACGATGGCCAGATCGGCAAAGATGCCTTCTTCCATGATATAGGTTTCGCCGTTGAAGTCCTTATGCTCCTTACCCTCAGCGATCACGGTGCCCACACCTGTCTTGGTATAGAAGCCGGGGATTCCTGCACCACCGGCACGCATACGCTCAGCCAGAGTGCCTTGCGGGTTGAATTCCAATTCCAACTCACCCGCCAGGTACTGACGCATGAATTCCGCGTTCTCGCCAACATATGAGCTGATCATCTTTTTGACCTGCTTGGTTTGCAGCAAGATGCCGATGCCGAAATCATCGACGCCCGCATTGTTCGAGGCAAAGGTCAGGTCCTGAGCGCCCGACTCCTTGATCGCCTCCAACAGCAATTCAGGAATACCGCACAGGCCGAACCCGCCTGCTGCGATCATCATGCCATCCGACAACACCCCATCAAGCGCTTCGGTGGCATTGGCATAGACTTTCTTCATGGAAAACTCCCCCAATGACTTGGTGATGGGCAGGTTGTGCCGCCACGTCACGGGGAAGTCAACGAATCCAAGGGGGTGGTGGTATTTCTACCTAGCCACCCTTAGGTGGCCGCCTTCTTGGTTGTTTTCTTGGCTGCCGCTTTTTTCTTGGGTGCGGCCTTTTTCTTGGTGCCCTTCTTGGCAGCCCGCTCATTGACCAGCTCAATGGCCATTTCCTGCGTCACGTCTTCGGGCTTGATATCCTTGGGAATGGTGGCATTGACCTTTTCCCACTTCACGTATGGCCCATACCGCCCATCAAGAACCTGCATTGCGCCGCCATCGGGGTGCTCGCCCAGCTCTTTGAGCGGTTTGGCAGCGGCCCTGCGCCCGCGCCCCGGATTGGCGCGCTTCTCGGCCAGCATTTCAACTGCGCGGTTCATACCGATCTCGAACACATCGTTGGGGTCTTTGAGGTTGGCATAGACCGGTTTTGCTTCCTCGGGCAATTGGTGCATCAGATACGGTCCAAACCGCCCAAAATTCGAGCTGATCATACCGCCCTCGGGGTGTTCGCCGATCTGGCGGGGCAGGGACAGCAACGTCAGCGCCTTGTCCAGATCCATGTCATCCTTGCTCCACCCGCGGGGCAGGGACGCGCGCGGCGGCTTCTTGTTCTCTGGCGTGGGTTCGCCGCGCTGAACGTAAGGACCGAACCGGCCGGATTTCAGCCAGATCTCATCACCTGCATCCTCACCCAGCAGACGTTCGTCGCCTTCGGCCCCTTCGCCCGCGATGGGACGGGTATAGGTGCATTCGGGGTAGTTGCCGCAGCCCACAAACCCGCCGGTGCGCGAGGTTTTCAGGTGCAACTGGCCCACGCCGCATTTCGGGCAGACGCGCGGATCAGAACCATCCTCGCGCGGGGGGTACAATTGCGGCGCCAGTGCCTCATCCAACTTGTCCAACACCTCGGAAATACGCAATTCCGATGTCTCGCCAATGGCGGCCGAGAAATCACGCCAGAACTTGCCCAGCAGTTCTTTATAGTCGCGGCCACCGGCGCTGACATCATCCAGCTGTTCCTCCAGATTGGCTGTGAACTCATAGCCCACATATTGTCGAAAGAAGTTCAGCAGAAAGATCGTAACGATCCGGCCTTTTTCTTCGGGGATCAAACGGTTCTTGTCCTTGCGTACATACTCTCGGTCCTGAATCGTGGTCACGATCGAGGCATAGGTCGAGGGGCGCCCGATCCCCAGCTCTTCCATCCGCTTGACCAAGGTGGCCTCGGTATAGCGCGGCGGCGGCTGGGTGTGGTGTTGCAGGGCCAGAACGGATTCGTTGTCGGACAGAATAGCGGCCTTGTCTTCGGCCTTGGTGAACTGATCTTTCAGCGATGTCTTGGCAAACGGTGCTGGATCACCCTGCATGATCTGCGGCAAGCGCTTCTCGTCGTCATCGGCCACATCATCGCGGCCCTCTTCATACACGCGCATGAAGCCGTCAAACAGCACCACCTGACCGGTAGCACGCAGGCCAACCTGGCCATCGGCGCTGCCTACCTCAACTGTAGTTCGCTCCAATCGCGCAGCAGCCATCTGACAGGCGATGGTGCGTTTCCAGATCAAGTCATACAGCTTGCGCTGATCCTCATCCGTAACCTTCAGTGCCTTGGCATCCCGCGCCATGTCCGTTGGGCGGATACACTCGTGCGCTTCCTGTGCATTCTTGGCCTTGTTCTTATACATGCGTGGGCTGTCCGGCACATATTCCGCGCCATACCGGTCGGCAATTGTATCGCGGGTGGCGGCCACGGCTTCGGGCGCCATATCGATACCATCCGTCCGCATATAAGTGATGTAACCCGCCTCATACAGCCGTTGCGCCACCTGCATGGCATGGCGGGCACCCATGCCAAACTTGCGGCTGGCTTCCTGTTGCAAGGTCGAGGTCATGAACGGTGCGCTGGGGTTGCGCGCGGCGGGCTTGGCTTCGACCGAAGTAACGCTGAGCGCGCGGCTGGTGATCGCCTGAACCGCCATTTCCGCCTGAGTGGCATTGGCCAAGTCATGCTTGTCCAGCTTTTTGCCCGCCAGAGTGACCAAGCGTGCCTCATAGGTCTGACCACGTGGCGTTTCAAACAGGGCACGTACCGACCAGTATTCGACAGGTTTGAACGCTTCGATCTCCATCTCGCGCTCGACGATCAGGCGCAGACAGACCGATTGCACACGTCCTGCCGATTTCGCGCCGGGCAGTTTACGCCACAAAACCGGAGACAGGTTGAACCCGACCAGATAGTCCAGCGCGCGGCGGGCCAGATACGCCTCGACCAACGGCATGTCGACCTCACGCGGGTTCTGCATCGCCTCGGTCACCGCGTCTTTGGTGATGGCGTTGAAGGTCACGCGGCTGACGGGCGTATCCTTTTTGATCGAACGGCGCTTGGTCAGCGCCTCTTGCAAGTGCCAGCTGATCGCCTCACCCTCACGATCGGGGTCAGTGGCAAGGATCAGGGCATTGTCTTCCTTCAGCGCGTCGGCGATGGCTTTGACATGTTTACGGCTGTCGTTGCCGACCTCCCATTTCATCTCAAATTCATGCTCGGGGTCGACGGAACCGTCCTTGGGGGGCAGGTCGCGAACATGACCATAAGATGCCAGGACAGTGTAATCAGGGCCAAGGTATTTGTTGATTGTTTTGGCTTTGGCCGGGGATTCTACAACAACAACAGGCATTTAAGGGGAAACCTCGCTCGACGGATTGGGCGCCTTCTATGATCGTGCAAGATGTGTAGGGCAAGAGCGAATTGTCAATGCGTTCCTTTAAATACGTGAATTTTACGGCGATTTCAGCGCGATAGCCTTCAAAAAATCAGCGCGGGGCGTGAGACGCTTGCTCAGGCCGTTAGTGACAGCAACCCACCGGGCTGACGTTGGATGCGCCCGTCCAATTCCAGATCAACCAGCGCCGGACCAATCTCGCCTGCCGTGGCTGCGATGTCGCGGATCAACTGGTCCTCGGCGATGGGCGAAGGACCAAGCCGAGCCAGAATTTCGCGATGAAGGGCGGCACCCGAGGCGACGGGTTCGGGTGTCATTTCGGGAACTGTGGTCTCGAATAATTCGGACTGTTGTTCTGGCAACGCTTCGATAACGTCTTCGGCGGACCGCACCAGAGTGGCCCCGTCGCGGATCAGCAGATTGCAACCGGCGGCGCGGGCATCGAAAGGATGGCCGGGTACTGCCAGAACCTCGCGCCCTTGATCCAGCGCGTCGCGTGCGGTGATCAGGCTGCCGGATTTTGCTGCCGCTTCAACCACCACAACAGCCTGTGCCAGGCCCGAGATAATGCGGTTACGACGGGGAAAGTGCCGGGCTTGCGGTGCCACGCCCATGGGCTGTTCCGACAGGCGCAGGCCAGATTGGGCGATGTCCCTTGCCAGATCGGTGTTTTCCGCAGGATAAATCACATCTACGCCGCCGGCCATGACCGCCACCGTGCCAGTATTCAGCGCCGCCAAATGCGCCGAGGTGTCAATCCCGCGGGCCAGGCCCGAGACCACGACATATCCCTGTTTTCCGAGGTCGGTTGCCAGGCCACGCGCCATCCGCGCCCCTAAAGACGAGCAATTGCGCGCACCGACCATCGCAATTGAGGGCTTGCGCAACACGGATACGTCGCCAATGGCCCAAAGCATCGGTGGGCCATCGGACAAATCGTTCAGGGCAGTGGGGAAATCAGCGGACCCAAGGCACAATAGCCGCGCGTTTGCGGCTTTTGCGGCCTTGAGCTCCGCCTCAATCACGCCAGGCGGGCAAATTTCATACCCTTTAATTCCGGCGGCACGTGCCATTTCAGGCAGCGCGGCCAGCGCATTCTGCGCTGAGCCATGTTCGCGCAGCAGCCGACGAAACGTCGCCGGGCCGACCTTGCGCGAGCGCAACAGACGAAGCCAGGAGAACCGGTCCTCTTCCGTGGTGGGTGGGAGTGTGGGGTGATAGGAAGAAAGCTGCTCTTCGGTCATCCGTTGCTCCGCCTGATTGCAGAACTGGTTTACGACTGAGGGGGTTAACAGCTTGTAAATCTTGTCAAATTATTCAGAAAATTTCCCAGAATTGATAGCGTGTTTGGTGTAACCGTCAGATAACAAACAGGAAAATAAACTGCCTGCCCGATGGAAATTCTCAGACAGGCATCAATATCGATTGATTGTCCACACGTGGCGTTAACCTTGCCGGTGACCGATTCTGTGTCAGGCAGCAGATCCGCCGACGGTCAGGCCGTCCATCAGAACGGTTGGCTGGCCGACACCTACCGGCACCCATTGGCCGTCTTTCCCACAGGTGCCCATACCCGGATCAAGCGCCATATCATTGCCCAATCCCCGGATGCGGTTCAGGGCGGAGGGTCCGTCGCCGATCAGGGTTGCACCCTTGACCGGGGCGCCAATCTTGCCGTTTTCAACGCGGTACGCCTCGGTGCAGGAAAACACGAACTTGCCGTTGGTGATATCCACCTGCCCACCACCAAAGCCCACGGCCCAGATACCGTCTTTGATATCGGCCACAAGCGAAGCAGGATCGGCGTTGCCGCCCAACATCACCGTATTGGTCATTCTTGGCATGGGCTTGTGCGCATAGCTTTGCCGCCGCCCGTTTCCGGTGGGCGCAACATTCATCAGACGCGCATTCTGACGGTCCTGCATATAACCAGTCAGAACGCCATCCTCGATCAGCACTGTCCGCGAACTGGGCGTGCCTTCGTCATCTACAGTGATTGATCCGCGTCGGTCGGCAATCGTGCCGTCATCCACGACGGTGACGCCTTTTGACGCGATCTGCTGTCCCATCAGGCCCGCGAAGGCCGAGCTGCCCTTGCGATTAAAGTCGCCTTCCAGCCCATGTCCGATGGCCTCGTGCAGCAAGATACCGGGCCAGCCGGGGCCCAGGGCCACCTCCATCACGCCCGCCGGGGCAGGGATGGCGTCCAGATTGACCAAAGCGATCCGCAGCGCCTCGCGTGCTTTGTCCTGCCAGTCTGTCGGGTCGATGAGGCCATCCAGACCAACGCGTCCGCCACCCCCGGCCGAGCCGCTTTCACGGCGGCCGTTTTGTTCGACAATGACCGAGATGTTCAGGCGGGTCATCGGACGCACATCGCGCACCAGAACCCCGTCGGGGCGCAGGATCTCGACCTCTTGCACAGCGGCGGCGATCGTGGCGCTGACTTGCACGACGCGAGGGTCGAGGTCGCGGGAAAAGGCGTCGATTTCGCGCAGTGTTTCAATTTTCACCGGGAAACTTGCCGATTCGATCGGATCCTCGTCCGTATAAAGCCGCGTGTTGGTGGCGCGGGGCGCCTCGGCCAAGGTGCCACCACCATCGCCTACCGCCAGACGCGCGGTTTCGGCGGCCCGTTTCAGCGCCGGGATCGAAACATCGGTGGAATGTGCATAGCCCGCCACCTCACCTTGCACAGCACGCAGGCCGAATCCTTCGGAAGCATCATAGGACGCCGTCTTCAAACGCCCGTCGTCAAAGACCAGAGACTCGGATTTTCGCCGCTCGACAAACAGCTCACCATCCACGGCCCCGGCGGTGGCCGACTGCAAAACTGCAAGCGCTTCGTCCTGCGGAAGAACGCTTTCAAACGGGCGAAACGGGTCGTTGGGCATCGGTTGGGACCTTTCCGGTTTGATCCAGATCAAAAATAGCGTCTGTTTGACGCAAGCATTTTGCTTTATCTACCCGCCGGAATATGGTTTTTAACGCGGCCAAAGACAACGGGAGAGGTGCGACTGATTCACACCTTTTCGCCAGAGAAGCTAAGATCAGACGATCAGGACAGAAAATGAAGAACGCTTTGATGCTTTCCGGGCTTGCAACAGCCCTCTCCAGCCTTCCCGCCATGGCTCAGGAGCTTGAGATTATTGGCAAGCCGGTTGCCGGCGGTGTAAATTTCCAGCCTGCAGCTACAGACCTTGCCGTGGGGATTCACAGACTGGACGCGATGATTCTGGTGATCATCACCGTCATCTGTCTGCTGGTCGCGGGTCTACTGGTCTACTGCATCATGCGTTACAATCAGCGCGCAAACCCGACACCGGCGCGATTCTCGCACTATACCCCGGTTGAAATTGCTTGGACCCTGGGGCCGATCCTGGTTCTGGTCTTTATCGGTGCGTTCTCACTTCCGGTTCTGTTCAAACAGCAGGAAATTCCCGAAGGTGACGTGGTAATCAAAGTGGTGGGCAACCAGTGGTACTGGACCTACGAATATGTTGATCACGATTTTGCGTTCGACAGCTATCTGCTGGGTCACCCCGCAACTCTGGACGAAGGTGCCCGCCCGGCGGATGCCGACGTAACGCCGTTCGTTCTGGATGATGCGATGCGCGCTAAGCTGGCCGATTCCGGTTACAGCGATGATGAGTGGCTGCTGGCCACCGATACGGCCGTTGTTGTGCCGGTCGGTAAGATCATCGTTATGCAGGTGACTGCGTCGGACGTGATCCACTCTTGGACCATCCCGTCCTTTGGCGTGAAGCAGGACGGCGTACCGGGTCGTCTGGCCGAGCTGTGGTTCCAGGCTGACAAGGAAGGCATCTATTTCGGTCAGTGTTCTGAACTGTGCGGAAAGGACCACGCTTACATGCCGATCACCGTCAAGGTTGTCAGCGAAGAAGCCTATGAGCAATGGCTGCAAGGCGCTCTGGAAGAGTACGCAGGTCAGCCTGCGGCCTATCAGGTTGCTTCGAACTGATCCGGGCATTGGCCGGATGAATACATGATGCAGGCTGCGCGGTGATCGCGCAGCTTTCGCCCCAAAAGGACCCGACATGAGCGACGCAAGCTTCAATGCCAGCACCGTGACCGCGCAGACCCGCGCGGACGAGGCCAGCTTTGGCGACTATTTCGCCCTGCTGAAGCCGCGGGTCATGTCGTTGGTGGTGTTCACGGCGCTTGTCGGTCTGCTGGCGGCACCTGTGCCGGTCCATCCCTTTGTCGGCTTCTGCGCCATCTTGTTCATTGCCATCGGTGGTGGTGCCTCGGGTGCGCTGAACATGTGGTGGGACGCTGACATTGACAAGGTGATGAAGCGCACCAAAGGCCGTCCGATTCCGTCCGGCAAGGTTGATGCTGGCGAGGCCATGGCCATTGGGCTGGCGCTGTCTGGCCTGTCGGTGATCATGCTGGGTCTGGCAACGAACTGGTTTGCCGGAGCCTTCCTGGGTTTCACCATCTTTTTCTATGTCGTGGTCTACACGATGTGGCTAAAGCGTTCGACGCCGCAGAACATCGTGATCGGTGGTGCGGCAGGGGCTTTCCCTCCGGTAATCGGTTGGGTCGCGGCCACGGGGTCGATGACGCTTGAGCCGTGGTTGATGTTTGCCTTGACCTTCATGTGGACTCCACCGCATTTCTGGGCTCTGGCGCTGTTCATGCGCTCGGATTACGACGATGCGGGTGTGCCGATGCTGACCGTGACACACGGCCGCCGCGCGACGCGCTGGCACATTCTTGTTTACACCGTACTGCTGGCGCTGCTGGCGGTTGGCACGTCCTTCTCGGGCATCGGTGGCCCGATCTATCTGACCGTTGCTGTTGTGATGAACGCCCTGTTCCTGCGCGGAGCGTGGCAGATCTCGCGTCGCACCGAGGATGACTCAGAGGCAGATAACTTCAAGGTCGAGCGCTCATTCTTTAAGCTGTCGCTGCTCTACCTGTTCCTGCACTTCGGCGCGATTCTGGCTGAGGCGTTGTTGAAACCCTATGGATTGGGAGGTTGGTCATGAGTCTGCGCAAAAGCCATGAACTGCACCAGCGCCGGTTCAACCGCAATCTGGGGGTGGGTCTGACGCTGGCTGCCTTCATTGTGATCATCTTTGGGCTAACGATCGTAAAAGTCTCGGGCACTAGCCTGGGTCAGCCGACACAAGAGGTTCAGAACTGATGGCCTTGTCCGGTCCGCAAAAAACAGTGATGCAGACGGTCAGTGTGGTCGTGCTGATGGGCGGTTTGGCCTGGGCGGCGGTGCCGTTTTACGACTGGTTCTGCCGGGTCACTGGTTTTGGCGGTACGGTTGGTGTGGCCGAAACCGCGCCCGAGGATATTCTGGACCGCAAGGTCACTGTCCGCTTTGACGCCTCGAAAGCCAAAGGCATGGCGTGGGAGTTCAAACCGGTCGAGCGTGAGATGGAAGTGCGCATCGGTGAGACCGGATTGGCCTTTTACGAAGCCCACAACCCGACCGACCGTCCGATTGCCGGGCAGGCGTCTTACAACGTCGCGCCGTATTCGGCCGGTGGGTATTTTCAGAAAATCGCCTGTTTCTGTTTTGAAGAGCAGGTGCTGCAACCCGGTGAGCGGGTGCAGATGCCGGTAACCTTCTTCGTCGACCCGGAAATCGTCGAGGATCTGGAAGCCAAGTATGTGCATACGATTACTCTGTCGTATACATTCTACGAAATAGACCTGCCCGAGGGCTACGCAGCCCTGGATGAGCAGGCAGATACAAATACGAACTAACGCCTGTAGGTGAGGGACGCTGATGGCACACGCAAAAAACCATGATTATCACATTCTGGCCCCGTCGATCTGGCCGCTGATCGGCGCGATCGGTGGCTTTGTGATGCTGTTCGGGGCCGTCCTTTGGATGCACGGTGTTACACCGTTTGTGTTCTGGGCCGGTCTGGTGGCCGTTCTTTACACCATGTTCGCCTGGTGGTCCGAGGTTGTGGCCGAAAGCCGCGCCGGTGATCACACACCGGTGGTACGCATCGGTCTGCGTTATGGTTTCATCCTGTTCGTGATGTCCGAGGTGATGTTCTTCTTCGCCTGGTTCTGGTCGTTCTTCAAACACCGCATGTATCCGATGTACGACTATGCTGGCACCGAGTACATCCAGCCGGATATTCACGCGGTTGACCCCTTCCACCTGCCGCTGATCAACACGCTGGTTCTGCTGTTGTCGGGCTGTGCGATCACCTGGGCGCACCACGCGCTGGTGCATGACAATGACCGCAAGGCGCTGATCAACGGTCTGGCTATCGGTATCGTACTGGGTATCGCATTTACTGCCCTGCAGGGCTTTGAATATTATGAATTGCTGGCGCACGAAGGCTGGAAATTCGGCGACGATCAGTTCTATTCTAACTTCTTCATGGCCACCGGGTTCCACGGTTTCCACGTGATCATCGGTACCATCTTCCTTTCGGTCTGCCTGATCCGGGCGCTACGCGGTGACTTTACCCCTGAAAAACACGTCGGGTTTGAAGCGGCAGCCTGGTACTGGCACTTTGTGGATGTCGTCTGGCTGTTCCTGTTCTTCGCCGTCTACATCTGGGGTCAGGCCCCGCTGATTTAACGCCGGTCAGGCGATCCAATTGCAAAAGCCGCCCCAAGGGGCGGCTTTTTCTCTATCCAGGGCGCAAGATTGCGCCCGATACAATTGCGTGGTTGCAATCTTGCACGTGGCACCCTTAACAAGGCGCCGGTTCAACCCGAGCCTTTAGGTAACGAAATCTGGTCCCGATATGCGCCGCATCCTGTTCCTGCTGATATTTGGTATTGCCGGTGTGGCGATCCTGTTGTCTCTGGGCTTCTGGCAGATGCAGCGACTGACATGGAAACAGGGTGTTCTGTCCGAGATTGATACTCGCATCACGGCAGCACCGGTTGCCTTACCCGACAGCGTTTCTCCTGAGGATGACAAGTACTTGCCGGTAACGATTTCTGGTGAGATGGAGCCCGGGGAAATCCATGTTCTGGTTTCGGTCAAACTTGTTGGCGCAGGTTACCGCATTATTCAGCGTTTCAGCACTGAAGACCGAACAATTCTTGTAGACCGGGGGTTTGTTCCGACCACTGCCAAGCAGGCTGAACGGCAGGTGGGTCAGATGGAGGTAACGGGTAATCTGCATTGGCCCGATGAGGTCGACGGGTACACACCCGAACCGGACATGGAAAGCAATATCTGGTTTGCCCGCGACGTGCCCAATCTGGCCGCTGCTTTGGGGGCTGAACCGGTGCTTCTTATCGCCCGTTCACAAACTGACCCGGGCGTGACGCCCCTGTCTGTCGACACTGCGGGTATTCCCAATGACCACCTGCAATATGCAATCACATGGTTTGGTCTGGCTCTGGTCTGGGCCGCGATGACCGGTTATTTCCTGTGGCGCAATCGCGCCCCTTCTGAAAGTGAAGAGCAATGAAATACATCTCGACCCGTGGCCAAGCGCCTGAACTGACCTTTGAAGAGGCGATGCTGACCGGGCTGGCCCGCGATGGTGGCCTGTACCTGCCTGCCGAAATTCCGGTGATGAGCCAGGAAGAGATCGCAGCATTGGCAGGGTTGCCCTATGAGGAAATCGCGTTCAGCGTGATGTGGCCCTATGTCAGCGGGTCCTTTGCCGAGGATGAGTTCAAGGCGATCATCGCCCGCGCCTATGAAGGCTTTGGTCATGATGCCCGTGCGCCACTGAAGCAGCTGAACGAAAACCACTTCCTACTGGAGTTGTTCCACGGTCCGACACTGGCGTTCAAAGACTTTGCCATGCAACTGATCGGGCAACTGTTCCAGGTGGCCCTGAAGCGGCGCGGTGAACGTGTGACCATCGTGGGCGCAACCAGCGGCGATACGGGCTCGGCCGCGATTGAGGCGTTCCGGGGGCTGGATGCCGTGGACGTGTTCATTCTGTTCCCCCATGGTCGTGTGTCCGAGGTGCAACGCCGCCAGATGACCACGCCGGCAGACAGCAATGTGCATGCATTGGCCGTTGATGGCGACTTTGACGATTGTCAGGCTGCCGTAAAGGACATGTTCAACGATTTCGAATTTCGCGATGGGGTGAAACTGGCGGGTGTGAACTCGATCAACTTTGCCCGCGTGTTGGCGCAGGTGGTCTACTATTTCTCGGCTGCGGCCAGCCTGGGGGCACCGCATCGCAAGGTCAGCTTCACCGTGCCTACCGGCAATTTTGGTGACATCTTTGCCGGTTATATCGCCAAGTGCATGGGGCTGCCCATTGATCGGTTGGTTGTGGCCACAAATCAGAACGACATTCTGCATCGCTGCCTTTCGGGGCAGGGGTACTTCAAGGGCGACACCATTCCTTCGATCAGCCCGTCGATGGATATTCAGGTCAGCTCGAACTTTGAACGTGCGCTGTACTATGCCTATGGCGAGGATGGCAGCGCTGTATCGCAGTTGATGGATGAGCTGAAGAATGGCGGCTTCAACGTCAGTCAGGGCGCGATGGAAGCACTGCGCGAGAATTTCGACTCGGGCCGCGTGTCCGAGGATGAAACACTGGCCACCATCAAATCCGCATTGGCCCACAGCGCCGAGCTGGTTTGCCCGCACACCGCGGTCGGTATCAAGGTCGCCGAAGATCACCGTGCGGCTGACGTTCCGATGATCACTTTGGCCACCGCTCATCCGGCGAAATTCCCGGCGGCGGTTGAGAAGGCGAGTGACGTACATCCGCCTCTTCCCTCTCGCATGTCTGATCTATATGAACGTCCGGAACGGGTGACCCGCATCGCCAATGATCTGGGTGCCATTGAGGATCATATCAAAAGGCATATTGCTGAGTGACTGTCAGACAAGACCAATTGAAGAACGGCTTTCGTATCGTCAGTGAACATATGCCGGGGCTGCAATCGGCGGCCATCGGCATTTGGGTAACCGCCGGTGGGCGGCATGAACGGATCGAGCAGAACGGTATTGCCCATTTCCTTGAACATATGGCGTTCAAGGGAACTGAGCGCAGGTCTGCGCTGCAGATCGCCGAAGCGATCGAGGATGTGGGCGGGTATATCAACGCCTATACCTCGCGCGAGGTGACGGCCTATTACGCACGCGTTCTGAAAGACGATGTGGCGCTGGCGATGGACGTGATTGGTGACATCGTTCTGAACCCTATCTTTGACCCGCGCGAGATCGAGGTCGAGCGCGGCGTGATCCTGCAAGAGATCGGCCAGGCTTATGACACGCCGGACGACGTGATTTTTGACTGGTTGCAAGAGCAGAGCTATCACGATCAACCGCTGGGCCGCACCATTCTGGGCCCGACTGAGCGGGTCAGCGCCTTCTCGCGCGAGGACTTGTCGGGTTTTGTCGCTGAGCACTACGGGCCGGAACAGATGATCTTGTCTGCCGCGGGCGCGGTGGATCACGACGCGCTGATGAAAACGGCCGAAGAGATGTTTGGCCATCTGCAACCGCGCAAAGGGCTGGTTCCTGAAACGGCCCGCTTCACCGGTGGCGAAGCGCGACAAGAGAAAGAGCTGGAACAAGCCCATTTCGCACTCGCGCTGGAAAGCCCCGGCTACCGCGACGATGAGATCTATACGGCACAGATTTACTCCACCGCTTTGGGTGGCGGCATGTCCTCGCGCCTGTTTCAGGAGGTGCGCGAGATGCGTGGCCTATGCTACACGATCTTTGCGCAGACCGGGGCCTATGCTGATACCGGAACAACAACGATCTACGCAGGCACCTCGGCGGATCAGGTCGCAGAGCTGGCCACGATTACCATCGATGAGATGAAGCGTGCCGCCGAAGACATGAGCGCCGAAGAGGTTGCCCGCGCCCGCGCGCAGATGAAAGCCGGGATGCTGATGGGGCTGGAAAGCCCATCAAACCGGGCGGAACGTCTGGCGCGTCTGGTTCAGATTTGGGACCGGGTGCCGTCGCTTGAGGATACGGTCGCCAAGATCGATGCAGTCAGCACGGGGGATGTTCGTGCGTTTGCGGAAAAGATGGCGCTTCAGGCGCCGGCGGCCTTGGCGCTCTACGGTCCAGTTTCCGCCGCGCCCACGCTGTCAGAATTGCAGGAGAGGCGTGCGGCGTGATGCTGTTGGGCAGACGCAAGCTGAAACTCGAGACCGAGCGCCTAAGCCTGCGCCCGCCCGTTCACTCTGATTTCAACGATTGGGCGGCGCTGCGGCGAGCGTCCCAAGAATTCCTTACCCCGTGGGAGCCGATCTGGGCTAAGGATCATCTGACGCGCAAATCTTTCACCAATCGCGTCTACTGGGCGCAGCGTTCAGTGGCCAGTGGCACAGCGATTCCTTTGTTCCTATTCCGTCGATCCGATGATGTGCTTCTGGGGGCGATCACGCTGGACAACGTGCGACGCGGCCCGGCGCAGGCCGGGACGCTGGGATATTGGACCGGTCAAACCTTTGCCCGCAACGGGTATATGCGCGAGGCGATTGGCGCGATTGTCCACTATGCCTTCACCCGCTTGGATCTGAGCCGGATCGAGGCCGCCTGCCTGCCCGAAAACAAGCCCTCGCGCGGGTTGCTGGAAAGCTCGGGCTTTAAATATGAAGGCGTGGCGCAGTCTTATCTGCAGATCAACGGGCGGTGGCGGACGCATGTCCTGTATGCCAGCCTGCGGTCGGATCGGCGCGGCAAGACGGACGCGGGCTAGGGGCTCTGCCCCCGGCGCGGCCAGCCGCGCCTCCCCCGAGATATTTTTGGCCAGATGAACAAGGGGCATGACTTGTTGGCGTTCTGCGCTACACTTGCCCCATGCGCTGGATTGTTGCGGTATTGATGGTGATCTCGGGCGGTGCTGTGGCGCAGGAGCGGCGGCCGAGCCATTGTATCGCCATCGCGGATGCCGCGCCGGGGATCGAGTATATTCACAAGGCGGCGTGGCAGGACCCGATCCCGGAATTTTCCGTGCGGATCAGCTATATCGCCCATGCCTCTTTCCTGATCCAGACGCAGGGCGGGTTGAACGCAGTGACGGATTTCACCGGCTTTATCGGTAGTGCCGATTTGATCCCGGATGTGGTCACCATGAACCATGCGCACAGTACTCATTGGACCGCTCATCCCGATCCTGCAATCCCGCATGTGTTGCCGGGGTGGGGCGAGTTTGGGCTGGGGATCGATCATTACCTTGATCTGGGCGAGATGCTGGTGCGCAATGTCTCGACCGATATCCGATCTGCGTATGGCGGCGTTGAAGAGCGCGGCAATTCGATCTTTGTGTTCGAGGTGGAAGGGCTGTGCATCGGCCATCTGGGCCATTTGCACCATATACCATCCGATGAACAATTTGCGGCGTTGGGGCGGCTGGATGTTGTCATGGCGGCGGTGGATGGGGGAACGACGATGCCTCTGCCCGAGATGATCTCGGTCCTCAAGCGGCTGAAAAGTTCCGTTATCATCCCGATGCACTGGTTTTCCGGCTTTTCGCTGGACCGGTTTTTGGTCGATATCCGCAATGATTTTCCGGTTGAACGCAAGGGAGCGACCGAAATCACCGTGTCGCTGCGTACTCTGCCAAGTCAGCCAACAGTGGTCGTGCTGGAGCCGCAGTATCTGATCGAACTGGAATAGGGCTTGTCCGGGCGCGTTCGCTTGGGCAATGAGGTGGCATGACACTGAATCCTGCCGATGAGAAACTGGCCCGTCTGATCCGGGCTGATCTGGGTGAAGATATTATGCGCCCGGTCACGGAACGCTATCTGGAAGAGCCACGGGGGCGTTTTACCGGACATGCCGGTTTGTTGGCCTTACCGCGAACGGTTGATGAAGTAGCAGCGCTGGTTCGATTGGCCTTGGATAAGCGGGTACCGGTAGTGCCTTACGGTGGTGGCACAGGGCTGGTAGGCGGACAGGTAATGCCGGACGGGCCAGCGCCCCTCTTGATCTCGTTAGAGAGGATGACCGCGATCCGGGCGGTTTACCCGACCGAAAACATTCTGATTGCCGAGGCAGGTGCCATTCTGGCTGATGTACAAACCGCCGCGGAAGAGGCGAACCGGTTATTCCCTCTGGCTCTTGCAGCGCAGGGATCGTGCCGGATCGGGGGCAACCTTGCTACCAATGCGGGTGGGGTCAACGTGTTGCGCTATGGCAATGCGCGCGACCTTTGTTTGGGGCTTGAGGCGGTTCTGCCCAGCGGTGAAATCTGGAACGGGCTCAGCCGGTTGCGCAAGGACAACACCGGCTATGATCTTCGTAACCTGCTGATAGGTGCGGAGGGTACATTGGGGATCATCACCGCCGCCTCGTTGAAACTTTCTCCGCGGCCCGAGGCGGTCGGAACCGCGATGGTTCAGGTCGCTTCGCCCCAAGCGGCGATCGATTTACTATCATTGGCCCACGACCAACTGGGTGAAGCGGTCAGCACCTTTGAGCTGATCCACAAGCAGGGGCTGCAATTCCTGACCGAGGTTTTGCCAGATGTGCGCCAGCCATTTGAGACCCAGCCTGAATGGTGCGTTCTGATCGAGCTTGGATTGTTTGCGGGGCACTCGCCCGCCGACGCGCTGGAAACGCTGTATATCGAAGCGGACAAAGCTGGCCTCGTCGGGGAGGCGGTTATTGCGCAAAGCGAGGCGCAGCGTATGGACCTATGGGCCGTGCGCGAGCGTATCCCCGAGGCCAACCGGCTGATCGGGTCGGTGTCCAGTCACGATATCTCGGTCCCGATTTCCCGATTTCCCGAATTCATTCAACGCGGGGCCGAGGTCGTGGCCGCGCTTGGGTTGTTCCGCATCAACTGTTTTGGTCACGTTGGTGATGGCAATCTGCACTACAACGTGTTCCCGCCCTTGGGCCACAGCCGTTCGGAGTTTGATGGCGAGAGACAGGCCGTCAAACACGCTGTGCATGATCTGGTGGAGGCCTTTGGTGGCTCGGTCAGTGCCGAGCATGGGGTAGGGCGTCTGAAAGTCGATGATCTTGAGCGCTATGGCGGCGCGACAAAGCTGTCTGCAATGCGTGCCATCAAAGCTGCGCTGGACCCGCAGGGGATCATGAATCCGGGTGCGGTTTTGAGGGCGGATTGATCGTGCCGCTTCCCGCGCCTTGCCTTTGGGAAATTGAATGACGGGCGTTTACAGCCCTTCGAATTCGCACAGAACGTGCACATCCATACCCATGTCTTCCAACGCCTTGCGGCCGCCCAGTTCCGGCAGGTCGACAATGAACGAGCATGATACGATCTCACCCCCCAGCCGTTCAATCAGCTTGATCCCGGCAGCGGCGGTGCCGCCCGTTGCCAGCAGATCGTCGACGACAAGGATTTTCTCGCCCGGTTGAATGGCGTCATCGTGAATCTCGACGATGGCCTCACCATATTCCAGTTTGTAATCCTGGCTGATGGTTGTGCCGGGCAGTTTGCCCTTTTTGCGGATCGGCACGAAGCCAACACTCAGCTGATGGGCAATGGCACCGCCCAGTATGAAGCCGCGCGCCTCGAGGCCCACGACTTTGTCGATCTGCTCACCCGCATAGGGGTGCAACATCTGGTCGATTGCCATACGAAAACCGCGCGGATCAGCGAACAGTGTGGTGACGTCGCGAAACATGATCCCCTCATGCGGGAAATCGACGATGGTTCGGATGTAATCCTTGACCGACTTGTTTCTGGACATTGCCAATCCCTCTGACGTCAAAACACGCGGGCGTATTTGGCCCATTGAGGACAGCCTTGCAAGGAAAGATTATCGCTGACTTCCCGACAGGGAGCGGAATTGAGCTTTGATAATACGAAATAGAGATGCTGTGCGGTGGGTGACCACGATGGACGCGCCGGACTGGTAAATGGAATGCCTGAGTCGCGGGAAGGTTGATTGCCAAAACTCTGTTTTGTTGGTAGGTCGCCGGTACCTGAATTTGCTATGCATTGTATATGCGGTGTATCGCTTGTGGATTTAGGCATTGAACAGGGTGTGCGGGAAAGATGGACAGCAAGGTATCTGCCAAGAAAAACAGCCAGTTGGTCCTGCGCCTGGACAAGGATGAGCGGGACGCATTTGTTGAATTGTGCAGGGAACTGGATACATCAGCCGCTCGCGAAATACGACGTTTTATCCGTGGGTTCATGAAAGAACACGAAGTGAGCTGAACCCTCAGGCCGGGCGGCGCAGCACGGCGGTTGCAACCCCCATTCCAATCAAAGTCAGCCCTCCGAACCGGGTCATCGCAGTGATTACCCCGGCGCGTCCGATCATCCGGCGCAGCCGGTCAGCCAGCAGCGCATAGGCCAGCGCGTTCAGCCAGGCCAGACCCACGAAAGTCGCGATCAGGATAGCGAATTGCGGGCCCAATGGGTCCGCCGGACGCAGGAATTGCGGTACGAAGGCGATGAAAAAGGCAATGGATTTCGGGTTCAGCGCCGTAACGGCGGCGGCATGGCCAAAGACACTTTGTGCGGTGACATTTCGCCCGGTCGCTGGCGCCTCTAACCCGCCCGAGGGCGCGCTACGCAGCAGCTTGATGCCCAGCCACACAAGATAGGCCGCACCCACCCATTTCAGCACAGAAAACAAAGTAGCCGAGGCCAGCACCAGCGCCCCCAGCCCCAGTAGCGAAGCGGTCATTGCAACCAGATCCCCTACCGCCACCCCTGTGGCCGAGGCCACGGCGACGCTGCGCCCTTTTGATAAGGCATAGCTAAGCACCAGCAACACAGTCGGGCCGGGGATAAGCAGCAAGGCGGTCGATGCGGCCACGAAAGCCAGCCAAAGTTCAAAAGACATGGGGTTACCCGTTTGGTTTCGCCCTCACCAAGCCCCGCCGCGACGGTGAGGTCAAGCCTTTCGTGGCTCGGTGACGCGACGCATCAATGCCTCAAGTGGGCCGCGCTTGAACCGGCGGAACCACAATAGGGCAAAACCCGAGGACAAAGCGCAGAACCCGAGCGCGTAAACCACGATCTGCGTTGGTTTGAGTGTGCCATTTAGCAAACCAAGCTCCTCCAGCAATCCCATCCCGATCAGGATATGCGCCACATATAGGGTCAGGCTCTGCCGTCCCGGAGCGGTCAGGGCAGAGCCAAAGCGCAGTTTTTCGATCTTCGGCCATAGCTTCAGCAACAGTCCGATCACCACGCACGCCGATCCGGTGCTGGCCAGGATATAGAACGGCCCTGGCGGAATCGACGCAGTGCCTAGATAGGCAACCAATTCCGGTTCGGACATCAACCTTTGTGGAATAAGGGCCAACACGGCAGCGCCAAATCCCCACATGATCAGACGGTGTTGAATGCAGATCGTGCGAAGCTGTGATCGCCCGATGGCCATGCCGATCAGCAGGAAAGCAGCCCAAGGTAAAACCGGGTGCCAACCGTTGAAAATTGCATTTCGTAAAAAGCCGGGCAGGGTCCAGAGGTCGGTATAGCTGAGCGTGGACCAATCCCAGCCCCGCTCATAGTCAAAGATAAGGTTGGCCAAAACGGCCAGCGCAACAATTCCCAACGCCCCCAGCCACAACATACGTCCCGAGGCCGAAAGAAACGACGCCCCCACCACAAAATACAATGCGTAGAAATGCAGAATGTCAGCGTCGAACACGGTCATGTTGATCAGGCCGAGAACGAACAGAAAGGTCGCGCGCCGCAGCAGCACACCAGCGGGGATGCTCGACAGACCCAATCCTATACCAGCCAGAATGACGAACAGCGCGGCGGCCCTCCCCTCCAACGCGTCGACAAGGTTTGACGCCCAGTCTTGCCCCGGCGCAACTTGCGCCGCGATGCGGAAGTTCACCAGCACCATGCCGCAGAAAGCAAAAAAGCGGGCGGCGTCCAGGGCTTCGAGTCGTTTCATGGTGCTCCTCTGTTTGGGGTGTACTGAAATGATTTTGTGGCACAAATGCGGTTCTGTGGCGTGTTTAAGATAAACAAATTGCGAGGATCAGGGCGACCTTGCCACCTTCATCGGTCACAATGTGCCCGAGTTGAGTAAGTTAAAGATTGTGTTAAAGCGTGCGTACCGTCCTTGAAACGCCGGTCTGGCCCTACAACCTAGGGCATATCAAAGGATCGGAGGCGAAGGTGACGCAGACACATCCCGACTATGCAAAAGCGTTCAAGGACATGTCCCGCTCAAACGACGGGCGGCTGAAACGTGTGCTGATCCTTCTGATCCTGATCAGCGTCGTGATTTACGCCGGGATCGTGGGGTACATGTACGCTAATCAGGATGAGCTGCTATACAAACCGTCCGGAGAATTGCCCGCCCCCAATGAGGTTGGGCTGGCCGATGTCGACGTGATCTCTCTGCCCATGTCCGACGGGGTTGTGCTGACGGCATGGTCCGCGCCACCGGCCACTGAAGATGCGCCGACCGTTCTTTTTTTCCACGGTCAAAGCGGCAATCTGGGTGACCGGGCCGACCGGCTGCGGGAAATCCTGAACAGTGGTTTTGGCCTGCTCGCCCCCAGTTATCGCGGTTTTCCAGGCAGTGGCGGCGAACCCTCGGAACTGGCGCTGATCTCAGATGGGGTTCACATGTTTGACCAACTGGAGTCTGAGGGTGCAGCCGTCGTCCTGCACGGTCAAAGCCTTGGCACCGGCGTGGCGGCCGCTGTCGCCCAACAGCGTCCGAATGCACAGTTACTGGTGCTAGAGGCCCCCTTCACCGCGACTGTGGATGTCGCGGCCGAGCGCTATCCGTTTCTGCCGGTTTCGGTCTTGATGAAGGATCAGTTCGCCACCCGAGACTTTATCGGCGATGTTACGGTGCCAACGCTGATCTTCCACGGAACCGAGGATGAAACCGTTCCGGTGCATCACGGCCAAGCGCTGGCGGCGATGTCGGGCGACACGGCCGAACTTTATGTCATCCCCAACGGCACCCACAACGACCTCTGGTCGTATGGCTTGTGGGACGAGGTGCAGCAGACCCTTGCGAAGTAGTGTGGTTTAAAGAATCCGGCCAGCGACCGCATCCAGCTTGGCCAGTAACGCCGGATCGCGTTTTTCGGGCTCAGTGAGGATCGCAAACTCCAATGCCCGATCGCAGCCATGCGGGCAGGGCGCGCGTTCAGCCCCCAACAGATCGGGCAGGCCCTTGACCAGCGCCCGGCCTTTTTCCGCATTCCCGGTAAGGGTGGCGATAATGGCGGTTACGTCGACCTCGCCGTGATCCGGGTGCCAGCTGTCATAGTCGGTCACCATGGCGATCGAGGCATAACAAAGTTCGGCTTCGCGGGCGAGTTTCGCTTCGGGCATGTTAGTCATGCCGATCACGTCACATCCCCAATGCTCGCGATACATCTTGGATTCGGCCAGGGATGAGAACTGCGGCCCCTCCATCGCCAGATAGGTGCCACCGCGATGGATGGTGATACCTGCCGCCTTGCCTGCGCTCTCACAAGCGTCCGACAGGCGCTGGCAGGTGGGATGCGCCACGCTGACATGGGCGACGCAACCAGTGCCGAAAAAGCTTTTCTCGCGCGCAAATGTCCGGTCAATGAACTGGTCGACAATGACGAAATCCCCCGGCGCCATATGCTCGCGAAACGACCCGCAGGCGGAAACCGAGATCACGTCCGTAACCCCCAGCCGTTTCAGCGCATCGATATTGGCGCGATAGGGCACCTCGGTCGGTGAATGAACGTGGCCACGCCCGTGACGGGGCAGGAAGGCCATTTCAACCCCATTCAGAGCCCCCGTCAGAATCTGGTCCGAAGGTGCACCCCACGGCGTTTCAACCGTAACCCATTCCGCCTTTTCCAGCCCGTCGATATCGTAGATACCAGATCCGCCGATGATTGCGATTTTCGTCTGGGTCATGGCTGCGCTCCGAATGAAAAAATACGATGCAGACTGTCTGAGGGGCAGCGGAGGATTTGGCAAGTGGGTTCAACGGTTTGTGTTGGTTGATGGCCCGGTATGCATCTGTTGCATATCTGGGTCCCACCTGGCGCGGTATCTCCTGCGGGGATTGACCGCTAAAAGACCCCTTTCGCGCGAACCCAAAATACCAACAGGACCGTCCCATGCCCCGAGCCATGCTGGCAAGCTTTGCCAATCGTATAGCTAAACCCGATCTTCGTTGGGTGCCGGACGAAGGGCTGACCGCCTCGCGCCTGCGGATCGAACTGCTGTCCGGTCTGACTGTGGCGCTGGCGTTGGTGCCCGAAGCAGTGGCCTTTGCCTTTGTGGCCGGCGTGCATCCGCTGGTTGGTTTGTACGCGGCCTTTATGGTTGGTCTTATTACGGCGTTGATTGGTGGCCGTCCGGGCATGATTTCGGGTGCGACCGGGGCGCTGGCCGTTGTAATGGTGGCGCTGGTAGCCCAACACGGGGTTGAATACTTGTTCGCGACCGTGGTGTTGATGGGTATCCTGCAAGTGATCGCCGGGGCCATGCATTGGGGCCGGTTCATCCGGCTGGTGCCGCATCCGGTGATGCTGGGCTTTGTGAATGGTCTGGCTATCGTGATTTTCTTGGCGCAGTTGGGTCAGTTCAAAGTGCCTGGCACCATGGAAAACACCGGCCATGGCGTAGGTGGCGGCGAATGGCTTTCGGGTCTGCAGCTTTACACGATGCTGGGCCTGGTCGCACTGACCATGGCGGTGATCTGGGTCATGCCGCGTATCACGCGCATCATTCCTGCGCCGCTAGCCGGTATTTTTGTCGTTGCCGCGCTGGTGATTGGCTTTGGTTTGGACGTGCCTCGCGTCGGTGACCTGGCGTCTATCGAGGGAGGTTTGCCGCCGTTCCACATCCCGATGGTGCCGCTGACCTGGGAAACTTTTGAAATTATCCTGCCCTATGCCGTCATTCTGGCAGCAATCGGCCTGATCGAATCCCTGCTGACGTTGAACCTTGTTGGAGAGATCACCGGTAAGCGCGGCGGAGCTTCGCAGGAATGCATCGCGCAAGGCGTTGCCAACGTCGCCACCGGTTTCTTCGGTGGCATGGGCGGCTGCGCAATGATTGGTCAGTCGATGATCAACGTGAAGTCCGGTGGCCGGACCCGTATCGCCGGTATCGCGGCGGCGCTATTCCTGCTGGTGTTCATCTTGTTTGCCTCACCGCTGATCGAGCAAATCCCGCTGGCCGCACTGGTCGGGGTGATGTTTATGGTGGTGATCGGTACATTCGCCTGGAACTCGTTCAAGATCATGCGCAAGGTGCCGTTGACGGACGCGTTCGTGATCGTTCTGGTGACTGTGGTGACGGTGATGGAAGACCTTGCGGTCGCGGTTGTGGTTGGTGTCATCGTCTCCGCGCTGGCCTATGCGTGGAACAACGCCAAGCGTATCCATGCCATCACGCGTGAATCGGAAACCGAAAAAGGCGCAAAAGTCTACGAAATCCAAGGGCCTCTGTTCTTTGGTTCCTCCGAGGGTTTTGTCGAGTTGTTCGATGTGCCAAGTGATCCTGACACGGTGATCGTGGATTTTGCAGAAAGCCGGGTTGTGGACCAGTCCGCGCTGCAGGCCATCGAAAACGTCGCGTCGAAGTACGAGGCCGCAGGCAAACGCGTCATGCTGCGCCACCTCAGCCGCGATTGCCACAAGCTGCTGAACAAAGCAGGGCATCTGATGGTCGACAGCGATGATGACCCCGATTACCAACTGGCGGTGGATTATTCTGTTCGCACCGGCATTCTGGGCGGCCACTGAGTATTTTGCGAGGCTCTGCCTCGCGCTCCGAGGTATTTGCGACCAGATGAATACAGGATCCCCTGCTTCATCTGGCTGAAAATACCTCGGGGGAGGCGCCCAAAGGGCGGCGGGGGCAGCGCCCCCCTGTAATTCCTAATCGTCTGGGCGACTAAGCGAGAACAACTCGGTTACGACTGAATAGTCCCGATATCCAAGCCGGGCGAGCGGGTTGAAGGTCGTCACGTCGAATATTCCATCCCTCAAACAATCGTCTCGCAGGTGGACACCGGTTACTTCTCCGAAAACAACCCGATTTGCCTCGCCCGGCAGATCGACAATCTTGGTCAATTTGCATTCCAGAGCAGCCGGGACGCCCTCGACTCGAGCGCAGGGGATGGTTTCGCATCCAACCGGTGTCAGGCCAGCATGTTCGAATTCATCGTGATGTTTGGGCAGGCCTGCGGAACTGGCGTTCATCGCATCGCGGTGTGCGTGTGCCACCACGTTCACGCAGAACACACCGGTTGCTTCGATGTTCGAAACACTGTCCTTACCGCCGTCCTGATCGTGTTTGGTGCCCGTTGAAGCGAACATCACCTGTGGGGGCGTGTAGGCGACCCCGTTGAAGAAGGAATAAGGTGCTAGATTGTTGATCCCATCGGGGCTGCGGGTGGAGATCCAACCGATCGGGCGGGGGGTAATAACAGCGTTGAATGGATTGTGCGGCAGACCATGGCCGTCTTCGGGTCGATAGAACATCTCTACTCCAAGCGTTTGCCCAAGGCGTAGCGAAGTGCTAGGGCGAATGCCAGCAAGGAAAAGAGGGCTGAGGTGCAGCAGTTCGGGATCAGGCCGGAAGAGCCGGATGATTGGTGGGAGGTCGAAGCCCTCTATGACCTGTGCTTTGCGCCCGGGCGCGAGGCGCTGTCTTCGTATCGTCTGCGCGATGATGTGCCGCCGGTTTCAGGCTTGTCTTTGGTTGCGCGTGACGGGCAGGGCATTCTGGCTGGGGCTATTCGGTTCTGGCCGGTGCATGTGGGTGATCACGATGCCTTGCTGCTGGGGCCGGTAGCCGTACACCCGACCCATCAAGGCGAGGGTCTTGGGGGCTTTCTGATCCACGAAGGTATCGAAGCTGGCCGGGCGATGGGCTGGGATCGGGTCATGTTGGTTGGTGATGCACCTTATTATGCCCGGTTCGGGTTTTCCCGTCTGAATGGGGTTGAAATGCCCCCTCCGACCAACCCGGACCGAATTCTGGGGCTGGAATTATTCTCGGGTGTATGGGACGGGGTGGACGGGCTTGTTACCCGTTGGACTCGCTGAACTATTGAAACCTTGGCCATAAATCCCGATGTCTAATGGGCAGGAGGGTATCTATGCAGGACGTGGTTCTTGTTGAAAAGCTGGATGCTGAGGCGGAACTGGACCGATTGGCGGGGTACTACCGAACGGCCGGAGGGCCGGGCGTCAAGCTGTTGAATAGCCTCGGAGGTTCGGCAGAATCCTTGTTGGAGCAATTGCCCGAACCGATCAGGCAGGGCCTTACGGGTGCGACGGAACAGGCCCTGTGGTTGGCAATGCATGCTGCCGAAGGGTCAAGACGGGCTGTGCCGGACCAGCATCCCTGGGTCAACACCGCGGTAACCACGGCCATGGGTGCAGCCGGAGGGTTGGGCGGAATGTCCACTGCATTGATGGAATTACCTGCGACGACCGCGATGCTGTTGCGTGCCATACAAGGGGCGGCTGCGCGCGAAGGGTTTGATCCGTCGGAAGATGGTGTGAAATTTGATTGCGTGCGTGTCCTGTCCGCCGCCGGGCCTTTGTCCAATGACGACGGTGCCGATCTGGGGTTCTTCTCGGTCAGGTTGACCTTGACAGGACCTGCCATGCAGAAATTGATCGCAGCGGTCGCTCCGCGGCTGTCAGTTGTGTTGGGGCAGAAATTGGCGGCGCAATCCGTGCCGGTATTGGGGGCCATTGCCGGAGGCGGCACCAACTATGTCTACACGCGGTATTACCAGCAGATTGCCCGCGTGCATTTCGGCCTGCGCCGTTTGGCGGTCGATGCCGATATTCCCCACGATGAACTGGTGCGCAAACTTGCCGCCCGAATGTGATTTTTCTTCAAAGGCTTGGAGAATTTCACCGCATATGGTATTGATGATTTGAGCGTCCGCTAAATAAACCAAAACAACGCGGGCAAACAGGCAAATATCCATATGAAAGGCGGCTCGGCGTGATTGACGCAAGGCTTTCGCCTCATGTTTCCAACATTGCCCGGCACCTGCCGGTGCTGCAGCAATCGGCGGCTTTGTGCTATCGTGTTGAGCAAGGGCAACCCGAAGTGCTGTTGATTACAACGCGCAAATCACGCCGTTGGATCATTCCCAAAGGGTGGCTGATTGATGGGCTGACTGCGTCTCAGACCGCAGGCCAGGAGGCGTGGGAAGAGGCCGGCATTCGAGGAGAGTGCGACACGCAGGCAATGGGGCAGTTTTGCTATCGAAAACGTCATCAGAAAAAAGGCGCAGTATTGTGCGTTGTGGATGTCTTTCCGTTATTGGTGACATCGGTTGCTGCGTGTTTTCCCGAATTCAAACAGCGGCAGAGACAATGGTTTGTGCCGAAAAAAGCCGCAGTTCACGTCAATTTCCCCGAACTTGGGCAAATGTTTCAAAAACTTGAGCCAATCATGCGCTAAGATGCCTCTGGTAGGGCTTGATATTGCCATGTCTGTGGTTATCAATTCGACAACCGACATTTGGACGGATCATGATTCAATACGCATTGAAATGCAGCAACGGCCATACATTTGACAGTTGGTTCCAATCGGCCGCCGCTTACGACAAACTGGCATCCACGGGCATGGTCACATGCGCTGTGTGTGGATGTGCGGATGTTGAAAAGGCTATCATGACCCCACGTGTTCGCCCGGCCCGTGAGGCCGTGGCAAAGACCATCGCCCCCATGCCCGAGGCTGAAACGATAGATGTGGCCGCCCCTGCGCCAGACATTGAAAAGGTGCTGGCCGAGCTGCGCCGCAAGGTCGAAGAGAACTCGGACTATGTGGGTAAGGATTTTGCCAGCGAAGCGCGCAAAATCCATCTTGGTGATGCGCCCGAGCGTGCGATCTATGGTGAGGCCAAGCCGGACGAAGCGCAGGCCCTGATCGACGATGGGGTTCCAGTGGCACCTTTGCCTTTTGTTCCCAGCAGAAAGACAAATTAAGCTGTGCATGTAGTTATTACGGGGGTCAATCGTGGCATTGGCCGAACGCTGGCTGACAATTACCGGGCCCGCGGGGACAAGCTGACCGGCACCGCGCGGGATGGCAGTGCGCAGGTGGTTCTGGATGTTACCGACCCTTCGCAACATTCCGACGTGGCCACGTATCTGGCAGATCAACCCGTCGATTTGCTGATCTGCAACGCCGGGGTCTATCTGGACAAAGGGCAGAGCATTGACGGTTATCCCGCTGACATGTGGGCGCAAAGCTTTGCCATCAACGTGACAGGCGTGTTTCTAACCGTTCAGGCTTTGTTGCCGAACCTGCGGGCCGCGCGGGGAAAGATTGCGATTATTTCATCGACGATGGCCTCGCACACCCGCGCGCCGGGAGGCAGCTATATCTACCGCGCGTCAAAGGCCGCAGCCTTGAGTCTGGGACGCAATCTGGCCACGGATTTGCGCGATGATGGAATTGCCGTAGGTATCTATCACCCGGGCTGGGTGCAGACCGATATGGGCGGGCCCGAAGCCGATATCACCCTGGATCAGGCCGCAGAGGGCCTGATTGAAAGGTTCGATGCGTTGTCACTGGAAACAACGGGTTGTTTCGAAAACTGGGACGGTCGCCCCCACGCTTACTGACGTATCAACGCTGCGGTGGGGATTTCGTAGACCTCATCCGGGTCGATGAAAATCACGGTCAGGTCGCCACGTGTTTCATGGCTGATCTTGGCAGGTGAACTGCTGGAATTCGGCACGCCATCGGTGAAATAGATGCTGCGCACTTCACCGCCGCCCAATGACACAGCCAACGTCGTCGTGCCGTCGTCATGGTGGCGCAATTCGGCATGGCAGCTGTCGAGCGGTGCGCCGCCCGAGGCGCAGGGCACAGTGCCCAAAGCATTCTTGCCGTCAGTTGCGGCCAGAGTTGAAACCTGTGCAAGGGCAGGGGAAGACAGCAGGACAACTGCGAGGGCAAGGCGGAACATGGAAAACCTCTTGGAAAATTCGATGGCTAAGGCTGACAGCCTCGCTGCCGGATGTAAAGCAGCCCCATGCGGCATTCGGGGCGGTTTTGAACCCTTGCCCTTGGGGCCCCCCTCGCATAAGACGCACGGAACCTGAATTCCAAGGCGCGGAGAGACCACCCCCATGCCCGTACTCGTAATGAAATTCGGTGGCACGTCGGTTGCCAACCTTGACCGTATCCGCCGCGCGGCGAAACGCATCGGTGTTGAGGTGGCCAAGGGCTATGACGTGATCGTCATTGTCTCGGCAATGTCGGGCAAGACCAATGAGTTGGTGGGATGGGTCAACGAAACCTCGCCCCTATTTGATGCGCGTGAATATGACGCCGTGGTGTCCTCGGGCGAGAACGTGACCGCCGGTCTGATGGCGCTGACGTTGCAGGAAATGGATATTCCCGCGCGCAGCTGGCAGGGCTGGCAGGTGCCGCTGATGACCACCAGTGCCCACAGTCAGGCCCGGATCGAAGAAATTCCGACCGAAAATCTGACCCAAAAATTCGACGAAGGCATGAAAGTGGCCGTTGTCGCAGGCTTTCAGGGCATCAGCCCCGAAGGGCGCATCACCACGCTGGGCCGGGGCGGTTCGGACACCACCGCCGTGGCCTTTGCCGCCGCGTTCGGCGCCGAGCGTTGCGATATTTATACGGATGTGGACGGCGTCTATACCACCGACCCGCGCATCTGTGAAAAAGCGCGCAAACTGGACCGTATTTCGTTCGAAGAGATGCTCGAACTGGCCTCGCTGGGGGCCAAGGTGCTGCAAACCCGCTCGGTCGAGCTGGCGATGCGGTATAAGGTGAAACTGCGCGTTCTCTCAAGTTTCGAGGAACAATCCGACGAGGCCGGAACGCTGGTCGTTGACGAGGAGGATATCATGGAATCCAATGTTGTGGCCGGTGTGGCCTATTCCCGTGACGAGGCTAAGATGACCGTCGTTTCGGTGGCGGACCGACCCGGTATCGCCTCGATCATCTTTACCGCGCTCAGCGATGAGGGCGTGAACGTGGACATGATCGTTCAGAATATTTCGGACGAGGGGCGCACCGACATGACCTTCTCGTGCCCGACCGATCAGGTCGCGCGTGCCGAGAAAGCGTTGTTGGCGATCAAGGACGCGGGTGAGCTGAACTATGCCGAACTGGTTGCGGACGAAGATGTCTGCAAGGTCTCGGTGGTGGGCATCGGAATGCGTTCTCAGTCGGGTGTTGCGGCCAAAATGTTCAAGATACTCTCGGATGAGGGGATCAACATTAAGGTCATTACAACCTCTGAGATAAAAATTTCCGTCCTTGTGGATCGGAAATACATGGAACTTGCGGTTCAGGCACTGCATGATGCCTTTGAACTGGACAAGGCGGCCTGAGCATTTCAGCCAAGGATTTCGCCTGACACAATAATTTGGTTGGGCCATGGCGGACGGCACCGAAACAGAATCCCGCAAGCTGCTTGGGCGGCTGCGCGAAGAAATGGCGAGCGAAGCCGCCGGTCAGGAACGTCTTGACCGGATTACGCATCTGATCGCCGACAGCATCCGGGCCGAGGTCTGCTCGGTCTATCTGTTTCGCGACGAAGACACGTTGGAGCTGTGCGCCACCGAAGGCTTGGCACCCGAAGCGGTGCACAAGACCCGGATGCGTATGGGCGAAGGTCTGGTTGGCCGCGTCGCCCAATCTGGCAAGGTCGTGAATACCCCTGACGCGCCGTCGGCCAAAGGCTTCCGCTATATGCCGGAAACCGGCGAAGAACGGTTTTCGTCCTTTCTGGGCGTGCCGGTTCAACGGCTGGGTGAAAAACTGGGCGTTCTGGTGGTGCAATCCCGCGAGGCGCGCCAGTTTTCGGCGGATGAGGTTTATGCGCTGGAGGTCGTCGCCATGGTTCTGGCCGAGATGGCCGAGCTGGGCGCCTTTATCGGCGAGGGTGCGGCCCTGTCGCCCCTGCACCAGCAATCAGTACAGCTGAGCGGTGGTCCCGCACAGGAAGGATACGCCGAAGGTCATGTCTGGCTGCATGAGCCCCGCGTCGTGGTCACCAACCCGATTGCCGATGATCCACATCGCGAACGTGAACGCCTGAATGAAGCGGTCGAAGAGCTGCGCGTTGGCGTCGACAAGATGCTTGAAATCTCGCAGGGCGGCGACAAGGAACAGCTTCAAGTCCTTGAGGCTTATCGCATGTTTGCCAATTCCAAAGGCTGGATGCGCCGGATGGAAGAGGACATCGCCCTGGGCCTAAGCGCCGAGGCAGCGGTTGAAAAAGAACAATCGCAGGCCCGCGCGCGGATGGGGCAGGTAACCGATCCGTATTTGCGTGAACGGCTGGCTGATCTGGATGACCTGTCCAACCGGTTGCTGCGCATTCTGACAGGCCAAGGCAATACAAATGGCGCTGACCTGCCACCTGATCCGATCCTGATCGCCCGCAATATCGGTCCCGGAGACCTGCTGGAATACGGACGATCACTGAAAGGCATCGTGCTTGAGGAAGGCTCGGTCGGCAGTCATGCCACTATCGTGGCACGTGCGTTGGCTATTCCGTTGGTAGTACATGTGGGCCGGATCACGACCGAGGCGCTGAACGGCGACCATATCCTGGTCGATGGGGATCAGGGCATTGTCCATCTGCGTCCCGAAGACACCGTGGCAAACGCTGTGCGAGATAAAATCGCGATGCAGGCCAAGGCGCAGGAACGCTATGCCTCAATTCGTGAAACCCCGACAGTGACGCGGGATGGGGAGCGGATCAATCTGGTAATGAATGCGGGGCTGATGGCTGATCTACCCTCATTGAATAATTCAGGGGCCGAGGGCGTGGGCTTGTTCCGAACCGAGCTGCAGTTCCTGATCCGCAACCAGATGCCCAAGCGGTCAGAATTGGTGACACAATATCAACGGGTTCTGGACGCTGCTGAAGGCAAGCGCGTGATCTTTCGCACGTTGGATATCGGGTCCGACAAGGTTCTGCCTTACATGAAGCACGTGGCGGAACCGAACCCGGCGCTGGGCTGGCGCGCGATCCGCGTCGGTCTGGACAAACGCGGCGTGATGCGGATGCAGTTGCAGGCCCTCTTGCGTGCCGCCAATGGCCGCCCCTTGTCGATCATGTTCCCCTTCGTGGCGCAAGCCGACGAGTTCTACGAGGCCCGCTGGGAGGTCAATAAAACCATCGAGCGTGAAAAGCGTCTGGGTCATATCCTGCCCGAAACGCTTGAGGTCGGGGCGATGCTGGAAACCCCATCGCTGGCCTTTGCGCCGCAAAAGTTCTTTGACGAGGTCGATTTTGTCTCGGTCGGAGGCAATGATCTGAAGCAGTTCTTCTTTGCTGCTGACCGTGAAAATGAACTGGTGCGTCGTCGCTATGACACGCTGAATGTCAGCTTTCTGAGTTTTATCGCGCAGATCGTTGAGCGCTGCAACTCCTCCAATACGCCGCTTTCGTTCTGCGGTGAGGATGCCGGTCGCCCGGTTGAGGCGCTGTGCCTGGCCGCGATGGGTATTCGGACACTGTCCATGCGTCCGGCCTCGATCGGTCCGGTCAAAAGCGTGTTGCTGCGGGCCGATCTGCAATCTTTGCGCAAGATCATCGCGGATGCGCGGCACCGGGGTGAGCAATCGGTGCGCCCCGCCGTCATGGAGTGGCTGCGCAATCAGGGCTGACATCCCAAATCCGGGCTTGCTTTCTGCATCTGCATTGCTTATGCAAATTGCAAATGTTAGCGTTAACATCGCTCAAACCACAAGTGCTGCGACTTTCTGGTGCTATGTTGGCAGAGGTAGAACTGAAGGAGCCCGTCGATGGTTTCACGCGTAATTCCGGTTAACCCGTTCGATCTGGTGCTGTTCGGAGCGACCGGCGATCTGGCGCAACGTAAAATTCTGCCGGGCCTGTATCACCGCTTTGAGGTCGGGCAGATGCCCGAGGACGCCTGTATCATCGGCTCGGCGCGATCGGACATGGACAGTGATGCGTTCCGCGATCAGATACGCGCCTCGATGGCGGAGTTTGCGCCGGAATTCAAAAAGGACGTTCTGGATCGCTTTCTCAGCCGGGTCTCGTATGTCCCTGTTGATGCGTCAGGCGATACCGGCTGGTCGAATTTGGCCAAAGCATTGCGCCCTGACGTCGTGCGAGCGTTCTATTTGTCGGTGGGGCCTGGCTTGTTTTCGGGCATTGCGCACCGGCTGAACCAACACGGGTTGGCCACATCAGACAGCCGCATCGTGGTGGAAAAACCCTTTGGTCATGATCTGGCGTCCGCCAAAGCGTTGAACGAGGGGCTGCGTACCTGCTTCGAAGAACATCAGATTTACCGGATCGACCACTATCTGGGCAAAGAGACGGTTCAGAACCTGATGGCCCTGCGTTTTGCCAATTCCCTGTTCGAACCGCTATGGAACTCGACCCATATTGACCACGTACAGATCACGGTTGCTGAAACTGTGGGCGTTGAAGGGCGCGGCGCTTATTATGACCAGTCCGGTGCCATGCGGGACATGATTCAGAACCACTTGGTACAGCTTTTGTGTCTGACGGCGATGGAACCGCCGTCGAAATTTGCGCCCAACGCTGTGCGCGATGAAAAGGTCAAGGTGATCGAAGCGTTGGAGCCTGTTGAGCAGAAAGATATCGCGCGCGGCCAATACCGCGCCGAACACGGGCAGGGTGGTTATGTCGATCACGTTGGCAACCCCGGCAGTCGTACGGAAAGCTTCATCGCGCTGAAGGTACATCTGGGCAACTGGCGGTGGGCGGGTGTTCCGTTCTATCTGCGCACCGGCAAGCGGCTGCGGGCGCGGGAATCCGAGATTGCCGTGTTCTTTCGTGACCCGCCGCATACGATCTTTCCGAATGTTGGCCCGCTGCACGGGAACGTGCTAGTGATCCGCCTGCAACCGGACGAGGGCATCACCCTACGCACCACCATCAAAGATCCAGGCCCAGGCGGGTTCCGCCTGTCTGATGTGGCGCTGGACATGAGTTTTGCCGACGCTTTGGGCGTCGAGGCCAGCGCGCCGGATGCCTATGAGCGGCTGATTATGGACGTCATACGTGGCGACCAGACCCTGTTCATGCGCGGAGACGAGGCCGAGGCCGCCTGGGCTTGGGTCGATCCCATCATTCAAGGCTGGGAAGATCGCGGCGATCGCCCGGCACGCTATGATCAGGGCAGTTCGGGCCCCGAAGAAGCATTGATGCTGATGCACCGCGACGGACGTCGCTGGCGTCAGATCGGAGGTTAACCATGGTTCATTCTGTTATCACTGACGTCACCCAGCGGATCATCGACCGCAGCGCCGACCTGCGTGGCCCGCATCTGGAACGGATGGAACAGGCCAAATCCAAAGGCCCGGCTCGCGCGCATCTGTCCTGCAGCGGTCAGGCCCATGCTTATGCTGGGGCGGGGACAGATCAACAGGCGATGGCGACCGGCGCCGCCGGAAACCTTGGTATTGTGACCGCTTATAACGACATGCTTTCAGCTCACCAGCCGTTTGAACGCTACCCTGGCCTGATCCGCGATGCGATCCGCACTGCCGGTGGCACTGCGCAAGTTGCAGGTGGTGTACCTGCCATGTGCGACGGCGTCACCCAAGGCGAGGCCGGGATGGAGCTGTCGCTGTTTTCGCGCGATGTGATTGCATTGGCCACGGGCGTCGCGCTGAGCCACAATACCTACGACGCAGCTGTTTTCCTTGGCGTTTGCGACAAGATTGTTCCCGGTCTGATAATTGGGGCGCAGGCCTTCGGCCATTTGCCCGCCGTGTTCCTGCCCGCAGGCCCGATGACCAGCGGCCTGCCCAATGATGAAAAGGCCAAGGTGCGCCAGAAATTCGCTGCCGGAGAAATTGGCCGCGATGAGCTTATGGCCGCCGAAATGGCTGCTTATCACGGCCCTGGCACCTGTACCTTCTACGGTACTGCCAACACCAACCAGATGCTGATGGAGTTCATGGGGCTGCACCTGCCGGGCTCTAGCTTCATCAATCCGAACACGCCGCTGCGGGATGCCTTGACCGAAGAGGGTGCGCGCCGTGCCCTGTCACTCAGCGCGTTGGGCAATAACTACACGCCGGTTTATCAGGTGTTGGATGAGCGAGCCTTCGTGAATGGCATCGTCGGGCTGATGGCTACCGGTGGCTCGACCAACTTGCTGATCCACCTGATCGCAATGGCACGGGCGGGTGGTATCGTTTTGGATTGGCAGGATTTTTCCGATATTTCCGCCGTCGTCCCACTGGTCGCGCGGGTCTATCCCAACGGTTTGGCGGATGTGAACCATTTCCATGCAGCTGGTGGTTTGGGGTATTGCATCGGCACGCTGCTCGACGATGGGCTTTTGCACCCGGACACCCTGACAGTCGCAGGGCAGGGCCTGCACAATTACACCAAGGAACCCAAGCTGAAAGACGGCGATCTGGTCTGGGAAGAGGGCGCGGGCCACAGCCTGAACGACAAGATTGTCCGCCCCGCCAAAGATCCTTTCCAGCCCACCGGTGGACTGTCACGCCTGACTGGCAATCTGGGCACCGCCGTTATGAAGGTTTCCGCAGTCGCGCCCGAACATCAGATCGTCGAAGCGCCCGTGCGTGTTTTCCATGATCAGGCCGAGGTCAAGGCGGCCTTCAAGGCGGGCGACTTCACCGGGGACGTGATCGTTGTGGTCCGCTTCCAGGGACCAAAGGCCAATGGCATGCCCGAATTGCATTCACTGACGCCAATCCTGGCGATCCTCCAGGGCAGGGGCCAAAAGGTGGCGTTGGTCACGGATGGCCGTATGTCAGGTGCCTCGGGCAAGGTTCCCGCCGCGATCCATGTCTGCCCCGAGGCGCTGGAGGGCGGTGCAATTGCCTATCTCCAGGATGGTGATGTGCTGCGCGTTGACGCAGTGAAAGGCGAATTGGAAATCCTCACTCCGGGTGTGTTGGATCGCACCCCGGTCACTGCGGATCTGTCCGCCAATCAGCACGGGGTCGGACGGGATCTGTTCGCCGTATTTCGCAACAACGTCGGGTCTGCCGACGCGGGTGCTAGCATTTTCGGAGTGTAATCTTCATGTCAAAAACCCAACGAACCCGCGAAATCTGCGAGCTGGCACCTATCGTTCCGGTTCTGGTCGTCGACGATGCCGCGCAAGCCCGGCCTTTGGCCGAAGCGTTGGTGGCAGGTGGCTTACCCGCCCTGGAGGTGACCTTGCGCACTCCGGCGGCACTGGATGCCATCCGGGCTATGGCGCAGGTGCCCGGTGGGGTGGTGGGCGCTGGCACGCTGGTCACCCCCGAAGACGTACGCGCCGCAAAAGAGGCAGGCGCGCAGTTCGGTGTTTCGCCCGGCGCAACAGACGTATTGATTGCAGCGTGTGAGGCCGAAGGCCTGCCTCTGCTGCCCGGCGCGGCCACGGCCAGCGAGGCGATGCGCCTGCTGGAAAAAGGCTATGACATGCTGAAGTTCTTCCCCGCTGAGGCCTCTGGCGGCGCGCTCGCGTTGAAAGCCATCGGCGCGCCGCTGCCGCAGATCACGTTCTGTCCGACGGGTGGTGTTTCGCCAGCCAATGCCAGCGATTACCTGTCGTTGACGAATGTCGCCTGCGCTGGCGGCAGCTGGGTTGCGCCCAAACAGATGGTGCAGAGCGGTGATTGGGCCGGGATCGAAGCCCTTGCGCGTGACGCCTCAAAGCTGATGGATTGACGCGGCTTTTTGCTGCGCTAGGTTGGGCGTCAATTCAAACAGGTTGATCCCATGACAAACCATCTCTCTCTTGCGCAGGGGCGCGAATATCTGGCGATTCCCGGACCCTCGGTCATGCCTGACGCTGTGCTTCAGGCCATGCACCGCCCGTCACCCAACATCTATGACGGCGAGCTGATCGAGATGGTGCCGACCCTGACACGCGATCTGAAACGCGTGGCGGGCACGGATCACAACGTCGCCATCTATATTGCCAACGGCCATGGCACTTGGGAAGCAGCCCTGTCCAACGTTATTGCAGCGGGGGAAACGGTGCTTGCCCCGGCCTCGGGCCTGTTCACCCACGGATGGGCCGAGATGGCGCGCGGAGTTGGCGCCGAGGTCGAGCTGATCGATTTCGGTGCATCCTCGCCTTGGGATATGGATCGCATCGCCGATAGCCTGCGTGCTGACACGGCTCATCAAATCAAGGCCGTGCTGGCGGTTCACGTGGACACGTCCAGTTCGATCCGCAACGATATCCCGGCGTTGCGGGCGTTGCTGGACGATCTGAACCACCCGGCGTTGTTGATGGCGGACTGTATCGCCTCGCTGGGCTGTGATCGATTCGAGATGGATGCCTGGGGCGTCGATGTCATGGTGTCGGCCTGCCAAAAGGGGTTGATGACCCCGGCGGGCGTGGGATTTGTGTTCTTCAATGACAAAGCACAGGCCAAACGGGCAACGATGCCGCGCGTCTCGCAATACTGGGACTGGCAGCCGCGTGTGAACCCGCAGGTGTTTTACCAATACTTCAACGGCACCGCGCCGACGCATCATCTGTATGGTCTGCGGGCAGCGCTCGACATGATCCATGCTGAAGGGATCGAGAATGTCTGGGCTCGCCATGATCACCTCGCCAAGGCCATCTGGGCGGCATGCGAGGTCTGGGCAGAAGGTGGCGCGCTTGAGATAAACGTATCCAACCCCGGCCATCGCAGCCACGCGGTTACCGCCTTGCGTCTGACCGATGGGCGGGGAACACCACTGCGCCAGTATACCGAGCGCCAGCTGGGCCTGACCCTTGGCATTGGGCTGGGCATGGAGGATCAGAACAGCTGTTTCCGTCTGGGGCATATGGGCCACGTGAACGGCCAGATGGTCATGGCGATGCTGGGAGGGGTGGAAACCGCCATGGCCGCCCTGAACATCCCGCGCGGCTCGGGTGCGCTTGAGGCCGCAGCTGCCGCGTTGGCCGCTGAACCCTCCAAAGCCCGGGTCAAATCGTGGCCTTCGCAGTGGCCAGCGCCTTTGGCAGAGCTGCAGCAAAGGCATCCAGATCCGTAACCGTACCACAGCTGACGCGGATACAACGGTTCTGTGGGGCGGCAAAGGGCATGCGCACAAATATCCCTTGTGCCACTAACCCCTCAAGCACCGCTTTGGCAAACGCTCCATCGCCACCGCAATCAATCGCCACGAAATTGGTGGCCGAGGGCAAGGGTACCAAGCCGTTTTCCCGTGCGATCTGGCCGATCCGGTCGCGTGCCTTAGCGATCTGTGCCTGAACTTGCGACAGCCAGTTGGCATCCTGCAAGGCCGCCAAGGCCCCCGCTTGTGCAGCCCGGTTCATTCCGAAATGGTTGCGGACCTTGTTGAAAGCTTCGATCAATCCCGGCGCGCCGATCGCATAGCCAACCCGCGCCCCGGCCATGCCATACACCTTGGAAAATGTGCGCATCCGGATCACACGCGGATCATCGGCTGAAACCGGGGCTGCGGTGCCTTCTGGCGCGCATTCCACATAGGCTTCGTCCAGCACCAGCAGGCATCCTGCAGGCAGGGCCTCCATCGCGGCCAGGATATCCGCGCCTTGATGCCAACTGCCCATTGGGTTGTCGGGGTTCGCCAGATAGACCAGTTTTGCGTCCACCTCGACGGCTTTGGCAAACAGCGCCGCGGGGTCCTCGTGATCGTCACGATAGGGCACCTTGTGCAACGCGCCGCCAAACCCGGCCACGTGGTAGTTGAAGGTCGGATACGCCCCGTCCGAGGTCACAACTGTATCGCCGGGGCCAACCAGCAACCGCACGAGATAACCCAGCAGGCCATCAATGCCTTCTCCGACCACGATGTTTTCCGGCTTTACACCGTGATGATCGGCCAGTGCATGTCGCAGGTCGTGGCTTTCGGGGTCACCATATTTCCAGATGTCCGTTGCTGCCATCGCCTCGATAGCGCGGGGGGAAGGGCCAAAGATGCTTTCATTCGCCCCCAGCCGGGCGACAAAGGGCGCGCCGCGCTGACGTTCCTGCGTTTCCGGCCCGACAAAGGGCACGGTTGCAGGCAGTGACAGGGCAAGCGGAGTGTAGCGTGGGTCAGTCATGGTGCGAGATAACCCCATACCCACTCGTCAGACAACCATCTGCGACGCGCAGCCAGAAGTGCCCCAACGTTGAGGTGGAACTTGGCAGACCTTCCGGGCATGGTTGGGTCAACAAGATCAGGAGGCCCGCATGACCCGCGTATCCGTCGAGTACAAAGACCACATCGCCCATGTCACGCTGACGCGCGGCGACAAGATGAACGCGCTGGACGACGCGATGATCAAGGCGTTGCTGTCTGCCGGGCAAGAGGTCGCAGCCTCGGACGCACGCGCCGTGGTCCTGTCGGGCGAGGGCAAGAGTTTTTGCGCCGGGCTTGATATGGCCAGCTTTGCCAAGATGGCGCATATGGACCCGACTGAGTGGCTGATGACCCGCAGCCACGGGGATGCGAATGATATGCAAGAACTTGCCCTGATCTGGCGGCGTGTTCCAGTTCCGGTGATCTGCGCCATTCAGGGCGTTGCTTATGGTGGCGGGCTGCAAATCGCGCTGGGCGCGGATATTCGCATCGCACACCCCGACGCCAAGCTGGCGGTGATGGAGATGAAGTGGGGCATTATTCCCGACATGGGTGGGATGGTTTTACTGCCACATCTGGTGCGCTCGGACGTACTGCGCCTGCTGACCTACACCGCGCGTCCCATCGGCGCGCAGCAGGCGGCGGACTGGGGGTTGGTGACGAAACTGTCAGACGATCCACTGACCGAGGCATTGGCGCTGGCCGAAGACATCGCGGGCAAAAGTCCCTCGGCCATTCGCGCCGCCAAGCGCCTGATCGAAGTGGCCGAAACCAAGACCCGCGCCGAGGTTCTGTTGGAAGAATCCGCCGAACAGGTCGAACTGATCGGAAAACCTGATCAGATGGAGGTTGTGATGGCGCAGATGCAGGGGCGAAAACCTGAATTCAAGTAGCTAGCGCATAAAGGCCCGTCGCGCATCTCGGGCCATGTTGTACCGCATCTCCAAATCGGCGATGCGCGCCATGGCAGCTTTACGTGCATCTGCATCGGTCAACTCGGCGTAATCCTTTCGGGCGGCATCAAGCTTTTTCCTGATCTCGAACTCTTCCGGCAGCACACCGGCCTGCGCCATGATCCGGTGCCCGGCGGCGATGGCCGGATCACTCTGCGCCTCACCCGACCGATCCGGCAATGGTTTGCCTTCACCCTCGAGCCCCTGCAACTGGCCCTCGGCCTGTGCCTTTTTGATCTGGCGTTCGATCAGTTTTCCAAGCGATCCGAGCATGGTCAAACTATATCCCAAGCCGAGTGAGCACCGCTAGCGAATTCGCTTCGTGACCAGATACGCAATGCCACCAGCCAGCAAACCCCAGACTGCCGCGCCCAGACCAAAGACCGAGATACCTGAAGCAGTGATGGCAAATGTCAAAATAGCGGCTTCCCTCTCCGCTGGAACATCAAGCGCTGCGTGGGTGGCGTTGGCAAGCACTCCGATCAACGCAATCCCTGTCAGGGTGCCCATCAGCAGCGGATCAGCATGTACGGCAAACCCGGTGATGGCCACCGCGAATACACCAAACAGGCAATAGAATACGCCTGCCATCACCGCCGACCAATACCGTTGGGCCGGGTTTGGGTGGCTGTCTTCGTTGGAACACATGGCGGCGGTGATCGCTGCAAGGCAGGTGGCCGGCGCCCCAAACGGGGCCGACAGGATGCTGGCCGAACCGACCGAAGAGAACAACCTGCCGGGGGCGGGTGTGTAGCCAAAGCTGCGCATCACCGCGATACCGGGGATGTTCTGCGTGGCCATGGTGACAATGAACAGCGGCAGGCCAATACCGACGGCAGAGGCCAGCGAGAAGGTTGGCATTGTCCAGACCGGTGCGGCGACAAGATGGGTTGGCGTGACGGGCGTGTCGCCCGCATTCAGAACCACAACAATTGCTGCGGCGACAACCGCTGCCGGAACCGCAAACAAGCGGTTCACCCGCCCTGCGATGAACCAAGTCAGGATCACCGGCAAAGCCTGCCAGGGCAGTTCAACAGCGGCCTTGAAGGGCAAGATGCACAGGGGCAACAGAACACCACCCAGCATTGCCTGCGCCAATGTTGTCGGGATGGCCGCCGCCAACCGTCCCAAAGGTCGCCACAGCCCGGCCAGCACGGTCAGCGCTCCCGCGCACAGGAACGCGCCGACCGCGTCAGAAAACCCTGCTGCAGGCATCGCGGACACGGCCAACAGCGCAACGCCCGGAGTGGACCACGCAACGCTGATGGGTTGCCGGTACCACAAGCTGAGACCGATGGCCGTCACTCCCATGGCAATGGCCGCCATCATCAGGCCCGACGCGGAGTCCTGCGCCGAGGCCCCCATGGCCGCCAGTCCCTGCAACACGATAGGGAAAGAGCTGAAGAACCCGACAATGGCGACCACCAGCCCGGTTGAGATGGTTTGGATCGGGGGGAATGCGCGTGCCATCTGAGACCTCGGGGTTATATCCGCCTTTGCTAGCAAGGGCTTGCAAGTGGGGGCAAGGGCCGTGTGTGCAAAAGTAAACCCCACCGTGGCAAACGCGGCGGGGTTTGGGATTTGAGTATTTTTGAAAAGATGAATATTAGGCGATTTCGGCTAGGCGGGCCAGCGCCTCGTTCAGCTTTTCTTCTTCCTCTTCGCGGGCGGCGAGATTGGCCTTGGCTTCGGCAACAACCTCCTCCGGGGCCGAGGCCACGAATTTCGGGTTGTTCAGACGTCCACGCAGACCGCCCAGTTCTTTAGCCAACTTGCCCTTGGCTTTTTCCAGCCGTTCCTTTTCAGCACCGATGTCGATGATATCCGCCAGTGGCAGGCCGAAAGTGGCGCCCGGTGCGGCAATGGAAATCGTTCCTTTGGGTAGGTCGTCGACCTTGGTCAGGCTGTCGATCCGTGCGAGACGCTTGATCAGCGCCTCGTTGCGGTCCCACGCTGCCTGTCCGTGGGCGTCGATCTCGGTCACCAACATCGGCACATAGAGCCCTGCGGGAACCCGCATCTGCGCACGGGCCGAGCGAGTATTTTCAATCACCGAAATTACCCAGTTCATCTCACGATCCGCATCAGCGTCGATCAGGTCGGCGGCGGCGTAAGTCGGCCAGTCGGCGTGGACGACCATCTTGGCGCGGTTGCCGGTTAGACCCCACAGTTCTTCGGTGATGAAAGGCATAATCGGGTGCAGCAGGACCATGCACTGATCCAGAACCCAGCGCATTGTGGCGCGGGTTTCGGCTTGCGCCTTGGCGTCATCGCCTTGCAACAAAGGTTTAGAGAGTTCCACATACCAGTCGCAGACCTTGCCCCAGACAAAGGCATAGAGCCCATTGGCCGCGTCGTTGAAGCGGTAGCTTTCCAGCGCCGCGTCGACCTCGGCCCGCACACGGGCGGTTTCGCCGATGATCCAGCGGTTGACGGCGGCTTTGGGTTTCAAGTCGGCTACGTCCAGTTGCGGCACGGCGTCGGTGAAGACCTCGTTCATCTCGGCAAAGCGGACGGCGTTCCACAGTTTGGTGCCAAAGTTGCGATAACCGGTGATGCGCTCGCGGGACAGTTTCAGCACGCCGCCAATCGCCGCCATCGAGGCGTTGGTGAAACGCAGCGCGTCAGCGCCGAATTCGTCGACGATCTCCAACGGGTCGATGACGTTGCCGGTGGTTTTGGACATCTTCTTGCCCTTCTCGTCACGGACGAGCTGGTGCAGGTAGACGGTGTGGAACGGAATCTGATCGACCACGGCCAGCTGCATCATCATCATCCGGGCGACCCAGAAGAACAAGATATCGAAGCCGGTGATCAGCACATCCGTGGGGAAGTAGCGCTCCAGTTCCTCGGTCTGCTCGGGCCAGCCCAGGGTGCCGATGGGCCAGAGACCTGATGAGAACCAGGTGTCGAGGACGTCGGGGTCGCGCCACACCGGATAGACAAGCTTGGTCGGGTCTTGGTCGACAGCGTATTGAGCAAGGCTTTCAGCGAACTGATGGATCGCTTCCTGTTTGTCTGCGACTTCGATAACGGTCGCGTGGCTCAACGGGCTGGGGATGTTGGCATTGTCGTCGAGGAATTTTTCTGTAACGGCCTCAAGGCTCGCCGCGCATTCCATGACATTTCCACGGTGCAGCATGCCGCCTTCGTTCAGCAAACGGCCTAACTCGACCAGATCAAGATCGCCGTCGTTCTCGTCGTCTTTGAACCCTTCTGCGGACAGGTCGATCCCATACCAAACCGGAATCTGGTGCCCCCACCACAGCTGACGCGAGATGCACCAGGGCTCGATGTTTTCCAACCAGTGATAATAAGTCTTCTCGCCTGACTCGGGGATGATCTTGACCGTGCCGTCTTTGACCGCGTCCAGCGCGGGGCCGACAACCTTTTCGGCGTCGACGAACCACTGGTCGGTGAACATCGGCTCGATGACAACTTTCGAGCGGTCGCCGAAGGGCTGCATGATTGGTTTGCTCTCGACCAGCGGGACCAGCTTGTCGGCACCTTCATGCTCGGGCTTCAGCGCGGTCGAACCCAGACGTGCGTCATCGGCGCGGCACAAGACGGCCAGTCCATCGGCGGTGATTTCTTCGACCACTTTCGCGCGCGCCTCAAACCGGTCGAGGCCACGCAGGTGATCAGGGACAAGGTTGATTGCGTCGATTTCGTTCTCGGTAAATTTACGCCCACGCGCGTATTCCTGCGCTTTCCCTGCTTCGTCTGCGTAAGGGGCGCCATCGGCCCGCATCGCGCCTTTGGTGTCCATCAGACGGTACATCGGAATGCCGCCGCGCTTGGCAACCATGTTGTCGTTGAAGTCATGCGCACCGGTGATCTTCACCGCGCCCGAGCCGAAATCGGGATCGGGATAATCGTCGGTGATGATCGGAATCTGGCGGCGATGCTCCTTCGGGCCAACCGGGATTTCGCATAGTTTTCCAACGATTGGCGCGTAACGCTCATCCGACGGGTGAACCGCAACCGCGCCGTCCCCCAGCATGGTTTCGGGCCGCGTGGTGGCGATCGAGATATAGTCGCGCTCCTCGCGGAAAGTCACATTTCCATCTTCATCTTTTTCCAAATACTCATATGTTTCACCGCCCGCCAAGGGGTATTTGAAGTGCCACATATGACCCGCGACCTCGATATTCTCGACTTCAAGGTCCGAGATCGCGGTCTCGAAATGCGGGTCCCAGTTGACCAGTCGCTTGCCGCGATAGATCAGGCCCTTTTCGTACATGTCGACGAAGACCTTGATGACTGCGTCATGGAAATTGGCGGAGTTCTCGTGCCCCGTGCGTGGATCGCCCGCCGCACCGGCCATAGTGAAGGCATTGCGCGACCAGTCGCAGGATGAGCCCAGACGCTTCAACTGCTCGATGATCGTGCCGCCGTATTCGCCTTTCCATTCCCAGACTTTCTCAAGGAACTTCTCACGGCCCAACTCGCGCCGTCCGGGCTGTTGGGTCGCAGCCAGCATCTTTTCCACCTGCATCTGGGTGGCGATACCGGCGTGGTCCTGACCCGGTTGCCACAGCGTGTCGAAGCCACGCATACGGTGCCAGCGGATCAGAATGTCCTGCAGCGTGTTGTTGAAGGCGTGGCCCACGTGTAGCGCGCCCGTCACGTTGGGCGGCGGGATCATGATGGTAAAGCTTTCGTCGCGCGATTTGTTTGCGCCTGCCTTGAAGGCTCCGGCCTGTTCCCAGGTCTCGTAAATGCGGGCCTCAGCCTCGGCCGCGTTGAATGTCTTTTCCATCACCATGGGGTGCGTCCTGCGTCATCAATCTTGGGTCAGCGCCTGCAATAACGAATGCGCAGGGGAAGGGGAAGGGTCTGCGGGTACTCTGGACAACGAACCGGTGCAGCCTAAAGTCGCCCCTACAGGCCGAGGCAGGAGCATCCAATGGACAAGTTCGGAAAAAGTCAGCCGGTCAAACGGACCGAGGATCAGCGGTTTCTAACCGGGAAGGGGCTATACATCGACGATGCTGTGCCCGGCGACGCCCTGTTTGCGGCGTTTTTTCGCAGCCAGGTTGCGCATGGGCGGATCACCGCGCTGGATCTGGATGCCGCGCGTGAGGCGAATGGCGTGCGGCTGGTCATGGCGCTGGACGAACTGACTGAGGCCGGGATCGACACGGTTTTAAACGCGGCGCTTGTGTCGAACCGGGACGGCTCGAAAGCGGCGGCGCCGGATCGCCACATGCTGGCCAAGGACCGCGTGCGTTTTGTCGGTGAGCCGGTCGCGGTGGTCATCGCCGAAACGCAGATACAGGCCCGTGATGCGGTCGAGTTGATCTGGATGGAAACCGAGGATCTGCCCGCCAAGCTTGACCTGGAGATGAGCGGCGAACCGCTGCACATCGAAGCTCCTGACAACCGTGCCTTTGACTGGGGCATGGGGGATGAGGCAGCGACCGAAGCGGCCTTTCAGGACGCCGCGCACAGAGTGCAACTGAACGTTGCGGATAACCGGGTGATCGTTACATCGATTGAGCCGCGCGGCTGTCAGGCTGCTTGGTCCGATGGGCGGTTGCACTTTGCCTATAGCGGGCAGGGCGTCTGGGCGATGCGCGGGCAATTGGCGCAGAAGCTGAAGCTGGAACCTGAATTCATTAGGGTCACCACGCCCGACGTGGGCGGTGGGTTTGGCATGAAGGTGATGCCGTATTCCGAGTATTTCTGTGTCGCTGTCGCCGCGATGAAACTGGGCCAACCCGTTCACTGGATGTCGGACCGATCTGAGGCGATGCTGTCTGATCACCATGGGCGCGACCTGACTTCGCTGGCTGAGCTGGCTTTTGATGAAGACCACCGAATTACCGCTTACCGCGTGCATAGCAAGGTCAATCTTGGGGCCTATAACAGCCATTTCGGTCAGGCAATCCAGACAAATCTGTTCAGCAAAGTTCTGATGGGGGCCTATGATGTGCAGACCTCTTATCTGCGGGTCGAAGGGTTCTTTACCAACACAACGCAGGTGGACGCTTATCGCGGCGCTGGTCGGCCTGAGGCTATCTATGTGCTTGAACGGGCTATGGACCGCGCCGCGCGTGAATTGGGCGTCGATCCGTGGGAGTTGAGGCGCAAAAACTTCATCCGGCCTGAAGCTTTTCCTTACAAAACGACGACTGGTGAGGTCTATGACGTCGGCGATTTCGACATGGTCCTGAGCCGCGCGAGTGAACAGACATTAGGTTTTGCTGCCCGTAAGGCGGCTGATGCCGAACGCGGCCTGATCCGGGGGCAGGGCATCTGTTACTATATCGAAAGTATTTTGGGCGACCCTTCCGAGAACGCAAAGATCGCATTCTGCGAAGATGGCACCGTGAACCTCTATGTGGGGACGCAATCAAACGGCCAGGGCCATGAGACGGCCTATACCCAGTTTTTGTCGGATCAGATCGGAGTTCCGTTGGATCAGATCAATGTCATCCAGGGGGACAGCGATCAGTTACCTGCCGGAGGAGGGACAGGAGGATCGCGGTCCGTTACAGTCCAAAACACGGCCACCCTGGCCACAATCGACGTCATGATCGCCGCATTCGCGCCTTATCTGGCCGATAAGATGGGCGTCGAGGAGGCTGACGTGAATTTTGATCACGAAACATTCCGCGCGCCAGGGTCAAACCTGACGCCTACATTGATCGAAGCGGCCGAGATGGCCCGCGCCGATGGCCGAACCGATCTTCTGCAACATGAGGCGCGCATTACGCTGGACGCACGCAGTTATCCGAATGGCGCACATGTTGCCGAAATCGTTATTGATTGTTTCACCGGCGAAACATGGGTCGACCGCTACACCGTAGTTGACGATTTCGGCAATCTTATTAACCCGATGTTGGCCGAGGGGCAGGTGCATGGCGGCGTGGTGCAGGGCATTGGTCAAGCCCTTTCCGAGCGTGTTGAGCATGATGCGCAGGGGCAACTGCTCACGGCTTCGTTGATGGACTACGCCTTGCCCCGTGCGTCTGAGATACCCATGATAAAGTTTACCTCGGCGCCGGTTCCGTCAACTTCGAACCCAATGGGTATGAAGGGATGCGGAGAGGCCGGCACCGTGGGCGCGCTGGCCGCTGTGGCGAACGCGGTGCAGGACGCGCTTTGGGAACATGGGGTACGGCAGGCGGATATGCCATTCACACCCCTAAGAGTTTGGGAATTGCTGACGCATGGTTCTGTCACGGCTAAGTAAAAAGATACTTGGATGGCTCGGACGGCCTTTGCGGTCCGAACATTCGGCCGAGGCGCTGCACCGTGAACCTATTAGTCATGTCATTATCCTTGACGGCACCATGTCGACGTTGGAGCCGGGGTTTGAAACTCATGCGGGTCAGACCTACCATCTGTGCCGCGAGATGGGCGGCAAGGTCTCAGTCTTTTACGAATCCGGTGTGCAGTGGGAAAGCTGGAAAACTTCTCTGGACGTGATGATGGGGCGCGGCATCAACCGGCAAATCCGGCGGGCCTATGGCTATCTGGCGTCACGCTACAAACCTGGTGATAAGATATTTTTCATCGGCTATTCGCGCGGCGCTTACGGCGTGCGCAGCCTTGCGGGCGTGATCGACATGATCGGTCTGCTCAAGGCCGAACACGCGACCGAGCGCAACATCAAGCAGGCCTATCGCCACTATGAATGTACGCCTAGCGGCGAGGCAGCCTGTGAGTTCCGCCAAAAATTCTGTCATGACGAGCTCGCAATTGAAATGATCGGTGTCTGGGACACCGTCAAGGCGTTGGGCCTGCGTCTTCCGCTGCTATGGCGCTGGGCCGAGGATAAGCACGCATTTCACAACCATGAACTTGGCCCCGCCACCCGGCATGGCTATCACGCAATGGCGCTGGACGAGACGCGCGAGGTGTACGAGCCGGTTCTGTGGAAATGTACGCCCGAATTCAAGGGGCATGTGGAACAGGTCTGGTTCCGTGGCACACATGGCGACGTGGGCGGGCAATTGAACGGGTTTGAAGAGGCGCGTCCCCTCAGCAATATTTCCCTGATCTGGATGCTGGACAAGGCCGAGCAGCATGGATTGCCGCTGCCCGAAGGCTGGCGCGACCGGTTCCCAACTTCAACTACTGCAACTTCGGTCGGGACCTGGCGGGGGTGGGGCAAGGTTTTCCTGCTGCGCAAGCATCGCAAAGTCGGGATGGACCAGTCCGAGCAACTGCATGTCTCGGTCGCCCCCGATGAACTGCCGGGTTGGGTGCCGATGCCGGATTCGTCCTCGCACCCGGCGCAATAGGTCAATCGAACAGAGTTTGGGATTGGTCTGTTGAATGGGCGCGGAACGCTGCTGTGACATCCGCGTGAATATTTCGTGCCAAAGATAGTGCAGGTATTTTGTCCGGGGGAAAGAAGGCCGCGTCGCTGGTCTCGGCACCCGGCTGCGGGGCGTCCGTGCCATCCTCATCGCACAGGAAGAAAAGTTTATAAAAATCTCGCGAATCCGGCGGGTAGGGATGCCGTGCCTTGTGGCGCAGAGCATAGAGGTGTCTGGCACGGACCTGCAGCCCAGCCTCTTCCCAGACTTCACGTTCCATATTTTCCGCTGGAGAGCTGCCAATGTCCGCAAAACCACCCGGCATGGCCCACAGCCCGTCCAGTCGTTCGCGGACCAGCAGAATGTGGCCATCACGGATTACAGCGCCGCGAATGTCGATGCTGGGCGTGGCATAACCACCAGCATGATCCGAGATCAGCCCCTCGATCCGCGATAGGGGCACCCGGCCCAAATCGGCCAGCATGGCGCGGGCCATGGCTGCGATCTCGTCATAGCGTTCGCGATCAAATGGGTCTTTGGTGAAATGCTGGCCGGTTTCGGCCAGCGCCAACAAGCGTTTTGCCCGTTTCAGCCAGGCATCCTCCAGTGCAGTCGGATCCTGGCGCATCTTCCTTACCGCCGACGGTCGCGGCGCGAGCTCATCGGCTGAAATGCCACGCCCACATGCGCCTCACAATAAGGTTTGCCGGCTTCCACAGGCAGGCCGCAGAACCAAAAATCCTCAGTCGCAGGGTCGCCGACAGGCCATTTGCAGGTCTTCTCGGTCAGTTCCATCAACGTCAGTTTCTTAGCCTTCTTCTCGATCTCATTGACCTTGGCCAAAGCCTCGGGGCTGATTTCGTTGGCCGAAGGCTGCGGTGGCAGCGGCTGACCAGCCGGAATGATCTGGCGGCGGGCAGGCACAGCGGGCTTGGCCTCGGCCGCAGGTGCGGGGGCCGGGCGGGCCGGTTCGGTTTTGGGTGTCGGTTTCGGCTTGGCCTCGGCCTTGGGCGCGGGGGTCGGTTTTTCCTTGGGCTCGGCCTTGGCCGGGGATGCACCGGTGGCACGGTTCGACAGGCCCAGACGGTGCACCTTGCCGATTACGGCGTTGCGGGTCACCCCACCCAGTTCCTTGGCGATCTGGCTGGCCGACTGGCCTTCGCCCCACATTTTCTTCAGCAGCTCTACACGCTCGTCAGTCCAGGACATCATTTGCCTTTCAAAAGCGGAAAGCGGCCCCGGATTCGGGCCGCCTTGGGAAATCGTCTCAGCCCCCTATTCTAATCACTGCGCCCCGAGTTACAAGCAGTCTTCGAATCAGGTTGAGGTCAGATGATGCGGATACCCCTTGAGCAGAACGAACACCGTTTCGGAGCGGTTAACTGGATGGGTCTTTTTACGTTGGCTCAGCGCGAAACATTGCGTTTTCTGGCGGTCTGGACCCAGACCCTGTTGGCGCCGCTGGTGACCGCAGGTCTGTTTCTGCTGATCTTCAACATCGCTATTGGCCCCAGCCGACCCGACGTGATGGGGGTGCCGTTCCTGACATTTCTGGCGCCGGGTATCATGATGATGACCGTGATTCAGAATGCTTTTGCCAACACCTCGTCTTCGATGGTGATTGCCAAGGTACAGGGCAACATTGTTGATACGTTGATGCCACCACTGTCTCCGTTGGAAATTCTATTGGGCTATCTGGCGGGAGGCATCGTGCGTGGTGTTCTGATCGCCTGTGTGGTTGCCGTTGCGCTGGCGCTGGTGCTGGGGCTGGTGCCGCGGAACCCGTTGATTGCGCTGCTGTTTGTTGTTCTCGGCGGTGCTTTCATGGGGGCGTTGGGCCTGTTTGCGGGAATATTTGCCAACAAGTTCGATCAAATGGCGGCGATTACCAATTTCATCGTCACGCCGCTGGCCTTCCTGTCGGGTACATTCTATTCGGTCGAGGCATTGCCACCTGTTCTCAACCGCCTCAGCCACGTGAACCCGGTATTCTACCTGATTGATGGGTTGCGAAATGGCATGATCGGGGTGTCTGACAGCTCACCCGCACTGGGTTTCGCGGTTTGCAGTGGCGCAACGTTGATTGTCTGCGCCATTACCTGGCAGATGCTGCGAAAGGGATACAGGCTGAAAGCATGACGGTGCAGGTTTTGGATCCCGCAATCCCAAAAAAACGCCTAGCTAGGCGGTTCTGACGCGTGCCTCGCGCCAGACAAGGATTAGTCCGCCCGTCAGAATGATTGCAGAACCGATTTGGCTAACCACATCCGGGATAACGCCAAACACCGCAAAGTCATAGAGGGCGGCAAAGATCAGTGTGGCATAGCTGATTGGCGCCACAAAGGATGCATCCGCGCGCGCCATCCCGTTGACGAAACAGGCTTGGGCACAGGCCATCAGCACCCCGATTGCCACCAGCGCGATCCATTGTTCGGGCGTTGGCATCTGGAACACAAAGCTGACCGCGACCGAGGCGATGGTCAGCCCCATCGCGTTGTTGATCAACAGAATCTGGATGGGAATTTCACGGCCCGAAAGCTTTTTGATAAAGATCAGCTCCATCCCGATCACAGCCGCCGCCGTCAGGGCAAGCAACGCCGCAGGTTGGAAGCTGGCCGGTGTCGGGCGTAGCAGGATCAATGCACCGGTCAGAGCAACAGCAGCGGCCAGCCAGCGCCACGGCCCAACGCCCTCTTTCAACAGCGGGATGGCCAGGACCATGCCAAAGACGGGGTTCAAAAAGGAAATCGCAGTGGCATCCGAGATCGGGATGAACGCGACCGAGGCGAACATCAGCGTAATCCCCACCCAGCCAAAGCTCGTCCGCCCAATATGCAACCCCCAATGCGGGCGGCTTAACCGTGGGCGCAAAACGCCCACCGCGCTGACGATCACCAGAAACGCGAACAGGAACCGTCCGTGGCTGATCTGCATCGGATGCAACGCCGGGCCTAAGGTATCCGTCCCCAACGCTTTAGCCAGAAGTGTGGTTGCGGCCAGAAAGGCGCTGGCGGTGACGATCAGCAAAGCCGCAAGGGCAGGGTTCTGGCGCGCGGGTGTCATGACCCAGCGGTGCGTCACTGCGCCCTAAATGGCAAGCGATAAAAGCTGAGTTTCAAAGTGAAGTTTCTGATTTTGGAAATTCGGGGTTTTCAGAAGTCAAACACACGGCTATACGGCCCCGCATGATCAAACACGCACATATCCTGCGACTCCGACGCCGACGCATTACTGCGTAACCGGCCTGTTTGATCCATTGCGCGCTGTAAATCCGCGCAAATCCCACCAAATCTGTTGACGAATCCGGCCTTCGTGTATCACTCACGGGGCTTAACCTAACGAAAAGGATGATCCGATGATCCCGTCCGTTCTGCCGACCTATAATCGCGCGCCCCTGACTTTCGTGAAGGGCGAAGGCGCCTGGCTGACCGAGGCGGATGGCCGACGTTTCCTTGACCTAGGTGCCGGGATTGCGGTGAATGCGCTTGGCCACGCACATCCGGCGCTGGTCAACGCGCTGACTGAACAAGCGCACGCACTTTGGCATGTCTCGAACCTGTACAACATCCCGCAGCAGCAAGCGTTGGCGGATAAGTTGGTTGAACATACCTTCGCCGATACGGTTTTCTTCACAAACTCGGGCACGGAATCCTGTGAGCTGGCCGTGAAAATGGCCCGCAAGTATTTCTTTGACAAGGGGCAACCCGAACGGGTCGAGATCATTACCTTTGACGGCTCGTTCCATGGCCGGTCGTCGGCTGGTATCGCGGCGGCTGGATCTGAAAAGATGACCAAGGGCTTTGGCCCGCTGTTGCCCGGGTTCGTGCATGTCACATTCGGCGATCTTGACGGCGTGACCAATGCGATCACAGACAAGACCGCCGCGATCCTGATCGAACCGATTCAGGGTGAGGGCGGCATTCGTCCGGTGCCCGACGCGGAACTCAAAGCCCTGCGCCAGATATGCGACGACAATGGCCTGTTGTTGATTTTGGATGAGGTGCAATGCGGCGTTGGCCGCACCGGCAAGCTGTTTGCCCACGAATGGGCGGGTATTACCCCCGATATTATGATGGTTGCCAAAGGCATCGGCGGCGGCTTCCCCTTAGGCGCGGTGCTGGCCACCGAAGACGCGGCCAGCGGTATGACCGTGGGTACCCATGGCTCGACTTATGGGGGCAACCCTCTGGGCTGCGCCGTGGGTTGCGCGGTAATCGATCAGGTGGCAACGCCTGCTTTCCTTGAAGGCGTGAACCGCAAGGCGGGGATGCTGCGCCAGAAGCTCGAAGGCCTGATCGCCGATCACCCCGACGTGTTCGAAGAGGTGCGCGGTACGGGCCTGATGCTGGGCTTGAAATGCAAGGCGACCAATACCGATGTGGTTAACGCGGGCTATGACAATGAGGTCATCACCGTTCCCGCCGCCGACAATGTCATCCGCCTGTTGCCGCCCCTGACGCTGACCGAGGATGACATTGCTCAGGCCATGATCCGCCTCGACAAGGCTGCCGCACAAGTCGAAGCCAGCCTCGAATCCGCGTAATCCTCATCTTTTTCTAAATACTCCGGGGGGCCGGGGGCAGAGCCCCCGGCGACCGACAGCCAAAAGCGAAACGATATGAACCATTTCCTCGATATCCACAAAACCGATGCAGGCGATCTGCGGACGATGATCGATCAGGCCGGCGAAATGAAACAGGCCCGTTTGGGTCGCCCCAAAGCCGCGCAGGATAATGATCAGCCGCTCAAGGACCGCATGGTCGCACTGATCTTTGAGAAACCCTCGACCCGAACGCGCGTGTCCTTCGATGTGGGCGTACGGCAGATGGGCGGGCAGACCATGGTGTTGTCGGGTAAGGACATGCAACTGGGCCACGGCGAAACCATTGCCGACACGGCCCGTGTCCTGTCGCGTTATGTCGACATGATCATGATCCGGACGTTCGATGAAACCATCCTGACCGAGATGGCTGAATATTCCGACGTGCCGGTGATCAACGGCCTGACCGACCGTACGCATCCCTGCCAAATCATGGCTGACGTGCTGACTTTTGAAGAACATCGCGGGCCGATCAAAGGAAAAAAAGTGGTCTGGACCGGAGACGGCAACAACGTCTGCGCCTCGTTCCTGCATGCGGCGGGCCAGTTTGGATTCGATCTGACCTTCACCGGTCCCGCTCAGTTCGACCCCGAGGAAGAATTCATGGGGTTCGCCCGTCAGAAGGGTTCGAAAATCGTGGTCGAGCGTGACCCTTACAAAGCCGTGGAAGATGCCGATCTGATCGTGGCCGATACTTGGGTCTCGATGCACGATTCCCAATCGGCCAAAGAGCGTCGTCACAACCTGCTGCGCCCCTATCAGGTGAATACCGAGTTGATGTCTCATGCCAAGCCGGATGCGCTGTTCATGCATTGCCTGCCTGCGCACCGCGAGGAAGAGGCGACATCCGAGGTCATGGACGGACCGAACTCGGTAATCTTTGACGAAGCTGAAAACCGTCTGCATGCCCAAAAGGCGGTCATGCGCTGGTGTCTGGGCGTTTAACTGCGCCGCCGGATATCCCACACACGCAATCTGGCGAGCGTTCGGACGCTCGCCAACAGAACCAGAACGCAGAGGGCGGTTTTGGTCATGATCTCCATCGTCCCTTCAATCAGCATCGCATGCACGACACTGCCGACAATGGTTATGGCGGCTAACCCTGTGTGACCCAGCCTCCAGATACGGTACCGCGGGGCCAGACGCTGCCGAAAGATGCCCAGACAGGCGGCAGCGAAGGCGGCCCACATCGCAACGACGCCCCAGGCTGAAAACGGGGTGGGTGAGACGAGCAGCAACGCATCCACAACATCCGGGGGGCTGGTGATCCACAAGCCGCCCACATGCACCACAAGGGCGATGATCAGAGTGATGCCAACCCGTCGATGCCAGCGCCGGCTGGCCAAAGGCAGTAATCCAGCCAAGTCGCGCCCGGCCAGCAAGGGTTGCAGCAACAACAGCCCCATACTCAGCACTCCGGCAAACCCGGCCACGATGTAGACTGGGTCGCGCCACTCCAATAAAGGGCTATGCGCCGCCGCAATCAGCGGCACAGCTATGGCGGCGATCACAGCCGCCCAGATCAAAAGGCTGCGGATCACGTAAATCAGGCGGGTTGCAGGACGAAATGCGCGGCAAGGGTCTGGTCTTTTGAACTTGCCATGATCGGACGCAGGAATACCGTCTCAAACTCGCCGCTGTCATAGGCCAGATGCCCGTGCGGCTGGCCAAAGGCGGGCACGATCTGCGGCATCTCCAACCGGAACTCACCATTGGCGTCGGTCAGTGTAGCACCATGGCTTTGCGGATCCCGCTCATGCCCTTCGGTTGTATGAGCCCAGATTTGGATGCGCTGGCCGGGCAGGGGGGCACCATCCCCCGCGCGTCGTACCGTACCGGTCATCCAGAACCCGCCGCCGCCGATCCGGTCGACGATGGCTGCGCCGGGGCGGTAGTTGTTCGACCCGCCGCGCATAGACGGTGTCGGTGCTAGCCCAGCAGCGCGCGCGGGAAGCACTAAGCCCGAGCCACCAGCGACCAGAACAGCCCCGCCTAGCGCCATTACGGATCTACGAGACAAGTGTGAATTCGTCATGTCGGGACCTCCTGCAAGGTAACATCCATAGCAACCTGAGCGCGCCACAGCGCAAAGATAGCACGGTTCAGATCAATTCCGAGGCGATCTTCACCACTCTGTGATCACCCCAAGCCCCGGCGAATTTCTTTGACCCTGTGCGGGTTGCAGTGCCATCGTCGGTATACCGATGCGAAAGGCTGAAAAATGGACAAGACACAATCGGTTTCGCCCGATGAAATTGCGGCCTTCAAGCGGGACGGTGCCGTTGTGCTGCGCTCGAAATTCTCGGAACATTGGTTGGACTTGTTGCGCGAAGGTATCAGTGCGGACCTTGCCAACCCGACCGACAATTTCACTCGTCACACCAAGGACCCAGACGCCCCTGCATATTTCGAGGATTTCTGGGCGTGGAACAAGATTCCGCAATTTAGGGATTTCGTGCATCACTCGCCATGCGCACCGCTGGCTGCGGGTTTACTGGATGCCCCGTCGATCAACCTTGTGATGGATAACTGGTTCCTGCGTGAGGCCGGATCGGCCTCGCGCCCACCCTTTCATCAGGACCTGTCCTATTTTGATTTCGAAGGCACCATGTGCGTCCTTTGGCTGCCACTTGAGCCGGTGAACAAAGAGAACGGGATCGCCTTTGTCAAAGGCTCTCACCTATGGGACAAGCTGTTCATGCGGGTTCGGTTTGCGGATGGTCATCCCAGTCTTGGGGCCACTGAGGTCGCAGGCCGAACGTATCACCAGCCCCCGGATATCAACGCCGATCCCGGCGCCTATGACTTGTTGCAGTGGGATATGGAATTAGGGGATTGCATCTATTTCGATATGCGAACACTGCATGGTGGTCTGTCCTCGGTCACGCCGACGGAAACAGTGCGTCGGTTTAGCCTGCGGATGACAGCGCCGGACGGGATTATCCGATATCGCGGAGATTGGGCGAAAGACGAACGTGCGCAGTTCGAGGCCGCCGGTTACAGCGAAGGCGACCGCATCGACGGGCCGTTTTTCCCCCGGCTTTGGCCAAGAGAGGCACTTTGAGCAATGGGATGAAATAACATAACATCGAAATTGCACTTAATCTGTGCGAAATGGCGAATACTCAAGCTGAAAATACCGTGTATTCTGCGATGGTGAACGCAACTACCTGATCGCAGGAGCGCAGCAATGAGTTGGAACCCGACCCAAAGCCTCGAATCTCTGTCACACAACACGGCGCTGGACACATTGATCATTCCGCGCGCTCGTGATCTGGGCGGGTTCGAAGTACGTAGGGCGCTGCCCTCGAGTAAACGGCAGCTGGTTGGGCCATTCATCTTTTTTGACCAAGTAGGTCCAGCCGAATTCCTGACTGGTGACGGCATCGACGTCCGACCACACCCGCATATCGGTCTTGGGACGGTGACGTATCTCTATCAAGGAGAGTTCGAGCATCGCGACAGTCTTGGCACGCATCAAATGATTTACCCCGGCGAGGTCAACTGGATGGTTGCCGGGCGCGGGGTGACTCATTCCGAAAGGACCAGTCAGAAGACACGAGACAAGAAACACAGCCTGTTCGGCATCCAGACCTGGATAGCATTGCCCGAAGCGCATGAGGATATGGCTCCGGATTTCGAGCATCACAAGCAAGGTGCGCTGCCACATATTCAGGACCAAGGTGTCAGCGCCCGTTTAATCCTGGGGTCAGCTTATGGTGAAACCAGCCCGGTTACGATGCTGTCCGAGACCTTCTATCTGGACGTGCGACTTGATCCCGGCGCGTCGTTTCCTTTGCCGGATGACCATGAAGACCGGGGTGTTTATGTCACCCAAGGTTCCGTCGAGATCGCAGGCGATACGTTCACACAGGGCCGTATGATGGTGTTCCGCCCCGGCGATCCCCTTTCAGTCAAGGCTGGGCCGCAAGGCGCGCGGTTGATGCTGCTGGGCGGGGCGACATTGAACGAAGAGCGCTATATCTGGTGGAATTTTGTGTCATCCTCGAAGGAAAAGATCGAGGCCGCCACGCGTGAATGGAAAACCGCCGATTGGGCGAAAGGTGCGTTCCACCTGCCGCCGGGTGATGATCAAGAGTTCATACCGATCTCGGATGAACTGGAACGGACACGGCCAAGGCGCGCACGCTGACCAGACGTCAGGGGGTCTTGTCCGTGCCCTCGTTCCCGGCGATCCTTTGCGCCGGGAGGGATGCCATGAAAATCGTGATCGCGGGTGCAGGCAGTATCGGATGCTATTGCGGGGCATTGTTGGCGCACTCAGGGCATGTCGTTACCCTTTTGGGCCGTGCACGCATATTAGATCCGATCCAAGAAAGAGGACTGACGATTTCGGATTTTTCGGGCCTGACCCGGCATGTGGCCGCGCAAGATTTGACCCTGACCGAAGATGCAACCTGTCTGGCCGGTGCCCAAGTCGTCATCGTGACCGTTAAATCAGGTGCCACAGCGGAAATGGCTGCGCAGATCGCGGAATACACGCCCATCTCAATTCCGGTGGTATCGTGGCAAAACGGTATGGAAAACGCCCGTACTTTGCGCATGGTTCTGTCAGAGCATGACGTGCGCGCCGGAATGGTGCCGTTCAATGTGGTGCCGACTGAACCGGCCAGCTTTCATCGCGCCACCTCTGGTGAGATCGTCATCCAAAGCGGTCCCGGTGCGCTGGGTCAGAGGCTGAGTAGTGCTGACATGCCGGTTGTGGAAAGCGATGACATCGAAGCGGTCCAATGGGGTAAGCTGGTAATCAACCTCAACAACGCGCTGAATGCGCTGTCGGGGATGACGTTGAAAGATCAACTGCTGGACCGGAACTGGCGACGCCTGATGGCCGATCAGATGGCCGAGGCTCTGATGGTGTTGAACGCCGCGAACCATCCGGTCGCTTCGACTACTCCGCTGCCTGCATGGATGACGCCGCATATCCTGCGCCTGCCAACGCCGATCTTTTCCAGGATCGCTGCGCGAATGCTGACCATTGACCCCAGCGCGCGCACCTCGATGGCCTATGATCTGATGGCAGGTCGCCCGACCGAAATCGACAGTCTTCAGGGTGAGATCATTCGCCTGGGCGCGCAAATTGGCGTCGAAACCCCGATCTGCGCCAAGATACGAGATTTGATCGAGGACGCGCCTGAAACCGCAATTTCTGTGGATCAAATTGCGTCTTAGGCCGGATTAGGCGAAGGCCGTCAGGATTAGAAATATTGTCGCTGACATCGCCGCTGCTGCGGGGACCGTGATCACCCAGGCGGCCACGATAGTCATGAAGTGTGAACGCCGCACCAGCTTGCGGCGCTGATGCTCTTCCCGGGCCAGCCGCTGTTCGACCGGACGCTGGCGGTTGGACTGTTTCCACCGGCGATCTGAATGCCATTCGCGATAAAAACCAACCCCAAACACGCCGCCTACGGCAATATGAGTTGAGCTGACCGGCAGGCCAAGCCAGCTGGCCACGATAACGGTAATGGCTGCGGACAGCGCCACGCAGAAGGCCCGCATTGGGTTCAGTTTGGTGATCTGACTACCGACCATGCGGATCAATTTGGGCCCGAATAGAAACAGGCCGAACGAAATTCCAAAGGCTCCGATCACCATGACCCAGTTGGGGATCGCAACTTTTGCGGCAAAGTCGCCGAATTCCGCTGCGTGTACGATAGCGGCCAAGGGGCCGACCGCGTTGGCCACGTCATTGGCGCCATGCGCAAAGCTGAGGAATGTGGCCGAGATGACCAGCGGCAGGCCAAACAGAGTTTTCAGTGATTTGGTGCGGTTTTCCATCCCCTCGGATTTGCGCCGTACCCAGGGCACCGTGACCGACCAGACCAGGAACCCCGTTGCAAGGCCGATCAGCAGCGCCACCTCAAGCTCAATCTTCACGATCCGCTTAAGACCCTTAACGGCCAGATAGGTGGCAAACGCCGCAGCCATTACGGCCACAAGGATCGGAAGCCAGCGCCGTGCAGCCGCTATTTTATCGTCCTGATATTGAATCTTGGTTTTGATCAGCGCCAGAAACCCAGCCGCGATCAACCCACCCAATACTGGCGAGATTACCCAGCTTGCAGCAATCGCGCTCATTGTGCTCCAGTTGACGGCGCTCAGACCCGCTGCGGCGATGCCGGCCCCCATCACGCCGCCGACAACCGAGTGCGTCGTTGACACCGGTGCCCCGACCCATGTGGCCAGGTTGACCCATAAGGCCGACGAAATCAGCGCAGCCATCATTGCCCAGATGAATACATTGCTGGTTTGAACCGAGGCCGGATCGATGATCCCCTTAGAGATGGTCGAAACGACATCTCCGCCTGCCAACAGGGCACCGGCGCTTTCGGCGATGGCGGCGATAACGATGGCGCCGCCCATAGTCAGGGCATTGGCACCAACCGCGGGCCCCATGTTGTTAGCCACGTCATTGGCACCGATATTGATCGCCATATAGGCCCCAAAGGCGGCTGCCGCAGCAACGATCAGGCCGCCATCCGCCAGCCCGAACACTATCGCCGCCGACAACCCGGCCAGCGCAATAAAGGCCAGCGAAATACCAGGGGCCAACAGCGGGCGCGCCACATGGGCGTTGGCATTCTCAACGCGCGAGATACGGTGAAGGTCGCTGTCCAGAGCCTGCCAGCGGGATTTCGAGGTCAAATTCGACATGATCTTTTTTCAAGCAGCCAGTGCATTTCGGCACGCGGCTAGACGGTTTCCCCCCTCGGGACAACAGTTATGTTATCAATTTTTTGCGAAACTATCACACTTGCAGCAGCAAATCGCGCAATTCCGGCTCGTTAACACGATCAGCCGCAGTTGAGGGCGAAACCCAGACCCGCTCGCGTTTGCCAGCTTCGGGAAAGTCATCTTCCAGATCCTGAACATCAACCCGATAGACACTGGTCAGAACGGGATAGGCCGTGCCATCGTTCAGGATTTTATCGTAAGTATAGTGCCCGATCGGTTCCTTGGAGGGGTTCGGCGCCCGCACGCCTGCTTCCTCCCACGCCTCCTGCAGTGCAGTTTCGGCACCGTCCATGCCATCAACCGGCCAACCTTTGGGAATGATCCAGCGCCCGGTGTCGCGACTTGTGATCAATAGAACCTCTGGTCCGCTTGGGGTTTCACGGGTGCAAAGGGCTGCAAACTGCACCCGTTGCGGGCGCAGGAAAATCGGTCGGGCGACCTCGTCCCAGATTTTTCGCAGCCATTTCGTCATTGGTCGATCGATCCTGTGCTTTTCTTGCCTGAAACGTCGGCACATAACAGTGAAATAGGGCTGATACAAACAATTGCCTGAACCAACTCTATCACGAATGTCGGGGTCGTGGTTATTTCCGCCGTTTGGCGCGCAGGGTTGGGTCGGCCAGTGTCGGGTCTTCGGGCCAGGGATGCTTGGGGTATTGCGCGCGCATATCCTTGCGAACATCGGCGTAAGAGCCCGCCCAGAATCCCGGTAGATCACGGGTGATCTGGATCGGTCGTTGCGCAGGAGAAAGCAGGGTGATTTTCAACGCCTCGCCCCCCACAACCGGATGCTGCGTGACGCCAAACAACTCTTGCAGGCGCACGGAAATCTCAGGCACCGCGCCGCCATAATCAATCGGCACCTTTCGGCCCAGCGGTGTTTCGAACGATCCGGGCGCGCGGCGATCCAGTTCTTGCGTCTGGATCCAGTCTAGCCGGGCGCGCAGAGCGGGCAGCAGGTCAAACCGCTTCCACTCTTCGGCGTTGCGTACGCCCGAGAGCATGGGCAGCAGCCAGTCCTCAAGCGACTCTGTTAGCCCTTCGATGGTAAAGTCAGGCAGATCAGCCCCTTCGGTCCGCACCAATTCAACGCGCGCCGCCAACCGCGCCGCCGCCCCGTCCAGACGCAATCCAAGATCGCGCACGCCATCCAGCATGGCCTGCGCCACGGCATCGTCCGGCACGTCCTTCCACAGACGGTCGCTCAGCGTTATCGCGCCGAACCTTTCCTGTTTGCGCGCCACCACCCGGCGGTCGCGTTTTGACCAGGCGCAGCTGTCGACCCAGCTGATTTGCCCGGAAAACAGATCGCGAATTTCGCCTTCGCTGATCTGGGCGGCCATGCGCACCCGTGCTTCGCGCGGATTACCGTCGGTGTCCGTGACCACCAGATAAGGTGCCGCGGCCAGCGTATCGCCGCTGTCCAGCACCACCCCTTTGCCGCCTGACAGAACATAGCGGGGAACGTCACCCTTGCGGCGCTGTCCGATGCGGTCGGGATAGGCCGACGCGGCCATGGCGGCGGGGCTCAGATCACTGGCCTGGCCCTTGGTACGCAGACGTTTGGTTTCGGCTTTGATCCGATCCACTGCGCCCGAATTCACTTGCCAGACGCGGTTGCGTTGAAACGCGCGGATGTCGCGCAGCGCCTCTAGCCGCAGCAAAAGGTCTGACGGCGCGCCCTTTAGCGGATCGCGTTCGGCCATCAATGCGGCCAAAGTGGCGGCACCGGAACCGGCAGACACCAACATATGACCCAGACGCGGATGCAGGGGCAGGGCAGCCAGGGCGCGCCCGTGTTCGGTAATCCGCCCCTTGGCATCCAGCGCGCCCAGCATCGTCAGCAGAGCCTTTGACTCGGCCATCGTGCCTTCGGGCGGCGGTGTCAGAAAGGCCAGATCGCCCGGTTCGGCACCCCACAGCGCCAGTTCCAATGCCAAACCTGTCAGGTCCGCGGCCTCGATCTCGGCCGGAGGATAAGCAGACAACGCACCTTCTTCACCCTTGGACCACAACCGATAGCACTTGCCCTCGGCCACGCGGCCTGCGCGACCGGCGCGCTGGGTGGCTTCGGCGCGGGTTACACGCTCGGTTACCAAACGGGACATGCCCGAACCGGGATCGAACCGCGCCCGTCGCGCTTGCCCCATATCAACCACGACCCGAATGTCGGGAATGGTCAGTGAGGTTTCGGCAATCGACGTGGCCAACACCACTTTGCGCCCTTGATCCACCGGCGCAATCGCAGCGCGCTGGGCGGCAAAAGGCATGGCCCCGAATAGGGGGCGCAGCACGCAGTTCTCCGGCAGGCGCGCGGACAAGGCGGCCTCGGCCCGGCGAATTTCACCCTCACCTGGCAAGAACACCAACACCCCGCCGCCGGTTTTGCGCGTGTCCCTTTCAGCCTGAACAACCAGATCGACCAGAGCGTCCAGCCGCCGTGCCTGCGCCCCCAAAGGGCGGTCCAGCCAGTGTGTTTCGACCGGAAAACTGCGCCCTTCGGAGGTGACCATTGGCGCGCCCATCAACCGTCCAACCGGCTCGGCATCCAACGTTGCCGACATGGCCAGTAGCATCAGGTCATCCCGCAGAGCGCCGGTGACTTCCAAACAAAGGGCCAATCCCAGATCGGCGTTCAGGGATCGTTCGTGGAATTCGTCGAAAATCACGGCGTCCACACCCGGTAAGTCGGGATTGGATTGCAACATCCGGGTCAGAATGCCTTCGGTCACGACCTCGACCCGGGTTGATTTTGAAACCTTGGCTTCGCCCCGCACCCGATAACCTACGGTCTCACCCGCGCGTTGGCCCAAAGTGTCGGCCATCCTTTCGGCAGCAGCGCGCGCGGCCAATCTGCGCGGCTCCAACATCACGATCTTGCCTTCGCACAAGCCCGCCTCGAGTATCGCCAGGGGAACTCGTGTTGTTTTACCTGCCCCCGGAGGGGCCTGAAGAACAGCGCGGCCTGAATCCTGGAGGGCCGCAAGCAGGTCTGGGATGGCGTCTTCAATGGGCAGTCGTGTCATGCGGGCTTTATCCGCCAACGAAACGGCAAGGTCCAGTTCCGCCATGTGCGCGGCGCGAACAGGAGTAGCGCAACCGCTAACAGCGGAGGAACGGCAACACATGGGTGCGAATAATTGGTGTGCGGCGTATTTCCGCAGCGGTCCAGTCTGGACAAACAGTTTGTCGGGGCGGCAAGTAGTCGTGCCGCAACACATCGAGGATGAAATGGACATAGACAGCCTGAGCGACAGGATTTTGAACGGTGAGCGGCGCGCACTTGCCCGCGCCATCACTCTGGTCGAAAGCGGCCGTGAGGATCACCGGGCACAGGCGACCGAATTGCTGGCGCATCTGGCTAAATCCAAACGGCAATCGCTGCGTATCGGCCTGTCAGGGACGCCAGGGGTTGGCAAATCCACCTTTATCGAAAGCTTTGGCATGATGCTGATCGCCCAGGGGCTGCGGGTGGCGGTGCTGGCGGTTGACCCTAGCTCGTCCCGCTCCGGAGGCTCGATTCTGGGCGACAAAACCCGGATGGAACGTCTGAGCCGCGAGAGAAACGCCTTTATCCGCCCATCCCCCAGCCAGTCGCATCTGGGTGGTGTGGCCCGACGTACGCGCGAGGCGATTGCCCTGTGCGAGGCCGCCGCTTTCGATGTGGTGCTGATCGAAACCGTGGGTGTGGGCCAGTCGGAAACCGTTGTGTCCGAAATGTCCGACCTGTTCCTGTTGCTGCTGGCCCCAGCAGGCGGAGACGAATTGCAAGGTGTCAAGCGCGGCATCATGGAAATGGCCGACATGATTCTGATCAACAAGGCTGACGGAGATCTGAAGCCTACTGCCATCCGCACCTGCGCTGACTATGCCGGAGCGCTGCGCCTGTTGCGAAAGCGCCCGCAGGACCCCGAGACCTTTCCCAAGGCTATGACAGTGTCGGCGGTGGAAGAACACGGCTTGGAAGACGCGTGGTCCGAAATGCAATCGCTGACTGATTGGCGGCGTGAAGCTGGCCATTGGGAGGCCAATCGAACCAATCAAGCGCGATATTGGTTCGATCAAGAGGTCCGGCATGCCCTGTTGGCCCGGCTCGAAACACCACAGGCGCGTGCGATGATGGATCGTTTCAGCACTCAGGTAGGTGAAGGTGTCCTTAGCCCATCGATCGCGGCCAAACAAATGCTGACTGAATTGGCGGCAGACTAACCGGCCGGGCAGAGTGGCGCGTTCATCATTTGTCGTGTAAGATCGACGCGAATGCAATTTTGAGTTGTGCGATTGGCTCAGGCGACAGGAACCGTCGAACATGCCCGATATCAACGGGACGAATAACGACGACGACATTGAAGTCACCGACAATACCGGTTCTTTAAACGGGACAACGGTACCCGGACCAATTGACAATATTCGCGCCAGACAGGGCGATGACGACGTAACCGTTACCAACAGTACGATTTCCGGTTCCGTGCGGGGCAATCGCGGAGACGACGATATCGTTATCACCGGCAGTACTGTGGTCGGGCAAGTGAATGCCGGAATTGATGATGATACGGTCAACCTTCAGGGATCTACCGTTGGTGATGTTCGGCTGGGGCAGGGCAACGACACCCTGAACATCAACAGCACAAACGTAACGGGCGACGTTCGCGGTGGCGGCGGAACGGACAGCTTGAACCTGCCCGTCGGTACGGTCGTCACCGACGATACGTTTGGAACTTTCACCGTTGCCGAAGGTGTTTCCTACTCGGTCTCAAGCGGCACTTTTATCCTGCCGTCGAACCTACCGTCTGGGCCGTCCGTCTCTTATCAGGCATTCGAGAACGGAACAGGGGTTCCATGCTTCACACGCGACACTGAGATTTTGACACGATCCGGCCCGGTGCTTATCCAAGATCTCTGCACCGGTGACATGATTGAGACACTGGGTAAGGGGTTGCAAAAGATTCGCTGGATCGGGAGGCGACGCTTTGATCTAGACGGATTGAAGGGGAACCCCAAACTTTATCCCATTCGAATTCTGGCAGGGGCGCTGGGCGGCGGTTTTCCAAGTCGGGACTTATTGGTCTCGCGACAGCATCGGATGCTGGTCCAGTCCCCCATTGCCCAACGCATGTTCGACGAACGCGAAGTGCTGATTCCCGCCATCAAGCTAACAGCCTTGCCCGGTATATTCGTGGACAAAGACGTCACATCGGTTGAGTACTACCATCTGCTTTTCGATCAACATCAGGTCATCTTTGCCGAAGGCGCGCCGACAGAAAGCCTGTTTACAGGGCCCGAGGCGCTGAAAACTCTGAGTTCAGAGGCCCGCCGCGAGATTTTTGAGATATTTCCTGAGCTGATCGAAAAGAAACTGACACCGCGGCCCGCCCGCTATATTCCGCGCGGACGGCAGCAGTCGCATCTGTTGGAACGCCATCGCAAGAACAAAAAACCGCTTTTGCAGGCGTGTATCCAACCGCCCGGTGATGCCTGAGCAAAGATTTCGCGCGATCTGTCTTGACCCTTCTGGCGATTCCCACTACACGCATCCAACCAGTTTTCGGGCGCGACTTCGGGTTGCGCCCCTTGTGATTTGGCCGCTGGCATCATGCCCGGCCTCCAGAAACAAAGGAAGAAACCATGTCGCGCCGTTGCGAACTGACCGGAAAAGGCCCGATGACTGGCAACAATGTCAGCCACGCCAAAAACAGAACTCGTCGTCGTTTTCTGCCGAACCTGAACGACGTTACCCTTCAGTCCGAGACCCTGGGTCGTGGCGTCAAGCTGCGCATCTCGGCGGCTGCACTGCGCTCGGTCGACCACCGTGGTGGTCTGGACTCGTTCCTGGCCAAAGCCAAGGACGAAGAGCTGTCGGCAAACGCACTGAAAGTGAAAAAGGAAATTGCCAAGGCGCAAGCCACGGCCTAAGCCCTTTTTCCTTGAAAGAATTCAACCCTGTACCGCAAGGTGCAGGGTTTTTTCTTGCGCGGCCTGCTCCTGAACTGGAATTAAATTTTCAGCCACGGTGATGTTGTTCACATACCCTGCGCCAAGACTGTTTTATGTTTGGTCATATTCATCTGGCGGAGTTTACCCCCATGTCTTTTAAATTGTCTGATTTCCTCTCCCTGTTGGCTGCCTTTTTTGGCAAGACGTTTGGGACATGCTTTCGGATGCAACGACAGGTGAACAGGTTGCATACGAGCCTGACCAAAGGGTCCGTCAAACGTCCTGGCGTGGACAGCTGACACGAACCCAGTGGTTGCGGGTTTCAGGCGTATTCGATTGCGCTTGAAGCCCGCTTTGAGTCCGGCCTATATCAGGCGCAGGATGAAACCCGTTCTGAACAGATTTCTGCCTTTGGCGCTTTCGCTGCTTGTCATTCTGACAGGGCAGGGGGTGGCTGCATCGCGCGGAATGGACAGGGCGGTGGGGCAGATGGTGCTTTGCACTGGTACAGGCCCGGTGGTGGTCTATATGGACGCCGAAGGCCAGCCGACTCAGCCCCCTCATTTCTGCCCTGAATACGCGCTGACCCTCTTGGGGGCGGTCGTTGTCCCGGCAGCCGCCATGCCCGTTGCGCCAGAACAGTTTCAGCCCGCGCCTTTGCGCAAGGCGGGTAATCTGGTTGCCCTGCCGGTTCCCTTCAGACCGGCGCGCGCGCCTCCGGTTGTGATCTGAAGACACATTTTCTTTCAGACACTTATACAAGGAGAGGTGCAATGTCCCTCAAATCCAAACTTCTGATCACTCTGGTCGCTGCAACGCTGGCAACATCTGCTTTTGCTCAGGATACGATTGCCGTTGATGACGCCTATGCGCGCTCCGCAGGCAAAGCAGCCAAGGCCGGTGCTGCCTTTATGATGATCAAAAACACGGGCGAGGCTGACGACCGGTTGATTGGCGTGGAATCCGATGCGTCTGCACGTGTTGAGCTGCATACCCACAAGATTGATGACAACGGCGTAGCTAAGATGATGCACGTCGAAGAAGGTTTTGTCATTCCAGCCGGTGAAACCCACATGCTGAAGCGCGGTGGCGACCATGTGATGTTCATGGGGCTGACTGCCCCATTCGAGCAAGGCGCGACCGTACCGGTGACGCTGATTTTTGAGAAGGCCGGAGAGATCGAGATCGAGGTGCCGGTTGATCTGGAACGTCAGGACGCTGGCGGCCACGGGACACATTCGAACTGAGGCTACGCCTGTCTTCAGGCCGCGCTGCGGCCCTCATCCATGCGTCAGGTCGGGCTTTGCCCGGCCTGTTGCCGTTTCCGGAGGTGGTTAGCGATTGACCACGCGCATGGCGACCCGGTCATGGGCGCGTTTGAACCGGGCGGTCAGCCAGAACATCACCGCCGAAAAGGCCAGGGCCCCGAAGGCAATGGCCCATCCCAGCGCCACCATTCCGCTGCCGGGCCAGAAGATCAGCACCAACCCGATCAGCAGCGCTATGACCCCGGAATTGCGCACTGAGGGCGCATCGGGGTGTTGATCCGACATTTGCCGCCATGCCATCAGCGAGCCAACGCCGATGATCAGGGCCCACGCCCCTAACAAGAAGAAGGTCAGCCGCGCCACGCCTTCGGGCCACAGGAGAAGTACCAGACCGATCAACAGGGCGCCGACCCCTACGCCCCCTATCAATCCACGCCGACCAAAGCCCAGCAAAGTCAGGCCGCCATCCACGATCAGAAGCAGACCGACCAGACGCAACAGCAGTGAAATGCTGCCTGTCGGCCAGAACAGCGCAGCGATGCCCAGTGCCCCAGCGAAGATGCCGCGCAACAGGAACGTCCACCACAGTCCCGCGAGTTGATCGCCCAAAGCGTCGCGGCCGTCCAAAGTGCCATCCTCGAGGATTTCCTCGTGCGGGGATTGAGGGTCTGACATGATGCTCTCCCAGCTGGTTAGGCCTTCACTATAAACGGAAAATCCTGCCGGTGTCTGCTGTCATCTGGGGCTGAGCAAGCCATCTACCCAAGATGGGACTGTTTCCGTTGCGGGGCCGAGAATGACCTCATCAAAACTGGAGGCTCCGGTTGAAGGTTCGAGGTTCAGTTCGACCGTGCGGGCGCCGGATTGCAAGGCTTCATGAACGAAGGCGGCGGCTGGATAGACCTGACCCGAGGTGCCGATGGCAGCAAACAGGGTCGCTTCGGCCAGATGGTCGTAGATTGCGTCCATGTGATAGGGCATCTCGCCAAACCAGACCACATCCGGTCGCGCGGTGGCGGCACCGCAGGTAGGGCAGGGTTCGCCCACGGCCATCTCGGGTGGTGATGCCCAGCGGTGGCTGCATGCCGGGCAAAACGCTCCGGCCAACGTGCCATGCATGTGGATCACATGCTCGGCGCCGCCAGATTCGTGCAGGCTGTCGACGTTCTGAGTGACGATCACCACCTCGCCGGGAAAGTCCAATTGCAACCGTGCCAGCGCGGCATGCGCAGCGTTAGGTTTGGCCTTGGCGGCCTGCACGCGTCGGGCGTTGTAGAACCGGTGAACCAGAGCGGGATCGCGGGCGAAACCTTCGGGAGTGGCGACGTCCTCAATCCGGTGTTGTGCCCATAACCCGCCTTCATCGCGGAAGGTACCCAACCCGCTTTCGGCAGAAATACCGGCCCCTGTCAGTATGACGATCTTTTCCATCATTGCCCTTCGCGTTACACCTTGGCCCATGACCCACCGTATCCTCTTTGTCTGTCTCGGCAATATCTGCCGTTCTCCTGCTGCCGAAGGCGTGTTTCGCGCCCGCGCGCCGCATCACACCACCGATAGCGCCGGAACCTCGGGTTGGCATATTGGTAATCCGCCTTATGGGCCGATGCAGGCAGCGGCACAGGCCCGCGAAATTGACCTTAGCGACCTGCGAGCCCGGCTGTTTGTAGCCGAGGATTTCGAACGGTTCGATTTGATCATCGGTATGGACGCCAAAAACATTGCAAGTATCGAGGCGTTGCGCCCCGCTGGGAGCACTACCCCTGTACAGTTGCTCACCGATTTCGCACCCGAAACGGGTGCCGATCATGTACCCGATCCGTATTACACCCGTGATTTCGACGGGGCGCTGGACCTAATCGAAGCTGCCGTTGAAGGGCTTCAAGCGCATCTGCGGGCCTAGCCCATTACTTTCAGTTTATCCGTCAGCCATGGCAGTTGCACCAACGCCGGGTCGACGATCTGATTGCGCATAAGGCGACGCATCATGCCCGCGACCTCTTGTGGAACCTGATCGGACCAATCGGTGCGCGTGAACAGGGAAATTGTGCGCGAAAACTCTCCGAATGGTACGGGATGGACCGCCAGCGCGTCGTGGAAACGCGCTGCCCGCATATAGCCCAGCGGTGTTGTGATCGCCCAGCCCAACCCGCGTGCGACCATGGCCATTAAGGCAAGATGCGAACCGATCTCGAACCGTTCCTCATATTTCTGTTGCTGCCGCGCCAGATGCGACTCGATCTGGCGGCTGATCAGCTGTTCACGGGCATAGCGCAGAAAGGGCAGGTCCTGCGTGGCATTGTCGACCCCCTTGGGGGTCACCAGAATAAATGGGTCGCGGACCAAGGGATATTCGACCACACCTTCAAGCACTTCGCCGGAATGGGCCGAGACCATCAGGTGCAGGCGTTGCGCTTCCAACTCGGCGAACAGATCCAGGCTGGGCAGGGTAATGAGCTTGAAATTCGACCGTGTCAGGCTGTCGGCCAATAGGGTCGCCAATCGAGGCGTCAGGTCATTGTCAAAGTCGTCGATCAGCCCGATGGACAAAGTGGTGAGGTGCCCCAGGTCCATCACGGTCAACTCGCTTTGTGCTATTTGCAGCTCGGCCAGAACTGACTCGGTTCGTGCCAGAAAGCTGTGCCCGGCCTGGGTAAGCCGCATCGGGCGTCGTCCGTGATCCACCAATTCGGTGCCAAGAGCGTTTTCCAGATTACGCAATTGCTGTGACACTGAAGGCTGGCTGAGCCCGGTGATCTCGGCCGCCTGCGCCACCGATCCCGTCCGCGCCAAGGCTTCGAACACTTCGAGCCCACGCAGGGTCAGCCCTTTCATTACCATTGGATACACCTTTCGCTGCGCCTTTTCTGGGGCGCAGGACGGATCAGGTCAAGGATTCAGAATGCCTTAGCTGCAGATCGCCTGTGCCATCTGGCCAAAGTTCTGATACCGATCCCACAGCGCATCATCGCGCGCAGTTTGCGACATCTTCAACTCTTGCGCCTGGTGGGGGTCGGTGAACCACTTCGCGACGGTTTTCTGATCGCTGCGGGTCAATGCCTGATTGGCCACGCGTTGAATGCAGTTGCATCGATCCCGTGTCGCGGCTGTACGATCAGACGCCAGACACGCCTGTTTGATCTGCGCAGCTTCGACTGGTGCTATCGCCGTCAGAGATGTGGCACATAGTGCGATTAGGAGGAACTTTTTCATGCTCTTGCCTCGTTTTTGCCTGCCCGGAGTGATCTGACGCCCCTCTCGGTCTGCGGCGGAGTATGAATCAATCGGGTTTGCGGATCAATGGACAACAGCGATTGGAGCAAAAATGCGGCCTCACGGCGTTTTAAGGCCAGTCTTGCCGTGTCTGTTGTTTCCATAACACGCCCCGTGAGTTCGGGAAAAAATAGCCTGTCCGGGTTTGGCTGATCCGCCAAACATGCGGCCAGCAGACTTTCGGAGGCTGCGCCGTTCGCCCGGACGACGTTATGCCGTTCCAGTAAAAAGTGATGAAAGCGGGCCGTTCGATCTGTAGCCAGATATGCGATACCGGCATCCACAAGGCTTATGGCGGGGACAAAAACTTCATTCTCTGCGAACAACAACTCGGCCAATGGATGTGAAATCAATATCCTATGTTGCTGGGAGACTTTGAGCGGGGCAAAGTTGGATAGAACGCCAACGGGAATTTTCACTAGTTTGAAGCGGCCTGCAGCAATGACATCCTGGACACCCGTCCATTGCACCGAAACAAACCCATCATCCTGTGTCCAAACCCTGTCACCCGGCTTCAGTGCTTCGATTGGCAGGTGACCCTGTTCCGTTTCAATTAAAGTTCCAGCATCATAGCAGATCGGTGTAACATATTCGCTTTCATCAAAGCTCGGGCCTTCCTGCGTGCTGACAACGGTCAAGGGCACGCCAGCGGGGGGAAACTGACCGGGCCCTCCGATAAAGGCAATCCCCTCAACGGTTCCGTATGCCGGAGAAGAGTTGGTTACGTTGAACGCGACCGCCTGCCAAGTGTTCACTCCATCTGTTAAGGTGATGCCGTACTCAGCCTCAACTCGCGTGCCGTCGGTGAATAGCGTGCCGTCTATCGTCTGGTCGCCATCCAAACGCTGATTTCCATCGTTGTCGGCAAAATTGGTGTCGCTTCCCGCGTCGGTGATGAAGACCTCGGTCGCCGCGCGAGAGTCAATCGTGATCGTCTGCCCGATCAAATGTATGCCCGTGCCCTGAGTGATGCCGTCCAACCCCTGAGGCACCGTGATCGACAGTTGGCTTTCACCAAGAACGAAAATCGAATAGTCGGCCAACGTTTAAACTGCTTTCTCGTTAGTGTTCGGGCCAATCAACGGCATAATCCTATCCGTTCGCAAATACTGGGTAAATGCATTTAGGTAGAAAGACCCACTGCGCGCCTATGCTGCAACGCTTCACGGCTTGACGAGACCCAAATCTCCGGACATATCCCAACCCATGACAGACCTCGCTCATATCCGCAATTTCTCCATCGTCGCGCATATCGACCATGGCAAATCCACTCTTGCTGACCGGCTCATCCAAGAGACCGGAACGGTCAAGGATCGCGACATGAAGGAACAGCTGCTCGACAGCATGGATATCGAACGTGAGCGTGGCATCACCATCAAGGCCAACACGGTCCGCATCGACTATACCGCCGACAATGGCGAGCAATACGTGCTGAACCTGATCGACACCCCCGGCCACGTGGACTTCGCCTATGAGGTCAGCCGGTCCATGCGCGCGGTCGAGGGCTCGCTACTGGTTGTGGACTCGACCCAAGGGGTTGAGGCGCAGACGCTGGCGAACGTCTATCAAGCCATCGACGCCGATCATGAGATCGTGCCGGTGCTGAACAAGATCGATCTGCCCGCGTCCGATTGTGACCGCGTGGCCGAACAGATCGAAGACGTCATCGGCATCGACGCGACCGACGCCATTCAGGTCAGCGCCAAGACGGGGCAGGGCATCCACGAGACGCTGGAAGCCATCGTGCAGCAACTGCCCGCACCGCAGGGCAATCTGGACGCGCCGCTCAAGGCGATGCTGGTGGATTCCTGGTACGACGCCTATCTGGGCGTCATCGTTCTGGTCCGTATCATGGACGGCACGCTGAAAAAGGGCATGCGGGTCAAGTTCATGTCGAACAACACCCTGCACCATGTCGACCGCGTCGGTGTCTTCCGCCCCGAGATGGAGATGGTCGACAGCCTCGGCCCCGGTGAGATCGGCTTCCTGACCGCTTCGATCAAACAGGTCCGCGACACCCGCGTCGGTGACACCATCACCAATGACCGTAACGGCACCGAAGAGGCCCTGACAGGCTTCAAACCCGCGCAGCCGGTGGTGTTCTGTGGTCTTTTCCCCGTCGACAGTTCCGAATTCGAAGACCTGCGCGACGCGATCGACAAACTGGCCCTGAACGATGCCAGCTTTAGCTTCGAAATGGAAACCTCGGCAGCCCTTGGTTTTGGCTTCCGCTGCGGCTTCCTCGGTCTTCTGCACCTTGAGGTTATCCGCGACCGCATCGAACGCGAATACGATATCGAGCTCATCACCACCGCGCCGTCGGTGATCTATCACGTCTACATGAAAGACGGCGAGATGATCGAGCTGCACAACCCCGCTGATATGCCCGACCCCTCCAAGGTCGACCATATCGAGGAACCGCGTATCAAGGCGACCATTCTGGTGCCTGACGAATACCTCGGCGACGTGCTGAAACTCTGCCAGGACCGCCGTGGCATCCAGCTGGACCTGACCTATGCGGGCAGCCGCGCCATGGTCGTCTATGACCTGCCGCTGAACGAGGTCGTTTTCGACTTCTACGACCGCCTGAAATCGGTGACCAAGGGCTATGCCTCGTTTGATTACCAGATGACCGGCTACACCGAGGATAATCTGGTCAAGATGTCGGTGCTGGTGAATGACGAACCGGTCGACGCGCTGTCGACCATGGTTCACCGCGACCGGGCCGAGATGCGGGGCCGGGCGATGTGCGAAAAGCTCAAGGACCTGATCCCGCGCCACATGTTCAAAATCCCGATCCAGGCCGCCATCGGAGGCAAGGTCATCGCCCGCGAGACCCTCTCGGCGCTGCGCAAGGACGTGACCGCGAAGTGTTATGGCGGGGACGCGACGCGGAAGCGGAAGCTGCTGGACAAGCAGAAAGCGGGTAAGAAAAAGATGCGCCAGTTCGGGAAGGTTGATATCCCGCAGGAGGCGTTTATTTCTGCGCTGAAGATGGATGGATAGCCCAGTCAACAAAATGTTCGAATGGGTTACGCTGCATCCTGTAATATTCGTAGTTTCTTCGGTTCTTGCGCTATTCGGCTATTCCAACATATTTCTATTTGGATTTTTGTTGAACATCCCGGTGGCGCTGCGACCATTTCTGGATGCCTACTTTTTTTCCACTTTGACTTTTGAGTTTTTTGCTAATCTTGCTTTAGCGGCTGTTTTAGCACGTGTGATATTGCTAGTGTTACGGTTCACGTTGATAACGTCCAAGTTTCAACCATCTGACCTAATTCCTCCAGTATTTGGTTTCATCGAAAAAGTCTTTGGCGTTGCTGCCTACACGTCGAAGTTGGATCGACATGCACGTTTGAATGTAAAGTTATTGGCTCGCTGGGTTCGCAGGCAGCGATTAGTAATGACATTTTCGATTGGATTGTTGGTTTTCTCTTTTCTATTTGTTGGATGGCATTCGCTTTGGTTCATACCGTTATGCCTTGTGTCAGCTCCACTTACTTGGATGCTGGTAAGCAAGGTTGAGCTAAGCCGAAACTTTGCTACACCTCAGAACACTCAAGTGATGACAGCATCAAGAGTATATCGAGCATATGCAGGATTTGCGCTCATCTATTTTGCTGCCTGCGTGTTTTTTGCGGGTGTTGCGAACTTCGCCGAAAAACTCGATACAAGTATTTCTGTGGGCGTTGGAGGGCAGGAAAGGATATCATCTTTGTTGGGCGTGACCTCTGCAGGAGTTATCGTCGGCGATGGTCGAGGTATTGTTATTAACCCGATACCCCATTTCTCTGTGTCTGCATATTTCTTACCTTATTCTTCTTTTGATTCGATTGGTCAAAAACACTGAAATAAGCTCAGGCCTTGCATGGTAGGAAATACTGTATTCACCCGCCCAGCGGCACCGCCGGGCCGGGCCGCGCCGACCCGCCCCCGTCAAACCGTAGGTTTGCCTCCGGCAAAACGGGCGGCGCGTTTGCGCCTCCCCTCGGGCCGGCGCTGCCCTCAGCTCTGCTGATTGGCCGTCTACACTACCGGTTGCAATTCCAGTCAAAGAGATCGAACGTTTCGCGAGTATGTTCAGGAATAACCCCAAAATCGAATTCGCTCTCGTGTGCCTTTGGGTGGTTGGCGTCGTTGCCTACCGCTGGACACATTATGAACCGTGGTACATCGCCGATACAATTTGTTCTGCCGTAATTGTAGGTGCATCCTACCTGTATCTTTTCAAACGGAAACCGTAGGGCGGGCTTCAGCCCGCCATTCGCCTGGCCGAGCCAACGCGCATTAATCGGATGGAGATGGCGAGCTGAAGCCCGCTCTACGGGTGGATTGGTGGGTTGAAAACCCACCCTACGTAGGATGGGTTTTCAACCCATCACCCACACTGTGACCCACCTCACAGCCCCAACCGCACCCTCCTGCTACACTTGACCCAACGGAACCCTCGGCAGGAGGTGCAGATGTCCACATCCTTGATCCCCATCATCGCCCTCGGGTCGGCGGGCCTCTATTCCGTGGCCATGATCGCGATGAAGTTCTGGTGGAAACTCCCCGGCGTGGGCCTCGGCCTGCTGATCGTTGCAACCCTGCTGGCCGGGGCGACACTGGAGCTTGCCGCGCTGCGCGAGGAACGGTTGGGCATCATCTATACCGGCATTCTGGGGGCCGAGGTCATCCTGATCGCCATCGCCTCTTACTTCCTGTTCGGCGAAAACTTCTCTGGTCGCGAAGTCGCCGGGATTGGCCTAGTCCTGGTCGGCACGGCCTTGGCATGGGCCTGATCGCGCCTCGAACTTCCACTTATTCTGACCCAGATCAAGGACCACCCTCAAGCTTGGTTTTAGTGTGCGCGAAAACAGACTGGAAAAACGAGGCACCCTATGCTGACCCTGATGCTGATCCTTCACATCTTTCTTGGTTCCACCCTTGCCGGGTCCGCTGTAATTGCGGTTTTGGCAATGGGTTACACGTCGGCGACGCATATTCTGGTCGCAGCTGTCGTGGGGTTTGTGGCGGCGTTCCCGGTTTCGTATCTGGTGGCCCGCAAGCTCGAAAGCTGATCCATGGTGCATAGTTCCCCACTTTAGACGCACACATCTCAATCTGTTATTGTGTCCGCGGGGGACCGCGTTTGGGCGGCTTTATTCTTCGGGTGCCTGCAACGCCTGACCCTCAGAAATGAGAGGTTATTATGCACAAATTCTTAACGACGACCGCAGCCACAGTTCTGACCCTAGGCTTGTCCGCAGGTTTGGCCCAGGCCGAGACCTATGACGCCGCAGCCAAGGGCATGGGGACGAACGCGAACCAGGTCTATGGCATCTCGGACGGGAACGCCGTGGTCAAAACGCAGACCGACTATGACAGTTTCGAAGTTACCGCCGGGCACCCGCTGGAGGGGGCAACGGGTTCGTGCTTCGGTGCGCTGCTGGTCAACGGGGCTGCGGTCTCGGGCACCGGGAATTGTGTGTTCGATACCACCTCGGGCGATAAGGCGGTGATGACCTGGACGGCCACGGGCCTTGGTGCGGATGGGGCTTTGACGGGCGACTGGACCGTCTCGGGCGGTTCGGGCAGTTGGGCCAGCGCAACCGGGGGCGGGAGTTTTTCGTCGCTGACCGATCCTGACACCAAGAAGTTTGTGAATACGATCACAGGTAGTATCGCAATCGAATAGATCAATCTTCACAAAGGCTTGCGACAGGGGTGCGGGGTTTGACGTGCCCCCGTTCGCTGTGGATGTCTAAGGGGTCCATGAACCAATCATGAAGTTTCCCTCAGGTAAGTTGTAACTGGATCGCGCCCTTCCAATCTGTTGAGCAGGCCAGCATCGGCCCGACAGAAGGAGAGAGCCAATGACCAGATACATGACTGCCGGAGCAGCCGCTCTGGCCACGACCCTCACCCTTGGTACGGCCGCGCTGGCCGATACCGCGCCTGATCTGCGCGGTACTTGGTTGGGCTCGTACACAACCGTTTCACCAAGCCATTATCAACGCGGCGATGAGCCCAGGTTCAATCAGGCTGAATGGATGCTGGATGTCCAGATTCAGGAAGACAACGTGTTCTGGGGACCCAGCAAATGGCGTCGTGAAGGCGATGCCGAGTGGAACGAAAATGAGGCCACTGGCACCATCAGCCTGGACGGTTCGGGAAGTATCGGGATCATCGAAACCTCGCCCATGATCATCGGCGCAAACGCGTTGATCGACGCCCGGTACGAAGATGGAAAGATCTATGCGGATTTCCGTAGCCTGCGTAACGGAACGACTTACAGCACCGTTCTGGAACGTCAGGTGAACTGAAGCGTTTCCGGCCCGATCGGTCTGTAGGGGGTACTGGCTGCGGTTTGTTGCAGCACGTAATAGGTAATCCTGATCGGGTCGGAGCGCTTCTCAAAAAGCGGAACTATGATCCCCTCGGTGAGGGGGCGGGTCGGGCGGTGATGGTGCCACCTGCAACAGGGCTCGGATTGGTCTATGCCCAAAAGCGGCGTTCCTCGGTACAGGCCAGCCGGGTTTCGCGATCCTTCAGCGCGGTATTGCAGAAAGTGGGCAATGGCGCTCGACCCAAAACTCACATTATGTCCGCTGCGAAAAGTGGGATCGATTCTTGGAAACTTGCCTCTGGGGATCGGTGAATCTCACGGTTGTTACTAATTTGACCGATTAATGGCCTTTGCACTCGCAGAAAGACTGCAAAATTGCGTTATTGTCGGATGATTTTATTTTTCCACCGCCAAGCCAGTGGCACTTCGAAGTTTCCAGAGTTATCCACATAAGCTTCCCGGCACATATCAACATCTTATCCCCGTCTAATTTTCATGCTGCAGTGCTATTTTCTTGTTCGAGACAGGTCCGAATGTAACAGTCTGATTACTGCAACGGTTCTTCGGAACCTAAGCGGGGCGCAAAGGCCAGGGGGTCAGAGCGATGAGAGCGGATTTTAGGATTTGTTTTTCGTTGCAATGATTTACCGGTGGGCAAATGGCTGATCTAGGTTTCGACTTTGGATCAGGCGATTACCCTCTCAGAAGGTCGGCGCGTGCTGTGTGGTGCCAGCAGGTACGACGCAGCGGCTTTGGCCCTTTAGGGGGCCGGGGCAACTGGCTCGGGACGTTCCTCGGACGTGTCGACCCGGCAAGGCGTCAGGAGTATCCGCAAGGATGCATGCATGGACCGCGTCTGCGCACCTGACGCCTTTTCCTTTTGCCGGACATTGGCTTGAAACAGACTGCCACTCTATCCCCTTTAAAAAAGGGAACGGGGTTCTTGTGTGTACACAAGAACCCCGTCGTGTTGTCAGAAATGCAATACCGCGTCTATGCACCTGTGATCCGCAGTTTACTGCGGATCGTGGCCGGTATCAACTATATGTTGCGGTTCCTGCCTCGAGCCAGCAATAAATGGAGTGGTTTACAGGTTTTCCTGCACGTCCGTGGCCGCGCCTTGAATCGCGTCGCCTGCTTTCTCGATGTCTTTGCCAGCGCCCTTTGCGGTTTCACAAGCGGTGAGGGTGAACAGGGCCAGGCCAATCAGAATTGCACGGGTCATCGGTGTCTCCATTTGTGTCAGTTATGTGTTGCGTAGCAGTTTTTCCCGAACGGAACCAGAGCTTTGGGTCCCGTATTATTCCTTGCGGATCAACGGACCAAACAGCGCGGTTGCAACAAAGATCAAAGCCGCCGCACAAACGATGCTGGGCCCGGCTGGCGTGTCGGCCAGATACGCGCCCCACAGCCCGCCCAATGCGGCCACAGAGCCTATGATCGCGGCGTAGAACGCCATGGCTTCGGGTGTTCTGACCAAAGACCGCGCACCCGCCGCAGGGATTACCAGCAAGGCTGCGATCAAAAGAACGCCAACCACCTTGATTGCAACGGCCACGACCAGAGCCATGGCAACGGTCAACCACATTTCTTCGCGCTTTGGGTCGATATCTGAGGCGTAGGCCAGGTCCGGGTTGAGCGTGGCCACCAACAAGGCCGACCACCTCCAGATCATTAGGGCAAGGATCAATGTGCCGCCAACCCAGATTGTCGTCAAATCGGTTTTGGTAACGGCTAGGATGTCGCCGAACAAAAAGGCGTTCAGATCCAGTCGGACATCCGCCAACAAGGCTACGGTGACCAATCCGGCTGCCAGTGCAGTATGGGCGATGACGCCCAGCAACGTGTCCATGGCAAAACCCTTACCACGCAGCAGCGTCACGGTCAGACCCATGGCCAAAGCGGCAGCGACAATAGCAGGCAGGAAGGGCAGCGAAAACGCAAGCGCCAGCGCAACCCCCAAAACCGAGGCATGCGCGGTCGCCTCGCCCAGATAAGCCATGCGACGCCAAACCACGAAACAACCCAGAGGGGCCGCCGCAATTGCAACGCCAACCCCTGCAAGGGCGGCGCGTACCATAAAATCGTCCAGCATCAGTTGGTATTGTCCTGTGCGTGATGGTGATCGTGATGGTGGGAATGGCTGTGCTTATGTTGATACAAAGCCATGGTTCCCTTGGTGCCGCTGCCGAACAATGCCCGGTATTCAGGTGCGTCAGCGACAGTGTTGGGCGAACCTTCACAGCATATATGTCCGTTCAAACACAGCACTCGGTCCGAGGCCGCCATGACCACATGCAGGTCGTGGCTGACCATCACGACCGCGCAGCCCAAATCGCGGCGAACCTGCTCAATCCGTTGGTAGAACGCAGCCGCACCGGGTTGATCAAGCCCTTGTGTCGCCTCGTCCAATAGCAGCAGTTGCGGATTTTCCAGCAAAGCACGCGCCAGAAGAACGCGTTGAAACTGGCCACCGGACAGTTTCGTCATCTGCCTGCTGCGAAGGTCGGGGACCCCGGCAATGTCTAATGCATTGACGGCGTCGCGGGCCGAGATGCGCTTGGGAAGACCTAGAAACCGCTGGACTGTCATCGGCAGGGCCGCATCAAGCGCCAGTTTCTGGGGTACATAACCGATACGCAGGCCTGGCGCGCGTTGCACGGTGCCTTGGGCAGGAGAGACCGCACCAATCATCGCGCGCAGAAGGGTCGATTTGCCCGATCCGTTTGGTCCGACAATCGTGACAATCTCGCCTTCGTAAACCGAGGCGTTCACATGTTCAAGAATGGTTCGGCCATCCACGCGAATGGACATGTCCTTCAGAGAGATCAGCGTTTTTGTCACGGTTGATCCCCAATGCACTCGGGGCACAGACCTTCGGCTTCGACCACAACCCGCTCGATCCGAAACCCCGAGGTGCTGGCCGCAGCGCCCAAACGGCCCTGCGTCAGCTCGGTTTCAGTTTCGGCTACAGCTTTGCAGGATCGGCAGATCAGGAAGGCCGGAATATGGTCATGGGTCGGGTGGGCGCAGGCGGTATAGGCGTTCAGTTGTTCGATCCGGTGGACAAACCCGTTCTGCACCAGAAAATCCAGTGCGCGATAAGCCACGGGCGGTTGCGAACCCATCCCCTCGGCGGACAGGACGCTGAGGATGTCGTAGGCACCCATTGCCCGATGTTTTTCCAGCAGAATCTCAAGTACGCGGCGCCTGACCGGTGTGAATTGCAGGCGCTGCGCTTTGCACTTTGCGTCGGCCTGAGCCAGAGCTGTATGAACGCAATGCGTGTGGTCGTGTTGTCTGAAGCCAACTGTACTCATGGTGATGCGCTCCGGGTATTTTCTGCTTGATATGTTATAACACCAGGCTTATCAAGCGCCCAAAGAATGTGATAACATATCATCTTGGAGTGCGCATGATCCGTTTTTCCCTTTATGTAATTGGTGCCGGATTGGCAGGTCAAGCTGCAGCCGAAGCCCCAAAGGTCGCCACTGATATTGCTCCGGTTCATTCCTTGGTGGCACGCGTCATGGATGGGGTAGGATCGCCAGATCTGATCATCCCGCCGGGTGCTTCGCCGCACAGTAACGCGATGCGGCCTTCTCAGGCACGTGCATTGCAATCGGCGGATGTGGTGTTCTGGGTCGGCGAAGAGCTGACTCCCTGGATGGCCAAGCCACTGAGTGCATTGTCCGAGGATGCGCAGCTTGTGACTTTGCTGGATACAGATGGAACAGTTCTGTACGATTTTCGCGATGTTACCGAAGAGGGTCATGAAGAGGATCATCATGATGATCACGATGATCACGATGACCACGCCAAGCATGACGACCATTCTGATCATGACGACCACGACGATCATGATGGTCATGACGATCATGCCGAAGACAAACATGAAGGCCACGACGACCACGAAGAAGGGCACGCAGGCCACGACGATCACGGTCATGACCATGACCATGACGGAATTGATCCGCATGCCTGGTTGGACCCTGAAAATGCGCGGGTTTGGATTCAGGTAATCGCGGAATCTCTGGCGACCGCTGATCCGGAAAACGCGCAACAGTATCGAGACAATGCACAGGCCGCCGATGCCGAACTGGCTGGCTTGCAGGATGAAATAGCTGCTGATTTAAGCGGCATGCAGGCACGCAGCTTCATCACATTCCATGATGCCTATCAGTATTTCGAAAAGCGCTTTGGCTTGGAAACCTCTGGATCCGTCAGCTTGGGCGACGCCTCGGCGCCGGGACCCGCGCGTCTGGCCGCCCTGCAGGAAAAAGTTACCGAAGATCAGATCGTCTGCGCCTTTGCGGAACCGCAATACGACACTCGTTTGGTGAAAACTGCGATTGAGGGAACGGGCGCCGCAATCTATCATCTGGATCCGATCGGCGTGGCCCTTAACCCTGGCGCAGATCAATATACGGATTTGCTGCGCGCATTGGTCGACGGTTATCAGGCCTGTGCCAACGGATCGTAAAAAGCTGAAAGTTCAGCCTTTTTCCTCGCCACAGAACATGTCGTAGACAAGTTCCAGCATGCGGCGCGGGCGGTCATCCGCCAGACGATAATAGATCGCCTTGCCCTCGCGGCGGGGCGTCACCAGCCCCTCAAGGCGCAGGCGCGACAATTGCTGGGACACGGCAGCCTGACGCGCCGATAACAATTCTTCCAATTCGGTCACGGATTTTTCGCCAGACACCAGGTGGCACAGGATCATCAGGCGACCCTCATGGCTGATGGCTTTCAGAAAATTCGACGCGCGCGTCGCGTTGTTGACCATCTTGTCGAACGACTCGGGAGGCATATTTTGCGAAAGCTGGGGAAGGGCCATCGTTTGTTTCCTTTTCTACGCGTAAGCGGGGTGGGTGTTGTTTTGAGCGGATCCGATACGCGTTATGTTTGGTTACATATTATGATCATGTATTTCCATATGCACGGATCAAAATGATGTGATGTGACAGCGATGAGATTTGATGGACATCACCGCGATAACTTTGGCGACAGCGGGATTGGGCCTTAAAACACGGCGATAGGGGGTGAAGTATCCGGTCCCCCTTGCAGCCCCCCGATGGCGACACTAAGACTCGGGTAACGTTTCTTCGGGTAATGTCCCGATCCATAGCAAAGCAGGCAGGTTCAGAATGTTCGATCCAGTTGATACCTATATGAATACGCTCGTCCCAATGGTGGTCGAACAGACCAGCCGGGGCGAACGGGCCTACGATATTTTCTCGCGCCTTTTGAAAGAGCGGATCATTTTCATCAACGGCCCGATCCATGACGGGATGAGCCATCTTGTCGTGGCGCAGCTGCTGCATCTTGAGGCGGAAAACCCCAGCAAAGAGATCTCGATCTACATCAACTCGCCAGGTGGAGTGGTGACCTCGGGTTTGTCGATTTACGACACAATGCAGTATATCAAGCCGAAATGTTCGACATTGGTAATCGGTCAGGCGGCCTCGATGGGGTCGGTTTTGCTGGCTGGTGGCGAAAAAGGCATGCGGTTTTCGCTGCCCAACAGCCGCATCATGGTCCACCAGCCCAGCGGCGGGTATCAGGGTCAGGCCAGCGACATCATGATTCACGCAGCCGAGACACAGAAACTGAAGGATCGCCTTTATGACATATACGTGCGTCATACGGGCCAGACCAAAAAGGCAGTTGAAAAAGCACTTGATCGTGACAATTTCATGAGCCCGGAAGAGGCGAAAGATTGGGGTCACATCGACGAAATCGTTGAAAACCGCGCCAAATTGGACGGCGACGAGGCCTGAGTTTAAGCCCCCGGGCCGGTGGTGCGGGGGCGCATTTTGAGATTGTAGCCGTCTCGGTGCTGGCCTAAGCTGCACCAACAGGTGGCAAGCGCGGTTCAGGATGGGCCGCAGGGACGAAGCCCGAAAGGTAGAACATGGCGACGAATTCAGGCGGTGACGGCAAGAACACGCTCTACTGTAGCTTCTGCGGCAAGAGCCAGCATGAGGTGCGCAAGCTGATTGCCGGACCGACCGTGTTTATCTGCGATGAATGCGTCGAACTGTGCATGGACATCATCCGCGAGGAAACCAAGGCCAGCGGTCTGAAGTCCTCGGACGGGGTTCCGACACCGAAAGATATCTGCGAGGTTTTGGACGACTATGTGATCGGTCAGGCGACGGCCAAACGGGTTCTGTCGGTTGCGGTTCACAACCACTACAAGCGTTTGAACCACGCCCAAAAGGCGGGTGGCGATATTGAGTTGGCGAAATCCAACATCCTTCTGATCGGCCCAACCGGTTGCGGTAAAACCTTGCTGGCGCAGACATTGGCTCGAATTCTGGACGTACCGTTCACCATGGCAGATGCCACCACGCTGACCGAAGCCGGTTACGTGGGTGAGGATGTCGAGAATATCATTCTCAAACTGCTGCAAGCCAGCGAATACAATGTCGAACGCGCGCAGCGCGGCATCGTATATATCGATGAAGTCGACAAGATCACACGCAAGTCCGAAAACCCCTCGATCACGCGCGATGTGTCGGGCGAAGGCGTTCAGCAGGCGCTGCTGAAACTGATGGAAGGCACCGTGGCCAGTGTTCCGCCGCAAGGTGGTCGTAAGCATCCGCAGCAGGAATTCCTGCAGGTGGATACGACGAATATCCTGTTCATTTGCGGTGGTGCGTTTGCGGGCCTGGACAAGATCATCGCGCAACGTGGCAAGGGCTCGGCCATGGGCTTTGGTGCTGACGTACGTGACAATGATGAACGCGGTGTGGGCGAGATTTTCAAAGATCTGGAGCCCGAAGATCTGCTGAAATTCGGTCTGATCCCGGAATTTGTCGGTCGTCTGCCGGTTTTGGCAACGCTGGAAGATCTGGATGAGGACGCGCTGGTTACCATTCTGACCAAGCCCAAGAACGCTCTGGTGAAGCAATATCAGCGCCTGTTCGAACTGGAAGATGCCGAACTGGCGTTTACCGACGATGCGCTGAAATCGATTGCCAAGAAGGCCATCGAACGGAAAACCGGTGCGCGGGGTCTGCGCTCGATCCTCGAAGATATCCTACTGGACACGATGTTCGAACTGCCCGGCATGAAAAACGTGACTGAGGTTGTGGTCAACGAAGAGGCTGTGTCGTCCGACAAGCAGCCGCTGATTATCTACGCGGACGCGGCGGAATCGGCCTCGGCCGGTTAAGTTCAAAACGAATTAGCAAACACGGCGCGGCATGGACCGCGCCGTTTTCTTTTGGAGGCATCATGACGATCAAACGTATCTCCTCGGGCGGAGAATTCGAAGCCAAAATAGGCTACTGCCGTGCGGTGGTAGCCGGTGGCTGGGTTCATGTGGCTGGGACGGTCGGGCAGGGCGATGATGTGACCCAACAATGTCGTGCAGCACTGGTGACAATCGAAAAAGCCCTGAGCGAGGCTGGGGCCAGCTTTGCTGATGTTGTTCGCGTAACATACATGCTACCGGACCGTGCCGAATTTGAACCCTGCTGGCCGATTTTGCGAGAGTATTTCGGAGAAAACCCTCCGGCCACATCCATGATCGAATGCGGTTTGATTGATCCGAAATTCCGGATCGAAATCGAAGTAACGGCTTATTTGCCGGAATAGTGAGTGCAGCCTTTGTGACACTGGACCTTGGCGTGCCTTTGGTCCATATCTGCGGGGACAGAAATACCGGAGGCAGCCGATGGGAATCCTGAACACGCTATTGCGGGCCGTAACCTGGTGGAACGGGGCCACTCTGAACACGCAGATTTATACCGCGCGCAAGGGCGTCAAGGTCGGTGAGGACAACGAAGGCAACGTGTTCTACCAAAACGCCGATGACAGTAAGCGCTGGGTGATTTTCAACGGCGAAGCCGAGGCGAGCCGGATCGATCCGGATTGGCACGGTTGGCTGCACCGTACCTGGGACGAGCCGCCAACCGACAAACCGTTACAGCACAAATCCTGGGAAAAGCCCCATCAAGAAAACCTGACGGGTACCGCACTGGCTTATGCACCCGCGGGATCTCTGCGTCGGCAAGACCCGATCGAGCGCAAAGATTATGAGGCCTGGAGCCCGGAATAAACGAGGCGAGCAATGTCTACTTATAATGTGACCGAAGTTCTTGTCGGCGGGGCCGTATTGGCCTGTGCCGTTGCCTTCGGCGTCTATGCAAGCCAATCCACCGGTCTGTCGCAAGGCGGTGAAGGGTATCAACTGGGGGCTTCCTTCCGGTCGCTGGAAGGTGTCGGTGTCGGCACGGATGTACGTCTGGCCGGGGTCAAGATCGGCACGGTAACCGGTGTTACCCTAAACGCAGACACCTATCGTGCGGACACGACATTCACGATCCGGGACGGTATTCTGGTGCCTGATGACAGCGCCATCGTGATCTCTTCCGAAGGGCTGCTGGGCGGCAATTTCGTTGAGGTGATGCCCGGTGGTTCGCCTTTCTATTTCGAGCCGGGCGATCAGGTCGAAGATACCCAAGGCGCGGTGAGCCTGATCTCACTACTGGTCAAATTCGTGGCCGGGGATAGCAGCGAATGAGGCGTTTCGCCCTGATCGCTGCGCTGCTGGTCGCCTCTGGCGCATCAGCTCAGGAAAAGGTTCAATCCGCCCCCGGAGCAATCCTGCGGGGCCTGGACAAAGTCAGCGGCCAAACCGTCGATGTCGAAATGCAAAACGGTCAGACCGGAGAGGTATTCGGTCTGGATGTTGCATTGGGGGATTGCCGCTATCCTGTCGATAACCCGACAGGTGATGCGTTTGCCTATCTGACGATCTGGGAAAAAGGTAAGTCGGATCAATTGTTTGACGGCTGGATGATTGCAACGTCTCCAGCCCTGAACGCGCTGGATCATGCACGCTATGACGTCTGGGTGATCCGCTGTATTACACCCTCGGGCGACTGAACCAAAGGCGTGGTAAAATCTGCGTTGGCGTTCAATGCCTCGTCCAAGTCCTGACGGTATTGCGAGCGCGGAATTTCGATTGCACCCAAGGACGCCAGATGAGTTGTCAGAAACTGCGTATCAAACAGCCGAAACCCGGTTTGGCGCAGTCGGTCCACCAGATAGGCCAGCGCGATTTTTGACGCATCTGTTCGGCGTGAGAACATGCTTTCCCCAAAGAATGCAGCCCCCAATGTAACGCCGTAAACACCGCCAACCAATTGATCCTTTTCCCAAACTTCCAGAGAATGCGCATAGCCTGACTGATGAACTTGTATGTAAAGCTCGCGAAGTTCGGCATTGATCCAGGTGTCGGCGCGATCTGCGCAGCCGTCGACCACCCCGGTAAAATCCTGATCTATGGTGACAGAGAACCCGCAATTTCGGATGCGGCGTGCCAGACTGCGCGAGACGTGAAATCCATCCAAGGGAAAGACTCCGCGGAACTTGGGATCAACCCAGAACAATTCTGGTGCGTCGCGGTTTTCAGCCATCGGAAAAATTCCGATGGAATAGCCGTGTAGTAAGAGTTCCGGGGAAAGGCTCATGCGGAATGCTCGAAGGGCGAAGGATTGCAGCCCTTCGCCCCCAGTAGGTTAGTCAGGCATATTCTCAGCAAGCCAGCGTTCCAACCAGTGGATGTTGTAGGTGCCGCTGTGAATATCGGGTTCCTGCAGGAGGTCGTGAAATAGCGGCACAGTGGTATCAATGCCGTCCACGATCAGTTCGCCCAATGCGCGTTCCAGACGCGCCAGCGCCTCGGCCCGGTCGCGGCCCTGTACGATCAGTTTGGCAATCAGTGAGTCGTAATAGGGCGGGATTGAGTAACCATCATAAAGCGCTGAATCCATCCGCACGCCCAATCCGCCGGGCGCATGATAGGCCGTGATCTTGCCCGGGCAGGGTGAGAAGTTGGGCAGTTTTTCAGCATTGATCCGAACTTCGATGGCGTGGCCATTGATTTCTAGATCGTCCTGACCGAACGACATGTCTTCACCGGCAGCCACGAGAATCTGTTCCCGCACCAGGTCGACGCCAAAGATCCCTTCGGTTACCGGGTGTTCAACCTGAAGACGGGTGTTCATCTCGATGAAATAGAACTCACCGTTTTCGTACAGGAACTCGATGGTACCCGCGCCGATATAGTTGATTTTGGCCACGGCGTCGGCACAGACCTTGCCGATCTTGGCGCGTTCCTCTGGCGTGATGCAGGGGCCAGGGGCCTCTTCAAACACCTTCTGGTGGCGACGCTGCAGCGAACAGTCGCGTTCGCCCAGATGAACCGCTTTGCCTTTGCCATCGCCAAACACCTGAATTTCGATGTGGCGCGGCGTGGTCAGGTATTTCTCAATATAGACCTCGTCATTGCCAAAGGCGGCTTTGCCCTCGGCACGTGCGGTCATGAATGCGCTTTCCATCTCATCGGCGTTCATCGCGACCTTCATGCCGCGCCCACCGCCACCTGCGGTGGCTTTGATGATAACGGGATAGCCGAAATCTTCGCCGATCTTTTTAGCGGTTGCCAGGTCAGGCACACCACCATCCGAACCGGGAACGCAGGGCACACCCAGTTGTTTCATCGTGTCTTTGGCGGTGATCTTGTCGCCCATGATGCGGATATGTTCCGCGGTGGGGCCAATAAAGGTGATGCCGTGATCTTCGACGATCTGCACGAACTCGGCATTCTCGGACAGGAAGCCGTAACCGGGGTGGATCGCCTGTGCGCCGGTGATTTCACAGGCCGAGATGATCGCGGGCATCGAAAGATAGCTCTGCGGGCTGGGCGGAGGGCCGATACATACCGATTCGTCCGCCATGCGCACATGCATCGCGTCGCTGTCAGCGGTTGAATGCACGGCGACCGTCTTAATCCCCATCTCGCGCGCTGCGCGGATGACGCGCAGGGCGATCTCGCCTCGGTTGGCAATCAGGATTTTATCGAACATGGGCCCGCCTTACTCAACGATGACCAGAGGGGTGCCGAATTCTACAGCGTCACCATCACCAACCAGAATACGCTTGATGGTGCCTGCTTTGGGCGCGTGGATATGGTTCATGGTTTTCATCGCTTCGACGATCAGCAGCGTGTCGCCTTCGGACACCGACGCGCCGACCGAAATGAACGCAGGTGCGCCCGGTTCAGCTTGCATATACACGGTGCCGACCATGGGCGAGGTTACGGCGCCGGGGTGGCTGGCCGGATCTTCCTGTGCGGCGGGGGCTTCGGCTGCTGCAGGCGCGGCGGCAGGGGCAGCAACGGGCGCGGCCGGGGCTGCGGCAGGAACGGCAACCTGAACCGGAGCAGCGGCGACCTGGTTCATGCGGCTGACGCGCACGTTCAGGCTGTCTTCTTCGCCATATTCGCGTTTGACCTGCAATTCGGTCAGATCGTTTTCGCGCAGCAATTCAGCCAGTGCCTTGATGAATGCCACATCCGCTTCGTGTTTGGTGTCTGTCATGAGTGTCCTCGACGGTTCCCCTTTGGCCCGTCTGTTCCTGCGGGCTTTGGTCTAATTACGCAGCGTTATAAGCCAAGCGCCCGGCCATGAAAAGCGCAGTCTCGGCCTGACAGATAAGGGTTTTACCCAAGTTTCCCCGGGGGGAAAGGGGCTACAGTGGCATTCCTGAAAGTTTCGCCACCAATTCGGGTAGTTTGCGTGCCCCGAATTTCTCAAGCAGGCGCGCGCGATAGGCTTCGATCGTCCGATAACTAAGGCCCAATTCAACCCCGATTTCCTTTGCGGACAGGCCACGGCAAGACATGATGGCAACCTCACGCTCGCGAACAGTCAGTTCGACCAGGGGACGTTCTTCCGAGATGTCGGAAAAGCTCCAGATGCCATGTCGGAACGGATCGTCCGGTGTTAACGAGCGCCCGCGGGCACGGCACCAGAACAGATCGCTGTTGCGCCTCCGCATGACCCGCTCATCCGTGTAATACCCGGTGTCGCGCATCACCTGCAGGCTGCGTGCGCCTATGCGCTCCCAATCGGCGACCGAGGGGTACAGATGCAACAGAGGCATGTTCCGATAATCCGCAACCTCGCCGCCAAAGGTGCGGGCGAACTGCAGGTTGCAGCGCCGGATAATCCGGTTTTCTAATTCGACTAATCCGATTGGTGCATATTCAAAGGCGGGGTCGCTCATCCAGCTATCGTGCCGGGAATTGGGTGAAATGAGAAGGGGCTGTACGCAGATTCTGATCATAGCTGGTGAACGATGCGGCGTGCAGGTGTGTTAAATTTGTAAAGTGGTTTTGAAAATTTGCGCATAACTAATAGAAAAGAACAACAAGTTTTGAAAACATCCTCAAGAAATGACTTAATAAGTTCGTATAAGATAGGGGTAAGGGTATGCGCGATACGCTGACAGGCAGTCGCATTCGGGAAAGGCGTCAGATCGCCGGGATGCGCCAGGCTGAGCTGGCGCGGCGGGTCGGGATATCGGCATCTTACCTTAATCTTATCGAACACAACCGCCGCCGGATCGGTGGCAAGTTGCTGGTCAATATAGCGACGGTGCTGGCGGTGGAACCTTCGGTGCTGACACAGGGGATCGAAGCCACATTGATTGCCGCGCTACGCGAGGCGGCGGCTGATGCCGTTGGTCAACAGGCTGAACTGGACGGGTTAGAAGAATTCGCGGGCCGGTTCCCTGGATGGGCGGGTGTACTGGCCCAGATGCATCGGCGTGTGGTGTCGTTGGAGCGCACAGTCGAAACCTTATCTGACAGGTTGACTCATGATCCCCATCTGGCGGCGTCCATGCACGAGGTCTTGTCAACCGCTGCTGCGATTCGTTCAACCGCGGCTATTCTGGCAGACACGCAGGAAATCGAACCAGAATGGCGGGACCGGTTTCACAGCAACCTGCATCAGGATGCGGAACGCTTGGCGGATAGCTCGAAATCGCTTGTGGCTTACCTTGATGAAAGCGATTCCGCCGGGGATCATCGGGGCGTTCCGCTGGAGGATGTCGAGGCGTTTTTCGACGCCAACGGGCATCATTTCCCGCAGATCGAACAGGGTGGGCCCGGCGCTGAAATTGATCTGAGCGATCTGGATTCGGCGACAGCCAAATCCCTGACACGAGACTTTCTTGACATCTATGCTGCAGATGCCCGGGCCATGCCGCTAGAGGATGTGCAAGCGGCTTTGGCAGAATCTGCGTTGAACCCGCTGCAATTGGCGTCCCGGTTTTCGGTGGATCTTGCGACGGTGCTGCGTCGGTTGGCGGCCCTGCCGGACGGGTATCTGGGCCGCCCGACGGGTCTGGTGGTGTGTGACGCATCCGGCAGCATTCTGTTCAACAAATCCGTCCCCGGCTTTGCTATGCCGCGTTTTGGCGAAGCCTGCCCCCTGTGGCCGTTGTTTCAGGCCCTGAACAGGCCCTTGGTGCCCATTCGGCAACGCATTGTACAGCTTGGTCGGACGGCCGCTGTCTTCGACTGTTATGCCTATGCCTGGCCGCAATCCGTTTCCGGGTACGACGAGGGGCCAGTTTATCGCTCGGTGATGCTGGTACGCTCGGTCGAAGACGTGGCGCATGACGAACAGGCCGTGGCCCGGGTTGGGCCCAGTTGCAGGGTCTGCCCGCACAGCGACTGCAAGTCGCGGCGCGAACCGTCAATTCTGAGCGAAGGTTTTTGACAGTTTCCTGACACTGCGCGTAAGCTGTCGGAGACGGGTCTGCCAGTTTGTAGCCCGTCACGGGGAGGACAGATAATGAGCCGTAAGGTTCTGTTAATTGAGGATGAGCCCAACATCGCCGAGGCCATTCGGTTTCTGCTGACGCGTGAGGGTTGGCAGGTGGAAACCCATGCCGAAGGCGCGGACGCGTTGCAGGTCATTCAGGGGGCAAGCCCGGATCTGGTCATTCTGGACGTGATGTTGCCGGGCAAAAGTGGGATGGAGATTCTACGCGACTTGCGTGAGCTTGAGGATATGCAGGGCCTTCCGGTTTTGATGCTGACAGCCCGCGGCCAGTCCCGAGATCGCGAAATGGCCGAAAACGCCGGTGTCAGCCGCTTCATGACCAAGCCGTTTTCCAATACCGAGATGCTGACGGCAGTGCGCGACCTGCATGCGCAGGCGACACAGTCATGAGCACAGGCGAAGACCGGCCGCCCTCGGGGGTTCGGCCTTCGCTTTTTCTTGAGCGACAGAGTTATCGCCGTCGCAGGCTGTCAGACGCCGCGCGCCTGTTGCCATTTTTGGGGGCGGCGCTGCTGGCCATTCCGTTGCTGTGGCCTGATGAGCCGGGTGCGCCGGAAGGGGTGCCCCTGTCCTCAGCGATTTTTTACATCTTTGCCTGCTGGGCGGGCCTGATTGTTGCCAGCCTAGTGTTTGGCTTTGCTGCCCGGCGTATGGCCATTCCGGACGATTCCGAGCCCGAGACGGATTGATGGCCACGCTGAACGTCCTTATTCTGGTCTGCCTTGCCTATGTTGTTCTGCTGTTCGGGGTCGCGTTTGCCGCGGATCGGATGGCGGCGGCCGGGCGGGGGGCTTGGCTTCGTTCTCCACTGATCTACACACTGTCGCTGTCGATCTATTGTACGGCTTGGACGTTTTATGGCGCCGTGGGCAACGCCGCGCGGTCGGGGTTAGAGTTTGTAACCATTTACCTGGGGCCAACGCTGGTGATGGTCGGTTGGTGGTGGGGACTGCGCAAACTGGTGCGGGTCGGGCGCAGTCAGCGAGTGACCTCGATCGCTGACCTGATTTCTTCACGCTATGGCAAATCCAATACGCTGGCGATCTGTGTGACCATTCTGGCTGTGCTAGGCGGAACCCCCTACATCGCGTTGCAACTGCAATCCATTACCCTGTCGTTTTCTATCTTTGCCGAGGCTGACCCCTCGGGCCTGTATCGCGAAGGTGCCAGTGTTTTCTGGGTTGCTGCAGGGTTGGCCATCTTTGCGATCCTGTTTGGGACCCGGAACCTGGATGCCAATGAACGGCACCACGGAGTAGTGACGGCCATCGCATTGGAATCCGTGGTCAAGCTGTTCGCGCTTTTGGCGGTTGGTGCCTTTGTGGTCTGGGGCGTTGCGGGGGGCGTGGGGCCGATGATGGACCGGATCGACGCCTCTGAGATCGGTCAGTGGAATGTGGATGCGGGGCGCTGGACAACGTTTATTTTCCTCTCTGCCGCGGCTTTTATCTGCCTGCCGCGTATGTTTCAGGTGATGGTGGTTGAAAACGCGGATGAAGGGCATCTGAGGACCGCTGCCTGGGCCTTTCCGCTGTATCTGCTGTTGATGAGCCTTTTTGTGGTGCCGATCGCGGTCGTTGGTCTGGACCTGATGCCCGAAGGGTCAAATCCCGATCTGTTTGTCCTGACTGTACCCTTGTCTCAGGGCAATGATTGGTTGGCGATGTTGTCCTTTATCGGCGGCTTCTCTTCGGCCACATCGATGGTTATCGTTACCGCAATGGCGTTGTCGACCATGGTGTCAAACCATTTGGTCATGCCAATCTGGCTGAGCACGCAGGAAGGGTCCGGCTCGGTTTCGGGGGACGTTCGGAATGTCGTTCTGATGGCGCGTCGGGTGTCGATCGCTGTCATCATGGCGCTGGGTTTCTTTTACTACCGCCTGTCCGGTGGCGGCGCGGCTTTGGCGTCAATCGGATTGGTGGCCTTTGCCGGGATTTCTCAAATCCTGCCCGCACTAGTCGGCGGTCTGTTCTGGCGCGGTGCTACGCGGACCGGCGCGCTGGTGGGGCTGACGGTAGGTTTCCTGCTTTGGATATACACACTGCTGTTGCCGGGGATGAGTGGGGCGTTGATACCCGAAACGGTCGTTCAAAACGGGCCCTTCGGGTGGGGTTGGCTGCGCCCGCAGGCCCTGTTTGGGATCGAAGGTATGGACCCGATGGTACACACCGTAATGTGGTCACTGTCCCTGAATACGGTGGCGTTCTGCGTTGCATCGTTGCTAAGCGTTCCCAGCCCGTTGGAACGCCTGCAAGGAGCGCAATTCGTTAACGTTTTCGACCATTCGGTCGCGCCGCGCGGCTGGACGGGATCGGTGGCCCAGAGCGAAGATTTGATGATCATGACCCAGCGGATTTTGGGGGCGGGCCCGGCGCAAGACTTCTTTCATGCCGAGGCAGAACAGCAGGGTGGTCGCTCTAGCCTGCCGGAACCCACGCCCGCCTTTCTGGAACGTCTGGAACGGGAACTCAGCGGCTCTGTCGGTGCGGCCACAGCGCATGCGATGATTGGCCAGATCGTCGGGGGATCATCCGTTTCGGTCGAAGACCTGTTGGCGGTGGCCGACGAATCCGCGCAGTTGCTGGAGTATTCCAGCCAACTGGAGGTCAAATCCGCCGAGCTTTCCCGCACCGCGCGGCAATTGCGCGAGGCAAACACCAAGCTCACGCAAATCTCGGAACAGAAGGATAGTTTCCTTAGCCAGGTCAGCCATGAGTTGCGCACACCCATGACCTCGATCCGCGCGTTTTCCGAGATCATGCGTGACACCGACGGGCTGAGCCCCGAAGAACAGACGCGCTATGCCGCGATCATTCACGACGAAGCTTTGCGCCTGACGCGATTGTTGGACGACCTACTTGATCTTAGCGTGCTGGAAAGCGGACAGGTCAGCCTGAACGTGGGCGGGGATACGCTTCGCTCGGTTCTGGATCGGGCGGTGTCCAGTGCATTGGCCGGAACCGGGCAAACACTGACCGTCAAACGCGCGAAAGCGTCCGAGCGTATCCCGCTGTTAACCGATCTGGATCGGCTGGGGCAGGTGTTCATCAATTTGATTTCCAATGCTCAGAAATATTGCGATGCCGACGAGCCCGAACTGACAATCTCGGCCCATGATGTTGGTGGGCAAGTTGTGATTGATTTTGCCGATAACGGCAGTGGCATCCCGCCCGAGGCGCGCTCGATGGTGTTCGAAAAATTCGCCCGTGTTGGCGTCGACAAGGCCGGGGGTGCCGGGTTGGGTTTGGCGATCTGCCGCGAGATTATGCAGCGACTGGGCGGTGAAATCACCTATCTGCCCGGTCAGGGCGGGGCGGCCTTCCGTGTTCGGTTGCCACTGGCCTATCGGCAGGCCGCGCAGTGATGTGCTTGTAAAGACATTCGTAACCAGCACCGGTTTAGACAGGGTGTCAGACGCGGAAAAACACAGCGGATTCGGGAATGTCGCAAACGGTCAGCGCAGCATTGGCGCGCAAGCTTTCAGCGGGACGGGAAGAGCAGGGCGATAAGCCACGCTCGATCTTGCGGGCGCTGCGGCTGGCTTTTGCCCGCGCGGCCGGGGACAATTTGCAACTCCCGCTTGTTGTCATAGGGGCCAAACAATCCAACCGTACACCGGACATGCTGGCGGGGCCGGTTGGGGAAGATTGGTTGATGCTGCAGTTTATGAACAGCGATGGAATCTCTGCCGCTGTCTGCATGGATCTGGGCGCTGTTTCAGCCATCGTTCAAGTGCAAACGATTGGTGAGGTAATGGCGGGTGATCCTGCGCCTCGTGCCTTCACGCACACGGATGGTGCGATGGTTGCCCCGTTGGTCGAGCAGGTCTTGGCACGGTCTGTGGAACTGGTGGATGCGCCTTTGGATCAATCCAGTTTGTTGGGGTATGAATTTTCGACGCGTTTGGCAGATTTGCGCACATTGTCACTGGCGATGGTTGAAGATACGTATCGGGTGTTTGACCTTACCGTGGAACTGGGCGGTGGCCTGCGGCAGGGCCAGATTTCTGTCTTCCTGCCCGATCATCTGGCAGAGCAGGAGGGGGAGGTCAGGCAAGAGGACACAGGTCCAAACCTTGAACAGGCTTCGGGTGTTTTACGGGCAGAGTTAAACGCGGTGATTTGCCGAATGACCCTGCCGCTGGCGTCGCTGTCTGACCTTGCCGTTGGGGATGTGCTGCCGTTGACGGGATCACGGCTGGATCGGGCGCAGGTCTTGACGATCGACCGCGCGCGCGCTGCCGTTGGTCGCTTGGGGCAATGTGGCGGGATGCGCGCCGTGCGCCTGAACGAATGCGCACCGCTTACGGCGTTGACCCAATCTGAAGCCGAGGAGTTTCTGGAGGCCCGGTCGCCTGTGGCATCCCATAAGGAACCGGACATGCCCGCACAACCAGAGATGTCGCAGATGCCTGTCCCGTTCGATTCAATCGCACCGGAGGATTTGGAAGCGAACCTGAATTTCGCCGACTCAGATCAAATGGTTGCCGAAATTTCGCAGCTGGCCGGGTTGTCGACGCCCACAACTGATCCCAACAATCCTAGCTAGTTTACTCAGTGTCGCCGCGGATCTGCTCAAGGATCGGGCGCAGGTTGTCCAGCGTGTAACCCGCTTTGGTGGTCGCGTTCAGGATGTCGTCCGCACTCATCCGATCGCACTGCCCCAATGCCCACACTACCGAACACCGCGTGCCCGAGGCGCAATAGGCCAGAACCGGTCCGCCGCAGCTTTCGGCCAACTCGCGTTGCAGGGCCACATTTTCAGGGGTCATGGTCTGGTGGGTCAGTTCCAGAACCTCGTATTCCATACCCGCCGCACGCACCGCGTCGCCGATGGCGTCTGATTGCATGTCCGCAGGAACCTCGACATTGGGCCGGTTGCAAATCACTTTGACAAAACCGGCATCGGCGATGGCTGGGACGTCCTCGACCGAAATTTGCGGCGAGACGGCGTAGCGGGGGGTAATCGGGCGAATCTCCATGGCAATTGCTTAGGCCGCGTTGGCTGCCCTGTCCAGTTGCGCGCCAAGGGTTGGGGCCGCAACCATGCCCACAATCATGGCGATGAGGAACACAATTCCGCCAACTCCCCCATAGCCAAGCGAGGCAAGGGCCGGTCCGGGGCACAGCCCAACCAATCCCCAACCCATGCCAAACAGAACAGAGCCAATGATCAACCGGCGGTCCAATTCGGGTGCGGCTTTTTGCGGAAACCTCCCTCCGGTCAGTGGGCGGCGGTTGGACGTCAACCGCCATGCGACAAGCATGGGAAGGATCGCGCCAGCCATCACAAAGGCGAGCGTTGGATCCCATTGTCCGAACAAATCCAGCCAGCCCTGCACTTTGGTTGTGTCAGTCATACCAGAGATCAGCAGGCCGATTCCGAACAACGATCCTGCAAGAAATGAAATGACTACGCGCATCAGATCAGCCCCCAGACATGGCGCAGCAGAGCGACCGTTGCGATCCCAGACATGATGTAGACGATCGTGGCGACGATGCCCCGCAGGGAAAATCGGGATATCCCGCAAACGCCGTGCCCCGACGTGCAGCCATTGGCGATGCGTGTGCCCAAGCCCACCAATAGGCCGGCGAAAATCACGAGGGTGATGTTCCCGGTCAGATGAGTTTGGGCCGCGGGCAATAGCAGGGGCCGCAGCAACAAGGGCACTCCGATCAATCCCGCAAGAAAAGTCAGCCGTTCAAGTGATCGATCACTGCCGTCGACCAGTCCGCCCAGAATGCCACTGGCCCCCATGATGCGCCCATTGCCCAGCAAATAGAAGGCAGCACCCAGCCCAATCAGAAGACCTCCGCCAAGGCCCCATATCCATTCAGGTTGCATTGTTTGTCCTTTGCACGACAGCCGCCAATGTTTCAGAGTTTGTTCAGTGGCAATTTCAAGTAAACGTCGCCATCTTCATCGGCTGGCGGCATCTGCCCTGCACGCATATTCACCTGCAGCGACGGCAGAATCAGGCGGGGCATGGGCAGCGTTGCATCACGGGCGTCGCGCATTTCAACGAACTCTTCGACAGAGCGTCCATGACCAATATGGACGTTCAGCGCCTTTTGCTCTCCCACGGTTGTTTCCCAAGCGTATTCGTCGCGCCCCGGCGCCATGTAATCATGCCCCACAAAGACGCGCGTCTGATCCGGTAGTGCCAGAATTTTTTGGATCGATTCATATAGCGTTGCGGACGACCCACCTGGAAAATCACAGCGCGCCGTGCCGAAATCGGGCATGAACAGAGTGTCGCCGACAAACGCGGCATCGCCTATCACATAGGTCAGGCATGCCGGAGTGTGGCCTGGCGTATGCAGAACATCGCCGCGCATCTGACCAACGTGAAAGCTGTCGCCTTCGCGGAACAGGGCGTCGAACTGACTGCCGTCCCGCTGAAATTCGGTCCCTTCGTTAAAGATTTTACCGAAGGTTTCCTGAATGGTAACGATCTGATCCCCGATCCCGATCTTGCCGCCCAGCTTTTCCTGCAGATAGGGGGCAGCGGATAAGTGGTCGGCGTGCACATGGCTCTCCAGAATCCATTCAACCCGCAGGTTGTTCGCCCGCACGTACTCGATGATCTTATCGGCTGCGTGCGTACCCGTCCGGCCAGAGGCGTGGTCAAAATCCAGAACGCTGTCGATAATCGCGCATGCAAGCCCTTCGGGCTCTTGCGCCAAGTAGGAAACCGTAAAGGTCTCGGGGTCGAAAAACGCTTTTACTTTTGGTGTCATGTGGTCCTCCGCCTATGTCGGTAATTCATATATTAATTACGGAATATATTGCAATCAACACTGCGTGATTTGATGCGGGTCAAAGCAGGGTAGCCTCGTTTCGAGTAAAAATTAATCAAATCGCCCCCGGTCGCAAAAATAGTCCGACGAACAGGCGGTTTTCCGCGCGATTGTGTGGCAATCTATACGGGTCTTAAAACGGTCACATATATCAGACTAAATGAAGACATTTGGGAGGATAGAAATGTCGTCAGTCAATTTATACTCAGAAGCTGAACAACTTGAAGAAAAGCTCAGCGGAGCGTGCCTTGATACACGTCTGGCATTGCAACCAAGTGTGGCCAAAGTGATTCAACGGATGCGCCAGCAGGGAATGCATGTCCCGTCGCGCCTACGTCGTTTGGATGCAGCCCTGTGCGAAGATGCGATGGAAGCGCGCTTTGATAATCTGCCCGTTTGAATTCAACGGTCAGCCAAAAGAAATCCCGACGATCACCACCATCAGGCCAAGAACCGACAAAAACAGTGATGCCAGGTTCCATGGCAATACACCTTGAACAACAGCGCGCAGTTCCTCGTCCGACAAGCCGGACTTGCGCGCCTTCATCACACGCAGGATACACCAAACCAGGCCGCAGAGCCCGGCAAGCGACAGGGCGGCACCGCCCCAGGTGATGAATTCGAACATGGTTCCCCACATTTGCTTGTCAATTCCACCAGCGCTTAGCGGATCGCCACTGCTCACACAAGCCCGGCTGGATTGGGTGCTTGCGGCCCGTGCGGCAGCGATGTATCCGGCGTAGAGCCCGCTGTCACAGCATCAGATATCCACCTCTGGGAGAGACATTTATGGATGACATGACCGAAGATCAGGCCACTGCGAATTATCGTGTTACCGCGGGTGAGCTGCGCCAGTTCATCGAACGCTTTGAACGCCTGGACGCAGAAAAGAAAGACCTTGCGGAACAGCAAAAAGAGGTGATGGCGGAGGCCAAAGCCCGTGGATACGACACCAAGGTCATGCGCAAGGTAATCGCGCTGCGCAAGCGCGACAAGGACGATATTGCCGAAGAAGAGGCGGTGCTTGAGATGTACAAGGAAGCGCTGGGCATGAGCTGAAACAGGGCTGGGTCCGTCTGACGATTCTTGTCATGCGGGTCCCTCACATTCACGATCAGGGTTTTAGAACACGCACGCCCGGTACGGCACCAAGCCGTTCAAGATCCTGTTCGTACAGTTCGGAAAACGCGTCCACGATCTCGGTGGACCAGCCGGGCAAGTCCAACTCTTCCTCGATTTTCTCAGGCAGCGCGTGCTCTTCAAAGATCTGAGCCAACTGTTCATGCAGGGCTGACCTGTCTTGCGCCTCAATTTGGTTGCTCAGGGCCAGCACTTTGGTTTGTCCGGCTTCATCCAGCAAAGTCGCCAACAGGTCATATTCATCCACCAGCGTCGTGCTGTCGTCCAAGCCAGTCAAAGACCGCATAATGTCCCCCCAGATAAACGGGGTGTCCTCATTGCTCCACAATGTGATTTGAACGCTGGGGGCGAGGTCCTGAATGTCTTCGATCATGCCGATCCAGCTAAGGCAGCTCAGGTCAGTGTTTCGAACAATTTCGGCACGCTCACCTTCGGGCAGCGACATCAGGAATTTGGGGATAAAGCTGCCCGGATTTCTGAGCCCTATGAACAATTCAAGTTGGTGTTCATCAAAGGCTTGCTCCAACAGCGCCATTCTGCGACCGGCTAAAGGATACAACTGCCCTTCCTGCAAGGCATCAGCCGGTTCACCCGCAAATCTTCCACTGGAAAAGATCGCGCGCTGGGTATGTGAATCGTTTGGCAGAATGCTATTGAGGTTTTGGGATAAGTCGACGGCCTTAGTTCCCAACTTTTCAAAAATGGGATTGAAGGTCCAGTTGTATCGTCGCGCGCCAAAAATCTTGACCCCGTTATTTTTCAGGATGCCTGAGTTTTTCTTCAACGAGTTCAGCACGCGGCCTTCATCTGTAAAAGCCGCGCCCGCGTGGATAGCAACCTTCATTTTCGGTTCTTGTCCTTGCTTTCAACTCTTCTAGTCGGGTTACAGCCTGCGGTCGGAACAGTCAAATCCACACCATTCTGCCCGGTTGTTTCTTCGCGTTGCCAAGAAATCCGACATTCACTAAGTTAAGATAAAAATATTGGCTTGCAGTCTCCAACAAGAGAAAGTAATCGACACTCAGTGCCCCTATAGCTCAGCTGGTAGAGCAACTGATTTGTAATCAGTAGGTCCGCGGTTCGAGTCCGTGTGGGGGCACCACAAATCATTTAAAAACAATGACTTACGAAATGCCAATGTACGTAAGATGTACGTAAGATGACGTATGGCTCGAAGCCGTATCTCGGATTCGAGCCGGTGCTCCATCGACTTTGACTTCCGGCCAAAACTAGTGATCAAGCCCGGTAAGGAATGTGCGATCTGTTTTTCGAGACGATAGGCAGTGTCGATTCTACGGGTGTTGCGCTATCACCAGTAGCAACGGCCACGAAGCCGCCATTCGCTGATGCCGCATCGTCATACGTCTACAATGGCAGCAATGCGCAGGAAGCGGACTATGCAAAGTTGAGTGGTCCACTCTCAACCGAACTATCAGACCCGTCGGCTGCAAGCTCGTTGTCATCCAAAACCGGTGAATTCTGGGCGGCAGTAGCTTTCGAGACCAACGACGGGGTAAATGCTCCAACAGCCCAAATGAGCCGATCAGTTTGAAATCGGATTTGCAAACGAGGTGGCTATTGAAACCTACTTAGAAGACTACGCTACCAAAACGCGCCAGTGCCGGTCGAGAATGTCGGCCCAGTCGTTGCGTTTCCTTAGCCCATTTGTTGTTTCACCCATCAGCGTCATTACCATCATGCGTCCGCGGACCTCGGCTTCTTTTGGTTCAAACCCTGCCTCTTGGAACAGCCAGGCCGAAAATTCAAACCGCCGGTCCATAGCACGCTTGTAGCTTAATGCCGCATCCGCATCGGACTTTGCCCAGACCGCTATGGCCCCGTCAGGTCTGGATGCATCTTCGCGAATGACCTGCTGCATCAACAGCCTGATCCGTTCTTCCGGAGGTCCTTCAAATTTTAATGCATCCTCAATGATGTGCCCGGTCAAAGCTTCTTCCCAATAAGCCAAAACCGCGTCGAGCAAATCTTTTATATTCTTGAAATGCCAATAGAAACTGCCGCTCGTCAGTCCCAGCCTGCGTGCAATCGCAACCACCTTCACACCTTCTATTCCGCGCTCTCTTAAAACGTCCAGCGTCGCTAGTAGCCAATCCTCGCGTGACGCTTTTTCTTTTTTTTCAATTACTGCCATCTTGCCCACCATAGAGATGTCTATTGACATAGAGAAGTCTATGGTACTACCGTAGGGATGTCTATGGAGAAGTTGGGAATCACGTGTTTGTGAAATTCTCAACCTTGTCATAAGGGAGGGGGAACTATGAACAGATTACTCAATTCCACGACAAGTGCGGTTTTAGCGTTGGGATTGGCAGTCAGCGGAACTGCATTGGCGCAAAACATGCTGCCTACGGGCCGTACCGCTACTGCAATCGAAGACGGAACCTATCCGGCGTCCTATTTTCCCAACACTGAAATTCTCGGCGAGAACGAGATGCGGATCACCGCATTGGGCACAGGAATGCCAAACCAAACAAAAGCGGCCGTTTCCATTTCGTTCCTAGTCGAGTTGGGCAATGGGGATACCTTTCTTTTCGACGTTGGCACCGGATCTACTGGCAACCTTTTTTCATTGCGACCAGATTTCTCAAAGATCGATAAAGTCTTTTTCAGCCATCTGCATGTAGACCATGTCGGTGACTTCATGGGTCTTCACGTTGGAGGCTGGCTCTCTGGCCGCTACACCCCGCTTCGTATTTTCGGTCCGTCCGGATCCGAGGAAGAACTGGGCACCAAGGCATATGTAGACGGTATGTCGAAGGCTTATGCTTGGGACCTTGCGACCAGAACCGGTGCTTTGCCGGATGAGGGTGCGAAACTTGATGTCACCGAATTCGATTACATGCAGGAGAACGAGATCGTTTACCAAGAAAACGATGTCACCATTCGTTCCTGGCCGGCGATCCACAGCCTCGATGGCTCGGTCAGTTATTCCCTTGAATGGAACGGGCTAAAGTACGTCTTTGGCGGAGATACCTACCCGAATAAATGGTATGTCGAGTATGCCAAAGACGCAGACTTAGCGTCTCACGAAGCGTTTTTGCCGCCAGATGCGTTGGCACCCTACTTTGGATGGGACATGAAGCAGGCAACTTATGTCGCCACCCGCGTCCACACCGAACCCGCGGCTTTTGGCAAGGTCATGTCAACGGTCAAGCCTCGCATGGCACTGGGATACCATTCTGTTCTTTCACCAGAAAACTACCAGGCGATTTTGGAAGGCGTTCGTTCGACGTATGACGGGCCGCTGACGCTTGCGCGCGATCTTCAGGTAATCAATGTCACCAAGGATCAGATTGTTGTCCGGGAGGCCAGCGTAGATGACTATGCCCTGCCACCGGCAGTCGGCGACGAATATATCAAGGCGCCTCGCTCGAAGGAAAAAGAGCCATCTGACAAGGTGACTGCTGGCAAGTGGGAAGGATACACCCCGCCGCCGATGCCGGATCAATAACGACATCTTCGCTGCATCCGCGCGGCCAGATCACAGGTCGCGCGGGACAAAAAGGCAAATGTCTTCCCATGCGAATGACGGCTGCATCACAGACGCGTGTCGAGAGCTGTGGAACTCATTGCCCAGGCAAGTGATGGAACGAAAGCACTGCCAATGAACTTGTCACGGAACACAGTAAGCAAACCACCGGGCCGTGTCAGATACATGCTGGCACTTGTAACGGCATTGGTTTTGCCGATTGGGGCGCAAGGAGATGTGACGCCCTACAGCGGTGCGGAAGTCGCCGATAACATAGCCGTCTTACGAATTGAAGACGAAGGCATTCATCTGGATCTGGAAATATACCCTCGGGACTTAACGGCCTTCGCTGCGACTCTGTCATCTGGAGAATGGTTGGAACCACAGCCGGAATTGGTCACATATGACGTTGCATCCGACAAAGGCCTTGAAGATTTCTTGATAGTTCGGGGCGACGGAACTCCGTTGCCATTGCAATTCCTAACTGCGGAGCGACGCAAAAGGATCGACCGCGCATCTCCTCTTGCCGGAATGACCGATCCTATCACCGGCAGCAAAATTCCGGCACCTCCTAATGATCCTGAAGTAATCTACGTTAGAGCATTCTATGACTTTGAGGGCCTGAAACCCGAGAAGTTGATCATCCGCCCTCCGCTGGCCAAAGACGAAAACACTGCGGTATCGATTGGCTTCATGGTCTTTGATCGCGCTGTTCCGGTCACCCGGTTCAGTTTTCTGAACAAGGAGTCGCGATTTACGGTCAACTGGTCGGACCCCTGGTTCACCGCATTTGCCAACGCAAACCTCAACCGCTCAGCCCGAAGCGGGACGACATCCTACTTGTATGTCGCTCCGCGCGAACTCCGCCACGAGGTCCTGATCCGGTCTCGTGATCTTGCGCCCTGGATCGATCAAACCTTGGGTACCGGATCAAATCTGGATCCTGCGTTACAGTCACAGATTCTTGCGGATGCACTGAACGAATTCGCAATCAAGAACCCAGTCGCCATTGAGGGCGAACAGGTAATGCCTTCGAACGTGCGCGGTTCGTTCCTGACGCTCGGGGAACGCGGGTTTCAGGTTGTTGATGGCCCCTCAACGCTTAATGCTGATACGACGTTCATCGGCGTGATATTGTCTTATCCTATTTCAGCTTTACCAGCTGAGGCGTCTGTCACCTGGAGCATGTTCAACAATATGATCCGCGAGGTTCCTGTGACGCTGACGGATGTCGCCGGTCCATTCCTGGATTGGGCGACGCCTGAGAATGCCAAGATCACGTGGGAAAATCACCTGAAACGATATGCCGAGCCTGAGGTTTCTCGGGTGAAGGCTCAAGGTGTTGTGTTTGTGCCTCTGTGGACACTGTTTACCGTTGGCCTTTCAGCTCTGGTCGGCCTGATCGCCATACTAACTTCCCAGAAGCACCTGCGGGTCAGATTGGCCATGCTGTCAATCGGTTGTTTTCTTCTCGTTTTGGTATTTTGGAATTCACGATCCATCTCATTGATAAGCCCGACTTCTGATCAAGCTGCAGATCATGTCGCTGCGGATGCTTTTTCCCAGCTCATAGCTAACGTCTATGTTGCAGCCCTCGAAGTGTCGCCAGAAAAACGCAGCGAAGCGCTAGCCCCAATCGTTCTGAATGTTGACCTTGTTGAGGTGTCTGCAGAACTGGAAGCAAGCTTGGGGATCCGGGTACCCGGTGGTGGACTCGCGCAGATCGCTGAGGTCACGGATGTCGTCATAGTAGACGGTGGATTGAATAGATACGGAGCGTTTGAAGGCGTTGCGCAATGGCGGGTCGACGCGCGGGCGGGCCATTGGGGTCATGATCACCGTCGAAGGGTGGAATACCGCGCAAGGGTCGAGTTCCGACCTGAGCGAGGTAGCTGGAAACTTAGAGCAATCACTGTGTTGGAGGCGCGTGCACCGGATGTCTAAGCGGATAAGCAGAGCTTTGTTGGTTTTTGTCACGACCTGCCTGATAGTGTTCGCGGTTGCGAGCCACGCGCATTTTCTACTGAACCTGAACGTTCGGGTATTCCACGTTGAACACACCAGCGACGGGTTGCGTATCCATCTTCGACTGCCCATGCCTTACCTTGTCGCGGACAAAACGGGAGCAATTGGGGCAGATGGCCTTCCGTCCGCTGCTCCGTTTACGACAAATGCCCTTGAGCACGGCAATGTCGTGCATTTTGCCGACACCGCTCAACTGGATGCTGACCCGCTCGGGCTCGGTCGAATCGCTGAGGCCGGAACAATTGTCGAAGTGCAAGGTCAGCGCGTAGCAGGAAACGTGGAGTCTGTGGCAATCCATCGGGTGGGCGAAGAACCGGGATTTGCTACTCTGAACGAGGCCCAAAAAGCGGTGTTTGAGGGATCAACTCTGTCGCTCGATCTGCCTGTATATGTTGGCGATGTCATCGTCGATGTCACCGTACGGTATGACCTGAAAACCACCCCGTCTACCTATGCGCTGTCAAACGCTCTGAACCCCGGATTGCCAGACCAGGAAATGACCGCGAACCTCATCCTAGACTACGGCTCCAGCGACCCACTTGTCTTTCGAACGCGGGGTCTGATGGAAGATCCGGTTGAGATTTCAAGGTCGAGTTTCGCAGGAATCGTGACTTTCATTTGGGAGGGTGTGCGCCACATTCTCGAAGGCATCGATCATGTATTGTTTGTTGTTTGCCTTGTCATCGGCGCGCCTGAACTGCGGGCGCTACTCTGGCGTGTCACCGGGTTTACAGTTGGCCACAGCGTAACACTTTCGCTTGGCTTCTTTGGCTATGTTCCATCCGGTGCATGGTTTGTCCCTTTGGTAGAAACAGGGATTGCGCTCTCAATCATCTACGCAGCTGTTCTGGCCATAAAGCGAGAAGGTTCGGGGCCAAACGCCAACAGAAAGGTTTTCGTAGTGACCGTCCTGATGGGATTGCTTCACGGCCTGGGCTTTAGTTTCGTGCTGCATGAAATCCTGCAAGTGACTTCGCCCAATATTTGGCAGAGCCTATTGGCATTCAACATCGGCGTGGAAGTTGGTCAAGTCGCAATCGTTCTGGTGACGTGGCCGCTCCTAAATTCGATTTCAAAATTTGGCCCAACTCCTGAGTTTACGCTCAGAGTTTCGATAGCTATCGGCTGCGGAGCTATCGCGAGTTGGTGGACATTCGAGCGTGGGAAAAACTTTCTGGACTTACTTTCAATTTAGCCGGTTACGAACGACAGCTTTGGGCTGCGACCTGCCGACTGCGACTGCAGGAGACAGATAGCCTCGGGATGGCCGGTTTGGGCTCAATTTGACACTTCGCCTTTGCTTTACTTGTGTGCTGGGTGATTGGTCAGCGTATTCGAGTATTGAAAGGTGTCTTTCGTCGTGAAGTGTTCTCCAAATGAGCGTGACATGCACCAGATATAGGCTTGCGGAAAGACCAGTGTTTCTGCTGAAGTCCGGACTAGATGTGATGTATTGAAAGGAGAGTGTTTTCTAAAATTGCTTGATGCTTTTTTGGGGAAATAGAGCGTTACGTCAACTAATAGGGAGACCATCACCTTTCAGGTGAAAAGACGTAAGATGTACGTAACGCGCATAAAATTTTCCTGTAAGTTGTTGATTTTATTGGCGTCAGAATCCGTGTGGGGGGCACCACGAAACTCATGAAAGTACTTAAATATCAGAGCGTTAAAGCGCAGTCGCTAGATTCGAAGGTGACACAAGAGGTGACGTTATGCCTCTAGTCATCGCTGAACTTGGAGCGATCATGATCTTAGCAAAGCACGTAACGCAGAAGAAAGAGGGTGGTGTTAACCAAGTCCTAAGCGGTCACGGTCGTGAGAACGAGGTGAACCTCTTTTTGGATGTCTGCGTGCAACAGCTGCCATCGACATATTTAATCCGAAATGATCGACCATCGTCGTCCAAGCCAATTTCCAGCAGCTTCTGGCACTGGCCGCCAAGATATTCAGAATAGTTTCTTTTTTGTTGCATCCAGTGACGTTTCGATAGGGGCAGGCGCTATGGGCTGTTCAGCTCAACTCGATGGTATTGCCGAAAAAATAAATGCTGGAAGGTTTCGTTATACTTTGTATGAACTCCACCCATTCTTCTCCGTAAACCTGCTCGAAAGATTCCGGGTAGGCCCAGACTGCATTGTGGTAGGTAAATGTGGTCAGCAAAACACCTAGCGTGCAGGCGCTGGCAAATTCCTTTTGCTTACCTTTGAAAAGCATCGAAACAAACAGACCAGCCATGCTTGCAAGACCAATTCCGACAATGTCTTGCGCGCCGGGTTGCCCACTTCCGGGCACGTTAACCAACTGAGACTGAAAATAGCGTGTCAGAAAAACTGCAATGGCACCTAGGAAAAAGGCTCCGATGAAAGAACCGGGGTATGCCAATCGTACCCAGATGCTGTCTGTTCTGCCAGGAGTAGCTTTGCTGGCGGCCACTTCGGCGCGATGATTGATGCTTGTGACGCGGTCCTGAAAGGACTTTTGTTCTTTCTGCATAATAATACTCAGGGACCTTGATGAATCATCTCAATCAAACACCCCTCGGAGTAGCGAAGCTGTAATGAGCGTGCAACCCTGGCGCGTGTGATCCTGTTCTGAGTAGAGCTTGCGCATCATTTTGGGAAATCACATGAGGTTGCGTAGCAAGCGTGTGGGTCGCCAACAAGCTGCGTGCTTTTTGGCCTACGCAAGCATTTGCAGCCGGGATGTTTGCCGGTTCTCTTGGCGGCAAGCAACTTGCGGCTTTTCAATCACTTTGGTTGGCAGTATGAGTTTCGGAAGTCACCCGCTTTACAGCTTTGGTGGCGCGCGGATGTGGCGAAACTGGTAAACGCAAGGGACTTAAAATCCCTCGCCCTAGGGCTTGCGGGTTCGATCCCCGCCATCCGCACCAATTTTTACTGAAATGAGATAGTGCCAGATTGCCTTTGCCCGAGATTACAGCCGGCTTGGCAGGCAATGCGGCGACTGTTCAGCAAGATGGATGGCAGCTGAAGAGGGCATTTAAGTACGGTTCTAATGATGTATGATCAGACCGGGAAACCAAGTTGGTTGATCAGGCGCCAGATATCACGGTTTGCCGTCGACAATTGCGCTACGATGCTTTCGATTTCCTGAATGGCCTTTTCATCAACCGTGTCTTCACGCCCCAGCTTAATATCGGTCTTTCGGTCCGCAATGCGCATCAGGATGGTCTTGGGGTTCCCGCTGTCGGCATCAAAGGAATAGATGCAATGGTTATACCTGTTCCGAATGGACGACAGTTTGGCCAGCCGTTGCGTGTGGGCCAGGATCGGATCGCGAATTTCGGCAGGGCGGCCTTCCATCTTGGCAAGACGTTCAACCAGATCGATCCGGGCGCGCGTCGTGTTGAGCGTCAAGAAGATGATAACGGCGACGTCCTTGTTGGTGCCGCTCAGCCCGGCAATCAGATGGATCAACAGGCTTTCTGTGTTGGTCCACATGTAGTTCAGTTTGCCGACCAGCAAGATTAAGCGGTCAAAGCGGGTTTCCAGCGTCTCAGTCAATGGTTTGTCCGTGCGCTTCATCGGACGCCACTTCGAAATAGAACTGTGCTGCCGCGGTCCGGTTGCTTACACCGATCTTACCGGCAACATTGTGCATGTGCAGCTTTACCGTGTGCTCAGTGATGCCGAGGTTCGACGCGATGATCTTGTTGCTTTGCCCTTTCGAGACAAGGTGCAGAACCTGTTTTTCCCGCCGCGTCAGCCGGGAATAGATCGGATTAGGTTTCTTTGGATTTTGCTCTGGCTTTGCGGGTGTTTCACGCAGCAAGCGGGGTTTATTCTGATTTTGCAGATTTGACACGCAATCAGCCATAAAGCACGGCAGATACAATTCCTCATGCATCAGCAGGCGCAGAATGGACCGCCACACATCCGGTGCAACATTCATGGGAAGATAGCCGACATCCCCGAACTGCCCCCGATCCCAGTTTTCGAACAGAAAACGGGCCGAGTCCTCTTTGCGGTACGCAAAGGCCAAACAACCTGATCCGGTTGCTTCGGTATAGACCTGCGGGCGGGCCAGCAAATCGTCTAACATAATCTGGTCGACAACAACTACTTTGCCAGCCGCGGCAACTGGGGCGCCGGAAGTTTTCAAGTCGGCGATGTCGTCATACCGATGAGCAGCCACACCGAATTCGGATTGAACGCTTCGCAGTGTCTGGTTGGAAAAGAAGAGTTCCTTGCCGATGAAATTGATCGAGAAATCTTCGGTACTAACATCAAGTTGGGCAATATTATCCTGCAACGGATTGCTCATTATTTCCCCCTATAAACCCACGCCACAAAATCGGTGACGAAATCGTAAACAACAATCGGAACACAAATTAACGGCAAATTAGCCGACAGTCCTGACCGACTATACCTGAAAGTCTAATTTTCTTCAATAATTCGTATCGCCCTGCCAATTGGGACTAGAACTATTGATTAGGTTCGCCATGGCCGTTCTCGTAAAAGTAGAGAAAAATTATGGATTTAACCGAGTGGTCGAATTTCCGCCGCATTTTCGTGTATTTGCGCGTTAATTTTGGGTTAATTTTTAAAATTTTAAATTAAATCAGCATCTTACCATATCTAATGCTTTAGGGCAGCTATTCAGACAGCCTTCACGCTGCAACCATGTCCCTGCTTCAATTTGAGAAGCTTGGTTCCTGACGTGTCCGCGATTCGTGAATTTGCACGAATCCTAATTATCGCGGACAGCGCATCGGCTTAGCCGGGAAAGGAAGGTGGTGAACGAATCAACCAAATGAAACCGCTTCATGCGCGTATTGCGCCTGAATGCTTAAAAATTGTTTCAACTGCGCCAGTAGCCGTTTTGTAGATGAATGACGGTCGGGCGCTTAAAAAGTGGAATTTTGAAATGAAAAAGCGCAACCATGAACAACCTGTCAATGATGTTACTGCCATCGGCGAAGTGAACGTCGATGATGCATATGTTTATGTCGATGCAGACGTGGACGTTGAAGAAGCAGAAATTGACGCGAACCATAATGAGCAAGGTCAGGAACAGGGTCAGGAACAGACTGCTGAAGCAGACCAGGAACAGGGTCAAGACCAAGGTCAGGAACAGGGTCAGGAACAGTCTGCAGACGCGGACGCGGATCAGGATCAGAAACAGAAGCAAGATCAGGATCAGGACCAGCATCAGTACAATGGTGACAACACCAACGACAACTCCAACTCTGTAAGCATCGACTTTGGTGAGGAAGGTCTCCGCCCCAATGACGATGATCTGGTTGATGTCGATGTGTATGAAGGTGGCTCGGTCGAGGACATCATCACGGTCGGAAACGACTTTAACTATGATCCGGGCGACGACATGAACCTGGATATCTCGTTGGACGGTCAAGGCAACGACATGCTGGCCATCAACAACCAAGTGGCCCACCTGAATGACGATGACCATCTGGGCGCGGCACGTGTGTCGAACGACGGTGGTACCTTCGAACAGCACGGTGATGCCCATGGTGGCGAAGCCAACGCTGCTGAAGGTATTGCATCGCACGCAGACGGCGGTGACTCCGGTGACGGTGGATCAACCGACGGCGGCAACGCAATGTCATACACCAAGGGCGCGTCTGCCTATGCCGGTGGTGGCGAAGCAGGTGATGCTGACGCCGACGCAGATGCCGGAAACGGTGGCGACTCGGGTGATGCAACGACCTTGGGTCTGAACGTTGGTAAAGGCTACGCAAGCTCTGACGGCTCCGGAGACGGTGGCGATAGCGGCAATGCGAATGCCGATTCGAAGGCTGACAATGACGGTGACTCGGACGCGTCGGATGCTGACAGTGACGGTGGTGACGGCGGAAATGCCGGATCAATCGGTCTGGGTCTGGGTGTTGGTCTTTCAGGCGCTGGCAATGACGGCGACTCGACTGGCGGCAACAACGACAGCGACGCCCACGCGCTGGGTGCTGGTCTTGGTGCTAACGACTCGTCGGCGAACGGTTCAGACGGTGGCAACAGTGGCGCCGGCAACTTGGGCCTGGGCCTTGCAGGCAGCCTTGCTGGCAGCGTGGCTGGTAACGACGCAAGCGGCGACGGCGGCAAAGGCGACGGTGGCAATGCCAACGGCGGCGACGGTAGCAACAACGACGCAACTGGCGGTGCGGGCACCGGTGGTGCCGGTGGTGCTGGCAGCCCTGCTGACTTTGAAGAAGCAGCAGGCGGCGGCGGTGCCGGCGGTGCTGGAACCGGCGGCAACGGAAGCAATGAGAACATCACCGGTGGCGGAACTGGCGGTACGGGTACCGGCGGTTCGGGTGACGGTGGTGACCCGGATGCTGACGCTGATGCGACATCGGATGCTCAAGGCGTCGGTAACCAGAATGCGGACTCTGCTGGTGGAGCTGGCGGAACCAACACCTCCGACGGCAGTGCTGACGGTACCGGAACCGGTACTGCGACAGCGGACGGCGTCGGTGGCGGCGGCGGCGCAATCGATCTGGATGCGACCTCTGATGGTAGCGGCACCGGATCGGTAGACGCCGACAATGACGCCGGTAATGGCGCAGCTTCCAGCCTTTGGGCGGTTGCGGACACTGACGGATCCGCTGACGCGATGGCTGACGCAATCTCTGGCTATGGCGGCGCAGGCAGCTCCGACAACGATGCAACGGCTACCGGATACGGTACATCGGACGGTACGTCCACGTCGGGCATCGGTGGCGGCGGCGGTGCTGCACAAGCCATGGGTGGCCAAGGCGGTAATTCGCACGGCTTCGTCGATATTGGTGACACCAAAGGTGGCATGCAGCAAGGCGGCGACGCATCGGGTGCGAACTCGGGCGCAGGTGGTGCCGGTGGCAACGCTGGTGACTGGGGTTCGGGCAACGGTGGCGATGGCATCGTCAACGGTGAGTCGCACGCATCGGCCGCAGCGGTCGTCGATACTTCGGCGTTCAACCAGTCGATCGTCATGGGTGCCAACGTTCTTGGTAACTCGGTCGATACGACCATGGTTGGCGGCAACATGTCGTCCAGCTACTCCAGCGACGACACCGACGTTTAATCGGAAGCAGAGCTCGCTTTGGCGGGCTCTGACCTCTTAAAAACTGCCGGGGGCGCATTATGCGGCCTCGGCCCAACTTAACCTAAACCGGAAATTTCAGGCCGGGGCAGGGAAAGGAAACTAAAATGGCACTCGACAGTATTACGGAACAAATTGCACATTTTGTTGGCACTTTTGAACTTACGACCGAACAGGCCCGTTGGCGTGATTTTTATGAAGAATTTACTGCTCTGCGTAAGAAAGCAGAACTTGAGGGTCTCGAAGATCCGGCCCGCATCAATGTCAAAGCCAATCTGAAAATGGATCCGGGCGATTACGGTCCGGTGCCTTACAAGTTTGGACCCGCACAAGATGATGTCCCCCCACCAACGGAAAATTCTGGTCTGATTGATGGTGCTGATGGGTCACCCGGCCCTGCGGTCGGCCCGGATGCGATCTTGCCCGAAGATGCGCCGGGATTCAGCTCGTTTGTGCAGATGAACATCATTCTGGAGCCCGAATACATCACCGAGCTGATTGGATCAGCGGTCACCTACACGGTGCAGAAAATCCATCTGATCGACAACGATGTCGTGGGCGAAGGTGACTTCCGCGATGTCGAGGCCCTGATGGCGCAAGCCGACGCGCTGCAAAGCGCGGCACTGTCCTTGCATGCCATATCGACCCCATCGATCCACATCCAGGACTATCAGTCCGGTGAGGCTGTCGAACAACTTATCGAACAAATGCAATCGCCCATTAATCTTGAGATTGAAGGCGTAACGGTACATCAGTTTCACGGCGAGGATGCCTCGGGCATTATCGTGAATGGCGAGTATGTCGATGAAATTCCGGACTTTTTGGAGCTGCTGCCGGAACATCACAAGGATGATTTGGAGGACGAAGACGCCGAGGACGAGTTGGCCGAGGCATTGCCTGCCGAATGGGATCAATCCGAAGACCCCGAATTTGAAGACGGTCATTCGGTGGTCGCGGGTGGCAACTATGCCGTCAACGAAGTCGCGGTATCGGTTGGCTGGGTCGATGCGCCCAACATCGTGGTCGGTGGGCAGGCGATCAACCTGACCGCTGTCAGCCAGGTCGCCGTCGTCTCTGATGTCGACCAAGGTGCGCCGGGTGCGCAAAGCGACACGCATGTTGTCCAGTCTTCAAACATCGCGACCGAAGCCAACGAGGCATCATGGGTGGAACACAATGTCTCGGATAATCCCGATCAGGACCCGATTGTCATGATCGACTGGATTTCCGGTGATCTGCTGGTGACCAATTTCATTGAGCAGCTTATCGACGCCACGGATATTGACCACATCAATACGGAAATCTCAGCTTCGTCCACAGCCTATACGCTGGGCGATAATGATATGGCCAATGTGACCAACATCATTCAGCTGGGCAGCTATTATGATGTGATCATTATTGGCGGCGATATGGTCTCGATCGACGTTGTGAACCAGACCATCGTTTTGTTGGACAATGATGTGATTCACGGCGCAAGCCCGACGGATGCCGAAGACAATCTTGTAATGAACCAGGTATCGTTGACGACCGAAGGGGAAGACACCCACGAAGAGTTAAGCGACAATCTGGCCAGCACGGTATCTTTGCAAGAGGTGGATACCGATGCACTGGAAGACGCGTTGTTGAACGATCCGATGTTTGCCGGAACAGAAGTGGTGCGGGTTCTCAAGATCGAAGGTGACCTGCTGCAGATCAACGTCATTGACCAGGTAACCATGTTGCAGGATGACGACGATGTTTACGTCGAAAACTCAAGCGGAGAAGGGGTTTCCGCGCTAGGTGCGGGCAACGCGTTATTGAATTCGGCCAACGTGACCAAAATGGGAATCGACTCTGTCGTGATGGCGCAAGAGGGCGAATACTCGGATGTGATGTTGCATCAGGCCAGCCTTATCGACAGCCCAGAAGAGGAAAATGCCGAGCTTGTCAACGAAGCGATCGCGATGTTGTTGGAGGATGTAGATGGGCCGGGCAATTCGGAAAACGCCCCAGGCCAGAGCAATCTGACGTCCTCAGAAGCGGCTGCCATCGACGACGGCCTGCAATCTATGCTAGCGTAGTAACCCTGTTTGTTACGAGTGTTTTGAAAGTTTTAACATGTCGATTGTTTTTCCGTCGCGCCCGAGACGATACGCCAGTCCGTTGGATCGTAACGCTGGTGCCGTTTCCAAGCCGCCAAGTGCGAGCAAATCAGATTTGAAACGGAAAAAAGTTCTCGGATTGCGCTTGAGCGAAGATTTACGCGTTAGTAATCCGCCAGACGGTGAACGGGAGGCAGTCGCCAAAAGCGATGCGAGCGCCGGCAAAACCGTGAAAGCTGATCCTGAACATCACGAAGTGAAAGAGGAACCGCACCTGCGCGCCGGACCTTCCTCCCGGCGCAAGCAGCCGCAGCCTGCCGAAGACAATGACCAACAGGGCAGCGGTGATGGGGTGGCCGATGTCGAGGGCCCCGATCCTGAACCCGTCAATAAAACGAGCGACCGTACACCCCCCGCGTCGCGCTCGAGTGGCGGTGATCGCATGGGCACCACTATCGAGGCCAAAGCGAACGAGCCAATGCTGCGCAGTAATTCTGGCGGCGGCGATGGCAAGGGGCCACCCCAAACATTTCACAAGCGAACGCCGCCTGAAGATTTTCAGGCGACGTTGCGCACTTCGTTACGCGCGATCTATCGCAATCTGGCTTTTGTGCTGGTTCTGACCTGTGCAACGAATGTTCTGATATTGGCGATCCCGATCTATCTGTTCCAGATCAGTGACCGCGTCCTGACTAGCCGGTCGTTGGACACGCTGATCATGTTGACCGCCATTGTCGCCGGGGCAGTGATTTTCCAATCCGCCTTCGACGCGGTGCGGCGGTTCATGCTGATGCGCACCGCGGTTGAGGTGGCAGCCCGTCTGGGTGCCCCGGTTCTCAGCGCTGCGGCGCATGCGTCGCTGCATGGCTCTGGGCGGGAATACCAAACACTCGGTGATTTGCAGCAAGTGCGCAGCTTTTTGGTCTCGGGGACACTGATTTCCTTCCTGGACGTGCCCTTCGCACCATTGTTCATCCTGATGATCTTTTTGGTTCACCCGCAGCTTGGGATGATCGTTATCGTTACGGCGGTTTTGCTGATGACAATTGCATTCATCAACCAGCGTATGACGGCCAAACCCTTTGCCGAAGCCAACAAGGCGCAGTCCATGGCTAACATGCATCTGGATTCGATGTCGCGAAATAGTCAGATCATCAACGCACTGGCAATGATCCCCGAGGCCGTGCGCATCTGGGGACGCGACACCGCACAATCCCTGACATGGCAGGTCCGCGCGCAGGACCGGAATGTGATTTTCGCGGCCATTTCGCGGGCGGTGCGTTTGCTGACGCAGATCGGCATTCTGGGTTGGGGCGCGTTTCTGGCTTTGCAGGGTGAGATCACCGGCGGCATGGTCATTGCGGCCTCAATTATCGCGGGCCGCGCTTTCGCGCCGATCGAGGGTTCGATCGAAGGCTGGAACGGCTTCCTGCTGACACGCGGAGCCTATGGCCGGATCAATCAATTGCTATCCAACTCGGCCCTGCAATTCGAAAAGCTGCGCTTGCCGCGCCCCGAGGGTCGGCTGGACGTGGAACGCCTTCTCTATGTGCCTGGCGGCACCAAGCGTGTTGTGCTGAACGGGATCAGTTTCTCGCTGAACCCGGGTGAAACTCTGGCCATCATCGGCAACTCGGGTGCGGGCAAGACCACGCTGGGCAAAACGCTGGTTGGGTCAATCCTGCCCACATCCGGCAGCGTCCGGCTGGACCTGATGGATATCCGCAACTGGGATCCGCGTCAGTTTGGCGAAAGCATCGGCTATCTTCCGCAGGACGTGCAATTGTTCCCTGGTACGATCAAAGACAATATCGGCCGGATGCGGGACGATGCGACCGACGAACAAATCCACGACGCCGCCGTTCTGGCCGATGTACACAACATGATTGCCACGTTGCCGCAAGGCTATGAAACCGTGGTGGCTGCGGATGGGTCACCCTTGTCGGGTGGTCAGAAACAGCGCATCGCACTGGCGCGGGCCTTCTTTGGCAATCCGCGCATGGTGGTTCTGGACGAGCCGAACTCGAACCTGGACGTTGCTGGTGACAGGGCCCTTGCCCGGGCCATCGAACAGGCACGGGAAAGCAAGATTACCGTCGTGGTGATCACGCAGAAACCAACGCTGCTGAACGTGGTCGACAAGATCATGCTGCTGACGGATGGCCGTGTGGCGCTGTTTGGTCATCGCGAACAGGTTCTGCAACAACTGAACGGGCCGCGTAATAATCAGCCCGGCATTCAAAACAAATAAGGGGGGTGCGACATGAATGAACTGGTACCCGTGAACAACGATCCCAATGATCCGACCGTCTGGTATGCCGAAGTTCCACGCTCGATCAATCGTCTGGTTGTAATTGGGCTTACCATGCTTGTCGTTTGCTTTGGCGGTTTTGGCGTCTGGTCGTTCAGTGCACCGCTGGCCGCTGCTGTGATTGCACAAGGTAGTTTTGTCGCGACAGGTCGCAACAAGATCGTGCAGCACCTGGAAGGCGGTATCATCGAGGAAATCCAGGTTGTTGAAGGTCAGGCTATCAAAGCCGGGCAAGTGATGATGACGCTGGATCAGACCTCGGCCGAAGCCAATGAGCGTGAATTGTTCATCCGTAAAATCCGCCTGCAGGCCATGTCAGATCGTCTGAATGCCGAGTACAATGAACTGCAGCGGCTGGAGTTCTCGCCTGACCTTATTGCCAATTCAGAAGATACAGAAGTTCTGTCCATTCTCGATGGGCAAAAGATCACTTTTGATCTGTCCCGCAAGACGCTGTTGAACGACATCGCTCTGCTCGAACGCAACATGGAAGCTCTGAGAATTCGCTCCAGCGGGTTCAATGCACAGTTGGACAGCATGGTGCGGCGCTCGGAAATTCTGCAGGAAGAACTCGAAACCAAGCAGGCGCTGTTCGAAAAAGGCCTGGTGCGCAAAGGTGAGCTGAACACGATCCGTCGGGTTCAGGCCGAAGCGGAAGGGCAACAAGCACGGCTGCAGGCCGAAGCGGCTGAGATCAGCCAGATGCTGTTGAAATACGAAGAACAGATTACTCGCACCCGTGCTGCCTATCGTGAGGCCGCGCTGGATGAGTTGGGCGTGATCGAAGCCGATCTGGAAAGTGTCCGTGAAAAAGCTCGCCAGGCCCGCAGCGTTCTGGACCGCGCCGTTGTGCGGGCTCCGGTATCCGGCACAGTGGTGCGACTGCACTATCATACGCCGGGTGGTGTGATCGAAACCGGTGAACCCATTGCCGAGATTCTACCCGCAGACGCTCCGCTGATCATCGAAGCACAGATTCCGCGCACCGAGATCGACAGTGTCGTGACAGGGCAGGACGCCACCGTGCGTCTGGTCGCCCTGAACCAGAGGACAACACCGGTGCTGCAAGGGCAGGTGTTCTATCTGTCTGCGGACTCGGTGATCGAGGATTCAACTGGAGCCCCGCAAGAGGTCTATCTGGCCCGCATTTCACTGGAACCAGAAGAGATTGAACGCGTGCGCGGCTTTATCCCAACACCGGGTATGCCCGCCGAGATCATGATCCAGACCGAAGAGCGGACCTTTGCGGCCTATATCGCGAAACCTGTGACGGACAGCATGTCGCGCGCATTCCGCGAACAATAGCAGGGGCGGTCTACACCTTCCATTTTTCGCATGTTAGCCTTCGGTGATATTCACCGGAGGACTGCTGATGCCATTGACCGTAAAAGCCATGATGGAGGCCGCAAATGCGGTCGTCGAACGTGTAGACACCGATTTTGCCCAACAGGTCATGGAACAGGGCGGGTTGCTTCTGGATGTGCGCGATGCTGTTGAATTGCAGCAGACGGGCCGGGCCAATGGTGCCCACCACATCCCGCGCAGCATGCTGGAATTTCGCGCCGATAATAGCTTGCAATCTCACGACCCCGAGCTTCGGAAAAATCGCCCCATCGTTCTTTATTGCGCCGCTGGTGGCCGCGCCGCTTTGGCCGGTAAGCTGCTGAAAGACATGGGATATGAGCAGGTCTACAATCTTGGCGGATTGCCCGATTGGATTAATGGTGGGGGTGAGGTGTCGTCCTAAAGGATCAGGCGTTCAGAAACGCCCTTACGGCGGCTTCGAATTCGCGCGGTTTTTCGGCGTGCAGCCAGTGGCCTGCACCGGGGATTTTGGCAAACCTGGCGGCCGGGAACAGCGTGCGGATCAGGTCACGGTGTTCAGGCAGGACATAGTCAGAATCGCCGCCCGAAAGAAACAGGGTCGGACCATCCCAGGTTGCGTCCAGCTGCGGAAAACCCATGATTTTGGGCATCTCGGCGGCCAGAACATCCAGGTTCAGTAGCCAGCGTTGCCCCTGAACATCCAGCGACTGCGTGAAAAAGCTTTGAAGCGCTTTTTCTACACCCAGTTCGGCCAATTGCTGTGACGCATCCGAACGTCGCTCGACTTTTGACAGGTCGACGGCGCGCATCGCCTCGATGAACTGGATCTGGCTATGAGAGTAGGTGACTGGCGCAATGTCGGCGACCACCAGTTTGCGTAGCAGTTCGCCGTGTTGCAGCGCCAGCGTCATCGCCGCCTTGCCGCCCATCGAATGGCCCAACACGTCGGCTTCGCCACCATAGTGCGCAATCACTTCGGCCAGATCATTGGCAAGGTCGCCATAGCTGTGCTGCTCGGTCCACATGCTGTACGCGTGGTTGCGCATATCGACGGCCACAACCTGCCGCTCATCAGCCAGCCGTCTGGCAATTACGCCCCAGTTCCGGGCCGAGCCGTACAGCCCATGCGCAATCAGCAAAGGGGGGTTCGCGGTCGGTTCACCATGTATGATCGTGTTCAGCATGAAGTTGTGATACCCGCCGTGAATAGAAACGACCAGCCCCATTGTCGCCTTCGCAAGAGGCGGCTAGATTGGCGGGCTTGGAGGCCTCGTCATGTCGGAAAAAACAGATATCCAAACCCAGATCGCGCAGACGGTTCAGTTGCTGCGCAAAAAGTTGGGTGTGCGGGATAAGACGCTGACGGCCTCGATCCGCAAGGCCAAGCGGCAACTGCCCCGGCGGATTTACAAACAGGCCTTGCTGTTGGCCAGTGCCGAGCCAATGGCCGCCCATCCGAAGCTGCGGCTGATTCTGGACACCCCGAAACTTGCGCTTGCGTCAGAAGAGGTTCAGGCGCATCTCAGCGGTATCAATCGCGCCGACCGGCGGCTGGGCTGGTTCCTGGGGATGCTGGGGGGACTGACGTTCAACCTGATCGCTTTAACGATTCTGTTGCTTGTCTTCTTGTGGTGGCAGGGTTTTATCTGATCCGTATGAAAAACGGCGCCTCAAAGGCGCCGTTCAAGTCTTTGATTTTCGACCTGATTACAGGTTCGGATAGAGAGGGAAGCGCGCGCAGAGGTCCGCGACCTCGGCCTTGACCTTGGCTTCGACGGCGCTGTTGCCGTCTTCGCCATTGGCGGCCAGTCCGTCGACCACTTCGATGATCCAGTCGGCGATCTGGCGGAATTCGACCTCGCCAAAGCCGCGGGTGGTGCCGGCGGGCGAGCCCAGGCGGA
>NZ_JBQFVF010000013.1:0-133925 GCF_056539625.1 Ruegeria sp. BA12
CTCGAATCTTCACGTCAATCTATCGCTTTTTCGATCGGCGCCTCACTAACAACTTTCAAAACAAACGTCCCGAAACAATCCGCCAAAAAAATATCCACAAAACACCATGTGGCAATTCTGCAATTGAAGAGTTAACGGCAGTGTTGCCGGGCCAGCTAGCGTTGCAGGCCACCCTTGAATTTAAGGAAGCGCGTCTGGGGGTTCTGCGGACGCCGATCTGTGGCAAGCCTCTGAAAAATCGGGTTTTATCTGCGCGTTTATAGAAATTTTTTCAGCAATGGCATTCTCACCTCCGAACGGGTGTGATAGCGTCCGGCCAAGACTTGTTTTAGGAGATTCATGATGATCAGAGCGACCGTGTTGGTTCTGGCCCTTTCAACCACAAGCGCCTTTGCGCAGGACGCGACCGACGGGACGACCCCGGAGCCTGTCGATCCTACTCGTGTAGCCCCATTGGACGATGCGGCGGCTGCAGCTGCCGCTGAAGGTGTGACTGGTTTTGTACCTCTTGTCGCGCCCGCACTTGGCGTGGCTGCGGCCGCAGTAGGTGTGGCTGCTTCGGGCGGCGGTGGCGGCGGGTCGTCAAACAGCACCACAAGCACAGTGGGCACCAACTGATCCGCTGTTCAAACAAACGAATAGTAGTGCGCCAATACGGCGCGCTGTCACCGGGAAAACCATTGCGGCAGTCTTTAGTTATTAGATTGGTGTAATGTGTCGTGACACCGGAATTATCCTTTAGATACATGTTTACAAACTTTTACGCCAGACACACGTAAAACGTGTGTCGTGCCGCTTTGCCCTATGGCACCAAAACATGAGCTTTGGGCCTAAGCGCTTGACCATACCCCAACCTTAGAAACACGGCCGAAACTGTCTGAGATATAGTCATGTTCCTATGGGACATGGATGAAAAAATTGACTGAACAGTAAAAAAATGCTGCCATCCTGCCAGACAGGAGAGTGTTATGACAAAAACAATATTTTCAAGAAGAGTACTGCTGGCCGCTGTGGCGGCTGCCTCAACCCTATTCTCCGCCGGTCTGGCGGCAGCGGAAACCGTCAAGGTCGCGGCGATTTATACCTTGCCGGTGGAACAGCAATGGATCAGCCGCATACACAAGGCCCTAAACACCGCAGCCGAGCGTGGTGACATCGAATACGTGTTCTCGGAAAATGTGGCGAACACAGATTATGAACGTGTGATGCGCGAATATGCCGAACAAGGCGCACAGCTGGTTGTGGGCGAGGTGTTTGGCCTGGAACGCGCCGCGCGCAAGGTGGCTAAGGACTATCCTGATACCGCCTTTTTGATGGGGTCTTCCTTTGGGCCGGTGGCGCCCAATTTCTCGGTCTTCGACAACTGGATTCACGAACCGTCTTACCTGACTGGCATGGTGGCAGGGGCTGCCACGGAATCGAACGTGATCGGCATGGTCGGTGGATATGCCATCCCCGAGGTGAACCGCCTGATGAACGCCTTCATGGATGGCGCGCGCGAAGTGAACCCGGATGTCACCTTCCTCGTGACCTTCATCGACAGCTGGTATGATCCGCCCAAGGCCAAGGAAAGCGCCATCGCGATGATGGATGCGGGGGCGGATATCATGTACGCGGAACGCTTTGGTGTCTCGGATGCGGCGGTTGAGCGTGGTGTAAAGGCCGTAGGCAACGTCATCGACACGTCGGGCGACTACCCCGGCACGATCATGGCCTCAGCCCTGTGGCATATGGAGCCGACCATCGACAAGGCCATCGCCAATGTTGCGGGCGGCTCGTTCGAGGCTGCGGATTACGGCCAGTACAGCTTTATGGGTTATGGCGGCGGGTCAATGGTTCTGGATGAGGAACTGGTACCCGCCGAGGTTCTTGAGGCGGTGAATGCCCGTCAGGCCGAGATTCTTGATGGTCTGTTCCGGGTGAATGTCAACGATGACCGCCCGGTCTCGGATAACTGATACTGCTCGGGCCGGTTCAGCAACTGGCCCGTGTTTCCAATGACAGACTCCACGGTTCTGAAACTCAACGGGCTGAGCAAACGCTTTGGTCCCGTCGTCGCCAATGACGATGTCAGCCTGATCCTGGACAAGGGCGAGGTTCTGGCATTGCTGGGCGAGAACGGCGCGGGCAAGACCACGCTGATGAATATGTTATTCGGGCATTATTTGCCCGATTCAGGGTCTATCGACGTTGCTGACGAGGCGGGTGTTCTGCAGCCCTTGCCATTGGGTCACCCGCAGGTGGCGCTGGCCGCAGGCGTGGGCATGGTGCATCAGCATTTCACGCTGGCCGAGAATATCTCGGCCCTGGATAATATCACGTTGGGCTCGGAACCCCTGCTTGCACTAAGCCGCAATCGGCAGGAAGCCCGGGAAAAGATTCAGGCTATTATTGATCGAAGTGGCCTGACCGCGCCGCTGGATACGCCCGTGGGACGTCTGTCTGTGGGTGAACGGCAGCGGGTTGAAATCCTGAAAGCCCTGTATCGGCAGGCGCGAATTTTGGTACTGGACGAACCCACCGCCGTGCTGACCCCGCAAGAGGCCGACACATTGTTCGAAAACATCCGTATGATGACGGATGAGGGGCTGTCGGTCATTTTCATCAGCCACAAGCTGCGCGAGGTTCTGGCCTTTTCTGATCGGATCGCGGTGCTGCGCCACGGGCGCAAAGTTGGTGAGATGGCTACATCCGAAGCGGATGAGAAATCTATCGCCCGAATGATGGTCGGGGCGGATACGCCGGAACTTGCCGGGGGCACCATGGCGCCGGGCGTTCCGGTACTCAGCCTGTCCGGCGTGTCAGTCCCTGGCCGGTCCAAGCGCGATACGCTCAGTTCTGTAGATCTAACTGTACATGCGCATGAAATCCTCGGGATCGCTGGGGTTTCGGGCAACGGACAAAGCGGGTTGGCCAATGTGATCTCTGGTCTCGTTCAGCCAGAACAGGGTCTAATAAAGGTGGATGGAGTTGAAATCGGCACGCTCAACCCCGCGGCGATGATACGGGCGGGCGTGGGTCGTATCCCCGAAGATCGCCACCACGAAGGCATCGTTGGCGCGATGAGCGTGGCTGAAAACATGGTGATCGAGCGATTGGGTGACAGCGACGTGCAATCGCGCGGCCTGCTGCGACGTGAGGCGATCGAAGAGAACGCCGCGCGCCTTGCAAAGGCTTATGACGTGCGTGGGCCGGGTGTCGAAGCCCCGGCGCGGTTGCTGTCGGGTGGCAATATACAAAAGCTTATTCTGGCGCGGGTATTTGATCGGGCACCGCGTTTGATCCTGGCCAATCAACCGACGCGTGGTCTGGACATGGGGGCTGCTGCCGAGGTCGGACGCCGCCTGCTTGAGGCGCGCGCGCGCGGAGCCGGAGTAGTTCTGATCTCAGAAGATCTTGATGAAATTCTGGGTTTGGCCGACCGCATCGTGGTGATCCGCGATGGCGAATTGCACGAGGCCCCCGGCCGCGACCGCGAACAGATCGGGCTGATGATGGCAGGAGAACCGGCATGATCCGCATAGAACCGCGCCAGACTCAGTCGCGGGCCTTTACCCTGGGTGTTCCAATCCTGTCCGCCATAATTGCACTGGGGTTTGCCGCCATTCCATTGCTGGCCGCGGGGGCGAACCCTATTCTGGCGTATCAAGAGATGTTTCGCGGCGTATTTGGTTCTGTTTTCGCATTTTCCGAGGTGCTGACGCGCGCCACGCCACTGATCTTTACCGGTCTGGCCGCCGCTTTGGCGTTCCGCGCCAAGCTGTGGAATATCGGGGCCGAAGGGCAGCTGTATCTGGGTGCGATGGCGGCTGTGGCGGTTGGGTCGGGGGTGCTGGATGTCCATGGTATCTTGTTATTACCGCTGATCGTCGTGCTGGGTGCTGCAGCGGGCGCGGCGGGGATGGTTGCCCCGACCTATCTGAAAATCCGTTTTGGCGCGGATGAGGTGGTGACTACGTTGCTGTTGAATTTCATCATTCTGATCTTTGTGCAGATGATGCTGGAAGGGGCCCTACAGGACCCAATGAGCCTGGGATGGCCGCAATCCGCCCCTATCCTGGATCAGGGTATGTTGCCGCCTTTGATCGAGCGGATGCGGGTGCATTCAGGGTTGATTGTGGCTCTGATACTGGCCGGATTGGCGCAATTCATGCTGGCCCGATCGGTTTGGGGATTCCGTTTGCGGGCGGTCGGGGAAAACGCTGCTGCTGCGCGCCATGCCGGGATCAACGTAAACCGCTCGCTGTTTGGCGTGGCCATCTTGTCTGGTGGCCTTGCGGGGCTGGCCGGGGTCAGCGAGGTCGCCGGACTCAAGGGGTATCTGACCTCGGACCTGTCGCCGGGCTTTGGCTATACCGGCATCGTGGTCGCCATGTTGGCGGGGCTGTCACCTGTGGGCGTGGTGATCGCCGCGTTGTTCATCGCATCCGTGTTCGTAGGGGCTGACAGTATGAGCCGCGCAATGGGCGTGTCGTCTTTTCTGGCCGATCTGGTGGTGTCGGTTTCGTTGCTTTGCGTGTTGGTTGGTGGGTTCTTTGCCCGCTACCGGATCGTTCGGGCCAGCACGTCAGGGGGCACGTCATGATGGATATCCTTAATATCCTGCTCTCCGAAAGCTTCTGGGCCGCGTCCTTGCGCATCGCTACGCCGCTGATCTTTGGCGTGCTGGGTGCGTTGATTTGCGAACGGGCGGGCGTGCTGAACCTCGGGATCGAGGGGATATTTGTCGTCGGAGCGATGTGCGGCTGGATGGCCGTCTGGTTGGGCGCGGGGCTGTGGGGCGGCGTGCTGGTCGCGGCGCTGGCCGGGGCCTTTTTTGGCCTATTGCACGCGATCCTAACGGTGCCTCTGGGTCTGTCGCAACATGTCTCGGGGCTGGGGATCACTCTGTTTGCAACCTCCGTCAGTTATTACACCTATCGCACCGCATTGCCGAACGTGTCGTCACCGCCGCGGATCGAGCCATTTCAACCGCTGGATTTGTCCGTACTGTCAGATCTACCCTTTTTAGGGACTGTTTTGTTCCAGCAAACCGCACTGACATGGCTGGCTCTGCTCATGGTGGCGGTGGTCTGGTATGTGATGAACCGCACCGCCCTGGGCGTGGCCATTCAGGCGGTTGGAGACAACCCGGACAGTGTCGATGCACAGGGCCTATCGGTTTACGGGCTGCGGATCGGGGCCATTGTCGCGGGCTCGGCCTTGATGGCTTTGGGCGGGGCTTTCCTCACGATGAGCGCCTTTGATGCCTTCTTCTTCGGCATGGTCAACGGGCGCGGCTGGGTTTGCATCGCGCTGGTAATCTTTGCCAGTTGGCGGCCTGGAAAGGCGCTGTTGGGCGCGTTGTTGTTCGGGGCCTTTGATGCGTTGCAGGTGCGGCTGCAAACCGAGATCGGCGCGCTGGTGCCAGGTCAGGTATTCCTGATGGCCCCTTATATCCTCTCGATCATCGCCCTTGTGGTTGCGGCGCGGTCGGCGGATTATCCGCGTGCATTGCTCACCCCCTGGTTCAAGGGCCAACGATAGGAAACGTCATGTTCGATCTGATCGTCAAGAATGCCACCCTGACCGATGGCCAGACTGGCATTGATATTGCCTGCGCGGATGGCAAGATCGCCGCGATTGAATCCGGGATCACAGCCGAAGCTGGCGAAGTAATCGATGCGGGTGGCCAATTGGTTTCTCCCCCTTTTGTTGACCCGCATTTTCATATGGATGCGACTCTATCGCTGGGTAATCCGCGCATGAATGTCTCGGGCACATTGCTGGAAGGTATCGCGCTGTGGGGAGAGCTGAAGCCGATCCAAACGGTCGAGGACATCGTTGCGCGTGCAATGCGGTATTGCGAGCTGGCCGTGGCCAAGGGGATTGGCGCGATCCGCAGCCATGTGGATACCTGCGATGATGAGCTGAAGGGTGTTGAAGCCCTGCTGCAAGTGCGCGAGCAGGTGAAGGACCACCTGGATCTGCAACTGGTTGCCTTTCCGCAGGACGGTGTTCTGCGCGACCCTACCGCGATGCAGAACACGATCCGCGCGCTAGATATGGGTGTGGATGTGGTGGGCGGTATTCCGCATTTCGAACGCACCATGGCGGACGGGGCCGACTCTGTACGTCAGCTTTGCGAAATCGCGGCCCAACGTGGCTTGATGGTCGACATACATTGTGACGAAAGCGATGACCCGCAAAGCCGCCATATCGAGACGTTGGCCTATGAAACCCAACGATTGGGTCTAAACGGACGGGTGGCGGGGTCGCATCTGACCTCAATGCATTCGATGGACAACTACTATGTATCGAAACTGATCCCTCTGATGGTCGAAGCCGGGGTACATGCAATCCCAAACCCGTTGATCAACATTATGCTTCAGGGCCGCCACGACACGTATCCCAAACGCCGCGGCCAGACCCGCGTGCGCGAATTACGCGATGCGGGGATCACCGTGGGGTTCGGATCGGATTGCATGATGGACCCGTGGTATTCGCTGGGTAAGGCCGACATGTTGGACGTGGCCTTTATGGGGCTGCATGTGGGCCAGCTGTCCAGCCGGGCTGATATGGCATGGTGTTTTGATGCGGTGACCGAAAACTCGGCCCGGATCATGGGGTTGCAGGGGTACGGCGTGGCCAAGGGTTGCGACGCGAATTTCGTTCTGCTGCAGGCCAGCGACAAGATCGAGGCGATCCGCCTGCGCGCCCATCGTCTGACCGTGGTGCGCAAAGGCCGGGTTATCGCCCGGTCGAATCCGGTGATCCATGATCTGACCTTGCCCAGCGGGCAGACATCTCTGGATGAGGCACGCGTGCCATTCATAAGCTGAAATCTGACAAGGCCACACGGTGTTACAGGTTTGAACGCGGCAAATCTCGATAAGCTCATCCTGAATCTCTGCGGTCAGATGCTCCTGTTTCGTGCATATGGGCGTACATAAACATTAAATTCGTTAACCATTGCAGACTCAGACGGGTCTGCTGTGCTAGGTCTGTGACTGAAGTTGGGGGCTTCAGAGGGGCGACATGTCTCAGGACCTTAGGGACTGGCTAAGCGCACTTGGACTATCTGACTATGCGCAAGCCTTTTTGGATAACAAAATTGATTTCGCAATTTTGCCCGATCTGACGGGCGAAGACCTGATCGAAATCGGAGTGACCGCTGTCGGAGACCGCCGCAGGCTGCTGCGCGCGATTGCTGAGCTTGAGACTGTCGAAACCGTTCAACCCTATGAGCCCGAAACCCCGCTGGAGCCCGCCAGGCGGCAAGTCACAGTCATGTTCGCCGACCTAACCGGCTTTACCCGCCTGACCAGCGAGTTGGACGCCGAGGACATGCATGAACTGCTGAACGCGTTTTTTGCCAAGGTGGATCATGTGGTCGAAAAATTCGGTGGTCGGATCGACAAGCATATCGGGGACGCGGTGATGGCGGTGTTTGGAGCGCCGATATCGCACACCAACGATACCGAGCGGGCCGCGCGGGCGGCGCTGGAAATCCATGCAGTGCTGCCCGCTTTGAACCCGCCTCTGTCGTGTCACATCGGCATCGCGTCGGGTCAGGTGATCGCCAGCACAACCGGCAGTCAGGCGCATACAGAATACACGGTGACGGGCGACGGCGTTAATCTGGCGTCGCGCATCACCGATATGGCGACGCCGGGTGATACTTTGGTGTCCCATGACATTCAGCGCGCGTTAGGGCCGCTTTTTGTCGGCGAGTCGCTGGGTGAAAAGCCGATCAAGGGGCTGAGCGAACCGGTCGAACTGTGGCGGCTGGATCGAATGGCGCGCAACATCCGGTCACGCCGGCACCGATTTGTCGGTCGCGAGCGCGAGATGTCGCTGTTCTCGGCCACGTTCGATCGCTGCCAGCAGCACGGCAAAGGTGAGGTGCATATCGTTCTGGGCGAGCCGGGCATCGGCAAGACTCATCTGTCCGAACAGGTTGCCGAAATGGCTGCGGAGCTCGGATACTCGATCCACAACGGCGTGGTCATGGATTTCGGCGCGCGTGAGGGGCATTCGGCCATCCAGTCCGTTGCCCGCAGCATTCTGGGGCTGCAACCGACGGATGACGCTGCCACCGGTGCTGCAATGGCGCAGGATGCGGTGACCAAGGGCTGGGTGTCGCCGTCTAACGTGGCACATCTGAACGCGCTTTTGGAACTGGAGCAGGACCCTGGCCTGGCCGAAGTTTATGCTGTGATGGATAACACCACCCGCCAACGCGGAAGGCGGCAAGTGATCGACGAGCTGATCGCGGCACGCAGTCGTGACGCGCCGATGCTCATCCAGATCGAGGATATCCACTGGGCCGCCCCCGAAATTCTGACCGCCTGCGCCCATATTGCCGCGACCACGCGCGATTTGCCTTGTGTACTGTTGATGACCAGCCGGGTCGAGGGCGATCCGATCAACCGTGAATGGCAAATGGGCACCGAAGGCGCGCTGATCTCGAAGCTGGAACTGGCGCCGATGGGGGATGAGCAGGCCCGACAGCTGGTTCAGGAGTTCACCGGCGTGGACCCCGAACTGCTGGATGCCTGCGTAAAGCGCGCCGGGGGCAACCCGCTGTTTCTGGAACAGCTCTTGCGCAATATCGATGTGCTGAAACGCGAATCCGTGCCGGGCAGCATTCAGGGAATCGTGCAGTCGCGGCTGGATGCGCTGGACCGGCGCAGTCGGGCCGCGATTCAGGCGGCCTCGGTGTTGGGTCAGAGGTTCTCGCCCGAGGTGCTGAACTATGTCTTGGGTGAAGGGCATCTGGACACTTCGACCCTGATCCGGTCCGCCCTGATCCGTGAGGCGGGAACCGATCTGATGTTTGCCCACGCGCTGATCCGCGACGGGTCTTATGCGACGCTGGTGAAATCCGAACGCGCGCGGCTGCATCGTCAGGCCGCGAAATGGTTCGAGGATCGCGATGCCACCCTGCGGGCGCAACATCTGGATCGGGCAGGTGCCACCAATGCGGCACAAGCGTATCTGGAAGCTGCCGAGAAATTGATTCAGGCGTTCCAGTTTGATGATGCCAGCCCGCTGATCGAACGGGCCTTGGAATTGCCCGCGCCATCCGGGGTACGGTTCGATCTGTTTTGCGCGCGCGGTGAAACCCACCGTTTGCAGGGCCTGTCGGATGACGCCTTGCGCGAATTCAAAGAAGCGGCCGATCTGGCTGAAACGGATGAACAGACCGCCCGCGCCCATATCGGGTTGGCGCAGGCCGCACGGCAGGCCAGTTTGTACAAAGACGCATTGCAAAGCCTGGGTACGGCCGAGATAGCTGCAGAGCGGTGTGGATCGGAACGCGATATTGCCCAGATCAACTATGTCCGTGGCAATGTGTATTTTCCTCTGGGTCGGGTCGAGGACGCCCTGCAAAGCAATGAAAAGGCTCTAACACTGGCCAGAAAGCTGGAATCGGCGCGGCTTGAGGTCGGTGCGCTCAGCGGTTTCGGCGATGCGAATTTCATGAACGCGACCATGCAGACCGCCACGGGGTTCTATACGCAGGCGGTGGAACGGGCACGAGAAAAGGGGTTAGTGCGTGATCTGGCAGCGAACCTGCACAACCTCAGCGTGGCGCGCAGCTATACCGGCGATGTGGCGCAGGGCAAGCTGGATGCACAAGAGGCCATCGAGGTGTCCCAGAAGTATTTTGCCTTTGTGCCGGAATGCGTGGCCCAGACCTGCCTAGGCGTTGCGCATACGTTTTTGGGTGAGCTGGATCGGGCGCTGGAGACCTTCGCAGTTTCGGCCGAAATTGCCAGCCGCGTAGGCGCAAAGCGGCTTGAGGCGCAGGCATTGGAGCATCTGGCCCGCACACAGGTTTACGCCGGGCAGATGGACGATGCTCGGGAAACCGGTCAGCGGGCTGTCGATATTGCGCTCGAACATGGTCGGAATTTCGTGGGCCCCAAGGCGTTGTCGGCGCTGGCCATGGCGGAAACAGACCCTAATAAACAGGATCAGCACCTGAAACTGGGCGCCCAGATCATTGCCGAGGGTTGCGTTGGCCACAGCCACCTGCATTTTTATCCCGATGCCAGCGCCGTCATGCTGGCACGGCAGGAATGGGACCGGGCGACTGAATATGCGGACGCATTGGCAAAATTCACCGCCGAGGAACCCCTGCCAATGGTCGACCTGTCGATACAGCACACCAGGGTTCTGGCCGCGTGCGGGGGCTGGGGCATTCCCATGTCAGCACATGAAGATTTCGAAGCGCTGGGCGCGCGCTTTTCCGAGATGGGCATCACGCAATCTCTGGTCGGGCGGTTGAATTGAGCGGGCGAGGGGCTGAATGAGCATCGAAAAGAAGGTTTGGCTGATTTCCGGTGCCCTGACGCTTGCTCTGGCCGTCGTGCTGTTCAAACTTTTGGTCGCGCTGAACCATTTTGAGGGCGACCCGACGCAATTGCCAGATGAGGCCTCAGTCGATGAGTATCTGCAAAAGCTGGACAATTTGCCCGACTATCGGGTCAAAACCGGCATCTTCATCAAATCCTTCAGCTTTACCGGCGCCAGCGACGTGCGCGTGAGCGGCTACGTCTGGCAACATTTCGAAGACGGCGTACATGACGCGATCAAGCCAACCGAAAAAGAGATCGGGTTCATCCTGCCCGAGGCCGTCGATGCCGCGAATGGCGTAATCGAAGAGGCCTATAGGATGGATCAGGACGGCGTGACCCTGATTGGCTGGTATTTTGAACAGACCCTGCGGCAGAGCTTTGACTACACCAGCTATCCGTTCGACCATAAAACCGTCTGGGTCCGGTTTTGGCCCGGTGAGTTTGATGTAAATGTGGCTCTAATTCCTGACTTTTCGTCCTATCCCGCCACCGGGCCGGATGATATTTTTGGCATAGATCCTCGCATCGTCATGGGCACGTGGGAGCGTGAGAACACCTATTTCGACTATCGCTTGTCCGATCTGGATACAACGCTGGGAATTGGCGAAAACGAGTTCCAGACCAATCTGCCGGAACTGCACTATAACTTCGTCATCAAGCGCAATTTCGGGAACGCTTTCATTGTCCACATGATCCCGTTGATCGTGGTGACGATGCTGCTGTTCGGTGCGGTAATGACGGTGACCCGCCGCCCCGAATTGGTCGAACGGCATGATTTCAGTACCTCCAGCGTGATCGGCACATGCTCGGTCTTGTTTTTCGTGATCCTGCTGGCCCATGTACAGCTGCGTGAAGGCTTTGCCGGATCGCCGGTGATCTACATGGAGTCGTTCTTTTTCCTGATGTATTTTCTGTTGCTGGCGGTCTCCGTGAACACCTACTTGTTTGCATCCGAGGCTGTGCCGTCCCTGCGGCTTATCCATTACAAGGACAACCTGTACCCAAAGGCCGCTTTCTGGCCTTTTGTCCTTCTGTGCATGGTGGCGATCACGGGCTACAACCTCAGCCTCAAGGCCGGACCCGAGGTTGAGGCCGTGATCGAAACCCACAATTAGGCTGTCGGTTGAAACCCCGGTTTTGGCGTACCGGTGGCCATATCCAGCGTGTATTCCGCCACGATCCCGGATGTGCCTTGTTCCCATTCATCCAGATACTTGGTGGGATGCGCGATCACATAGGTATAGGCGGGTTTTTTGACGCCGTTGATCAACACGTTGATCCGTTTGCGGACATAGACATTCTCAGGCGAGTTGGGGCCGTGATAGCCTTCAAGCTTGTCCAACTCTTTCATCCCGGTGGATGAGACGCGATAGACCTCGCCCCGCACCGCCTTGCCGCGCCCTTTCTGGTCGACCAGCGTGGCCATACGGTGCAGGAAGCCGCAGTTCGGATTGTCGCAGAACGGCTCGTGCGGCACGATCAGGGGCATGCGTTGCCGGGTGATCGCCTCGCCCACAAAATCATCCAGCACCTCGGCATGGGCATCGTGATTGGGAAAGCCTTTCTTCAACGATCCGTAGGTGAAGTAGAGATGGGTCTTTTCACGGTCTTCTATCAGATCGTCTTCGTCCTCATCCTCAAGCTCAGTCAGAGTGTGAGTATTGGCCCAATCGTCCAGCATCGCCTGGATTTCGTCCGAGACTTTGGCGTCTCTGGCGTTTTTGGGACTCTGCAGGAACTGGATGCACGAACTGGCGTCGATCCCATCAGCTGCCAGCAGGATTTTCACCATCTCGACCGAGTTGTTCATTACCGCCACATGCAGGCTGGTAAAGCCGTGGTCATTGCTGGCGTTGACGTTGATGCCACGGTCGATCAGCGCCTGTGCCGCCTCAAGGTCGGGCTTGCCCAGATCCATCCCGCTCTCGTTCATCTCGCCTTCGCCGCCTGCCGCGTAGTGCAACAGGGTGTCGCCGTTGCTGTCATCAACGATATCAATTCCAGCCATACCGTTGTCGATGGCCTGAAATACACGGCCCCATTGCGCGAATTCATCCGAGGCGGCGGCCTCTTGCGCCCATTTGCAGATGTTGTGTTCTTGATCGGCCAGTTCCTCGAAGGCCTCGTCCAGAACCTCCATGATCTGATCCGGAGTCGCCATCATACCGATGCCCATCATGCCGTTGGACAGCCGCCCCTTGCGCGGCCCGACCAGATCAATACCCAGATCGCGCAGTTTTTCGACATTGTTCTGGGTGGTGACGTTGTTCCACATATTGGTGTTGCAAGCGGGGCAGAGGATCACCGGTTTGTTCCGGTATTGCCACGCCACAAAGACCGAGGTCAGCAGGTTGTCGGCAATTCCGTTGGCGATCTTGCCCATTGTGTTGCAGGTCACCGGCGCCACGATTACGCAATCGGCCCAGTCACACAGCGCCAGATGCGAGGCGCGCAGGGGCATTCCAAACTCGATATAGCGAAAGTTCCACTCGTCATCGTCGCGGTAATAGTCGTTATGGGTGATGCATCGCTCGATCCGTTCGGCGCCGAAATCGCGAAAGAACCTCTCGGCCGAGACCGAGGGGATCAGTTTCACGTTGTGCCCGGCTTTTGTGATCCGTTCCACCAGTTCCGGCACCTTGTCGGCTGCCGATGATCCGCAGGCGCACAGCAATACGTTGCGCTTTTCGGTCGGCGCATCGGTCAACCCGCCCTTGGGATAACCAAAGATGTTCTTGTCCAGGCTGGGGGATTCATGGCGCAGCAGAACCGGTAGACCGGCTTTGTGTACCCGTTCCTGCAACCGACCTTTCAGGATCATATCGACAATGTCCGACCGCCTGCCCAGGCATTCGCTCTGGAAAAACAGGTAAGGCGGTTTTTCCTTACCGGTCAGCACATTCAGTTGCCGCCGGATCTTCATCACATTGGCCCCGTGGCCTTCAATGTCGATCAGCTTGATGCTGGTGATGCCGATATTGGACAGGATACTACGCAGCATATAGGACCACGGGTCCTCATCGGCGTAAAACAGCACAAGCGGGTTGGTCGCGACAATGCGGGCCACGTCGGTGGGGTCTTCTGGGGGGTCGTGTTCCTCGATCACCAGCATCGCTGGGTTTTTCAAATCACGCAGGCCGCGGAAGATATGCCCGCGCGGGGCCTGCCACACCTGCGAGGTCGCGGGGCTCATATCCACCACGGTCACCAGATCGGTATCCTCGTCATAGGCGATGCAGAGGCACCAGAATTCCTCAAGCAAGGCCGTTTCACGATAGACGTTCTCGGGCGGACGGATGACTTCAAACCCCAGCACGCGGTTAAAGTCGATGTTGATCATCAGGTGCCGATCATCATCGCTGTTGAGCAAGCGCAAATGATCTTGGAACCATTTTTCGGGTGTTATCTCCTCGGGGTTAGGTCGCAAGGCATAACTGTGGAACGTGCTGCCCAGATGCACATCGGGCGATTGGCTCAGGTACCGCTGCGCAAGGCTGTGCATTTCCTTTGCGGTGGACACACGGCTCAAGGCTTCGGTGTAATCGGTTTGCGTGGCAATCAGCAGCTTGTCTTCATCGACCTGCTCATCGCCAAGGATCGCCAGGCTTTCGGCCAGCACCCCCAACGAGTTCATATTCGGGCTGGCCCGCCGGAACAGATTGCGGCGTTTCTTGGGGTCTTTGGCCAGATACAACGTGCTGTCCACATAGTTGCAGTCCTGCTGCAGGGTCTGCAGGTTGGTCTTAACAGCCTCACGCGCTGAGAATCGCAGGATGCCCCGTGATCGCATCGAGGTTCCGTCGCGATCCGACATTCCGGCCCACAGCCGGTCGATGGTGGTGACCCACAGCTTGCCGTATTTCTCGGGGTGGACGTCCATCATATGCACCAGCCCGGTGCTGGGATTGCACTTGGCGATGATGGCAAAGTGGCCCCCCGGCATGGTCGGTTTGCCATGGGCGACACCGACCTGAAAATTTGCCACCAGGATGTCGTTGTCCCCACCCAGCCGGTTGGATTCGTCGATCGCCTTCAGCAAAATTTCGACCGAGGTCGTGGCCTCGTCCATGAAATAGGCCTGAACCTGCACCTTGTCGCGCAGGCCCTGCGTGTGGATGAAGGTGCAGGCGACGTCGTAAAGCTCACCCAGTGAAATACCATCATTGACCACGAAGGAGGTAGGCAGGGCACATTCGCGAAAGATATCGTTGACCTCGCAACTGAACCCCAGCGCCGACATGCTCAGCGCCGCTGCCGTAACGCTGCAGCAATTGATGGGTTGCTGAAAGTTCTGCAAATGCACGCTGACCAGATCACCGAACAGGGTGTCATAGCAGGCTTCGCGGATGTCCGTCGGAATTTCCAGCCAGTGATTGCTGGACAAATAAGCCAACTTGGTGCCGGGCGTGGCCAAGGCTTCGAGGCTGACGGGAATATCAAAGATCTCAAGATGTTCCTCGTAGAAATAGTCGCCCGCATCGGCCTTTGCCAGAACCGTCTCGTCCTGTCGCAAATGCACCTCGCCCCCCAGCACCACATACATGCCCTGCGATGGCAGGATCGTATCCTCAGCCACCTCGAAACACTCGAAATGCAGTTGGATTACGGTTGGATCATCTGCGGGCAGAACTTCTTGTATCAGCGCCCATTCGGATTCGGTTGGATGATAGGAAATAGTGTTTTCAATCGGGTCTTTAGGCACGTCTGTTCCCCCCTGAACTAAAGCCGTGAATGTCGTCAAAGAACCAGTGCTGCGTCTTGTGGCATGTGTCAGGCGTCTTATGGTCAAACAGAAATAAAGGACCGGCCCGACGGTTAATCTGCACTGGCCGGGCCAACAGAATGCGCACGTTCAGCGCGAACAAATGGGCCCAATTGCGCGTACCGTATCGCATTTGGACACAAAAATCACCGATGTTGTTGATTTGACTATACGAGTTCGGATTGTAGCTTTTGCCGCCCGCTTCCTGTCAGTCATGGCTTTGACATTATGTCGAAATTACCGTCGTAATGACGTAACTTTCCGCGTTTTCGTCAAGAATACCCCTGCGGATCGAACAGCCCACCCCTCATACTTTTCCTAAACGAAAGAGGAGGCGCGTTTTGAGCTGGAACATTTGTGTCATAGGGGCAGGTAAGATCGGTCAGATGATCGCCAGCCTGCTGCAAGCATCGTCGAATTACTCGGTCACCGTTGCCGACCGCGATCTGGCGGCGTTATCGGTGCTTAATAAACAGGGGATTGCGACCCGGCAGATCGATGTGGGGGATGAGGCGCAACTGACCCAAGGACTGTCTGGGTTTGATGCCGTAATCTCAGCTGCTCCGTTCTTTTTGACGCCGAAGATTGCCAAGGCGGCCAAGACCGCCGGGGCACACTACTTTGACCTGACCGAAGACGTTGCAGCCACCAATGCGGTGCGCGAATTGGCCGAAGACAGCGATACCGCCTTCATGCCGCAATGCGGTCTGGCTCCGGGCTTCGTTGGCATTGCTGGCGCGTCGCTGGCGGCCGAATTTGATGAGCTGGACAGCCTGCACATGCGGGTTGGGGCTTTGCCGCTCTATCCGACCAACGCAATGAAATACAATCTGACCTGGTCGACCGACGGGCTGATCAACGAGTACTGCAACCCCTGCGATGCCATCGTGAATGGCGAGCGCGTGAAAACCGCGCCGCTGGAAGATTACGAAGTGCTGGGCCATGACGGGGTGGAATACGAATGCTTCAACACCTCCGGCGGATTGGGCACGCTGCCCGAAACGCTTGAGGGTAAGGCGCGGGCGGTATCCTATCGCTCGATCCGCTATCCCGGCCATTGCGATATCCTGAAGCTGCTGCTCAAGGATCTGGGATTGGAGCGCCGCCGCGACCTGCTGAAGGACATCTTCGAGACCGCGCTGCCGCGCACCGATCAGGATGTGGTGCTGGTCTATTGCACTGCCAAGGGCCTGATTGACGGTGCGCTGCGCGAGAAATCCCTGATCAACAAAAGCTTTGCCCGCACCCTCAATGGACAGGTCTGGAGCGCCATTCAGGTCACCACCGCCGCAGGCGTTCTGGGCGTGGTCGACCTGATGCGCACCGGGGGACTGCCCGCAAAAGGATTTATCCGGCAGGAACAGGTGAACCTGTCCGATTTCCTCAACACTGAATTTGGCCGACTCTATCGCGCCGGCGACGTAACTGAACAGAACAAGGCGGCCTGAGATATGAAAGACATCGTGATGACTGCGCAAACCACCCTGGCAAATCTGGACCTGACCGAGGCCGAACTGACCGGCGGCACGCTCAAGGTGACCTCGCCGATTGACGGTAGCCTGCTGGCCGAGGTGCATGAGACCCCAGCTTCCGACATGGAGGCCATCCTTGCCCGTTCGAAAATGGCCTTCAAGGCATGGCGCACCGTGCCCGCGCCGCGCCGGGGAGAGTTGATCCGTCTGCTGGGCGAGGAATTGCGCGCCGCCAAGGGCGATCTGGGCGCGCTGGTCAGCTGGGAGGCTGGCAAGATCACCTCGGAAGGTCTGGGCGAAGTGCAGGAGATGATCGACATCTGCGATTTTGCCGTTGGCCTGTCGCGCCAGCTATACGGTCTGACCATTGCCTCGGAACGGCCCGGCCACCGGATGATGGAGACATGGCACCCGGCGGGTCCGGTGGGCGTAATCTCGGCCTTCAACTTCCCCGTCGCAGTCTGGTCGTGGAACGCAGCGCTTGCGCTGGTGTGTGGCGATCCGGTGATCTGGAAGCCGTCCGAGAAGTCCCCGCTGACGGCAATGGCCTGTCAGAAAATCTTTGAACGTGCACTGGCCCGGTTCGGCGACGCGCCCGAAGGCTTGTTGCAAACCCTGATCGGCGGCGCCGCGCTGGGCGAGACGCTGGTGGCCAGCGAGGATGTGCCGGTGATCTCGGCCACGGGTTCAACCCGTATGGGCCGCGCAGTGGCCCCCATCGTGGCGCAGCGGTTTGGCAAGTGCATTCTGGAACTGGGCGGCAACAACGCAATGATTGTCGGTCCGTCGGCTGACTTGGAAATGGCAGTGCGGGCGATTGTCTTTTCGGCTGTGGGCACCGCAGGTCAGCGTTGTACCACACTGCGCCGTCTGATTGTGCATAACTCGATCCGTGAAGAATTGGTGAGCCGTTTGAAAAAGGCCTACGCTGGTTTGCCCATTGGCAACCCGCTGGCTGAAGGCACCTTGATTGGCCCGCTGATCGACGAAGCCTCGGGTGCGGCCATGACCGCAGCCCTGAAAGCTGCAGAAGCCGAAGGCGGCACCGTATTCGGCGGCAACCGTGTGACCGAAGGCGTGCCTGCCGGGGTCTATATGGCACCCGCCATCGTCGAAATGCCCGGCCAAAGCGATGTGGTGAAGACCGAAACCTTTGCTCCGATCCTCTATGTCATGGGTTATGACGATTTTGACGATGCGATCGAGATTCAGAATGACGTACCGCAAGGTCTGTCGTCGTGCGTGTTCACCTTGAACATGCGTGAGGCCGAGCAGTTTTTGACCGCAGCCGGGTCGGATTGCGGAATTGCCAACGTAAATATCGGACCTTCGGGTGCCGAGATCGGTGGCGCATTTGGCGGCGAGAAGGAAACCGGTGGAGGGCGCGAAAGCGGCTCGGACGCGTGGAAGGCTTATATGCGGCGTCAGACCAATACGGTGAACTACTCAGCCGAACTGCCGCTGGCCCAAGGCGTGAAGTTCGACATCTGATTGACCCTCCGGCGGCATCGGCAGGTGCCGCCGGATCAGTCTGCAAACAGATAATCCAGCCTCATCACGGCCTGCGCCTTGTCTTCTGGGACATTCAGAAATTCAGCCATTACCTCTTCGTTTTCAGCCCGCGTATTGGCCTCGCGGATACGCAAGTATCCTTCAAACCACGCACCCCGGATCAACTCGGATTCATAGGCCAGCGAATTGCGCAAGGCCGGCACAAGGCGCGCCACGGTTTCCGATGGGCTGTTTTCTCCGGCCAGACCGACCCGCCGCGCATGGCCGATCAGGTAATCGTCAGAATAGTCGCATTCGATCTCAAGAACCCGGGTCCTGACCTGGTCCGAGCAGAAATCCTGAATGATATCCAGATTTGCCGGGTCCACACACAGTACCAGCTTGTTGGTCTGGAAATGATCGAACAACATCCGCACGACCGCGCGCCGGTGGCGGGAGCGCTTGGTTAGCGTCGTCTCGATACCGCCAAGATTAGGCAGAAGGGTGTCTTCTTCATTGAACAGGTATTCGACACAAGGAATGTCAGTCTCGGACGTGATCTGATCGACCAGACGCTTGGCCACGTGCCATTTTTTGCACGCAATTAGATATAGTTCGCGTTCGGGACCCAAGGTATTCCCAGCCTCCCAAAAGCGCTGCCCAAAGCGGCGGCCAACGCGCCCGCGCCCGGTTAGAAACCCATAGAGGTTTCGCCCTTCATCCGAGATTTGGAACTCGACCCCTTCGCTGGCGTAGAGCTGGCCCAGCCTCTCTTTCAACTCATGCGCCTCGGGGCTGATCTTGCGGGCAAACATGTAATCCTGCCCCAGCAGCATGTCGTAGTGATCGTTGTAAAAGGTCACCGGCATCCCGTAATCCGAGAACATTAGGAAAGTGGGGGTGCGGTTCTCAATCTCTTCCTTGGGGATCAGATGGCGGACTAGGGTCTGGAAAAACGTCTCATCCGGGATCCAGGTGGTCGAGAAAAAGCGGACCACATCCGGGCGCTGTTGCAGGAGCTCAAGGATCATCTCGATCGTGCGGCGGCGCAGGCACCACCACTGACTGCCGATCATAACTTGGATGTCTGCGGGGATATCGCGCGTCAGGTCAAAGCGTTTTTGCAGGTTGTATGCGGCATAGAACCGCTTGCTCTGGGTGCGTTCGTTGAAGAAATGACGGTAAATTAGCCGGTCTTCCTTCATACCGGTTTTGATCCAGTTGCTGGCAAAGAAATCGTGGCTTTCCACAAAATCCTTGTCGTTTTCGTCCAGAAACCAATGGATGTACTCGGCGGTTTTGATCGCCATGCAATCGCCAGACAGCATGTAGAAATGGGTGACCCGTGGAAACGCATCCACCGCAGCCTGCACGGCATTCAGGGTCGCCTGCACCAAAGACCACTCGCCCCAGCCGCATTTGATGCGCTTGGCGGCAAAAGCCACATTTGGATTATCTTTCAACGCGCTGCGAATACGGTCATAGGCCACCGCGCTGGCGCGCGCGTCAAAATGGATGGCCATGCAGTCGCCTGCGGCTGTCAGTTGCTCGGCCTGCGCGATGATTGCGTCAGGGTCCTTGTGGCACAATAGAATATAGGCAATTTTTGCCATATTGCGTCTGTAACGTCCGTTTCTGCCTGTTTGCTCTCTGATACTGAGGATGAGCGATTGAATAAACAGAATATTTTTGGTTCTTTATGAGCCTAGGCGGGCGCGTGTGGTTATTTTGACCCGCTGAGGAGGCATTGCAGATGGGTTTTCCCGGTACATGGATGACCGAGAGTGAGAGTATGGTGTACCGTGTTGTGCCGAAATGTGCGTGCTCGACCATCGGGCAGATTATGTACTACTCGGACCACGGTCGGTTTTTCGACGGCGATATTCATGACGCCAAGGACGGTATGCACAAATGGGCCTTTGCCGACAGCCAGGCCCGGATTTCCGGCAATATTCGCAAACACGCCTCATACTCTTTTACCTGTGTGCGCAATCCGTACACCCGGATACTTAGCTCGTTCTTCGACAAGATTTGCGGTATTCAGCGCAATGGCAGCCGGTATCGGGGCAATCTGGTCCCGACGCTGATCTATAATTACGGAATCGAAGTGGGCGGCGATGATGGCAAGGGTGAGTTCGACCAGATCGCCAGTTTTCGCCGCTTTTTGCTGTTTGCGCGGGATACGATCCGCTGGCGCCGACCGATGGATCCGGACATTCACTGGTCGGCCGTGTCAGGGCATGTCTCGACTTTCATCGTAAATGGTGGACGCTACGACCGCATTTTCTGGACCGAGAAATTCAATGACGGAATGCAGGGGGTGCTGGACAATCTGGACACACCTCACGCGGTCAGCCTTTTAGATATTCCACGGTTCAACGAATCCGAAGGGCATGGCCCCAAACGTGCGCATCCGGTCGAGGATTATTTCGACGATCTGTCCATGCATTTGGTCTACGAAATCTACAAACAGGATTTCGAACTGTTCCGCTACGATTTTGAGAACCCGGCAAATAAGATGCCGATTGGTGAGATTGATCTGGACGAGGTTCACGCAAAACTAGGCGATTGACTTGCCATAAGGCAGGCACTCCCGCCTATCGTCAATGTCTCTGACGAGACATCTCCTCTAGTTGGGCCCGGCGCTGCGCACTGCGCGGCGCCGGGCCTAAGGCCGACCGTAGCATCGGCGTAGCCGATGGTGCGGGTCGGGCGCGGGAGGCTGTCTGAGATGACTCAGGTAACGATCAGTTCGCGTTTCAGACCGATAGGGTACAAATTTGGTCCGCTATCCGTATCGAGTTCACTGAGGTCGTGCCAACTGGCTCTGCACATGAGTCCGTTATCCTCGGCAAAGGTGATAGCATGTTTTGGTAGGGCAGATGGATTTGATAGAGTCACTTCTGTGGCGAAAATTATCTCATGCCCCAGCTGGCCTTCGTGGCGATAAATGTTCTCCAAAACCAAAGGCGCGCCGGAAATCTGAATGTCAACGCCAAGCTCTTCGTGAAATTCGCGTTTCAGCGCGTCCTGCCAAGTTTCGCCGAACTCAACTGTACCGCCAAGCGGACGGACACCTTTCAGATTGCCACTGTCGTCATGGACGTCGGCGACCAAGAGACTGGGACCTCTCCATAGCAAGCCGATCGCCTTGACCCGAATGCCTTGATACGGACGCCAAATCGTCATCAGAGCTCCTTTTGATCAAGTTGGCATTCAAAAATGAAAAGGCCCCGCTGTGCAATACAGCGAGGCCTATAATCTACCTACCGCAACCCGGTTCAGACCTGACGCACGGCCCCTTTCGCCGCGCTGGTTGTCAACTTGGCATAAGCCTTCAGCGCGGTCGACACCTTGCGCTTGCGCGGCTCGGCCGGCACCCAGCCCTTTTCGTCCTGCTCTTCGCGCCGTGCTGCAAGTTCTTCGTCTGATACGGCCAGATGGATGCTGCGGTTGGGGATGTCGATCTCGATCTTGTCGCCCGGGCGCACCAGTCCGATCTCACCGCCCTCGGCGGCTTCGGGTGAGACGTGGCCAATCGACAGGCCCGATGTACCGCCCGAGAACCGACCGTCAGTCAGCAGGGCGCAGGCTTTGCCCAGACCTTTGGATTTCAGATACGAGGTCGGATACAGCATTTCCTGCATCCCCGGACCGCCGCGCGGGCCTTCATAGCGGATCACCACGACGTCGCCCGCTTCGACTTTGCCGGTCAGAATGTCATTGACCGCCTGATCCTGACTTTCGCAGACATAGGCCGATCCGGTGAAGGTCAGGCTGGCGGGATCAACGCCTGCAGTTTTCACGATACAGCCGTCCCGAGCGATATTGCCAAACAGAACCGCCAGACCGCCATCCTGGCTGAAGGCATGCTCTTTCGACCGGATTACACCGCCTTCGCGGTCGATATCCAGTTCCTTGTACCGGTTCGATTGGCTGAAGGCTTGGGTGGTGCGCACGCCCCCCGGGGCGGCCTTAAACAGCTCTTGTGCCTTGGGGTTGTTGGCGACCTTGATGTCCCAATTCGCGATTGCCTCACCCATCGTGGCGGAATGGACGGTGGCGCAATCTTCGTGCAGCAGCCCCGCTCGGCCAAGCTCACCCAGGATCGAGAAGATGCCCCCGGCGCGGTGAACGTCTTCCATGTGTACGTTTTCAGTGTTTGGTGCCACCTTGCACAGGCAGGGAACTTTGCGGCTAAGGCGGTCCATGTCGGACATGGTGAAATGCACCTCGCCTTCATGCGCGATGGCCAGCAGGTGAAGAACCGTGTTGGTCGATCCACCCATGGCAATGTCGAGGCTCATGGCGTTTTCAAACGCCTCAAAGGTTGCGATCTCGCGCGGCAGGAAGCCTTTTTCGTTCAGATCATAATGGCGTTTTGTGATCTCGACGATGCGGCGACCGGCTTCAAGGAACAGATCTTTTCGATCAGCGTGGGTGGCCAGGGTCGAGCCATTGCCCGGCAGCGCCAGACCCAGCGCTTCGGCCAGGCAGTTCATCGAGTTGGCGGTGAACATGCCCGAGCATGACCCGCAGGTGGGGCAGGCATTTTCTTCGATATGCTGCACCTGTTCGTCAGTGTATTTGTCATCAGCGGCGGCAACCATCGCGTCGACGAGGTCGATCTTTTTGACGTCCAGATCAGCGATGTCGATCTTGCCCGCTTCCATCGGACCGCCCGAGACGAAGATGGCCGGGATGTTCAGGCGCATTGCGGCCATCAGCATGCCGGGGGTGATTTTATCGCAGTTCGAAATGCAGACCATCGCATCGGCGCAGTGCGCGTTGACCATATATTCGACCGAATCCGCGATCACTTCGCGCGAGGGCAGCGAATACAGCATTCCGTCATGGCCCATGGCGATGCCGTCATCCACCGCAATGGTGTTGAACTCCTTGGCGACGCCGCCTGCTGCCTCAACCTCACGCGCGACCATCTGGCCCAAGTCCTTCAGGTGAACGTGGCCGGGAACGAACTGGGTGAACGAGTTGACGATGGCGATGATCGGTTTGCCGAAATCGTCATCCTGCATACCGGTTGCGCGCCACAGGCCGCGGGCACCGGCCATATTGCGGCCATGGGTGGAGGTTCTGGATCGGTACATTGGCATGATGCTGTTTCCCTTTTGCCCCGGTTGCGATATGCGGGATGTGTGCGTTATAGCGCACGTACCACATGTGCGCTATAACGCACAAGAGGATTCGAAAGACGATCAGATGGCACCGGACGATATTACACTGAAACTGCGGGATGTGCGGGCGGCCTCGGGGCTGAGCCTGTCGAAGGTGGCTGAGATGACCGGCGTTAGCAAAGCCATGCTGGGCCAGATCGAGCGTGGCGAATCCAGCCCGACCATCGCGACGCTGTGGAAGATTGCCAAAGGGTTTCAACTGCCCCTCAGTGCATTGATCGGCACGGCGGCACTGCGCGATACGACAACACCTGAAGTGTTCCGCACGGTGACCTTTCCCGGCAGCATCGAGGTTAAGATCGTCTTTCCCTTTGACCCCGCCTTACGGGCCGAGACATTTCATGTGGAACTTGCGCCGAACCAAAGCCACGAATCCGCCGCCCACGCGACTGGCGTGACGGAAGAGGTCTTTGTCCTGAACGGCGCGCTTGAGATTTTGCGTGATGGGAAGTGGGTGGCGCTTGAGGCGGGACAGGGCCTGCGATTTGCGGCGGACCTGCCGCATGGCTATCGCGCCGGTGATCAAGGGGCTGTTTTTTTGAACATGCACCATTATGCACAATTGGATGCGCTGCCCGCGATCGGCTGAACCTGACCCCACATAGTAAAAGGCAAGTTATGGGCGCTTTTCTGGAAACTCTAACACTGGCGGACGCGATTGGCTCAATCGGTGCTTTGGTCGTGGTGGCTGCGTATTTCGCCACTCAGATGCGGATGATGAATTCGGACGATTTGGCATTCCCGGTGCTGAACCTCGCCGGGTCGATCCTGATCGTCTATTCGCTGCTTCAGAATTTCAATCTGGCGTCGATGTTGATCGAATCCTTCTGGATTCTGATCAGTATGATCGGGATCGTTCAGTTTTTCCGTCTCAGACGCGCGCGTTAGGCGGGCTAGGCCCCATCCAGTCTTGAACCCGAATGCGTGCGCGTATAGGGAAAACTCAAGCTCGCTTAGGGGAGGCTTTGATGCAGGACGATCCGAAAACACTCGTTTCCACCGAATGGCTTGCCGCCCATATCAAGGATCCTGATTTACGGATTCTGGACGGATCGTGGTATCTGCCGCAACAGGGGCGGGATGCTAAGGCGGAATATGACGCCGCCCATATTCCCGGCGCGCGGTTCTTCGATATCGATGATATTTCCGATCAGCGTTCGGACTTGCCGCATATGGCACCACCGGTCGAAAAATTCATGTCGCGCTTGCGGGCGATGGGTGTGGGGGATGGACATCAAGTCGTGGTCTATGACGGTGCCGGGTTGATGTCTGCGGCGCGGGTCTGGTGGCTGTTTCGGCTGATGGGTCAGGAAAACATCGCTGTTTTAGATGGCGGCTTGCCGAAATGGCAGGCCGAGGGCCGAGAAATCGAAGACCTGCCACCGATCATTCGGGATCGCCACATGACCGTACGAGTGCAAAACCATTTGGTACGGGATGTGACGCAGGTTTCTGCCGCCGCCAAACTCGCCGATCATGAGATTATCGATGCCCGGTCCGCCGCCCGCTTTGCTGGGACTGCGGCTGAGCCGCGCGAAGGTTTGCGGTCGGGGCATATTCCGGGGTCGCGCAACGTGCCTTTTGACCTGTTGCTGAACAAGAACGGCACGATGAAATCGCCCGACGATTGCCGCGCTGTGTTCGAAGCCGCAGGTGTGGACCTGTCAAAGCCCGCGATCACATCCTGCGGGTCGGGCGTGACCGCCGCCATCCTCAGCCTGGCGTTGGAACGCTTGGGCAAGAAAGATCATTCGCTTTATGACGGCTCCTGGGCTGAATGGGGTGCCTTCCCGACCCTGCCCGTCGCAACCGGAGAGAACTGATGTTCGAGAACCTCAAGCCGCAACCTGCCGACAAAATTCTGGCGTTGGTGCAGATGTACCGCGAAGACCCACGCGATCAAAAAATCGATCTGGGCGTCGGCGTCTACAAGAATGCCGAAGGCGTGACCCCGGTGATGCGCGCGGTGAAGGCCGCCGAAAAGCGCATTCTGGAAGAGCAGGAAAGCAAAGCCTATACCGGTCTGGCCGGTGACCCGGCTTATGCGGATGCGATGATCGGCCTGATCCTGGGCACGTCTGTGCCACGCGGTAACATCGCTGCCGTGGCCACCCCGGGCGGCACCGGAGCCTGCCGTCAGGCGTTCGAATTGATCCGCATGGCCAACCCATCGGCGCGCGTTTTCGTGTCGAACCCGACATGGCCGAACCACCTGTCGATTCTGAACTATCTGGGAATGGAGATGGTCCCCTATCGCTATTTCGACGGCGATACCCGAGGCGTCGATTTCGATGGCATGATCGAGGATCTCAAGACGGCCAAGGCGGGTGACGTGGTGCTGTTGCATGGCTGCTGCCACAACCCGACCGGCGCCAACCTAAACATGGTGCAGTGGCAAGAGGTCGTGAACCTGATCAACGAACGTGGTCTGGTAGCGATGATCGACATTGCCTATCAGGGCTTTGGCGATGGTCTGGAGGCGGACGCGCAGGCGGCCCGTCTGGTAGCCTCGTCGGTCAAGCGCTGCCTGATCGCGGCGTCGTGCTCGAAGAATTTCGGCATCTACCGCGAACGTACCGGCCTGCTGATGGCGATCAGTGATGATGCGGCGCAGACAGCCTTGAATCAGGCTACGCTGGCCTTCCTGAACCGCCAGAACTATTCCTTCCCGCCCGATCACGGTGCACGCGTGGTGACCACCATCTTGAATGACGACGCCCTGCGCGCCGATTGGGCTGCCGAGCTCGAAGATGTGCGCCTGTCCATGCTGGGCCTGCGTCAGCAACTGTCGGATGAGTTGCAGCGGCTGAGCGGCTCGGACCGCTTTGGTTTCATTGCTCAACACCGCGGCATGTTCTCGCGCCTGGGTGCGGCTCCGGAACTGGTCGAGAAACTGCGCGACGATCACGGTATCTACATGGTCGGCGACAGCCGCCTGAACATCGCCGGCCTGAATGCGACCACCGTGCCAATTCTGGCCAAGGCGATTGTCGACGTCGGGGTTTGAAATCCCGCAGTTTTAATCAATGAAAACCCGGACGCGAACGCCCGGGTTTTTTGTTTGAGAGTGGTTGACTCTTAGCCTTTTGAAAACTCGGGATACGCTTCCATACCCAGTTCCGCCATGTCGAGGCCGTTGATCTCGTCCTCTTCGCTGACGCGGATGCCGACGGTGGCTTTCAGGATCATCCACAGGATCATTGCGCCGACAAAGGTGAACACACCGTAAGCAATGATGCCTGTCAGCTGCGTGATCAGGTTGGCTTCACCGTAGAAGATGACGGCGATGGTGCCCCAGATACCGCAGAACAGGTGAACCGGGATGGCACCGACCACGTCGTCGATCTTGAACTTGTCCAGCATCGGAACCGCGAAGACCACGATGATACCGCCAACGGCACCGATCCACAGGGCGCCGAACAGGGTCGGGGCCAGAGGCTCGGCCGTGATCGACACCAAACCGGCCAGTGCGCCGTTCAGCACCATGGTCAGGTCAGGCTTCTTGTACAACAGCTGGGTCATGATCAGCGCCGCGACAGCCCCCGAAGCGGCGGCCATGTTGGTGTTGGCAAAGATGCGCGACACGTCCGAGACATCCCCCACGGTGCCCATAGCCAATTGCGAGCCGCCGTTGAAGCCGAACCAGCCCAGCCACAGGATGAACGTTCCCAAGGTTGCCAGCGCCAGGTTCGAACCCGGGATCGGGTGGACCTTGCCGTCTTTGTTATACTTGCCTATGCGCGGACCCAGGATGATTGCCCCGGCCAAAGCCGCCCAGCCGCCGACCGAATGCACCACGGTCGAGCCAGCGAAGTCCGAGAATCCGGCTTCGGACAACCAGCCGCCGCCCCACTGCCACGAGCCTGTGATCGGGTACATGATACCGGTTAGCACCACAACGAAGGCCAGGAAGGGCCACAGCTTGATGCGTTCGGCAACGGCGCCCGACACAATCGACGCTGTCGCGGCAACGAAGACCAGTTGGAAGAAGAAATCCGAACCGATTGAGGCATAATCCAGAGCCGCTGCATCGGCGCCGACGCCAACGGGATCAAGCACGGTGGTTGAGAAGAACGGACCCAGCCAGCCGGAGATGGACCAGCCATCGCCCGGATACATCAGGTTGAAGCCGATCAGCCAGTACATGATCGCGGCAATCGAAAACAACGCCACATTCTTGATCATCTGCATGGCCACGTTCTTGGAACGCACCAGCCCGCCTTCCAGCATGGCAAAGCCAGCAGCCATGAAGAAAACGAGGAAGCCGCCCATCAGGAACAGCAGAGTGGTAAAGATATACTGGGTGTGCAGTGCGGCCTCGCCTTCGACGGCAGCCTCTTGCGCCAGACCCATCTGCGGCAGCGCGACAATCGCGGCGGCAGGGATGAGAGATTTCATCAGGTTCATAGTCAGTCCTCGAATATTGTGAATGGGGGCGCTCACAGCGCCTCTTCGTTCATTTCCCCGGTCCGCACGCGCAGGGCTTGCTCAACATCGAGGACGAAAATCTTGCCGTCGCCGATCTTGCCGGTCCGGGCGGTTTTGGTGATGGTTTCGACGATCTGGTCGGCCATCGTGGCAGGCACCACAATCTCCAACTTGATTTTGGGCACGAAATTCACTGCGTATTCAGCGCCGCGATAGATTTCTGTGTGACCAGATTGAGAGCCAAAGCCCTTGATCTCGGTCACCATCATGCCTTGCAGGCCTGCGTCGGTCAGTGCCTCGCGCACCTCTTCAAGCTTGAACGGCTTGATTGTCGCAATAATCAGTTTCACGTTGGTCCCCTCTGCGGTCCGGTCTGTTTGCACCTGCAGAAAAAAGAGCGTGCCTGACCGCAGTAAGGAACGGGTAATGAGGGACGACGCCGGGTGAATGCGTGGCGAAGTGCACAATTTTTGCACAAAAAGTGACAATTGAGTAATAAATAGGCACGCTATAGAGGGTGATTGCCGGAATTTCAGACCTCTACTTCACCGGCGTGGCATTGTATTGTGCCTCAAAACGATAACCGGGCAGAGTTTGAGCATGACTGAGTCCAGGCGCCGAAAGGCACCGCTTGTCGCGGATAAAAGGTACCCGTCGAAAGGGCGCAAGCCCGCGGCGACCAAGCGCACCGCGAAACCCGCGGGCAAGAAGGCGGCCGCGCGCAAAACGACGACGCGCAAGACCACGCGTAAGAAAACGCGCCGGAAATCCGGTGGCGGTGGTGGGGGTATTTTCCGCCGTTTCTTCCGGTGGGTCTGGCGGTTGATCTGGGGCATAACCTGGCGTGTCGGCGCGGTGGTTGCGATGCTGTTGGCGCTGGCTGTTGGAGTTGTCTACACCACACTGCCAGATGTGAATGAACTGCTGGACGGTCGGGCGCGGGGGTCGGTCACGCTGTTGGACCGCAACGGCAAGGTCTTTGCTTGGCGCGGGGATCAGTTCGGCGGGGTGATCACGGCGGGCACTGTTTCACCTCACCTAAAGAACGCTGTCGTCGCCACCGAGGATAAGCGGTTTTATCGCCATTTCGGCGTCAGCCCCCGAGGTGTGGCCAGTGCTGTGCGCATCAACCTGAGCGAGGGGCGCGGGCCGCTGTCAGGCCATGGCGGATCAACCATCACGCAGCAGACCGCCAAGCTGCTCTGCTTGGGCGTGCCGTATGTGCCCAGCGAGTGGGAGTCCGAGGCTGCGTATGAATCCGATTGCCGTCAGGGGTCGCTGTGGCGCAAGGCCAAGGAAGCGGTCTATGCGATTGCGATGGAGGTCAAATATTCCAAGGATGAGATTCTGACCATCTATCTCAACCGCGCGTTCCTTGGTGCCGGTGCCCGCGGGTTCGAGGCCGCAAGCCAGCGCTATTTCGGTATCTCTGCAGCCGAGGTGAACCCGGCGCAGGCGGCGATGCTGGCCGGTCTGCTGGTGGCCCCCACGCGTTATGCGCCCACGAACAACCTGCAACGCTCGCAGGATCGGGGGCGTCTGGTGCTGGGGCTGATGGAGGCGCAGGGCTATCTGACAACCGCGCAGGCCAGCAGTGCCCGCAGCAACCCGGCGCAATTGTCCGAGGCCGCAGCGGCACGGGCAGGTGGGTATTTCGCCGATTGGGTCATCACCGAACTGCCCAGCTATTTTGGCGCCGACACTACGGATGATGTGGTGATCAAGACCACGCTGGACCAGCGCTTGCAGAAATCGGCAGAAGAAGCGCTGAAGTACATCTTTCAGGAGAAGGTCCGCGAAGGGTCCAAGGCGCAGGCCGCAATTGTGGTGATGTCGGCAGACGGCGCCGTACGCGCCATGGTCGGCGGGCGCCAAACGCGGGTCTCGGGTGCGTTCAACCGCGCCACGCAGGCATTGCGCCAGACCGGATCGTCCTTCAAGCCGTTTGTCTATGCCACTGCTTTGGAGCTGGGCTATTCACCACTGGATACGGTTGTGGATGAGCCCTATTGCGTCAACATTCCAGGGTCCGGTCAGTGGTGTCCCAAGAACTATACCCATAAGTTCTATGGTCGGGTCACGTTGGCAGATGCACTGAAGAATTCGCTGAACATCCCGGCGGTGAAAGTGGCCGAAGTTGCCGGTCTGGACAATGTCCGCACGGTCGCCAGTGAGTTCGGCATCGACAGCGATCTGGCGCAGGGGCCGGCCTTGGCGCTGGGCGCGTCGGAAAGCACGCTGATCGAGATGACCGGTGCCTATGCCGGTATCCTCAATGGTGGCTCGGCCGTGGAACCCTATGGCCTGTCAGAGTTGAAGCTGCTGGAGGATGATACGCCGGTGATGGTGACCAGCTCGGGCATTGGTGAGCGGGTGATCAACGACAAGGCCGCCAAACAGCTGACCTGGATGATGCAGCGTGTGGTGTCCGAGGGGACCGGCGCACGGGCGCAACTGCCGGGCTGGCAGGTGGCCGGTAAGACAGGCACGACGCAGGCGGCGCGGGATGCGTGGTTTATCGGATTTACAGCGGATTACGTGGCCGGTGTCTGGATGGGTTATGACGACAACACACCCCTGTCCGGCGTGACCGGGGGTGGGCTGCCCGCAGAGATCTGGAAAGAAACCATGCTGCGCGTGACCGAAGGTATGACACCCACACCGCTGCCGATGTTGGCCCCTGACCCACCGGTCAAAACGGCGCAGCCGCGGCAACAACGCCGTCGTCAGGGTAATGGGCTTGAAAACGCCATCAACAACCTGCTGAACAATATCTTCGGCAATTAATGCACCAAAGAAAAAAGGCGGTGCACCGGGCACCGCCTTTCTGTTCGAAAATTAAATCTTATCAGAGGCTGCTGTCCAGCGCCGACAGAATCGCGTCACCCATTTCGGTGGTCGAGACCGGTTGAACACCCTCATCGGCCAGCAGGTCGCCGGTGCGGACACCATCGGCCAGTACTTTCTCAATTGCGGCTTCCAGACGATCCGCCTCGGCCCCCTGATCAAAGCTATAGCGCAGCGCCATGGCAAAGCTGAGGATACAGGCGATCGGGTTGGCTTTACCCTGACCCGTGATATCGGGGGCCGAGCCGTGAACCGGTTCGTACATCGCCTTAGGGCGGCCATTGGCCATCGGTGCGCCCAAGGACGCCGACGGCAACATGCCCAGCGAGCCGGTCAGCATCGCGGCACAATCCGACAGGATATCACCGAACAGGTTGTCGGTCAGGATCACGTCAAATTGCTTGGGTGCGCGCACCAACTGCATCGCGCCGTTGTCGGCATACATGTGCGACAGCTCGACCTCGGGGTATTCCTTGGCCACACGGTCCACGACCTCGCGCCACAGGATGCCCGATTCCATCACGTTGGCCTTCTCCATCGAGCAGACCTTTTTGTTCCGGCGCATCGCCAGTTCAAAGGCCGAGCGCGCGGCGCGTTCGATCTCGGATTCGGTATAGCGCTGGGTGTTGATACCGACGCGCTCATTGCCTTCTTCGAAGATTCCGCGGGGTTCGCCGAAATAGACGCCCGAGGTCAGCTCGCGCACGATCATGATATCAAGACCGGCGACGATGTCTTTTTTCAGCGACGAGAAATCGGCCAGCGCGTCAAAGCACTGTGCAGGGCGCAGGTTGGAATACAGGTCCATTTCCTTGCGCAGACGCAGCAACCCGCGTTCGGGCTTGAGGCTGAAATCCAGATCGTCGTATTTCGGACCACCAACAGCGCCCAGCAGAACGGCGTCAACTTCCTGCGCCTTGGCCATGGTCTCGTCCGACAGTGGCTTGCCGTGCGCGTCATAGGCCGCACCGCCCACCAGATCCTCGCTCACGTCAAAGTGAAGGCCGCGCTTTTCGCCGAACCAATCGATTACTCTGCGCACTTCGGCCATGACTTCGGGGCCAATTCCGTCTCCGGGCAGGATGAGGAGCGAGGGGTTGGACATGAAGGATCTCCTTGCGTTTCGTCGCAAAGGCCCTAGCGTCTGCGCCGCATCGGGTCAATGAGACGATCCGGCCAATTCACGAGGAAAACACATGTTGATACCGGGAAACCCCGTTCCTGAGCTGAAAATTGAAACGGTGAGCCATGGACGTTTCGATCTGGATACCGATAAGGGCGAAAATGGCACGTTGGTGATTCAGTATCGCGGCCTGCACTGCCCGATCTGTATCAAGCAGATGGCCGAGGTCGAAGCGGCGCTGGATGAGTTTGCCGAGCTTGGTATCGAAGTGATCATGATCACCACAGACACGGCCGAGCGCGCCGCGGAAACGGCCGAGAAGGCCGGTGTTTCGCGGCTGCGTGTGGGGCACAGCCTGCCAATGGCTGCGGCGCGGGATGATTGGGGGCTGAACATCTCAACCGCGCGCGAAGGCAGCGCCGAACCTGACCTGTTCGCCGAACCAGGTCATTTCTTCATCGCCCCGAATCGAATGCTTTATTATGCGTGGCAACAGACCACGCCCTTTGCCCGACCTGCCATGTCCGACATTGTTGGCGGTCTGAAATTCACTCTGGGCAACAACTACCCGCCGCGCGGCACCTATACCGGCGCGCTTTAAAGGCTGGCCTTCAACCCGTCCGCCAGCAAATCCCAGACCCTGCGAATACGCGGGGTCTGACGCATGGCCTGCGGTGCGGCCAGCCAGACTGGCAATGTCTGAACATCAACATCCAGCGGTATTACTTCGACATCCGGATCAGCCTTTGCCACTTCGATCTGGGTAAAGCCGATTCCGCATCCCGCACGGACCAGTTGCCAATAGGCGCTTTGCAGGTCACAGCGAGTGGCGAAGCTGTCCCTGCTGGCGGGCCACCCTCGCGCGCGCATCTTAGTGATGATCTGTTCATTGGCGTCAAAGCCTACCAGATCGTGGTCGAACAGTTCTTCGGGGCGTGTTGGCCGCCCGGCGCGATCCAGATAAGTGCGGGCCGCGCAAAAACACAGATGCACATCCCCAAGATAGCGCGAGATCAGGTCCATCTGTTCCGGGCGATACATGCGCACGGCAATGTCGGCCTCGCGATACAGCAGGTTTTCGATGGTATCCGTTGCCACCAGTTCCAACTGAATGGCAGGTTCCTGGGCCCGGATCTGTGCCAGAATCGGCGGCAGCAAGTGATGCGACGCGAAGACCGAAGCGGTGATGCGCACCGTCCCCTCCAGTTGCTGTGCCTGACCCGCCGCCGTCAGGCTGAATGACGTCATCGCCGAATGCATCTGTTGCGCCATCGGCAGCAGTTGCGCGCCAACATCGCTGAGCTTCAGGCCGCGGGCATGCCGGTCGAACAAGGACACGCCCAGCTCATCCTCAAGCGCGTGTATTTGGCGGCCCAGCGTAGGTTGGCTTCGGTCCAGCTGTCGCGCTGCTGCCGAAAGCGAGCCGGTCTGAGCCACGGCCAGAAAGCTTTGGATCAAAGACCAGTCGGCATGAGTAAGAGATTTGTCCATTCAGAAATGAATACACGTTCCGATCCTGGCGGCAATAACAGAAGTGAAATGAATGGATCAGTGCGAAAGCTGCTTGGGCGCAGCAATGTCGACCCAGACCAACCGGTGTCTGCTGGCCTGTTCGGCGGCGATGCGCAGAGGCGTGCCCGGTTTGGGCCAGAACACCCCCGCTGCGGTAACTTGCAGGTCGGCCGAGGGCAGCACGTAATCCACCCGCATTTCACCCACCGCCTTCCAGACTACAGTAGTCTGGGACTCCAATGGTTGATCTGTGTGTGGGTCCTGCAAGCGCGGATCGGCCAGCAGCGCCTGTATTGCCTCTTTCCGCCCATCGCCGCGTGTCGGGTCCAGGTTGGCATCTCCGACGATCACGAAGGGGCCTTGGGGCCTATGCCCCAATTTTCCGTCCAGAACTGCGGACCAAAGGCGGATTTCGTCGCGGTTGCGCAACCCGTTGCGGTCCTCGGGGCCGTCAAACACAGGTGGGGCGGCGTGAAATGTCATCAGATCCAGCGCACCGGTCGGTGTGTCCACAGGTACGATCCAATGGGCCACGGCAGACAGGCGCTGAATGCGCTGGGCCTGTTCCGATGGGAAGGGGCCGTCTTCTGTCACCGGCAGTTGCGCGCCCGGCAGATCGCGCCACAGCAGACCCGTAAACTGCTGCACAGTGTCGGTGCGGATAGGGTGCCGTGACAGCACCGCAAGCCCACCCTGACCGGTGAAACGACCCCAGCCCTGCGCGTCTGCCGGGCCATGGGTGCGCCCGTCTCCGTTCAGATCCAAAGCGGTCTCAAGCCCTGCATTGGGCTGGGCGGCGAAGTGATGGGGATAGTCCAGTCCAGCGGTCCGCAACAGATCGACCAAAGCAGTCAAAGCCTGCCCGTCCATATCCCAGTCGATGCCTTGCAAGCTGACGATATCTGGTCGGGCGGCGACCAGAACGTCGACCACCGCCTGTACCTGTGGATCGCCGCGCCGGATATCGCGCAGCAACAGACCAGGCCCGTCGCGGTTAAGTTCAGTGTTGAAGGTGGCAATGCGCAGCGTTTCTGCCTGTGCCATTACCGGCAACAGCAACAGAAGAAGAATGCGGATCATGCGGCCTGTGTGGACTCAGCCGTGGAATAGGCGCGGCGCTTTTCAACGATCAGATTGGCGATGCGCAATGTCGCCATGCCGCGCATGATCATTGAGGCGGGCAGGAAGGCCCAGGCGCTCATGGTCCAGATCATGGTCTGAGGATTGCTCAGCGAGATCGGGTTGGCATAGTCAGTCAGCAATTTGATCAGCGCTGGAATCAGGAATGGCAGCAGCACCCCGATCGAGATATTCAGGCGCCCGTCCCGTTGCAGGCGGGTGACGACGTCCCCGCCCTTGGTCGGGTCAAACAGAGGCAGGTTGGTCCAGACGTTGAACGCACCGTTGCCGGTAGGCCAGCCGCGCATCTTCACCGCATAGGCAAAGCTGGCAATGGTCACTAGCGCGGCAACATAAGCCACACTGGCTGAGATACGCACCAATTCGATCAGCGGCGCGTTGGCATCGGCGGGCAGCACCAGCACAACCAGCCGAACCGGCGAATAAGGGAAATCGACAACATTGGCGATGCCCAGCCCCAACGCATAGAAAAGCCCGGTCAGATCGCTGGGCGCATAGGCGTTTTTGCAGATCAGCGTCAGGAAAGTGATCATCGACATCAACCCGACAAAACGCAGGCGGTTCACAGGTGGTGCGTCGCGGAATTCGATAAAGCTGGGAAAGGCCGAGTTATATTCAGCAAACGTCAGAAAGAATGCGAGAATGGCGAGAAAGACGACAATCTCGGTGCCATTCGTTGACGATACGGGCAAGTACAACGCGGGGGTTAGCACCATCAGTGCAACCATTATTCCCCGAATTGCCGCCCCAGTTGTGCGCGCAATCACTATCCGAACCCTTTCCAAACCGGAGTAGCCGATTCTGTGCCGACTTACGTTCCAACTTGTGCCCGCCGCGTAATTATTTGACGGATGCCTCTGTCTCGCCAACATTGACGATAAGCGACATTTCGCTCAAGCCAGGGTGCAGAAAACACGTACTTTCGGGCAAAATGATGGCGCAACTGGTGCGGGATTGCATCATTTTCGACGCAAATCCGACGTGTATCTCAATTTGATACCTACATCTTGTGGTTCTCGAGCTTTTAACCCCAAGAATGCGAATGGGGCCGCCGAAGCGACCCCATTAGGTTGAGTGTCCACAGATTCATCCACAGAATCACACCCAGGGGCGGGCCTGGCCTGCGTGATCCTCGAATTTGTCGATGTGATGGTCTTTTTCCATCGTGAGGCCAATATCGTCCAAACCGTTCAGCAGGCAGTGTTTGCGGTGTGGGTCGACGTCAAACTCGATCACGACGCCATCCGATGTTGTGATCTGCTGATCTTCCAGATGCACGGTCATGCGGGCGTTCTGACCCTTATGGGCATCTTCCATCAGCAGCGCGTGATGTTCTTCTTCGACCACGATCGGCAGAATGCCGTTCTTGAAGCAGTTGTTGTAGAAGATGTCGGCAAAGCTGGTCGAGATCACCACCTTGATGCCGAAATCCTTGATTGCCCAGGGCGCGTGCTCGCGGGACGAGCCGCAGCCGAAATTGTCGCCTGCCACCAGAATCTCGGTTTCACGATAGGCGGGTTGGTTCAGGACGAATTCTTCGTTCTCCTGCCCGTCATCGTGATAGCGCATCTCATCAAACAGCACGACGCCAAGGCCGGACCGTTTAATGGTTTTCAGATGCACTTTCGGAATGATCATATCGGTGTCGATATTGATCAGTGGCATTGGGGCAGCCACCCCGTGGACTTTGTCAAACTTTTCCATGTTCACACTCCTGCGGGAGAAGGCTGCGCCCGTGCCCCGCGTTTAAGCCTGTTTCGCTTCTATTGTTTCGTCTTTGGGTGCGTTCTTGATGAAGAGCGCCATGAAGACCAATCCGAACCCGTTGAACAGCATCTCAATGCCCAGGAAGATCCCCAGAATGCTCAGCAGAGCCTGGGGTTCCTTGCCCACATACGTCCAGATGATAGCGGCGAGGACGATCGACAAGATGCCCGAGATCATCGTGGGCCAGAAAAACTGCGTTCCTTTCATTTGGAACGACAGAATGACCCGCGCGATGCCACCTGCCATAAACAGAACCAGCATCACCGTCGCCAAGGTCAAGGTCCCCTGCAGCGGGTGATCCAGGAAAGACCAGCCCAGAAACAGCATCACCACACCCATGATGAGAGACAGGATCTTGTTGCCGGTGCCTTCGACGGTGAACCCGCCGACAACCTGCAACGCGCCTGCAATCAGCAGCAACACCCCGGTCACCACCGTCACCGCAACTGAAGCTGCAATCGCATTGCCCAGCGCAAAGACGCCAAATGCTATCGACAGCAGCCCCAGTAGGAACCATTTGATCCAGTCACTCATGTGTTCAATCCCTCAAATATCTAGATATGAGGGGACCTTACATCAATTCACGGACGTCTGTCAGCCGTCCCGTGATTGCCGCCGCGGCAGCCATTGCCGGGCTCAGCAGGTGGGTGCGTCCGCCACGGCCCTGACGGCCTTCAAAGTTGCGGTTTGAAGTCGCGGCACAGCGTTCCCCCGGTGCCAGCTGATCCGGATTCATCGCCAGGCACATCGAACACCCAGCCAGACGCCATTCAAAGCCTGCTGCTTTGAAGATATCCGCAAGACCCTCTTCTTCGGCCTGCGCGCGCACCAGGCCCGAGCCGGGAACGATCATGGCCCGCAGACCATCTTTGATCTTTTTGCCCTTCAGAATTTCGGCGGCAGCGCGCAGGTCTTCGATCCGGCCATTGGTGCAGGACCCGATAAAGACGGTGTCGATTTCCACATCGCTCAGCTTTTGGCCGGCTTCCAGGCCCATATATTCGATCGAGCGGCGGGCCGCCTCGACCTTGCCGCCTTCGAAATCCTCAGGGTTCGGCACGGTTGCGGTGATCGGCAGGACGTCTTCGGGGCTGGTGCCCCATGTGACGACTGGCGCAATGTCTTCGCCGCGCAGAGTGATAACCTTGTCAAAATGCGCGTCTTCGTCGGTGTAGAGCGTTTTCCACCAGTTCAAAGCCGCTTCCCATTGCGCACCTTTAGGAGCGTGCGGGCGACCTTTGACATATTCAAACGTCGTTTCGTCCGGCGCTATCAGGCCCGCCCGGGCGCCACCTTCGATGGCCATGTTGCAGACGGTCATGCGACCTTCCATCGACAGATCACGGATCGCTTCGCCACAATACTCGATGACATAGCCGGTGCCGCCAGCCGTACCGGTCTCACCAATCACGGCCAGAGTGATGTCCTTGGCGGTCACGCCTGGCTGCAATTTGCCGGTGATCTCGACCTTCATGTTCTTGGATTTCTTCTGGATCAGAGTCTGTGTGGCCAGAACATGCTCGACCTCAGACGTGCCGATACCGTGGGCCAGCGCGCCAAACGCGCCATGGGTGGCGGTGTGGCTGTCGCCGCACACAACGGTCATGCCGGGCAGGGTCCAGCCCTGTTCCGGGCCGACGATATGCACGATGCCCTGACGGACGTCATGCACTGGGTAATAGTGAATGCCGAAATCCTTGGCGTTCTTGTCCAACGCTTCGACCTGAATGCGCGATTCCGGGTTTTCGATCCCGTTCACGCGGTCCGGTGTAGTCGGAACGTTATGATCCGGCACGGCGATGGTTTTTTCCGGGGCGCGCACCTTGCGGCCCGCCATGCGCAGGCCTTCGAACGCCTGCGGGCTGGTCACTTCGTGAACCAGGTGGCGGTCGATATACAGCAGGCAGGTGCCATCATCGGCTTCGTGCGCGACATGGGCATCCCAGATTTTGTCATAGAGTGTTTTGGGGGACATTGGTCCTCTCCCGTATTTAAATGAGAAATAGCTGGCGAGTGGCTGGACGCGCCTTATAGGCGGGCCAGAACCGTGCGGGCGGCCCCAAAGAACCGTTCACGCAGGCGCGTGCGGTCTTGCAACGTCGGTGCAGGGGCCAGATTGAGTCTCATGCGCACCAGATATATCGGGCTTTGCTGTCAATCAAGGTTCAATCCGGTGTCAGACTTGCATCATTGAGCAACGCTGTCCAAGCTGGAACCATGAATCAGGACCTGATCCCCAGCTCGCTGTCGGACCTTTATGAAAACATGGTCGCGGGCTTTTCCGTGCAATTCGAAAACCTTGTCGAACTAATTGTCACCCCCGGTTGGCGACAGCACCAGTTGGTCATCATTGTTGTTCTTTGGGGGTTGGCCCTCCTTTTGAAATTGGCAACGCAAGGCCGGTGGGAGACCTGGGCCCGGTCCCGCTCGGGCTGGCCGAAATGGCGGCTGCGTACATTGGTGCAGTTAATGCAGCGCCTGACGCTGGTTTATTTCGTGGTGATGTCCTGGGCGTTGTATCTGTTGATGCAGCAAGTCACCTGGCCGTCGCGCAGTTACATTATCGGCGTTTTTGCGACTTTGGCCTTGGCGTGGCTGGCCATTGCCCTGGTGGCGCGGCTGGTGCGCAACCGGACCCTGCGGCGGATATTCAAATGGGCCATGTGGGTCTATGCAACGCTGATTGCGCTGAATCTGACCGATGACGTGGCCGATTTTCTGGACGGGGTAGCGATTTCCATTGGCGATCTGCACATCTCGGCGCTGGGGATCATCAAGGCGGTTCTGCTGATCGGTATTTTGCTGACGCTGGCCCGTATTGGCACCCGCGCGGCCGAGCGGGGGCTGATGAACAATGACGACATCACCCCATCCATGCAGGTGTTGTTGGCCAAGGGCATTCAGGTGCTGCTGTATGGCGCTGTCTTTCTGGCAGCCATCCGCACGCTTGGGTTTGACCTGACCGGTATTGCGCTGCTGTCCGGTGCGATTGGTGTGGGGATCGGGTTCGGGCTGCAAAAGGTGGTGTCCAACCTGATATCCGGGATCATCATCCTGATGGACCGGTCGATCAAGCCGGGCGACGTGATCTCGTTGGGCGACACGTTCGGCTGGATCAATGCGCTGGGCGCTCGTTATGTCTCGGTCGTGACGCGGGACGGGCGGGAATACCTGATTCCGAACGAGGATCTGATCACCAATCAGGTGGTGAACTGGTCGCATTCCGACAAATTCGTGCGATTGGACCTGGAGTTCGGCACCAGCTACGACGACGACCCGCATAATGTCCGTGCAACGGCCATCGGTGCGGTCAAATCCGTGACGCGCGTGTTAAGTGGCGGTAAGCACGAGCCGGTCTGCCACATCACCGGGTTTGGTGACAGCAGCGTGGATTACGTCCTGCGGTTCTGGATCAGTGACCCGACCAAGGGCCTGACCAATATCCGCGGCAATGTCTATCTGGCCCTGTGGGATGCGTTTAAATCCAAAGGTATTTCCATCCCCTTCCCCCAGCGCGAGGTTCGGTTGTTGTCCGACGCAGCCACGCAACAGGTCGCCAAAGAGTGATCCCCTGTGCGCCCCGCATAGCGGCGTTTCATTGAAATGTTGCATTCCCCTTGTTACCTTATTAGTACCCCGGCGCCGGGGTTTTACGGCGCGCAGCAAAGGAGGACTATGTTCTGTCTCTACATACCCAGGCGGGTTTGCCCGCCGATGACCGGGCCAATGTAATGGCTCACTCTCAGTCAATCAGCGACAAGCTGCTTGAACGTATCCTTTCCTCACTTTCCGATGACAAGGCCGAAGATGTCGTGCAGATCAACCTGCAAGGCAAGTCCTCGGTTGCGGATCACATGGTGATTGCCTCGGGTCGGTCGACCCGTCAGGTCTCGGCCATGGCGGAAAAGCTGACGGATCGCATCAAGCAGGAATTCGGTTTCACTTCGAAGGTCGAAGGCAAAGATGCCGGCGACTGGGTGTTGATCGATACGGGCGACGTGATCGTCCATATCTTCCGCCCCGAAGTGCGTGAATTCTATCAGCTGGAAAAGATGTGGCTGCCTCAGGGCGGCAGCGCCTCGGCGAACTGAGGCGCCATCCCGGCCTGCATTAACAGGCCGGCGGCGAGAGAAATATGCGTATAAGCATTTGTGCGGTCGGGCGATTGCGTGCCGGACCGGAGAAGACCCTGCTTGACGATTACCTGACCCGATTTGACCGGACCGGCCGCGCACTGGGCCTTGGTCCTGCACGTGTGATCGAGGTTGAGGACAAGAAAAACGCAGGCATGGGGGCCGAAGGTGCGCTGCTGCGCAAGGCACTGCCCAAGGGGGCTGTGATCTGCACCCTGGACGAACGCGGGCGGGTGATGTCCTCGCCGGATTTTGCCAAGAAACTGGGCGGATGGCGCGATGCCGGGCGTCAGGATTTGGCGCTGATCATTGGCGGGGCGGACGGAATAGACCCTAATCTGCGGGACGAGGCCGATTTTTCTATCTCATTCGGGTCAATGGTCTGGCCCCATATGCTGGTCCGTGTGATGCTGGCCGAGCAAATGTACCGGGCTGCAACCATCCTGTCGGGCGGCCCTTACCACCGGGTCTGACATGGCGCAGCTTTTGATCGTCTACCATTCGCGCACCGGCGGCGCCCGGCAAATGGCCGAAGCCGCGGCTGAGGCCGCGCAGGATGAGGCCGAAACCATCCTGAAACCCGCCGATCAGGCCGGACCGGACGATCTCCTTCGCGCCGATGGTTACCTGTTCTGCGCGCCCGAGAATCTGGCCGCGATTTCGGGTTTGATGAAAGAGTTTTTCGACCGCAGCTATTATCCCGTACTGGGCAAGATCGAAGGCCGTCCCTATGCCCAGATGGTGTGCGCTGGGTCCGATGGCGAGAACGCCGCGCGCCAAATCGCCCGGATCGCAACTGGCTGGCGGTTGAAAGAGGTGCAACCGCCACTGATCATCTGCACCCATGCGCAAACGCCCGAGGCGATTTTGGCGGAAAAGACTGTTCCAGACGACCAATTGGACCAATGCCGCGAGATTGGTGCTGCTTTGGCTGCGGGTCTGACTCTGGGCGTGTTCTGAGCCTCAGTTCAGATCAACGACCGTAGTGTCTTCGTTCCAACCATCAACATTGCAGCGTGCCTGAATCTGAACCTGTGTGGCACCTTCGGGAATGGCCACACCGCTTAGCGACCGGGTAAAGGGCTGCTCATTCTCATGCGGATGATGCAGCACGCGCATCCCCAGTTCGCTGCCGTCCATATCCAGCACGCGCCAGCCATCAGCGTAATGATCCCAGCCGGTATCGGGATGGCGGATCGTCACGTCGAATCGCCATGTATCGCCGCTCTGACGGGCTGAGACATTCTCGATCACCGACGGATCGGCAAGGGCAGGGCTGGCCAGAAAGGCGCTGAGAATCAGGTATCGCATGCGCTGACCATAGGGTGTGCGACGCACCCGCGTCATCACGAACCTGTGTTGGGTGGCAGGTCCATCAGGATCGATCGTGAATGCGAGGCAAATTCCCGCCGGTATAACACGCCAAAGGTGACGGTGGTGCCGATGATCAGGGCAACCGGCCCCAATATCCATGTCACCGAGGCCAGCGCAAAATAGGTCGCCCGAAGGGCACGGTTAAAGCTGCGTGCGGCGGTGACGCAGATCTCGGCGGCTTGCGCAGCGCGGGGATAGGCCTGCGGGTCTTCGGGGTCATTGGGCACGGCGGCCATCAGCACACCACAATAGCCGAACAGGCGATGCGCCCAGACATACTTCAGAAACGCGTTGGACAGAAATGCCAGTACGATCAGAATCTTGATCTCCCAGACCAAGGCCGGGGCGCTGCCTATGGCCAGATCCTGCGCCACCCCGGCCAGACGTTCGGTATTGCCCAGCAAGGCCAGCCCGCCGCCAATGGCAATCATCGTGGTCGAGGCGAAAAACGTGCTGCCCTGCCGCATGGTGCCAACCATCTGCGCATCAAACATGCGCGGTTGGCGCGTTACCATCTCGTGCATCCAGTTGCGGCGAAAATCATCCATCATCATCGTGACGGAATTCTTGCGCGGTGAGGGATTGTCGATCCGCCAGCCGATCCATTGCCACGCACAAAACAGCAGCACAATGGCCGCATAGTCGAGCGGTGAAAACACAAGGGCACGTTCAATCCAGGTCATGATCGCGACACTACGCGCGGCCAAGAGAACTTGCCAGATGTAGAAATTGGTAATATCATTTTACCAAATCGGAGGGCTCGCCATGGACATGCCAACGCCAAACCCAGATATTCTGCGCCGCAGGGACGCCGTTTTGCAGCAATTGCTGGAGGTTTTGCCCCAAGATGCCGTGATCCATGATGCTGCTGAAACCCTCGCGTATGAATGCGATGCGCTGACGGCGTACAAGTGCCCTCCGATGCTGGCAGTATTGCCGGCGACCACGCAACAGGTCTCGGACGTGCTGCGCATCTGCCATGCCGAAGGCGTGCCGGTGGTGCCGCGCGGTTCGGGCACGTCTCTGGCGGGCGGGGCATTGCCGACGGCGGATTGCGTCATTCTGGGCATCGCCCGCATGAACGAGGTGTTGGAGACCGATTATGACAATCGCTTTATCCGCGTTCAGACCGGCCGCACCAATCTGAGCGTGACCGGGGCCGTTGAGGAAGAGGACTTCTTTTACGCACCCGATCCTTCGTCACAACTGGCCTGCGCCATCGCGGGCAATGTCGCGATGAATTCCGGCGGGGCGCATTGCCTGAAATACGGTGTGACGACCAACAACTTGCTGGGCGTGACCATGGTTTTGATGGACGGCAGTGTGGTTGAGATCGGCGGCGCGCATCTGGACGCAGGTGGATTGGACCTGCTGGGGGTGATTTGCGGCTCGGAAGGGCAATTGGGTGTCGTGACCGCAGCAACGCTTCGCATACTGCGCAAACCCGAGGGCGCCCGGCCGGTTCTGATTGGCTTCGACAACAACGAAGTCGCTGGGCATTGTGTCTCGGACATCATCAAATCGGGCATTCTGCCTGTCGCGATCGAGTTTATGGACACGCTGTGCATCAGGGCTTGTGAGAATTTTGCCAAAGCAGGCTATCCCGATTGCACGGCGCTGCTGATCATCGAGGTCGAAGGGTCCGAGGCTGAGATCGACTATCAGCTGTCGAAGATCGTCGAGATTGCCAAACGCCATAACCCGGTGGAAATTCGCGAAAGCCAATCGCCTGAGGAAAGCGCCAAGATTTGGTTGGGCCGGAAATCGGCCTTTGGGGCCATGGGGCAGATGAACGACTATATGTGTCTGGACGGTACGATCCCGGTCTCGTCCCTGCCCGAAGTGTTGCGCCGGATCGGCGAGATGAGCCAAGACTACGGCCTGCCCGTCGGCAATGTGTTCCACGCGGGTGATGGTAACATGCACCCTCTGATCTTGTTCGACGCCAACAAACCCGGTGATCTTGAGAAATGCGAGGCGTTTGGCGCCGACATTCTGCGGCTATGCGTCGATGTAGGCGGCTGCCTGACGGGTGAACACGGGGTAGGCGTGGAAAAGAGGGATTTGATGACACATCAATACGCGCCGCAAGACCTGGAAGCACAGATGGCGATCAAGGATGTGTTTGATCCGAAATGGTTGCTGAACCCCGCCAAAGTGTTCCCTCTGGACGCGTCAGCATCCCGGCGCGAGGTGCGTCTGGCTGCTGAATAAAAGGCTCTAACACAAAAGATATGCGATGAAACCCAAGACGGAAACCGAACTGGCCGAAATGGTGGCCGGACTGAGCCATCCGGTGCGTATTGCCGGTGGCGGCACCCGTGGTATTGGCGGGCCAGACGCAACCATTCACACCGCGGACCTAAGCGGCATATCCCTTTATGAGCCCGGCGCGCTGACCCTTGTGGCGCAGGCCGGCACACCCTTGGCCGAAATTGAGGTCGCTCTGGAAGCAGAAGGCCAGCAATTGCCGTTTGAGCCTATGGATCATCGTGGTCTGCTGGGCACGGGCGGAGAGCCCACCATCGGCGGTGTCGTGGCGGCCAATATCTCGGGCCCACGGCGTATTCAAGCCGGGGCCTGCCGGGATTTCCTGCTGGGTGTGCGGTATGTCGATGGCAATGGGCAGGTGATCAAGAACGGTGGCCGGGTGATGAAAAACGTCACCGGATACGATGTGGTCAAACTGATGGCAGGGTCCTGGGGCACGTTGGGGATATTAACCGAAGTGTCGCTGAAAGTGCTGCCAAAGCCCGAATCCACCGCGACCTTGGCTGTACAGGTCGCGGATGCTGAAGACGCAGTGCAAGCCATGTCCGCAGCGCTGAAATCTCCATTTGAGGTCAACGGGGCCGCGTATGACCCTCAAGATGGGCGCACCTATTTGCGGATCGAGGGGTTTTCCGATTCGGTGTCCTATCGCTTTGGCCAGCTGAGATCAGTATTGACCAGATTTGGTGAGGTCACAGAAATCCCGGATTCTGCGGACCTGTGGCAAGGTCTGCGTGATGTTAAGCCGTTTCAGGGTCTAGACGGCGACGTCTGGCGGATTTCGGTCAAGCCAAGCGACGCGCCCGAAGTTTCGAGGAGTCTGGCGGCGGACCAGCTTTTGTTCGATTGGGGCGGGGGTTTGATCTGGGCGCGGGTCTCACAAGGAACCGATCTGCGCGCACGTTTGGGTGCATTTGACGGCCACGCAACACTGGTACGGGCTGGAGCAGATACAATAGAAACTTTGGGTCAATTTCAGCCTGAACCTGTCGAAGTTAAGGCTCTAACACAGGGATTAAGACAGCGTTTTGATCCACGCGGCCTCTTCAATCCGGGCCTGATGGGATAAATTGATGCAGACGACATTTACCGAAGAACAGCTAAAGGACCCGGCGACCCAGCGCGCGAATGAAATTCTGCGCAGCTGTGTTCATTGCGGGTTCTGTACTGCCACCTGCCCCACCTATCAGGTACTGGGCGACGAACTCGACAGCCCGCGCGGACGTATCTATCTGATCAAGGACATGCTTGAGAATGAGCGTGTGCCGGATGAAAAAACGGTACGACACATCGATCGTTGTCTGTCCTGCCTGGCCTGTATGACAACTTGTCCGTCCGGCGTGCATTACATGCATCTGGTTGATCACGCGCGGGACTATATCGAACAGAATTACGATCGCCCCTTCAGTGATCGTGCGCTGCGCTGGATACTGGCGCAAATTCTGCCCTACCCGACACGATTCCGCTGGGCGCTACTAGGGGCGAAACTGGGTCGCCCGCTTCGTTTCCTCATGCCGGATGCGCGGCTGCGGGCGATGTTAGATATGGCGCCCAAGCATATCCCTCCGGTCAGCCGAAATGACGAACCGCAAAGCTTTGTGTCCAAGGGACCGCGCAAGAAACGCGTGGCTTTGATGACGGGCTGTGCGCAAAAGGCGCTGAACACCGATATTAACGACGCAACCATTCGCCTGCTGACTCGGTTGGGGTGTGAGGTTGTGGTGGCCAACGGGGCCGGGTGCTGTGGCGCGCTGACCCATCACATGGGCAAGACCGGCGACAGTCACAAAGCGGCCCAAGCCAATATCAAGGCCTGGACGGCCGAGATGGATGGCGGTGGACTGGACGCCATTGTTATCAACACCTCAGGTTGCGGCACGACGGTCAAGGATTACGGGCACATGTTCCGAAACGATCCGCTGGCAGAAGACGCCGCGCGGGTGGCGGATATCGCGATGGATGTCAGCGAATTGCTGATGCTTCTGGACCTTCCCGAAGGTACGAACCAGAACTTGACCGTTGCCTATCACGCGGCATGCTCTCTGCAGCATGGGCAACAGATCAAAACTCATCCCAAGACTTTGTTGAAAAAGGCTGGATTCACTGTATTAGAGCCTGCTGACAGCCATTTGTGCTGTGGCAGCGCTGGTACGTATAACCTGATGCAGCCGGAAATCTCGGGCCAGTTGAAGCAGCGCAAAGTGAAAACGCTTGAGGCCAAGAAGCCCGACATGATCGCGGCGGGCAATATTGGTTGCATGATGCAAATCGGCTCGGGTACAGATATTCCCGTTTTGCACACGGTTGAATTGTTGGACTGGGCCACCGGTGGCCCCAAACCACGGGCCTTGCAATCGGGTGATGGGGCACAGATTCCGATCCTCAGATAAGCCTGGTTGATGCAGCGGCGCATCAGTTTTCGGACGAAACCAAACCCGGCACGGCTGCCCTATTTTCGCCCTACCACGACCGTAGGAAGGTGATCCAACAGCAACGCCGGAGAACCGCTTGCAAAACTGGATCAGGGCTTTAGCGCTGGCATTGATGCCGATAGCGGCCGCGGCGCAGGATAGTGGGCTAAAAAGCCTGGATACCACCGATGCCGGGCGGGCGTGGATGGCCGTTGGCCGTCTGGATATAAACGGATCGGGGTTTTGCACGGGTACGCTGATCTCACCTACTTTGGTGCTGACCGCCGCGCATTGCCTGTACGACAAAACAACCGGTCAGCGGATCGATCTGTCCGGGGTCGAGTTTTTGGCCGCGTGGCGTCTGGGCCGCGCGTCCGCCTATCGTGCGGCGCGGCAGGCGGTGGTGCATCCGGACTATCGCTATGACAACGAAACTTCGACGGCACGGTTGCGCAATGACATTGCACTGATCGAGCTGTGGCAACCCATTCGCAACACCACTGTGATCCCGTTCGAAACCGGCGATCGCCCCCGTCGTGGGGAAGAGGTGGGCGTTGTCTCGTACGGGCAGGACAGGGCCGAAGCCCCGGCGCTGCAAGAGGTCTGCTCGGTCATGACCCGCCGGTCAGAAGTTCTGGTGATGTCCTGCGATGTCGAGTTCGGCTCTTCGGGCGCGCCGGTTTTTTCCTTTGAGGGTGACCGCCCGCGCATCGTGTCCGTGGTGGCTGCCAAGGCCGAGTTGAACGGCCAGCGCGTTGCCGTCGGTACCCCGGTCGAAGGGTCGCTGCGCCTGTTGCAAGCTGAACTGTCGGCTGGGCGCGGGTTTCTGGCTGCGCCCCCTGAGGGTACATCCAAAAGAAACATTGGCGCGAGGTTCATCAAGCCATGATACGAATTCTGCTGGGCACATTGTTATGCTTGTCTGTCTTGTCGACCGCATCCCATGCGCAAACCGCAAAACGCAAGCTGACGGATCGTGACGACCTTTATGGCTGGGAGGCGGTGGGCCGCCTGGATATCGGCAATAAGGGCTTTTGCACCGGCACGCTGATTGCACGGGATCTGGTTCTGACGGCGGCTCATTGTGCGTTGGATAAGGCCACCGGCCGGCCCTATAAACCCGGAGAAGTGACGTTTCGTGCCGGATTGAGCAACGGTAATTCTCTAGCCGACCGCAAAGTCATCCAGATCGCCACCCATCCGGATTTTGTGGCCAATGCGCCGGTCTCGGCACCGCGAGTTCGCATCGACGTGGCGCTGATGCGTCTGGATACCCCGGTCCCGCACGGCGTCGCCGATCCGTTTGCGTTGTACGAGGGACGGATCAACGACAACGAGATCAGCGTTGCATCCTACGGGCAAGGCCGATCCGAGGCAATTACGCGCCAGCGTTCGTGCAGCATCCTTCAACGCGGTCGCGGGCTGATCAGCTTTGACTGTGACGTAACCTTTGGGTCTTCGGGGTCGGCCATTCTGGCAAAAAAGGGACCGCGCTGGCAGATTCTGTCGGTTGTATCCGCGGGTGGTTTTGATGGTCGGCGCAAGGTCGGGTATGGCATGGAACTGTCTGGGATCGTTTCTGATTTGAAAGCTGACCTGCGCCGAGATGCACCCCAGCCCAAGGCCAAGATCCGCCGGTTGCAGGTGGGGTCGGACAAGTCCAGTTCCGGTGCCAAATTCATCTCATCCGACGGGTCTTGAACTCGTTCGAAATGCTCCCCATGTGAATTGTACCGGGTCGCCGTGAACGGGGCCTGGCATACTCAATCGCCCGTCCGAACGGAGGGCAAATCGTAGATCGCTCAGATATGAGGATATGACACATGCGTACTTTTGATTTTGCACCGCTGCACCGCGCAACCATTGGTTTCGACCAGATCGCAGACATGATGGACCGCGTTCTGACCAATGACGTGGCTCAGCCCAGCTATCCGCCTTACAACATCGAAAAAACCGATGCCGACACCTATCGCATTTCGGTCGCTGTCGCCGGTTTTTCGGAAAATGACCTGTCGGTCGAAGTGAAGGAAAACGCGCTGATCGTCGCCGGTAAGAAAGCCGCCGAAGACCAAGAGCGCAGCTATCTGCACCGTGGCATCGCCACCCGCGCGTTCGAGCGCCGCTTTGCACTGGCCGACCACGTGCGTGTTACTGGCGCGAACCACGAAAACGGCATGCTGAACATCGACCTGAAGCGCGAGGTGCCCGAGGCCCTGAAACCGCGCCGAATCGAGATCGCATCGGCCAATGCCATTGAAAAGGATGTGGTCGACGCCAAAGCCGTGAACTAAGGCGGTAGACCCACACGCCGCGGCGGTCTCCTCCTCTCTGGGCCGCCGCACCATGCGCCCCGCGTTCCTCCAGACGCGGGGCGTTGTTTGTAAGCTCGCTAGTGGCCGCTATGCGGACAAAACTGCTGTTGCTAGTTTCGGTTCCCGCCAACTAGGGTGAAATAGGCTGTCTCTTAGTCGCTGTAGTTGAGATACTTAATGACTGACCTTTGGAAGACTAACGATCATCCGACTGTTGTTTGGGCTAACGGCAGCGAGAATTGGCAAACCAAGCGGATTCAGACCATCAATCAAAGCTTGTTGGTCGTGGACATAGCTGCCGCAACAAAGGCCTCTGAACCAGAAAGCGTTGGCGGAATTGACGGCGTATATCCCCTTAAAATCAAGCCCGAAAGCGATGAGTTGCGCTTAAGCTTTTATGACTTCGTTGCGTATTCGGTGACTGCTGAAATGTTTGCTCAACAAGGCGATCAAGAAATTTCGGTCGGGGGTTGGCTTCGAGTTTTCTCGAAATCATTTTACTTGGAGTTTGTGGAACGAAGTACTTGGGCGACATCAGAATTTCCCGGAGATTTGATACACTATCAGATCAACACGCTTGACCATACGATTGATGTCGTAACTTCGAACCCTCCTGAAATTCTCAAATCTATTTAATGAAGCGAGGTATATAAGGGCTCAAAACAGACATTAATAGAAAAGTCCCACAAATAATTTCGCGGAACCGACCCCAAGCAGGGGTCGAAAGTTGGTTCCTTCGGTCACCGACCCAATCGACCAGAACAGAGTATTGCTGAGGCGCGGGCGGCACCGCCCACTGAAGTATGGTGATGCTTTGGATGCGCTTTTTTTGTGGCAAGCGCATCCAAATATGGGATATCGACGGATCAGACCGACATGCAGATGTATTTCATCTCAAGATAGTCTTCCATGCCGTGATGGCTGCCTTCGCGACCCAGGCCGGATTGTTTGACGCCGCCGAACGGGCCCAGCTCGGTTGAGATGATGCCGGTGTTCACGCCCACGATGCCGTATTCCAGCGCCTCGGCCACTTTGTAGACGCGGCTCAGGTCCTTGGCATAGAAATAGGAAGCCAGACCAAAGATCGTGTCATTGGCCATGGCGATGACATCATCCTCGTCCTCGAACTTGAACAGAGGGGCCAGCGGGCCAAAGGTCTCCTCTTGCGCGACCTTCATGTCCTGCGTCACGCCGGTGACGATGGTGGGCTGAAAGAAGGTACCGCCCAGATCATGCGGCAGGCCGCCGGTCAGGATAACGCCGCCTTTTTCCGTGGCATCGGCGATGTGTTCGCGCACCTTGGCGACGGCCTCGTCACTGATCAGCGGGCCGGTGGTGATACCCTGGTTCAGGCCGTCGCCGACGTGCAGGGCCTCGGTTGCGGCTTTCAGCTTGGCCGCGAATTCGTCGTATACACCGGCCTGCACATAGATGCGGTTGGCGCAGACACAGGTCTGGCCGTTGTTGCGGAACTTGCACATCATCGCGCCTTCGACGGCCGCATCCAGATCGGCGTCGTCGAATACAATGAAAGGTGCATTGCCGCCCAGCTCCATCGAACATTTCATGACCTGATCGGCGGCCTGACGCAGCAGGATGCGCCCCACCTCGGTCGAGCCTGTAAAGGTCAGCTTGCGCACGCCGGGGTTTTCGCAGAACTCTTTGCCGATCTCGCTGGCCTGAGACGAGGGCACGACGTTGAACACGCCGGCAGGTACGCCCGCCTGTTCCGCCAGCAGCGCCAGCACCAGCGCTGACAACGGCGTTTCCGTCGCCGGACGGGCCACAAAGGCGCAACCTGCGGCCAGCGCCGGGGCCGCCTTGCGCGTGATCATTGCGTTGGGGAAATTCCACGGAGTGATCGAAGCCGCCACACCGATGGGCTGTTTCAGCACGGTGATCCGCTTGTCGCGCTGATGGCCGGGGATGGTCTCGCCATACACACGCTTGGCCTCTTCGCCGAAGAATTCGATGAACGAGGCACCATAGGCAATTTCACCCACGGCTTCAGCCAGCGGCTTGCCTTGTTCGGCGGTCAGGATCTTGCCCAGATCCTCGGCGTTTTCCATCATCAGGTCGAACCAGCGGCGCAGGATTGCAGCGCGTTCTTTGCCGGTCAGCTTGGCCCATTCTTTTTGCGCAGCCTCGGCCTGAGCGATGGCGCCTGCCACCTGCGCCCGGCTGACATCGGCAACCTCGGCCACCACATCCCCGCGGGCCGGGTTGGTCACCGCAAGGGTGCCATTGTCGCCATCCACCCACTGACCGCCAATATAGGCTTTGGTCACCAGCAGGTCAGGGTTTTTCAGAAGGGATTTCAGATCGGTTGTCGCGTCCAGCATGGGTCAGCCTCCGGCAGAAAATTGGTTCAACGCACCCAATCAGGTGGGGTCGGGAATGTCTATGTCCACTATCGCCAGCGGGTCAATCCAGATTTGATCAAATAACCTTCAGTTCAAGGCTGTGCATCACGCCTATCTTTTTCAGGCTGAGTTTGTCAAAGTCTGGAGGAAATTTGGACCCAAGGGGATGTAAACACCCGTAACATTCCCTATCTTATTGGGTAAATAAAGAAAAAAGGGATAGCAGAGATGTCGAACCATCAATTTGATGCCTTGATCGAAGAGACTCAGGCGAAAGTCCGTGAAAGCCAATCACAGATCGAAGGGCTGACATCGCGGATTGAGGCCGCCCGCGCCAAGATCGGCACCACCGAGGCGGATATCGACATCGAAAATGCCACGCTTGAAGACGTGCATGCCCATACCGAGGTGATGAACGCCAATATCGCCGAGCTGATCATGGGGCTGGATGACGTCACCAACGCGTTTTCCAAGGATTTCGACGAGATGCGATCGAAAACCGGGTGGGAATCGTTTGTCGGCATCTTTGCCAAAGCCAAATCCGAGTCGATGCGGCAGGAGCGCATGCGCACCGCCAATATCGACGACAAGCTGCAGGACCTGATCGCCAAATCCGACGTGATCGTCAAGCTGCTGGAAGGGCAGTTGTCGGTGTTGGAGGAGCAGCGGGTAAAGGTTGAGGACAACCTGACCGTCACTCTGGACGACCGCGAGGCGACCGTGGCCGAACTGGAAGCCTTGCGCGCTGAAATTCAGGGCATGGACCCGGCCATCATCACGCTGGAAAACAAGATCAGCGTCGAACAGGACGCCGCCGCGCGGACCCAGCTGGAAACCGAACTGGCTGAGATGAACAAGCAATACAACGCCAAGGTTCAGGAAGAGCAGGTCAAGCTGGCCAAGTCCCAGACGCTTGAGCGCTATATCGAAAAGGGCAAGACCTGGGTCGATTCCCTGCAGAACCAGGCGGCGACGCAGATGGTGCTGATCAACAAGCTGCAAACAGACACGCAACAGCGCGTGGTGCTGTATGACGCCCTGACCAAATCGCTGAAAACCGCGCAGCAGCAGGACGTGGCCCACCGCATCAACGAGATCGGCGTGCAGACCGACCAAGAGGCGCAAACCGCCATGGCCGCCATCGGCACCGCGACCAACCAGAAGATGGCCGACATGCTTGAGGCGCATGAGGACCACATGGTCTTTGCCCGCGACGTGCTGGAGAAAAAGGCCAAGGCGGATGAACGCTTTGCCCGTCGGTTCGCGTCGATTGTCGAGAAGCATGATAAGAACTTGTATGGGGTGTGAGGCGCTTCAGTGACGTTCCGTTCCAAAGGCAAGCCAAAAGGAATACGCTACAGGTTCAGGATAGGGATTCTCTTTGTTGTCTTTGGTGGGTTCCTAACTTTGCTTCTTCTGACAGCTGATTGGACCCCGGATTCTTTGATAGCTAAACTTATATTGATAGCGGGTGTTCTATTGATGACATTCTGCTTTTGCGTTCTGTTTGCCAACGGTCTGATCAAACTTGAACAGCTTGATCAGAAGTTGTTCGGCCGCCGACAAAGAAAAGAGCGCGTGGATAATGACTAACCCCACCCAAGACCATGTCGGCCTGACCGACACCTTCGCCTCGCGCCGCTATTTCCGCAAATTTGAGGTAATCACCGTCCATCTCCTTCGTGTGGCTGCGACGATGGAGGCCGAGGGCGCGATCAGCAAGCAAGAGGTGCGGATCGTGTCGCGCTACCTCTCGGGGCTGCTCTACACGTTCCGTGCGCTCAGCATGAAGTACCTGCTGGTCGGGCGCGATACGGGGCGTTTTTTTGGCAGCCTTGCGATGGACAAGCGCGACAGCGGATTTCCCGTGGCGGCGGAGTTGCTGACCATGGCCAACGACGCGCAGCAGGCGCAAGTACATCTGGCAAATATGCCCTCAGAGGACGACCTGAAAACCGACATGGTGCGCACCATCATCAGCGAACAGGAAATCCCCACCAAGCTGCAATTCGCACTGTCCCAAAGGCTCTATTACGAGGAATTGCTGAAAGGTCAGCTGTTCTGGTCCCGCAACGATCCTGAATGCCACTGGATCGGGAATGAAGGCGAGCGGCGCAAGTTCATGATCCACTGGGCGGTCTATGACAGCCAGATCAACCTGCCGGTCATCTACCTGATGCAGCTTGAGGACAGCGGCAAGACGGCCCTGCCCAAGGATCAGCGCCGCTGGCCCGAAGTGCAGGCGCATCTGATGGCGCAGTCCTTGGGTGGATTGAAACTGGTGACCATCGCCAAAGGTTTCGATCAGGACTTCGACGACCTGCACCCCAAACACCTGCGCCGCATCCACGTGGGCCCGATGTATTCCTCGGCCTATACCGAGCAATCCGGGCCACTGCGGCAGGTGCTGGAAGACGCGCAGGCGCCCGAAGGTCAGGACTGGGCGCTGGCCTGGACCACGGAAGAGCTGGAAAGCGAAGACGTGATCGAAGAACGCGCCGGGTGGTTTTCCACCGTCGAACGCGAGGTCTTCGCTTTGGACCCGTTCGGCGGGCAGGGGGCCGAGACCGGCGCCACGAGCACGCAGCGATCCATCATCCTGCCCCAGCGCCCGTTCCAGGTGCTGGCCGAGCGCAACCCGCCGGGATTTGCCGACGTGCGCAAGTTCGTCGTTAGCAAGACCGGGCAGGTGTTGAGATATTGAGGATTTCGCCTTCGGCGAGAGTATTTTTGAAAAGATGAAGCAAGGGCGGTGTTGAGATGAATTTGACGTCTGATCAGATGGAATTGCGTGAAGCGGATATACGCAAACATTATCCGGCGGCGACCGCCTTGCTGAATGGGTTTGAACACGCGCCGCGGATTGCGAAGGCGGTTGATGCGACGGTCGAGCGTTCACCGGGTGTGTCCACGGGGCGGCGGTTTCGGTCCACGACCCCTGGTCTAGTGACAAGGCGTACTGTGCGGGCCGACGGGGTGCATCTGGTTGAACGGATCGAAGCTTCGGATGATGGCGATGCGCTGGTCTCGCCGCCGCAAGCCACTACGCAGCAGGCAATCCGCCGTGCGGTTGCCATTGCGCTGGCGGTGGCTGAAGCCTATGCCGAACAGACACCGCTGGCAGACCTGAAACGCGCGAACCTTGCGGGCGATTTGCCCGCCGCGCGCAAGACCGAGTTTTCGGAATTGCTGACAGCTGAGGCGCTGATCACCTCGCATACTTTCGGCAATGCCTTAGCCTATCTGATGTCCTCGCATCTTGGCGAAACCACTGCTGATATTGGTGAGATCGAAGAGGTCTTGACCGACAACGGTCAACTCGCCCTGCATGGCGCATTGTGGGAACTGGACCAGATGCTGGCCAAACATGCCCCTGACGATGCCTATCTGATCGCGGCCACCAGCGCCTATGCTGAACAGCTAATGGAAAAAGCCGCCCTGCGCGCGCAATCTGCTGGTCATCTGGCCCCGTTCCACAACGCCGCGTGGCATATCGAGGCCGATGATCTGACGATCCGAGGGTTTGAACCCGCCTCGAAGGCCAAATCCACCACCCTGACCATGACGTTCAAGAAACCGAACGAGGTGGTTGGCAACCACATCGCCAAGTATCAGGCGATGAAGCTGGCCAAGATGGTGATGGCCTATGACTTCGACCGCCGCCTGAACCCGTTTGCCGAACTGGGTGGGTTCATCTTTACTTTCATGGGCGACGGCAAACCGGGCACCGGCAAGACCACTCTGATCCAGATGATGGCCGGGCTGATCAATGACTACTGTCAGAACGCAGGCTATCCGTTCCGCTATCAGAACCTGAGCACCGACAATATCGACAGCTATCAGGGCAAATCCGGTCAGAACGCCAAGGCGTTTATCAACACGATCATCGACCCCTCAGTCATTGGGTTTGGCACCATCGACGATATCGACCAACTGGCGGGCAAGCGCGGTGATCGGCAGTCGTCAGCTGGGCAACTGGAAATTACCGCCGTATTGATGGAGAGCTTTGCCGGCGCCAACACCGTTGTACGCGGTAACTGCACTTTCGGCATGTTCTCGAACTACCCCGAGAATGTAGACGACGCCCTGCGCCAGCGTGCGGGCGCGCGGTTTCTGGTGGACGGGCCGCAGACGCGCGAGGATTACATCGACATCCTGCACCTGCTGATGGGCCGCAACCACGACATCCCGCTGGGCGAACACGAAGCCTATGCCGCGCAGGAGATCAAGAAGGCCGTCGCCGCCAGTTTCGAAAGCCATTCCCGCCCGCATGAGGATGCTCTGCTGCAGGTCTATGACCGGGTCTCCGGCGATATCGGCCAGATGGACACGATCGCCAAGCTGGGCAGCTACCTCAAGGCGATCCAGCAGGCGGATGAGCGCTTCACTGGCCGCGCGATCAAGAACATCACCGACGCGGTCAAGGTCCGCGCGATGGATTTCGAACTGCCTGACGAATGGATGGAAAACCCCGACCTGTTCCTGTTCCGCGACTACGACACCAAGAAGGCCATGATCGAGGACCTACGCCAGCCGATCACGGTCGAGATGGTGATCCAGGAAATCAACCGCTATGCCGACAGCGAGTTCCGCTATGCCGACAAGAGCGACGAGGTCGCCATCGAAAACGCCGTTCGCGAGATGGGACGGATGGAAGAGGCCAAGCGGCGGTATTTGGACGGGAGGGGTGCTTAACCAATGATCATAGTCACCGCAATAATTGTGACTATCGGCGCCTCAAGTTTCGCGTTGGGTTGGTATGCGTTACCTAGAGTGGATACATTCGCGGCTTCGGTCATACTAGCACTACCCGTCGGGGGATTTATAGCTCCTATGGTTTTGACCGAGGCGTTGGGGATTCTAAATTCTGGCCAATTCGGTGCGGGCATCGGTTACATTCTAATCTATCTTTTCAGCCTGATTAAGTTTCCGTGGATTCTCTTTTGCACAATCCTGCTCTCATCGGGGATGTGTCTGTTTGCGTTACATGTGCGCCAATCTCTAGATTCCTCTCTGTCAAATGAGGATACGGCTCGGGCGCGAATTAAGGAGCAAAGAAAGCTCATGAACGAAGCAACATTAGAAAAGGGTCAAAAGCGGGGATGACACAATGATCCGCCTCATCGAAAAAGGCCTGATGTTCGGCAACCTCGTCCACATCTCCAGCCCGGCTTTGGTCGAGCGGTATAACCGCGCGCTGCAGCCTCTGGCGGGCAAGAGCACGGCGCTGACGGATTTCCATGTCGATATCTCGGGCTATTCGCCGGAGGTGGGGATCGAGCTGGAGGATGAGCTCTACCTCAACCCCAATGGGGTCAACCGGCAGTTCATCCTGCTGACGACCGAGCAGAAACGCAGCCCCCTGCTGAACGTCAAATTCTCGACCTCGCGCGATATCCTGCGTGAATTCATCGAGATGAACGAGGCGCAGCTGTTTGCCCTGACCGCCACAGATGCGGTGGCCGGGGAGATGGTGAACTCGGTCATCAAGCTCACCTCGCCGCGAGACCTACTGAACATCAAAAAGATCGAGATTGAGGCCGACACTGCAGGCGGCACCCTGCGCAAGGCGCAGCAGCTGGCGGGCATGGTCGAACAGTTCAAAACCCAAGAGGACGCCTGGTTCGATGACGTTCTGATCGCCAGGATGATTGAAACCGCCAAGGAAACCGGCGACGTCACCCGCAACCCCGTTCGCCTGCGCCACACCGCGTTTGAGCAACGCAACTTCTGGACGGCGCATTTCGGCGGGCTCTATCTGTTCCCGGATCTGGACCATCCGGCGGCGATCTGCATGGGCAAAAAGCCCGAGGATCTGAAGATCAAATACACGTTCGAGCCGTCGCAGCGAAACCAGATCGCCAAGTTTCTTGACTATAACGACTTGGTCGAACCAATCGTCAAAGCGCGGGGCGTGGATGCCACCGCGATCCTGCAGCAAAAGATGGATTTCCTGACCGTCGACGCGGCGGCGGATGCGGGCGTTGACCTGACGGGGCTGGATCGTGGCGACATGCGGCGGCTGGCCCGTAATCACGCAGACCGCCTGCCCGAGGCTTATCACGGTTTGGGCCAATTACTGCGCTGGGCGAAGGATGGTGGTCCGTGGCCGCGCATCACCTCGGACCATCCGGCCTATTTCTACACGTTGCGGGCCACCGATACGCCGAACCGTGATCTGGTGAACATGCTGCTGGCTGAGCTGGCCCCGCTGGACCCGCGCCAAATGTTCATCTGCCACAAGGAACTGTTTTACAACACCTATGCCGGTTGGCCCGAGACCAAGAAAGCCTATGTTGCCGACTTTCTTGCGCGCGAGTATCAGGTGGACAAGGCGGGCGCCCGCGCTGCGTTGTTCGGGCATGAACCGGACATGAGCGGCAGTGACCGGATTAGCGATGACATCATCGCACGCGTTGGTCCCTGGGGCGCAGTTGGGAGGAATTGAATGCTTGTCGCAATCCGTTTTCTAATTCCACTGCTGATCGTTCTGACCGTGATCTATGTCGGGCTGTCGATCTACTCCCGCCTCGTCCGTCGGCGTAAGTTGATCGCGCATTGGGAAAAAAAAAGGCTGCACGGTGATCGAGAGGCTTTTCTCGAGCGAGGAATGCGGCAATATGACAAATCGTTCCGCAAGAAACTGCTGCTGGGTGTCTACGTCATCCCGCTTGGGGCCATTGCCCTGCTGATCTATATTACTAATTTCAAATGAGGGCCGGATAGATGGTCTATGTCAAATGGGTATTCATCATCGTGTTCTGGGGGCTGGTCGCCTCGGTGCTGGAATACACTTTGCCGCAGCAGGATGTGGTGCGGATCGTAAAGACCGAGGTGCGGCGCGTCGATTTTGGTGAGAACTCGATCTTCTGGGCACAGCAAGATACCGGCCAAGAAGGCGCGCAGACTGTCAACCGAGATGTGCGATTTGTGGAAACATTCCGCCCGAACGGGAAACCGCGCGTTTATCGCAATGAGGATACCGGCTGGGGCTGGCCGCCCTATTTCAAACTCGACAGTTCGAACCTACAGGCGGAACTGACCAATCTCGTGTCGACTGCGGATAACCCGCAATGGGTGGTTTTGCGCCATTATGGTTGGCGCAATCAGCTTATGTCGATCTTTCCCAATGTGGTCTCGGTGCGCCCGGTGGACAGCCCTGATGTGCGGCTGATCCCATGGTTCAACATCATCTTTCTGACGGTTTTCTTTGCCATCGTCTGGGCTATTTGGGTGCGCTGGCGTCGGTTCCGGCAACGCCGTATCGACCCGATGCTTGAGAATATGGAAGATGGGATTTATGCCGCCGGTGATGCGATCGAAGAAAAGCGCAACGGGTTCCGCCGCTGGCTTGATAGCTGGAAATCCAAGTGATGGCGGGCATCTGATCCCGCCACCTGCTCGGTTCTGTTTGCTTATCGAACTACAAACTCAGCGTGCAATGCCCCGGCGGCCTTGATCGTTTTCAGTATGTCGATCATGTCGCGGGGCGACACGCCCAGCGCATTCAGCCCGGCCACAACCTCGGACAGGGTAGTTGCCTCGGGGATTTCGGCCAACCCAGTGCCCTCTTCTTCTTCGATACCGGCGAAAGTGCGGGGGACCACAACCGTTTCGCCGCGGGCAAAAGGGTTAGGCTGAACTGCGATGGGGGATTCCTCGACTGTCAGGGTTAGATTGCCTTGTGATACCGCGACCCGTGAAATCCGAACCTCTTGCCCCATGACGATGGTCCCTGAGCGCTGATCGACCACGACGCGCGCTTTGGTTTCCGGTTCGACCAGAATGTTTTCGATCCGACCCAGCGCATGCGCGGTTGAAACCGACTGGGTTGCCGCAATGTTGAGTTCCACCGTACCGGAATCCCGCATAATCGCCACTGCGCGGTTGAATTCTGTGTTGATCGCATTCTCAATCCGGCTGGCGGTGGTGAAGTCCGGCTCGCGCAGGGCAAGGCGCATTTGCGTTAAGGTTGACAGGTCAAAATCGATCTCACGCTCAACCCGTGCGCCCGAGGGGATCACGCCGGAGGTCGGCACTCCCTGAACAACCGAAGCAGCCTCACCCTCAGCCACGGCGCCACCGGCCAGAACCGTGCCTTGCGCCACAGCATAGATTTGCCCATCGGCCGCGTTGAGCGGTGTCATGATCAGGGTGCCACCCAACAGGCTTTTGGAATCACCAATGGCCGACACCGTCACGTCGATCTGCCCGCCGACCCGCGCAAAAGGCGGCAGGCTGGTGGTCACCAACACAGCCGCTACGTTTTTAGGGCGAAAATCTTCGCCATTCACGTTGACGCCCAGCCGTTCCAGGATGTTCGACATAATCTCTTCGGTGAAGGGTGAATTGCGCAGCCCGTCGCCAGTTCCGTTCAGCCCGACAACCAGGCCATAGCCGACCAGATCATTGCCCCGTACCCCGTCAAAATCCACAAGATCCTTCAGGCGTATCGTGCCAGCGAACGCGATCCCGGGCAGCAACATCAGTAGGAAAACAAAAAGCTTCATCTTAGGAAATTCACCAGCGACAGGTTCGCATTGCGAACGGTGACGGAATACAGGCTCTCCAACTGGAACTGGACAGTCTGCAACTGTGCAGCGGTTTCATAGGGGTCCGCAGCGATCAACTTGTTCCTGCTGAATTCAAGGCTGGTCTGCGCGGCGCTGTTGCGCGTGGCCGCCTGTTCGATCCGAGCCTCTGCTGAACCGACCTGAGCGCGCAAGTTCACCACATCGTTCTGGGTGTTGGCCAGATCGACGCCCAACTGTGTAAACAGGGCAGTGCGCTGATCACGCGGCAAGTTCAGAGCATTGTCAGAGACCAACGCCGCAACGGCAATATCTCGTATCGCATCCTTGATCGCGGGGTCGGTGGCTGTGATCGGGATCGTGATGCTTTCATTCTCGGATATCTGCATCGGTGCCAACGCATTGCCCGAGCCCTGGTAGATCACCGCGTCAAACCCGGCGGGGTCGTTGAACCAGTCTTCTGCCGCCTGTCTGATATCCGCTGTTGTGACGTATCCGCTCAGCTCCGTTTCAAGTGCGTTCAACAACGTGTCGGTTGACGGCAGGGGGGAGACATCAGTGGCCGCGCCGGAATACAGGCTGCGTCCACCAGCGCGGGTGTTCAGCGCTGATATGATCGTATCCAACTCGTTCCGGGCCTGAACCGATGCATTTTCATGGCTGACCGCCTGGTTTGACGTGCCGAAGGACAAAAGGGAGGAGGTCAACTCGGTCACGGACTCGTTAATCGTGGTCAAGCTCAGCTGCATGGCATCCGTGAACAGCCCAGCCTCAGCCGTCGATATCTGATAGGCGTCTAGACGCGATAGGCTGCGGTCCAGATCCAGCAGATGGGAATAGTCACCATCCAGACGTCCCGACACATCCTGAACCTTGCCGGTCGACATCTCATAAGACAGGGTTTCGATTTCGTTTCTGAGTTCGGTCGAGCGGGTCCGCAATGTCATGCCCCGCGCCAGATCGCCAATAGACGTCAAATTCATCATCAGAGCCTCAACAAGGTTTGCATCAATTCATCCACTACCGAGATGACCCGCGCGTTCGCGGCATAGGCCTGCTCGATCTCCATCAGGTTCTGCAATTCCTGGTCGGTATCCACGCCCTGCTCCGCCTCGATTCTGGCCATTTCCAGCTGCGCGCTGTTGGCAAAGGTCAGGTGCTGGCTGGCGGTATGAGCGTCCGATCCGGTTCTGGACATCAGCGACTCGGTCAGGTCCGAGGCGCGCATGTCCCCGGTGCCAAAGGGCGACCCCGCGACGGGCCGGGCATCGCTGAGAATGGCGCCAAAGGCTTGCAATTGCGTGGCATCGCCCGGATCGCCGGGGGCCACCGCACCAAGCCCGTCGCGCAAGCGCCAGCTGTCACCTCCAGTGTCGGGATCAACAATCGTGTTCAGGCTGATGCGCGAGGCCAGCCCCTCAGGCGCAGTGGCATCGAAGCGGTTGCCGGCATCCGTGAACAGACCGGGATCGGTAGGCAATGCGGTGGGGTCCAGACCGGGTGTTTCGAACCGTTCGATCATATCCCGCGCGACCGAGTCGAGATGAGCCTGTGCCTCAACCGCCAGCTCATCGCGGATTTCAAACTGCGCCATCAGCGCGCCGCCGCGTATCTGGGCGTTGTCTCCGCCGGTGCGCACCGGGTTTCCGTTCATCTCCAACCCCGACAGCAGCCCATTGCCCACCGTCATGTGGGGTTTGGTGTCGCCCGTGGTGGTAAAGGAAAATTCGGCAGCCGCGCCTTCCAGCAGGATCAGGCCACCGTCTGAGTACAGCGACACCTGGTCGTTCGCACGCGGAACCGCGTTCACCGGCACCAGCTCATTCACCTGATCTATCAACACCTGCCGCTGGTCCAGCAGGGCACCAATATCGCCACCCGCATGTTTGACCGACGGAATTTTGGCGTTCAGCTTCACGATATCCTTGAGGGTCTGGTTCAGGCTCTCTACCTGCTTTCCAATGGAGCGATCTGCGTCCGAGCGCAGCTGCCGAACGCCTTCGGACGCCGAATTGAGCGCGCTGGCCAGATCATGGCCCGCGCGGGCCACCTGATCCAGTCGCTCAGAAGAATCTGGCAGGCTGGCAGCGGTGATCAGGCTGCTGTCGAACTCGGCCAACCGATTGGCGAGCGATGTGGGATCGTCAACCGTGCCAACGACGCCCTCAACACTGGTGTGAAAGCTGGAAACTGCAAATTGGTAGGCCAGTTCCGCATCGGTGGTGCGACGGTTGGCGGTAAGAACCGGGTCCTGATTGCGAATAACGCCTGCGGTGCGCACCCCGGTACCCGAAATCACGTTTGTCGTCAGTTCCAGAGACCTGCGGGCAAAGCCGGGCGTCCGCGCGTTGGCGATATTGTCTGACACGACCGAGGTGCCGCGGCTCGAGGCCGTCAGGCCGCTGACGGCGTTGTTGAATGCTGTCGACAAATTCATCAGACAGGCCCCCTTTCCGGGTCAAAACCCTAATCAGCGTTTGATGTTGGTGGTTTCTTGCAGCATCTCATCAACGGTCTGAATCACCGTAGCAGCCGAGGAATAGGCGCGTTGGGTCTGAATCAGCGAAGTCAGCTCGGTCGCGATATCTGTGGTCGATTCCTCGCGCGCGAAAGACACAAGTTCACCTGTTGGACCTTCCCCCGCGTTCCAGAGAAAATATGTGCCGCTTTCCCGTGATGGCGCATAAGTCTGGCTGTCCAGCGCGGTCAGGCCATTGGGGTTGGGCACATCCGCTAGCGGGATCTGGAACATGCGGCGGCTGACACCAGTGTCATAGAACGCATAGACATAGCCATTTTCATCGACCTGAACGCTGGTCATCGTGCCCACGGCCGACCCGTCGCGTGTGATCGAAACGGGCGCAAAGGTATCGGACAGTTGCGTGATGCCGTCCGCATCGCCGATCTGGCCGATATTGATCTCCATCGGGCCACCCGCGACGTTGACCACAAGGCTGCCGGTTGCCGGGTCATAAGCCCCGCCAGATACGGTGGCGACGCTGGCCAGTGTGCCGCCAGCGGTGCGGCTGTCGGTGAACGTCAGCGTGTATTCCCCAATCACCGCTCCGCCCGAGGCTGAGTCGCGCAGCACCATGGTCCATTCATTGCTGCTGCCGGCCCCGGGGACGGTTGGCACAAGTTCGATATCCACGCTTTCGGATTTGCCCAGGTTGTCGAAGTATTCAACCGACAGGGGTTGTGTGTCGCCCGGCGACCCGGCTTCGGTGGCCGTTGCGGGCAAGTTCATACGCAGATTCATCTGTGTGGTCGGCGCGCCGGACAGTTGATTGACGCTAAGCTGCACGGGCTCGAGCGCCGCCGGGGTGTCCCGCGGCACCGCGGGAATTGAACCGTCCGGGTTGGCGCGCCAGCCCAGCAGGACCAAGCCGGATTCGGTGACCAGATACCCTTCCTCATTGGTGCGGAAAGAACCGGTCGTGGTCAGTTGCATCTCATTCGAGCCACCCGCGATTTGCGAGCTTGGGCGCACCGGCAGCATGCCTCGGCCGCGTACTGCCAGATCAGTTGAATTGTTGGTCGTCACCAGTGACCCGCGCTGATCGATCAGACGCTGGCTGGTGGTTCTGACCCCACCCGCCGAGTAGCTGCCGCCCTGACCCGAGGTGACCATCGAATGAAAATCCGTCTCGACCCGCTTGTAGCCGAAGGTCGACGAGTTGGCGATGTTGTCTGAAATAGTAGCCAGCCGGTTGGCGTTGGCCTTCAAAGAAGCCACACCGGCATTCAGCGAGGAGGAAATCGTCATTGGCACGCCCTTCTGTTGCGTCAATCGTTGAGGCAACAGCTAACGCACTGCCCCTTAACAGCGCGCTAACAGTTAAAATGCGGCCTATCCTGTGCGTTCAGGTGTCGCGCAGAAAGATGATTTCGATCCGGTTATTGCGCACGGCCATCGGGTTTTCATCGCTCAATTCCCGGTCGGCATGACCGGTCACGCGATCCAGCCGAGAACCCGCAAAACCCTTTTCCTCAAGCAGTTGGCGTACCACCTGCGCGCGCGAGGTCGATACATCCCAGGACGGGTCCTGCGCCAGAACAACGGGCGAGGCGCTGACGTGACCCTCGACCGAGACAGCATTTGTCACCAGATCCGAAGATCGCGTCACCAGCAGGGCCAGCGCCCGCATCATTGGGGTCGGTTCATCCGTTCCCGATTCGAACAGCGGCTGATCTTCGGTATCAAACAGCTCGACCACCAGACCTTCGTCAGTGACGCGCGTAACGATGTGCTTCAGCACCTTGTCCGACACCATGCTTTCCCCGGTATGCCCCAGAAGTTGCGCTTCGAGCGTCGAGAAGTCCTCGGACATTTCCTTGCCGCCATCGGGATTCACGCCGATCGACCCCCGCGCTTGCCGCGCAATCGTCGGGTGCCGCTTGGTCGCGCCCGAGCCATCCATTACCATGGTCACTTCGGAAAACATGTTGTTCCCGCCAAAAGCCCCATCGCCCCCGCCCGAAACCGGGTTTACCGGAATTGTTGGCGAGAAATAATCCGCCAGCCCTTTGCGTTGTTTCTCAGTCGTTGCATTCAGCAGCCACATCAACATGAAGAAAGCCATCATGGCCGTGACAAAGTCGGCATATGCGACTTTCCACGCGCCGCCGTGGTGACCATCGCCACCTGACACACGTTTCTTCTTGATGATGATTGGCGCCGCATTGGATTGCGCACCCATCTCCACCACCTTTTCTATCACCCAACTACAGGCGTAGCCGGGCAGGTCTTAAGGTGGGCTTAACACTTAAAACTGTCCGGATTTCGCTAGCGCGGCAGGTTGGCGTTGGCCCGCCGCAGGATCAGTTGCAGGTGGTTGAAGCTGTTTTTGATTCCATCCGGTTCAGATTTGCCAAAGAACGCGTCCAGTTCCTCATGCACGCGCACCGCCTGATCCAGCAGCGGGTCTGCGCCTTCGGCATAAAGCCCGGCCTTGATCATGACTTCGGATTGTTCATAGCTGCCGACCAGTTTGCGGGTTTCCGAGATCAATTGGTTTTCCTCTGCGGTCGCCGCCCCCGGCAAGCTGCGCGATACCGAACTGCTGAGGTCAATGGCCGGAAACCGACCGCGCTCGGCAATGTCGCGGCTCAGCACGATATGCCCGTCCAGAACCCCGCGCAGGATGTCGGCCACTGGTTCATCCATATCCGATCCCGCGACCAGAACACTGAACACGGCGGTGATATCACCTTGGTCCGCCGTTCCGGGACCCGCGCGTTCACACAACCCGGCAATCAGCGGCGTGACCGAAGGTGGGAAGCCCCGCAACGAAGGCGCTTCGCCCATGGCAACGGCGATTTCGCGGTGCGCCTCGGCAAATCGCGTCACCGAATCGGCCAGAAACAATACGTTCAGCCCCTGATCGCGCAGATACTCGGCCACCGACATTGCCGACCAGGCGCAACGCCTGCGGGCAAGCGCCGATTGATCGGACGTGGCCGCGACAACGACCGAGCGTTTCATCCCCTCTGCCCCCAACGCATGTTCGACAAACTCGTTTACCTCCCGCCCGCGTTCGCCCACCAGTGCCACGACAACGGCATCCGCCTGCATTGATTTCGCGAGCGTTGCCAGCAAGGTGGATTTTCCGACGCCCGACCCGGCGAACAGACCGATGCGCTGACCCTGGACCACGGGCAGCATCGTGTTGAGCATCGCTAAACCGGTCTCCATCCGTGCGCCCAGCGGTTTACGTGCCACAGCGGGGGGCGGGGCACGCATGATGTCCTGCTCATGTGCGCCCGAAAGCAGAGGTTTCCCGTCCAGCGGTTTGCCAAAGGGATCGACCAGGCGCCCCAGCCAGTGCATGCCGGGTGCGAAAGCGGGTGTCTGGTCCAGAATCACCTGGTCACCCAGGCACACCCCATCCGGCGCGGCGGTTGGCATCATGTGAATCCCATCGGCCTCGACATGCAGCACTTCGCCCGGCAGATCCGGGCCATTACGACGCCGCAATGTTAGGTGGTCACCGATTCGCGCCTGCCCTTCAAGCCCTTGTATTTCAATGACTCCGCGCGCCACGCCGGTAACGCGGCCCATATGGCGCACAGCAGACAGACGGTCGAATTCACACTTCAGAAGCATCGGGTCGAGATCGGACATCGTGGGTTCTCCAACAGGTTTCTGCAAACTCTTTCTAAAGGAATCGGGGTTAAGCCTTGATTGAAATTGATCGAGGGAGAAGCCCCGATGTTCTATGACCTGAACGTCTTTAAGACAGCGTACGCAATGGCAACCCACGCCGGGCAACGGCAGGCGGTGATTGCGCGCAACATGGCCAATGCGGATACGCCCGGCTACCAGCCCCGAGATATCGAGGGTTTTCAGAAAGCATTCGAAAAATCAGACCGTCAGGTTTCGATGACCGCCACCCGCGCGGGTCATCTGAACGGCGCCACCGCCCCACAGCCCTGGGCCGAGTTTGAGGTTGCGCCGTCAGGCGATCCAAACGGCAATGGAGTGTCTGTCGAGGAAGAGATGTTCAAAGCTGTCGAGGTCAAGCGCCAGCATGACCGCGCGCTGACCATCTACAAATCCTCGATGAACATCCTGCGCAGCAGCCTTGGCCGGTCATAAGGAGTGTAAGACATGAGCGATTTTTCCCATTCCCTAGCCGCCTCAACCAATGCTCTGCGTGCGCAATCAGCCCGCCTGCGGCATGTGTCCGAGAATATCTCGAACGCCGATACGCCAGGTTATCGCCGCAAAACTGTGCCGTTTGAGACGGTGCAAAAAAACGGACAAGAGGTGGTGCAGGCCGGGCGCGTCAAACTGGATCGCCGCGAGGGTTCGCGCATTTATGACCCCGGTCACCCGATGGCGGATGAAACCGGCCATTACAGTGGCTCGAATGTCGATCTGATGATCGAAATCGCAGACGCACGTGAGGCGCAGCGCAGCTATGAGGCCAATCTCAAGATGTTCGACCAGTCACGCCAGATGTCGTCGAGCTTGATGGAACTTCTCAGAAAATAAAGGACATTAGAATGGATATCCGATCCCTGACCGCGGCACAAAACTATGCTGTCGCTCGCCCGGCCACGCAGGCCGATCCTGATCACGCCGGATTGGCGCAAGGGCTGCGCAGAACGTTTCAGGACTTTACAGCGACGCTGAAGCATTCCGAGCAAATGTCGCAGGCCGCCATGACCGGCCAGGCCGATCCCCACGCTCTGGTACAGGCACTGGCACAGACCGAGCTGGCCGTGGAAACGGCGGTCATTGTCCGCAACAAGGTGGTCGAGGCGTATCAGGAAATCCTGCGGATGCCGGTCTGATCGGATGCTCAGCGAAGGTCTCTTCTATGACATTGTGCGCCAGGCGCTGTGGGTCGCGGTCATTACCTCGGTTCCTATCCTGGCGGTGGCGCTGGTGTCGGGCCTGATCGTGGGTCTGTTTCAGGCGCTGACCTCGGTACAGGAAATGACACTGACCTTCGTGCCCAAGCTGATCGCCATCGTCATCGTGTTCTGGATCTCGATGGGGTTCATGACCCAGACGCTGGTGACGTTTTTCACCACAACCCTCATCCCATTGATCGCCGGAGGTCGCTGATGGATACCGCCTATACCACTTTGTCCCGTCAATCGGGCCTGATGAATGAAATGCGGCTGGTGGCGAATAATATCGCCAATGCCAACACCACCGGATATCGCGCGCAGGGTCTGGTGTTTTCCGAGTTTGTCCGCGACTTGCCGGGCAACCCGTCCCTGTCCATGGCACGGGCCGAGGCGCGCAACACTTCATTGCAGCAGGGCCTGCTGACGGAAACCGGCGGCCAGTTTGATTTTGCCATCGAAGGTGATGGGTTTTTCATGGTCGAAACGCCATCCGGCAACAGGCTGACCCGGGCCGGAGCGTTCTCACCCAGTGCCGAGGGTGATTTGGTCACGATGGACGGCCACCGGGTGCTGGACAGCAACGGCGCACCTGTTTTCATCCCGCCGGATGCTGCGTCGATTGACGTTGGCAGCGATGGCACACTGAGCATCGAGGGGCAATTGCTGGGGCAGATCGGCGTCTATCGTGTGGCCGATCCCAAAACGCTAGTGCGTGAAGGCAGCACGCAGTTCCGCGCCGAGGGCGAAATTGACCCGGTCGAAAACCCAGTGGTGCTGCAGCGTTTTCTCGAAGGGTCCAACGTCAATGCGGTCGAGCAGGTGACCCGGCTGGTGGAAATCCAGCGCGCCTATGAGCTGGGCCAAAGCTTTCTGGAAACCGAAGACGAACGTCTGCGCGGCGCGCTCAAGGCGCTGATGCGTTGATTTGTGAAAAGGAGATTTTGACATGCGAGCATTGAAAATCGCGGCTACGGGCATGACCGCGCAGCAGATGCGGGTCGAGACGATCTCGAACAACCTGGCGAACACGAACACCACCGGCTACAACGCCCGCCGGGCTGAGTTCGCGGATTTGCACTATCAACAAATGGCGCGGGCCGGGTCGGTGAACGCCAATGACGGCACCGTTCTGCCCACCGGAATTCAACTGGGTCTGGGTGTGCGTCCAGCGGCCGTCACAGTGCAGTTGGCGCAGGGTGGCTTGTCGGCCACCGGGAGCGATCTGGACGTGGCCATCGAAGGGCGTGGTTATCTTGAAGTAACGCTGGCCAATGGTCAGTCGGGTTATACCCGCGATGGCAGCCTGAAACGATCCGCCGAGGGGTTGATCGTCACATCAGACGGGTTTGCCGTCGCGCCCGAGATCACCATTCCTGACGATGCCCGGTCGATCTCGATCAACGCTGCGGGCGAAGTTTATGCCTATTTCGACGACACGGCAGACGGGCAGTTGTTGGGTGAGCTGACGCTGGCCAGTTTCTCGAACGCCAAGGGGCTTGAGGCGATTGGCAGCAATCTTTTCAAGGAAACCGAAGCCTCAGGCGCACCCGTGGTCGGCACACCGGGTGAGGATGGTCTGGGCACGCTGCGGCAAGGGTATCTTGAAGACAGCTCGGTCGATGCGGTGCGCGAAGTGACCGAACTGATCGAGGCGCAGCGGGGATATGAGATGAATGCCAAGGTCATTTCCGCCGTCGACCAGATGATGGGCGCAACCACACAGGTGCGGTGATGCGGTTTCTGGTTTTGATGTTGGCCCTTTTGGTGCCGGCCTCGGTACAGGCCGATATCGTCGTGCCGACTCGCACTATTCGCGCCAAGGAAATCATCTCGGCGACCGATCTGGAGCTTAAGGCCCAGCAGGTGCCCGGCGCGATAACCACGCCTGAGTTTCTGATCGGGCAAGAGGCCCGCGTCGCGCTGTATCCCGGACGCCCGATCCGTGAAGGCGATGTGGGTCCACCGGCCCTGGTGGATCGCAACGATCTGGTTGTCCTGATCTTTGACCGCACACCGCTGTCGATCACCGCAGAAGGCCGCGCGCTGGGTCGTGGGGCCGCCGGGGATCGTATCCGGGTTATGAACCTGTCCTCCCGTACCACTGTGACGGGCCTTATCCGGCCCGACGGCCAAATCGAGGTAAAATGATGTCGCAACTTTCGAAATCTCTGTTGTTTGCCATTCTGGCGGTGTCAGCCTGCGGGCGCTTGGATCATCTGGGCAAACCGCCAAGCTTCACTCCGAACGAGGATTCCCCCGAACATGTCGCGATGTTGTGGCCGGGCCTGCCTTTGCACACCCAGCCGCAGCGCAATGTCGACCGGTCCTCACTATGGAGCGGTGGGCAACAATCGCTGTTGGGCGATCAGCGGGCGATCAAAAAGGGAGATATCCTTACGGTCGTGATTGAGCTGGACGAAAAGGCTGAGTTTTCGAACGACACGGAACGCTCGCGATCTGCTTCGGAAAGCCTTGGCATCGTCGGCCTGTTTGGCCTGCCACAGCGCGCGGCGGATCATCTGCCGGAAGGGGCGTCGCTGGCGGACGCGGTCGAGATCGATTCCGCCTCAGAAAGCACGGGCGAAGGATCGGTTAAGCGTAAGGAAAAGCTGACGCTGCGTGTGGCCGCGACCGTGATCGACGTGCTGCCAAACGGGGTGCTGTCGATTTCGGGCTCGCAGGAACTGCGCGTCAATTTCGAACTGCGCGAGCTTTTGGTGACGGGCTACGTGCGACCACAGGATATCTCGCGCAAAAACGAGATCACCTATGACAAGATCGCCTCGGCCCGCGTGTCTTATGGCGGGCGCGGACAGATCACTGACGTGCAGCAGCCGCGTTATGGCCAGCAGATCCTGGATGCTGTGCTGCCGTATTAAGGAGCGGATGTGATGAAGAAACTTCTACCCGTCGTATTCTTGCTGATCGGTCTGGGGGCCGGTATCGGTGCCGGAGTTGTGTTTGCGCCCTCCGGTGAACCGAAAGAGGCCGCAAAACAGGAAAAACCCAAGGCCAAGGCGGAAAAACCCAAAGAGAAATCCGCCAAGAAAAAGGACATTGCTGGGGAAAAGGACACGCAAAGCGACTATGAATACCTCAAACTGACCAAGCAGTTTGTGGTGCCCGTCGTCGATGCGGACCGGATCGCGGCGTTGGTCACCATGTCGCTGAGCCTTGAAATCACTCCTGGCATGACCGAAGCTTTCTACGCGCTTGAACCCAAACTGCGCGACGGTTTTTTGCAGGTCATGTTTGATCACGCCAATACCGGTGGTTTTGACGGCGCTTTCACTGAATCGGACAATATGAGCGTTCTGCGCAAAGCGTTGCTGGAGACAGCGCGCAAGGATTTGGGCGATGATGTGTTTCAGGTCTTGATCATGAGCGTCAACCGTCAGGACGTTTGATTCTGACGGGGTTATACGCTGTTTAGTAGGGTGACGATTTCCGGTGCTGGGCGCGTTTGTGCGCCTTTTTCTGGGCGTCTGACAGGTTGGTGACGGCTTGTTTGCGGCCAAAGGCCGTGCGCAGCGCGTCCATCGCCGACAGTTTTTGCGCCCGAATCCGCGCCAGTTCCATATTCAGCTGGCGGCGCGTGGCCGACTCCCAACTGTTCCACAACACATCGGTGCCAGTGACTCGGTACCCCTCGGCCGTGGCGCTGTGTTGGCGAGATTGCCGGACCTGCGCGTCCAGCCGCGCCAATTGCTGTTGCACGCGTGCTTCGGCCTCTAGCAGGGGGCGCAGGGCGTTGTATTCTTTTTGAAACACGGCCTCTGTAACGTTTTTCAAGTCTGACAGGGCGGCTTGTTTCATCTGATCTGTCCCTTGGCCTTTTTGCGCATTGCCTCTGCAAATCGGATGGCAGCAGCGACGGGGCGATAATGTTCTTCCGCGATTTCCTGCCCGATCTCGACGGCGGCATGCAGGGCGCGGGCCGTGGGCGGGTCGGAATGAATGGGAATACCAGTCTCGGCTGCCCGGGCTCGGATCGCTGCGGCCACCTCGTCCACGCCCTTGGCCACGCAAACAGGGGCTGACCCCGCCGTCCGGGCCCATTTCAAGGCCACCGCGTAATGGGTCGGGTTGACGATTACCACATCCGCCGAGGGTACGTCGGACATCATCTGGTTCGTGGCGATGTCCTGCGCGCGCTGGCGGCGTTGTTGTTTGACATGCGGGTCGCCCTCGGCATCCTTGGTTTCGTCCTGAATTTCCTTGCGCGACATCCGGTTCTTGCGAATATGCTCGGCATGTTGCCAAAGATAGTCGATCACCCCGATGGCAAGCGCCACGGTGATGACGATGAACAGGAATCGAAACAGAAAATTCATCATCAGCATGACCGATGACCGCGCCGGAGCGGCGCTGGCGGACAGAATCTCGTTTAGGTTGGAGCGCAGAAACAGCGCCAGACAGGTGCCGTAGATCACCAGTTTCACAAAGCTCTTGGCGAATTCGAACAGGCCGCCGCGCCCGAATTTGTTCTTCGCATTCGAGATGATCGAGATGCGGGACAGTTTGGGTTTCAGCTTGCTGGGCGCAAAGATCAGCGCACGCTGGGCGATCAGGCTGAGCAGAACAGCGGCGGCGGGCACAGCAAACAGAACCGTGACGGACAACAGCGCCGTTTTGACCATCCCACCGACCGGGCTTGCGGCGGGCCCGTCGGCCAGCAAGGGAGCGATAGTGTCGGCCTGATCAATCAGCACGACAAACAGGCTTCCCATATGTTGCACGCCGAATTGCCCGGCCGCGAACAGGGCAATGAGGAACCCGGCATAAGCGGCAACCACGGACAAGTCGTTGGACTTGGCAACCTCACCCTTTTCGCGCGCTTTCTGGAGCTTCTGCGGCGTCGGCTCGTAGGACTTGTCGCTGTCGTCTTCGGACCCGCTCATCTCGGGTCCTCAAGCGGGTTAAGCATGAAGGCAAAAAAGGCATCAGACCAGACAGACAAGATCAGGGGCGTGCCCGCGAACAACAGGAACAGGCCTGCAAAAGTAATGGCCGGAGCGCCAACAAACGCCACCATCAGCTGCGGCATCGCGCGGTTGATGACGCCAAGCGCAAGGTTATAGATCAGCGAGGCGATCACGAAGGGCATAGCCAGCGCAAACGCCAACCCAAAACTGCGCGCAATTTGCTGCACCCCCCATTGCGACAGGTCCGGCGCTAGTATTGGGGTGCCCATTGGAAACAGCGAATAGCTGTGGATCAGAAACTGAGCGACGCGGATGTGCAGGCCGAGCAAAACCGCCAGTGTCAGGCCAGCCAGTGTCAGAAGATATCCCATCGCGGGCACGGGATCTGCAGCAGCTGGACCCAGAATCTGCGACAGCGATGTTGCCTGCGCCGCAATCGATCCTGCCGTTTGCAGGGCCAGCACGAACAGTCGCAGCGACATACCCAAGGCCATCCCGATCAGCACTTCGGTCAGAACCAATCCTGCCATTGGCAACAGGCCGGGTGGGGCAACAGGCGCCGCAATCGCTGGTGTCACAATAAGGGTAAAGGCAGCCGCGATGCCGAATTTGACGCGGGTCGGAATGCTGCGCTCGCCAAAGGCGGGCAGCAGCGACACCATGGCCGAGACACGCAGGAAGACGGCAAAGAGCTGCCACAAACCCTCACCCAGCTGGGGTAAAAGCTCGGGCGGTAGCGCGATCACGCGGGCACCGTTCCAACCAGCGAAGGCCGCGCCTCGAGCCCGATTTCTTCGAACGACAGCACCGGGTTGGCTATGCCGCGCGCGTGCATGATGGTGCGCAGCAAACGGCGACGGCGGGTCGAGGTGACCAACGCCGGAAACAGCCCGTGATCGGCGGATTGCGCGACACTGTCGACCACGCCATCGGCCAGCTTGTTGAACAGGTTCGGCGGCAGCGCCACGTCGAGACCCGCTGCAGGCGCGTCGATCTGGTAGGTGGTGAAGGTATCCTCCCACTCCGGGGCCAGTTGGATCAGCGGGATCGATCCGTCTTCGCGTTTCATCTCGGCCACCAGTTGGAAACCCAATCTCTGCCGGACCAGTTCGCAGATGCCTTCGGGTTGGGTGGTGGTCAGCCGCGCCTCGGCCACGCTTTCCAGAATCAGCGCCATGTTGCGGATCGAGACCCGTTCGTCCAGCAGCAGACGCAGCACCGCATGTAGCGTGTCGATCGGTACCTTGTCCGGGATCAACTCGTCCAGAAGCTTGCGGTTAGCCTCGGCCCGAACCGGATCGCTGAGCCGTGTCATCTCGGACAAAAGGCGGCGCAGGGATTTCAGCGTCAGCAGGCGTGAGAAGTTCTGTTTGATGATCTCAAGCAGATGAGTGGCCAGAATCTCGGGCGGGGAAACGATGGTGGCCCCACTAAGCGCGGCGGCCTCTTGATCCTTGGGCAGAATCCAGCGGGCGGGGGCGCCATAGACGGGCTCGGTCACGTCATTACCCTCGGGCAGCATGTCGCGGTCATCCTGTACCAGCGCCAGAACCAGATCGGGGTTCAACACGCCGCGCGCCTGTTCGACGCCCTGGACCTTGACTACATAGGTGCCCATGGGCAGATCGGCGCGGTCGGTCAGGCGGATGTCAGGCAGGATCAGGCCAAAGCTTGAGGCCACATAGGTCCGCATATTAGCGATGCGCGCGTCCAGCCCGGTGCCGGGGTTGAGGACCATGCTGACCAGATCGGGGGCAAACTCCAGATGCACATCGTCCAGGTCCAAAATATCGCCAATGGCTTGCGAGACCGGTGTGTCTTTCTGCGGTGTTGGGGCCAGCGCCTCTTCCGCTTCGCTCTTTTGCTTGCGATGGACGTAATAGGCCGCATAGCCCAGAACACCCGCCCCCAGGATGAATGGCAAAAAGGGCAGGCCGGGCACCAGCGCAAACAGCACCATCAACATGGAAACTGTTGCCAGGGCCGCTGGATGCCGGCCCAGCTGCGAGAAGATTGCATTGTCGGTCGCCCCCTGCGTACCGCCGCGGGCCAGCAACAGGGCTGACGCGATCGATATGATCACCGCCGGGATTTGCGACACCAGCCCGTCACCGACGGTCAGGATGGCATAGGTCTCGAACGCGGATGAGATTGGCATCCCATGGACGATCACACCCATGATCAATCCCATCACCAGGTTGAGCAACGTGATCAGCAGTCCGGCTATCGCATCGCCTTTGACAAATTTCGACGCCCCATCGAGAGAGCCGAAAAACGTCGTCTCTTGCTGCTCACGCTCGCGGCGTTCTTTAGCCTGTTGGTGGTCGATGGCCCCGGCGGACATGTCGCTGTCGATGGCGAGCTGTTTTCCCGGCATGCCGTCCAGGGCGAACCGCGCGCTGACCTCGGCCATGCGGGCAGCGCCCTTGGTGATGACCATGAAATTTACGATCAGCAGCACGCCGAACACCACCAACCCCAGAAAGATACTGCCGCCCATGACGAAGTCGGCAAAACCTTCGATCACGTCCCCAGCGGCATTGGGTCCCGTGTGCCCCTCTCCGATGATAAGCTTGGTTGAGGATACGTTTAGCGACAGCCGCAGCATCAGCGAGGCCAAAAGGATTGTCGGGAAAGACGAGAAATCCAGAGGCCGTTCGATAAACAGCGTCAGCGTAAAGATCAGGATCGCCAGCGCGAACGAGGCTGCCAACCCCACATCCAGCACCCAGGCGGGCACCGGCAGGATCATCATCACGATGACCGTCATCAGCGCCAGCGCCAGCAGCACGGTCGGAGAAAACAGGGAACGGGCGTCGATCTTGGACACGCATGCCTCCTAGTTGAACGAGATAAAGGCGGTGGCAGTGCCCGAAGGCGGAACCAGCGACCCCAGCGCGCCGCCACCCGGTTGCGGCAGGTTGACCGGGATCAGAGGGGTTGCGGCGGTGGTAAACGGGTCGCGCGCGGCCCGTTCCGGGGCAGTGGGCAAGGATTGATCCAGTTGTGCCAGTACGGTCTGAAACCGGCCCGAGTAAGCATTGGCCAGCGATGGTGTGCGGGAATGATAGGCCCCAACGGCTGCGGGCCACGATCCAAGCTCGGCATACAGTTCATTCAGAAACCGGGCGGCGTAGGTGGCGTTTTCATCCGGGTCGAACATGGCGTCGATGGACCGGAATGCCTTGCCGTGCCAACGGTAATTGATCTGGAAACAGCCGATGTCAAAGCTGCGCTTGCCTGCTTTGAAAATGTCGAAAACGTAAGATTTCGCCTCAAACTCGGACGTGAACCAGTATCCTTGCCCTTCGACATTGATGGTCCAGGGCCAGGGTTCCAACTGCCCGTCCCGCAACCGCCCGGTTTCCACCCGCGCAATCGCGCGTAAGACATCCAGCGGTACACCCTGGGATTGGGCAGCGCGGCGCGCGGCTGCATCGCAAATGCCCGCACCGCTGGCATCGGGCATGGCAAAGACCTGTTGCGCCGCACTCAACGCAAGCAAACTCAGGCCAAAGATCAAACGATGGGGCATTCTGCCGGTCCGGGATTCTGATCAGTCCCGGCCAAGCTAATCCTGCTAGGGTTTACAGAGGGTTATCAGCCGTTCAGATTCGATCAATCCGGCGGCCGAAGACAACGCTGGTATTGGTGCGCAGCACGCCGGGGATCTTGGCCAGATCATCAACCAGAATATCCAGGTCCTCGATCCGCGGGGCCTCGGCCGATAGCAGGAGGTCGAACTCGCCATTTATCGACAGGCAGAGCTTGACCTCGGGGTAAGCCTCAAGCCGATTGATGATACGCTTGGTTTCCTTTTGCTGCACTTCCAGCAGCACGACCACCTGTACGCTCGGGGCGTCTTCGGGGCTGTTCAGAACCACCGAATAGCCTGCGATCACGCCACGCTCTTCCATGCGGCTGATGCGTTCATGCACGGTGGTTCGGGCCACGCCCAGCTTCGCGGCAATCTTGGTGGTCGATTCGCGAGCGTTGTGCTGCAGGGCGGCGATGATGCGACGGTCTAGCTGATCCATGATGCACCAAGGTGTAATGCACCGGGGCAGGGGGGCTCAAGACATGTCAGCATGTTCTTTTGAAACGGCTTTCCGGTCCGAACGCGGCCAGATCACAAGGGCCACCATAACCCCGGGGGCCGCGATCAGGGTCATCCAGCCCAACGTTGCCGCCGTGCTGGTTGTGGTCATGATCCAGCCGGTCAGTGGATATAGCACCAGCCAGCAGGCGTGCGACAGGGTGAACTGGGCGGCAAACACGGCTGGTCGGTCTTCGGATCGGGTCGAGCGGGTCAGCAACCGGCCTGAAGGCGTCAGCGTGGCGGAATAGCCAAACCCGATGCAGGCCCAGAGTATTGCGAGACCGATCAGAGAGATCGGCATAGCCGCGAACAGGATGGCAGAGAGACCAATTGCCAGGGTTCCGAAAATGGCCCCGCCTAGCATAACGGTGCGGTCCATGAACCGATCTAACAGTTTGGGCAGGGCAAATGCGGCCAGCATCGAACCACCGCCGAACCCGGCCAACGCTATGGCCACAGCGCTTTCCGACAGGCCCAAATCGGACCGCACAATTACAACCGTATTGACGATAATCATCGCGCTGAGGGTCGCTGCTGTCCAAGTCAGGGCAAGTAATCCGCGCAGTCGGGGTGTGCTCAGGTAAAGACGAATGCCGCGTGTCGTACGGTCATAAATACCACGGCGTCTTGTCGGTTTGGGTGAGGGCAGGGCAACCGACACCACCAACAGTGCCGAGGCGATGAACCCCAGCCCCGTACCCCAGAACAGGCTGTCGAAACTGACGAACAGCAAAAGCGCTGCGGCCAGAGCAGGGCTGAGCAGGCTTTCAAGATCATAGGCAAGCCGCGACAGGGAGAGCGCCTTGGTATAGTCCTGCTCATCGGTCAGCACGTCGGGGATGGTGGCCTGAAACGCCGGGGTGAACCCGGCGGATGCGGATTGCAGGACAAAGATCAGCACGTAAACCTGCCAGATCTCGGTCACGAAAGGCAGACAGACCGCAACTGCCGCACGCACCAGATCCAACGTCACTAGCATCCGGCGGCGGTCGAGCCGCTCTGCGAAGGCTGCGGCAAGTGGGGCGACGACCAAATAAGCCACCATCTTGATCGTCAGCGCGGTTCCCAACACCAGACTGGCCGCGCCACCTGCCAGATCATAAGCCAGTAGCCCCAACGCAATTGTCGCCAAACCGGTGCCCGTCAACGCAACGACCTGAGCCCCCAACAGATGGCGATAGGTGCGGATTCGCAGGACACTCAGCATCGGCGGTTCGGACCTTTTTTCAATTGGCGTCGCGTCAGGGCCTGCTTAATGCCAGACGCACGGCGGCCTTATCCATTTTCCTGTCAAAGCAGTTGGGGTCAAGAAATCCGCGCATGTTTGTCGCATTCTATTGATGGCGTTGAGTTTACGGGCCAAACCTCCTATCTCGGGGGCGATATCGCATAAAGGAAGACCCCGTGGCGAACCATCTTTATAAAAACGACCTGCCGGACGGGTTGGACCTGGGCCCTGTGGTGGCCATTGATTGCGAAACCATGGGGCTGAACCCGCATCGCGACCGCCTGTGCGTGATCCAGATGTCGGGCGGCGACGGCAACAGCCATATCGTGCAGGTTGAAAAGGGCCAGACGCAGGCACCAAACCTGTGCGCCATGTTGGAAAACCCCGACGTGTTAAAGCTATTCCATTTTGGACGGTTTGACATTGCCGCGATGTACCACACCTTTGGCGCACTGGCCGCGCCGGTCTATTGCACCAAGATCGCCAGCCGTCTGGTGCGCACCTATACCGACCGTCATGGCCTGAAGAACCTGTGTCAGGAGCTGATTGGTGTCGATATTTCGAAGCAGCAGCAGATGAGCGACTGGGGGGCCGAAACCCTGACCGACGCTCAGTTGGAATATGCGGCCTCGGACGTTCTGTACTTGCATCAGCTACGCGATGCGCTGGACGGGCGTTTGGCCCGCGAAGGCCGTGCCGAGATGGCACAGGCGTGTTTTGACTTCTTGCCGACGCGTGCGAAACTTGACCTCGCAGGCTGGCCCGAAACGGATATCTTTGCACACTCATGACTGATAACGAGTCCTTTCTGAGAACCGCCAAACAGGTCGTCACCGACGAGGCCCGCGCGCTGGACGTGCTGGCCGACAGTCTGGACGAGCACTTTGCCGAAGCCGTGCAGATGATCCTGCAGGCTCCGGGTCGCATCATCATCAGCGGCATCGGCAAATCCGGCCATATCGGTCACAAGATTGCGGCCACCCTGGCCAGCACCGGCACGCCTGCCTATTTCGTGCATCCGGCCGAGGCCAGCCATGGGGATCTGGGCATGGTCTCCAAAGGTGATGTTGTTGTGGCGATTTCCAATTCGGGCGAGGCACCGGAACTGGTAAACCTGCTGGCCTTTACCCGCCGCTTTGGCATTCCGCTGATCGGCCTGTCCAGCAAGCCGGAAAGCACGTTGATGAAGCAGGCCGATGTGCATCTGCTGATCCCGTCGCTGGGTGAGGCTTGCGGGTTCGGCATGGTGCCCTCGATCTCGACCACGCTGACATTGGCGATGGGCGATGCGTTGGCCATTGCGCTGATGAAATACCGCGACTTCCAGCCCGAGGATTTCCGCGCCTTCCACCCCGGCGGCAAACTGGGGGCGCAGCTGTCCACTGTGCGCGATCTGATGCATGCCGACCTGCCCGTGGTGCCTGTTGGCACCCCGATGAGCGAAGCCTTGCTGGTCATGAGCCAGAAAAGCTTTGGTGTCGTCGGCGTGACCGACGAGGCGGGCCGCCTGATGGGCATCGTCACGGATGGTGACTTGCGCCGGAACATGGAAGGGTTGCTGAACAGAACCACCGAAGAGGTGATGACCCGCAACCCGATGACCATCGCACCAAACGCTATGGCGGAAGAGGCGGTTGCGATCATGAACGATCGCAAGATCACCTCGCTGTTTGTAGTTGATCCCGAAGGACAGGGGCAGGCCGAGGGGCTGCTGCACATCCACGACTGCTTGCGCGTCGGTCTGGGCTAGGTAGGGGCTGAGCGGTGGACGGACATTCACGCATGGTTCAGTTTTTTAAGGTGGTGCTGCCTTTGGTGGCCATCTTGATGCTGTCCACTGTGTTCTTGCTGTCGCGCAGCATCGAAACCAATGTGTCCGTGCCCTTTTCCCAACAGGATATCGACGAACGGTTGGCCGATCAGGTGGTGACGCAGCCAAACTACCGCGGCACCACGCGCAAGGGCGAAGAGGTCCAGATCCAAGCGACCCGCGCCACGCAGGGCACCGAAGTTTCCACCCCGACAGCGGCCGAGTTCCGGGGCCGCCTGGGCCTTTCGGGCGGCGGCGTTATCACGTTGGATTCCAACTCTGGCATGATCCGCCCCGACAAAAACACCGCAACCTTTATTGGCGATGTGGTCATCACTTCGACCGATGGCACCGAGATCACAACCGATCTGCTGAACACCGCGCTGGATGAAATTCGCGGTGACGCGCCGGGTGAGGTGCACGGCACCGGAATTCTCGGCAACATTTCAGCAGGTGGCATGACCTTTGGAACGGAAAAAAAGGACGGACCGGTCCATATTATTTTTACAGACGGCGTGAAGCTGATATACGAGCCTGAAAAAGCAGAAAGATAACCTGTGTTCGATTTTCGATTTGTTCCACTTTGCCTTGTACTGACACTTGGTGCTTTTTCTGCGGCGGCGCAGGAGACTCAGGTTGCGTTTGGCGCGGTCAAGGCTGACCCTTCGCTGCCGGTCGAGGTGACCTCGGAAACCCTCAACGTCAATCAAGAAAACGGCTCGGCCGAATTTGTAGGCAATGTGATCGTCATTCAGGGGGAAATGCGCCTGACCGCTGAACGGGTGCTGGTTCTGTATAATGAGGATCGCTCGGGTATCGAGCGGATGGAAGCGACCGAAGATGTGGTTCTGGTCAGCCCGCCCGACGCGGCCGAGGGTGACTGGGCCGAATACACCATTGATTCAGGTGTGATCGTGATGAAGGGCAATGTGCTGCTAACGCAGGGGCCCAGCACCATCAGCGGCGATCAGATGAATGCTGATCTGACCACTGGCACGGCAACGATGACAGGCAATGTCAAAACCATCCTGCAGCAGGGCAATAATTGATGGCGCGGCCTGAACTGACCGTGGCCGAGGGGCAATCCGGCCTCAGAATAGAAAAGCTGCGGAAATCCTATAGCAAAAAGACCGTGATCCGCGATGTGTCGATGACGCTTGACAGGTCCGAGGTTGTGGCGCTGCTGGGTCCGAACGGGTCGGGCAAAACCACCACGTTCTACTCGGTTGCCGGGCTGGTCTTCCCCGAGGCGGGCACGGTTACGATCGACGGGCAGACCGTGACAACATTGCCGATGTACCGCCGCGCGCGTTTGGGCATCGGATATCTGCCGCAAGAGATGTCGATCTTCCGCGGCATGAGCGTCGAGGACAACATCGCCTCGGTTCTGGATATCACTGTCCGCCACGCCCATCGCCGCAAAGAGCGGCTGGAAGAGCTGCTATCGGATTTTTCGATTGAACACCTGCGCCGGGCACCCGCGCTGGCCTTGTCGGGCGGTGAACGCCGCCGGGTTGAAATTGCGCGCTGTCTGGCGGCCGACCCGAAATACCTGCTGTTGGATGAACCTTTTGCGGGTGTCGACCCGATCAGCGTGGGCGATATCCGCCACCTGGTCGCTGATCTGAAAAAACGCGGTATCGGGGTTCTGATCACCGACCACAACGTGCGGGAAACGTTGGAGATTGTGGATCGCGCCTATATCCTGCATGACGGTCAGGTGCTGATGTCTGGCACCCCGGACGAAGTGGTCGAAAATGAGAACGTCCGCCGTGTCTATCTGGGTGAAAATTTCCGTATATCATAAGCTTGCGCAGAAATGCGCCGACTGCATGGCGGAAATCACGTATATACACGTCTGTTTTGATTGACTCTCCCGCCGTCTCTTGCCTCAATTGGGTCATGGCATTTCTTCGGTTTCCGTCTGGATCACGATGCCCCTTCCTGGAAGGGCAAATGGCGCGGCTACTGCAGGATATGCCTTTTTCCCCCACCCGATAAAAACACGTGCGTCGCGTAACGTGACGTAAGAATGGGTGTGAATTGTGAAGGAGATCACATGCGTTACCAAATCAGCGGAAAACAGATCGACATCGGCGCGGCGCTGCAAACTCACGTGCAGACCGAACTGGGCGAGGTTGTGGGCAAATATGCCCAGCGTCCGACAGATGCCAACGTCGTCTTTTCCCGTTCAGCGCATGAATATGTATGCGAAACCACCGTACATCTTTCTACGGGGCTGACGGCGCAGGCCAAAGCTCATGCAACTGAAATCTATGCGGCGTTCGAAGGTTGCTGCGACAAGATGGAAACACAGCTGCGCCGATATAAGCGGCGTTTGAAGGATCACCACAAGGATCGGTCTGAGCCTGTTGAACTCTTTGGGGCGTCGTCCTATATCCTCGCCTCTGACGAATCTGACTCGGCAGCCGAACCCGAATCTCTGCAGCCGATGATCGTGGCTGAGATGGAAACCAAGATCCCATCGCTGAGTGTTGGTGAAGCCGTCATGCAGATGGAACTGGCCGGCGCCCCGGTGCTGGTGTTCCGGAATGAAAACAAGGACGGATTGAACGTCGTTTATCGTCGGGAGGACGGTAATATCGGCTGGATCGATCCGTAACAGGCAAGAATAGCAAAGGCAGGCCCCTGCAAATGCGGGGGCATCGCCATGGAGCGTAATCATGGAGCTTTCGAGCATACTGAAGCCCGAAGCAGTTCGCGTACTGTCCGCCGCTTCCAGCAAGAAGCGGTTGTTTCAGGAAATTGCGGATGTGGCTGAGGCAGCGTTGGGCCTTGATGCCCAGATTGTTGTCGAAGGGCTGCTGGAACGGGAAAGCCTGGGGCCGACTGGTGTGGGTCATGGCGTGGCTTTGCCACATGCCCGTATGGCTGAATTGGAAAACGTTTCAGGCGTGTTTGTCATGTTGGAAAAACCGATCGATTTCGGATCGGTTGACCGTCAGCCGGTCGATATCGCCTTTGCCCTGTTCGCCCCAGAAGAGGCCGGGGTGGATCATCTGAAAGCACTGGCGTTGGTGTCCCGCACCCTGCGTGACACCTCGGTCTGCGCCAAGTTGCGGGCCAACCCGGACCCGGTCAAGCTGTATGCGATTTTGACCGAAGCGCAGTCTATGCAAGCGGCCTAAGCCTTTAAGGATATGAAAAAAGCCCCCGGTTTTCCGGGGGCATTTTCGTTTTCGGATGGGGTTGCGGTTAACCGCCAGCGCCCATTTCCAGCGTCCACCAGATTTTCCCGCCACCTTCCTGATGCCATGCAAAACCCATCTGCGTGGCCTTGGGGTCCAAAATCACCGAGCGCGGACCAGGTTCTTGCATCCAGGCGGCCAGCGTTTCGGTTTCGGTTTCATAGGTCTCGGAAATTGCTTCGCCCAGGAACGTGCCAAAATAGCCCACGCGCTGGGCGCGGTCGATTGGCGATGATCCGTCCGACCCAAAATGCCATGGGCGGTTTTGCCGTGCCATGTCCTTGGCGTGGGTGGCGGCCGCGGCATTAAGCTGCGAATTCAGCTGCACTGACTGCAAGCCCTGCGCCTGACGCAGTGCGTTGACCGAATCAAGCATGCGGAACTGCAGTTTTTCGGGATTGCCCCGGATTTTGTAGACGGTCGGCAGCGGCCGGCCATCCGATCCATATGTCGGGGTGCTGCTGGGTGTACATGCGGCCAGCGCAATAAAGCAGGCAAACAGTAGTGAAATAATACGCGTCATGATCGACCTGATGATTGTGTTAATCTACGGCATAGCGTGACAGACCGTCTTGAGCAAACGCACAATGGACCCATTCTGCGTGATTCTGCCGGTTTGATTTGCGACTGAAGCATTCTGGCAATAGAATACGACAGATTTTCAGACTGGCCTTAGCAAAGGACCGCCCCTCATGGTCAAGAAACACATTCATGTAGCTTCCCGTCGCGGATTCCTGGCCGGGGCTTCAGCCCTGCTGGCCTCACCTGCGATTGCGCAATACATTCCCGGCGACCCGCTGCGCCCCGCACCCGAGGCGGAACCCAATGTGCGGCGAAATATCTCGGGCTTTCGTGCGTTGGATTGGCAACCCTATTTCTCGAACACAAATAACGGGGCCATTCTGGTCGATACCGTCTCGCGCGCGTTACATTACTGGTCCGACGACCAGCGGGTGTATAAACTTTACCCCTCGTCCGTACCTCTGACCGAGGAGCTGACGCGCCGTGGTCGTACAAGTGTGATCCGCAAAGTCGAGGGTCCGAGCTGGTCACCCACGCCTTCGATGAAAAAGCGCAACCCCGAATGGCCGGATTATATCCCGCCGGGTCCTGATAACCCATTGGGAACGCACGCTTTGTATCTGAGTTGGAAATATTATCGCATCCACGGAACACATGATACGCGCAAAATTGGCCGCCGTTCGTCGAATGGGTGCATCGGTTTGTTCAATGAGGATATCGCGGAATTGTTTTCAATGGCGAAGGTCGGCACGCAAGTGTTGCTAATTTGACGACATTTTCGCGCACGAACCCGCTTGCGGCGCAAGTTGCAATTGCATTCCAGTCGGATAGCTGGTTAGAAAAAAACACGAGGTAAGTCTTGGGTGTGCGGTTTCACTATTCGGAACCGTGCAAATTCTGGAGGTTAATATGAAGAAACTCGTTCTCGCCGCTGCACTGACTGCTGCTGCTTCGACCGCTTATGCCGGTAACCTGGAAGAGCCGGTTGTTGAAGCACCGGTTGTTGTAGAGGAAACTCAAGGTTCGTCGCAGGGAATCATCCTGCCGCTGATCCTGCTGGTCGTAGTTGCCGCAGCTGTTGCAGCAAGCTAATTTGACGAGCGTCATCTAGAGAAAAGGCGGTGGAGCGATCCACCGCCTTTTTTCATGCCTGATTGATGGGTGCTGCTTAGTCCAGCCAACCCTTCAGATTGTCTTCGATCACCCTGCCCAATGCCGCGATGTGCGAATCATCATCGTTGAGGCAGGGTATATAGGTAAAGGTTTCACCGCCCGCCTCTTCGAAGCTTTCCTTGATTTCTTCGTTGATCTCTTCCAGCGTTTCGATGCAATCGGCGGAAAACGCCGGTGCGATCACGGCAATGTTTTTCTTGCCCTGCCGCGCCAACTCGGCCACGTGGTCGACCGTATACGGCTTCAACCATTCCTCAGGCCCGAATCGCGATTGGAAGGTTGAAACAAGCTGATCATCCGACCAATCCAGCCGTTCCTTGAGCAAGCGCGAGGTTTTTGCGCATTGGCAGTGGTATGGATCGCCCTGCTGCAAATACCGTTCCGGCATCCCGTGATAGGAGCAAACCAATATATCCGGCTTGGCTTCCATCGCTGCATAGGCCTGTTCCACCGACCCGGCCAGAGCGTCGATAAAGGCGGGTTCATCGAAATAGGCAGGTACGGTGCGGGCGGCCGGTTGCCAGGCTTCATCCATCAGCGCGCGGAAGAACTGATCATTGGCGGTGGCCGTCGTCGCGCCCGCATATTGCGGATAAAGCGGGAAGAACAGGATGCGGTCGCAGCCCGCCGCCACCATTTCGCGCACTTTCGATTTGGTCGACGGGTTGCCGTAGCGCATGCAGAAATCGACCAGCACCTGATCGCCATAACGCGCCTGCATTGCGTTGCGCAGCTTAGCGGTCTGGTCCTTGGTGATCGTCATCAGCGGGCTTTCGCCCTTGTCGTGGTTCCAGATCGATTTGTACGCTTCGCCCGAGCTGAACGGGCGTTTGGTCAGGATGATTCCCTGCAGGATCGGTTGCCATTTCCATTTGGGATAGTCGATAACGCGCTGATCCGACAGAAACTCGTTCAGATACCGGCGCATCGGCCAATAGCTATAGTCGTCCGGTGTGCCAAGATTGGCCAGCAGGATGCCGACGCGGCCCATTTTGACCTTGGGGTGGTCCGCAGGGGCATGATCGGGGCGAGTGGCGTCAAACATTTCGAGCTTCCTGAGAGTTCTCTGTATCTGGCTGAGATAACCGGAAATCTCCGGTCGTCAATTGGACAGTTTGCCTTCTTTCGTTCCCAGCGCCTCGGCCAAGCGCGCCTGCGCTGATCCCGGACGCAATGGTTTTTGCTGGCTGTCATCGGGTGACCAGCCGGTCAGGCAAATCAATTCATAAGTGGACGACAAACGCCCCTGCGGTGTCGGGAAGTGATCGGCGTAAATCTGCTGCGCCCGGGCAAAGACCTGCCGCTGTGTGGCGTGTTTCATGCGTCCGGACAGGCTGTTGGTCTCTCCCATCGCGCGCAGATCATGCATCAGATGGGTCAAGTCGCGGTATTCCGCCGTCAGACGAGCGGTATCGGCGACCGGCAGCGCTAGCCCCGCGCGTTGTAGTAACCCGCCCAGATCGCGCAGCTCGGCCATCGGGGCGATACGGGGGCTGAGGCCACCTGTGACCTCGATCTCGGCCTGCCCAAGGGCGGCGCGTAACTCGTGCAGGGTTTCACCGCCGAGACACACCACCAGCAGCAAGCCGTCGGGCTGCAGGGCGCGGTGACATTGGATCAGCTGCCCCACCGGATCATTGGCCCAATGCAGCGCCATGGCGTGAATCACCAGATCATGCGCTCTGGGTGCTAGGTCCAGAACATCGTCATCCGAAACGATCTGTGCCTCCGGCAAAACGTCCTGCCAGATATGCGCAAACGGCGTCACAATCGCCGGGGCCGTAAAGGTTTTATTAACCATGGAGAGCCGATCCTGCACCTCATCCACCGCGGCGCGATGCAAAAACAGCGCCTCGTCCCGCGCGCGGGCACGGTGTCGGATCAGGGCTGGGCGGTCGAACAGAGAGGGTGCGTTGGACTCAGGCAGTTTCATAGGGCGCAACTACCGCATATGGCAGCGGATTCAAACCGCTGTCGAGTTGATCTATCCACCGCGATGTCTGGGATGTGGTGAATTGACCGAAGCGGATTTCGGCCTGTGCGGTGCTTGCTGGCGCGACACGCCTTTCATTGGCGGAGTGGTATGCGAAAGCTGCGGGGTGCCCTTGCCGGGCGAGGTGGATGGTCACCGGATCGAATGCGATGACTGCATGAAAACGGCCCGCCCCTGGCAGGATGGTCGGGCTGCGCTGATGTACGATGGCAAGGCGCGCGCCTTGATTCTGGCCTTGAAACACGGCGACAGACCTGAGCTGGCAAAGCCAGCAGCTAGGTGGATGGCGCAAGCCGGGCGGGATCTATTTCGCGACAACATGCTGATCGCGCCTGTACCCCTGCACTGGTCCCGTTTGATCAAGCGGCGGTACAACCAGTCGGCATTGCTAGCCCAGCATCTGGGGTGGGAAACGGGAATTGAGGTGTGCCCGGACCTGTTGCACCGACGGGCACGAACGCCAGTTCTGGACGGGAAAACCGCTGCTCAGCGGGCGGAAACCCTGGCCGGTGCGATCTCGGCGCATCCCAGGCAGGGGTCGCGCACTAAAGGACGGGATATCTTGCTGGTCGATGATGTCTTGACCTCTGGTGCGACTCTGACAGCCTGTGCGCGTGCCTGCCATGCAGCGGGTGCAAATCATATTTTCGTGTTGGTACTGGCACGCGTTGCCAAGGATGCCTAATTCGCGGAAGATCACGCGAAACCCAAAGGGACGGAATATGAAACCGGTTGAAATCTATACCTCGCCGCTGTGCGGTTTTTGCCATGCGGCCAAACGACTGCTGAAACAGAAAGGCGTCGAATTCAAAGAGATCGACGTGCTGATGCACCCCAAGCGCAAGCCAGAGATGATCAAACGCGCAGGCGGTAAACGCACCGTGCCGCAGATTTTCGTCGGGACGCAGCATGTGGGCGGCTGCGATGACCTGTACGAACTGGACCGTCAGGGCAAGCTGGACCGTCTTTTGGCGGCCTGATGAAATCCGCGCTGCTGCAAATCACTTCGTCGGATAACCCGGCCGAAAATCTGGAAATGGTGCGCGCCATGGTGGCCGAGGCCGCAGGTCAAGGCGCGCGGTTCATTCTGACGCCCGAGGTGACGAATTGCGTGTCCACCAGCACAACCCGACAGCGCAACGTTCTACAGCATGAAGAAGACGACCAAACGCTGGCGGGTCTGCGTGAACAGGCCGCCGCGCTGGGCGTCTGGCTGCTGATTGGGTCTTTGGCCATCAAAACCCACGATGCCGATGGGCGTTTTGCCAACCGTTCCTTTTTGATCGACCCGCAAGGGCAGATCGTGGTGCGGTATGACAAGATTCACATGTTTGACGTGCAGGTCTCGGAATCTGAGACCTTCCGCGAATCCAAAAACTATCGCCCTGGCGATAAGGCGGTGCTGGCCAAAACCGATTTCGGCACGGTTGGTCTGAGCATCTGTTATGACATCCGTTTCCCACATCTCTATGCCGCTTTGGCGCAGGCGGGGGCGCAAATTCTGACCATTCCAGCGGCGTTTTCGCCGGTCACCGGCGCAGCCCATTGGGAATCACTGCTGCGCGCGCGGGCGATTGAAACCGGCTGTTGGGTGCTGGCCCCGGCACAGACCGGAGAGCATCCGAAAACCCGCGGCAGAACACGTCAAACCTACGGTCACAGCATGGTTGTGGCCCCGTGGGGAGAGGTCGTTGTCGACGCAGGGGACGATCCAGGCATTCACTTTTTCGATTTGGATGATAGTTCTGTGTCAGAGGCGCGCCGTCGGGTGCCCTCGTTGACTCACGTGCGGCCTTTCGACGGGCCCTGATCCAGAACCGGACCATGACTGACGAACATAATGCCCTTGCGGTCACGCTGTTCAGCGAGATCCTGACCGCCGATCAACTATTGCGCAACCGGCTGAGCCGGGTGTTGCCCAAGGGCATGGAAATTTCGCATTTCTCGGTGCTGAACCATCTGGTGTTTGTCGGGGATGAGCGCAGCCCCGCGCAGCTGGCCAATACGTTCCACGTGACCCGAGGGGCGATGACCAACACCTTGGCCAAGCTGGAATGGGCCGGATACATCCACATCCGCCCCGACTGGGACGACGCCCGCCGCAAGATGGTCGCGATCAGCCCCGCCGGTCGTCGTGCGCGCGATCAGGCAATTTCGTCGATTGCGCCGCTGATCAACCGCGTGGTCGGAGAGCTGGGGCTGGAGCGTGTCCGCAGCACGCTGCCGGTGCTGCGGGATTTGAGAATCCGACTCGAAGACGAGTGAGTCAGGCTTTCAAAGCGGGATGCAGGTTGGACGCCCGGAACTCGGTCACGCGAAATTTGGCAACCTTTTCTTGTGCGAACGGGTCATGTTCCAGATACTTCTCAGCCTCCTCCCGGCTGTCGGCGGTCATCACGATCAGACCGCCACTGCGTGGAACCTTGGGCCCGGACATCAGGAACCGGCCATCTTTATATGACGCGTGCACAAAATCCATATGCGAGTCGATTACGGGTTCCACCTGATTCATTGGTACAATGTATTCGATGTCTACGACGAACAGGCTGCAACCTTCAGGGATTACTGACATAAAAAGTCCTTACTCTGGGCGAATGCTGGCTGTGACGTAATTGACGCTCAGATCCCGGTCCGAGATCGACCAACTCCAAAGAATCGGGTTGAATACGAACCCCTTGCGGTCCACCGGCTCCAGCCCGGCTTGGCGCAGCAGGTCGAACAGCTCATCGGGGGTGATGAACTTGTTCCACTCATGCGTACCCCGCGGCAGCCAGCGCATGACGACCTCGGCCCCGACGATCGCCATAGCATACGATTTCGGGTTGCGGTTGATGGTGGAACAAATCTCCAACCCGCCGGGTTTCAGCAACTGTTGTGTGGCGGTCAGGTAGGACAGTGGGTCGGCCACGTGCTCGACCACTTCCATGTTCAACACCACATCAAATTGCTCGCCCGCCTCGGCCAACGCCTCGGCGGTGGTGTGGTGATAGTCGATGTCCAGCCCGGACTGTTCCGCGTGGATGCGCGCAACGGGCAGGTTGCCCTCGGCGGCGTCGGCGCCCACGACCTCGGCCCCAAGGCGCGCCATCGGTTCGCTCAGCAGCCCTCCGCCGCAGCCGATATCCAGCAAACGCAGGCCCTGAAACGGGTTCGGCGCGGTCAAATCCCGGTCAAATTCGCCCGCGATCTGCTGTGTGATATAATCCAGACGGCACGGATTCATCATGTGCAGCGGTTTGAATTTCCCGTGAGGATCCCACCATTCTGCGGCCATCGCTTCGAATTTTGCGATCTCGGATGGATCCACAGTGTTCGGATGCGCTTGCATTCCTGTCTCCGTATGCTCTTTTACGTTTAAGGACTATATAGGGCCATAATGGACAAGTACCCGGACCAAAAGCGCGCAGTGCAATATCTGTACCCGCCGATCGACCCGTTCGATCAGCGAATGGTGGATATGGGCGAAGGGCATCGCATTTATATGGAACAATGCGGCAATCCAAAGGGGATACCGGTTGTGGTGCTGCATGGCGGGCCGGGCGGCGGCTGTAGCCCGGCGATGCGCCGTTATTTCGATCCCAGCGTCTATAGGGTGATTCTATTCGATCAGCGCGGCTGTGGCCGGTCGCGGCCCCATGCGTCGGTGACCGACAATACGACATGGCATCTGGTGGCCGATATCGAACGGTTGCGCACCCTACTGGATATCGAGGATTGGGCTGTGTTTGGCGGCAGTTGGGGCGCGACTCTGGCGCTGATCTATGCACAGGCGCACCCGGATCGCGTGAACCGTCTGGTGCTGCGCGGCGTGTTCCTGGCCACACAGGCCGAGCTTGATTGGTTCTATGGCGGCGGCGCAGGCAAGTTCTGGCCCGAGCAATGGGCGAAATTCACCGCTCTGTTGACCGAGGCTGAGCTGACCGACACGATCGCTGCTTATAACAAACGCCTGTTTTCGGGGGATCGGGCCACGGAAATCCTGTATGGGCGGGCCTGGTCCGCGTGGGAGAACGCGCTGGCTTCAATTCATGCCCAAGGCGGGACGGGGGAAAGCCCTGGCGAATATGCGCGGGCCTTTGCGCGGCTTGAGAATCACTATTTCATCAATAGCGCCTTCCTAGAGAAGGATGGTCAGATTCTGGACCAGATGGACAAGATCGCTCATATCCCCGGCCATATCGTGCAGGGTCGCTATGACATGATCTGCCCACCACAGGCCGCGTGGAATCTGGCCGAACGCTGGCCCAATGCCGAACTGAAGATGGTCCGCAACGCAGGCCACGCCCTGTCTGAACCCGGTATCAGCGCCGAGCTGGTCCGGATCATGGATCGCGTGGCCGAGGGGGTGGTATGACCCGGATTGACCGTCGTGCTCTGTTTGCCTCGGGTGCTGCCGCAGCTTTGCTGGCGGCCGCGGGGGCGTCGCTGGCGGATACGCCTAAGGCCGGTGGTGCACTGCGGCTGGCTGTGCCACGCGATGACAGCTTGGAACAGGTGGCCCGTGGGGCGGTGTTTGATACTCTGACCGAAATTGCCCCAGATGGCACCTTGCGCGGTGAGCTTGCGACGGGTTGGCACACGGACGCGGATGCGCGGGTCTGGCAGTTCGATCTGCGCGAGGATGTTACCTTTCACGATGGCGTGCCGCTGGACGTTGCGGATGTGATGGCAGTTCTGGGCAATGTTGGGCGGGTCGAAGCCGTATCGCCCAATCAGGTGCAGCTTGAACTGGCTGAGGCAAATCCGGGCCTGCCGTTCCTGCTGGCCGACAGCCGCTTTGTCATCACCCGCGACGGACAAGGCGTGACGCCTTTGCACGCGGCCAATGGTACCGGATGCTACCGCGTGGAACGCGCCGAGGATGATCGTCATTTCCTGGGCCGCAAGGTGGTCGGGCACTATAAGGACGGCAAGGCCGGGTGGGCCGAGACGTTCGAAATCATTGTCATCCCCGACGCCCGTGTCCGGGCCGAGGCGTTGCGCGACGGGTTCGTCGACGTGGCGGCGCTGCTCTCAGGCGGCGAGTTGAAAGGCCAGCGCGGGCTGCGTTTTCACCCAAGCGAATCGGATATGGCACTGGCCGTGGCCCCACATGTGGGCATGCCGCGCCAGATCGGGGCGGGCCGCGCACTGGACGATGGCCGCATCGCCGAACGGTGGTGGATGGCGTAAATCCGATCACGTCGTGCACCGGGGGTTGCAGATTCGGGAAACCCTGCGTATATGCAGTTGCAACAGCGGCGTGTCGGGCTTCGGTCCGGGGCTCCACCGGAAATTTCGACGGGCCGCGCGCCCGTTTTTTTGTGCCCGTATGACAGGGTAGAGCACCTGATGACAAACGACCTGATAGCCAAAGCGGCGATTGATCGGCGGCTGGCCGAGATCATCACCCCCGTGATCGAAGATCTGGGGTATGAGCTGGTCCGCATCCGCCTGATGAGTGGCAAGACCACCACGATGCAAATCATGGCCGACAAGCCTGATGGCGGCATCGAAGTGGATGATTGCGCCGAAATCTCGAACGCGGTTAGCGCCACGCTGGATGTCGAAGATCCGATTCTTGACGCCTATACGCTTGAGGTTTCAAGCCCGGGCATTGATCGTCCTCTGACCCGTCTCAAGGATTTTGAGATGTTCGAGGGGTATGAGGCCAAGATCGAGACCGCCGAGCTGATCGATGGCCGCCGCCGGTTCAAGGGTGAGCTGGCTGGGATCGAGGGCGACGAGGTTCTGATCAACATCCCCGAAGGGTCCGAGACAATCACCATTGGTCTGCAATTCGACTGGCTAAGCGATGCCAAGTTGGTTTTGACCGATGACCTGATCAAGGAAATGTTGCGCCAGCGCAAGGACGCCGGTGCCCTGAACGAAAACGCTTTCGACGAGATTGAGACCGAAGGGTCCGAAGAGGAGACGAACTGATGGCAATCACCTCAGCCAACCAGCTGGAGCTGCTGCAGACCGCCGAGGCCGTGGCCCGCGAAAAGATGATCGACCCCGGTCTGGTTGTCGAAGCGATGGAAGAATCGCTCGCCCGTGCCGCCAAGAGCCGTTACGGCGCCGAGATGGATATCCGTGTCAGCATCGATCGCAAGACCGGCAAAGCGACATTCACCCGCGTTCGCACCGTGGTCGAGGATGAAGAGCTTGAGAATTATCAGGCCGAGATGACCGTCGAGCAGGCCAAGCAGTACATGGAAGCGCCCGAGGTCGGCGACGTCTTCGTCGAAGAGGTTCCCCCGGTTGAAATGGGCCGGATTGCTGCTCAGTCCGCCAAGCAGGTCATCCTGCAAAAGGTTCGCGAAGCTGAGCGCGACCGTCAGTACGAAGAATTCAAGGATCGTGCGGGTACCATCATCAACGGTGCGGTTAAGCGCGAAGAGTTTGGCAATGTCATCGTCGATCTGGGCGGTGCCGAAGCCGTTCTGCGCCGCAATGACAAGATCGGCCGCGAAAGCTATCGCCCGAATGACCGCGTGCGTGCCTATATCAAGGAAGTGCGCCGCGAGGTTCGTGGCCACCAGATCTTCCTGTCGCGCACTGCGCCGGAATTCATGGCCGAGCTGTTCAAGATGGAAGTGCCGGAGATCTATGACGGCATCATCGAGGTCAAGGCCGTGGCCCGTGACCCCGGCTCCCGCGCCAAGATTGCCGTGATTTCGTACGATGGGTCCATCGATCCTGTCGGTGCCTGCGTTGGTATGCGCGGTAGCCGCGTGCAGGCCGTTGTGAACGAGCTGCAGGGCGAAAAGATCGACATCATCCCGTGGAACGAAGACCAGCCGACCTTCCTGGTGAACGCGCTGCAGCCCGCCGAGGTTTCCAAGGTGGTTCTGGACGAAGAAGCCGGCAAGATCGAAGTTGTTGTGCCTGAGGAACAGCTGAGCCTCGCAATCGGTCGCCGCGGTCAGAACGTGCGTCTGGCCAGCCAGCTGACAAATCTGGATATCGACATCATGACCGAGGCCGAAGAATCGGCGCGCCGTCAGAAAGAGTTCGAAGCCCGCACGCAGCTGTTCATGGAAAGCCTCGATCTGGACGAATTCTTCGCGCAACTTCTGGTTTCGGAAGGCTTTACCAACCTCGAAGAGGTTGCCTATGTCGAGCTGGAAGAGCTGCTGGTCATTGACGGCGTCGACGAAGGCACTGCGCAGGAGCTGCAAACCCGCGCCCGTGAATTCCTGGAAGCCCAGGCCAAGGCAGCGCTGGACGCAGCCCGTGCCTTGGGTGCCGAGGACAGCCTTATTGAATTCGAAGGCCTGACACCCCAGATGGTGGAAGCGCTGGCAAAGGACGACGTAAAAACGCTTGAGGATTTTGCCACCTGCGCCGATTGGGAACTGGCCGGCGGCTGGACCACGGTCGATGGTGAGCGAATCAAGGATGACGGTGTGCTTGAGCCTTTCGGCGTTACGCTGGAAGAAGCACAGGATCTGGTCATGACCGCACGTATCATGCTGGGCTGGGTCGATCCCGCCGAGCTGGAACAAGCCGAAGAAGATGGCGAAGCAGTAGACGAGGAGGCCGAGGCCTGATCTCAGGCCTCGGGGTGCGCGCATGGGTCGCGGTGGCGTCCATAAGGATCGGTCCGAAGGACCTGAACGCAAGTGCATCGCCACGGGCGACATTCAACCTAAATATGGGTTGATACGCTTTGTGACGGGGCCGGACGGGCAGGTCTATCCGGATGTCGCGGCGAAATTGCCGGGTCGCGGAGTCTATGTGGCGGCGGATCGCGCTGCACTGGACAAGGCCGTTGGCAAGAAGCTGTTCGCCCGCGGGTTCAAAGCGCAAGTCAGCGTGCCACAGGATTTGACCGATGAGGTCGAAAAACAGGTTTCGCGCCGGGTGATCGAGCTGTTGAGCCTGGCGCGCAAGTCCGGTGACGCGGTCGCTGGGTACGAAAAGGTCAAGACATGGCTGGACCGGGAAGAGGCACAAGTGCTGATTCAGGCCAGCGATGGATCGGGGCGCGGCAAGTCGAAACTCAGCACGCCGCACTTTGGAAAATACATCGGTTGGCTGACCGCAGACGAGTTAGGACAGGCATTTGGGCGCCAAACCGTGATTCATGCGGCCATGGCCTCTGGTGGACTCGCCAAACGTGTTGTAGAGGAAGCGCAGCGCCTGCGTGGCTTGCGCGAAACGGATGACGGCGGCAGGGGCCGCGCGGAAGGGTAAAAAGCTTTATGAGCGAGAATGACGGCAAAAAGACATTGGGTCTTCGTGGTGGGGCACGCCCCGGAAATGTGAAACAGAGTTTCAGCCACGGACGCACCAAGAATGTCGTGGTGGAAACCAAACGCAAGCGCGTGGTGGTTCCCAAGCCGGGCGCCGGCAAACCGGGTGGCGGAGCAACGCCGTCGGGTGATCCGTCGCGTCGCCCTGCAGGTATCTCTGACGCGGAAATGGCGCGCCGGATGAAGGCACTGCAGGCCGCCAAGGCCCGCGAAGTCGAAGAGGCCGCAGCGCGTGAAGCCGCCGAAAAGGCGCGCGAGGAAGAACGCGCCCGTCGTCGTGCCGAGCAAGAAGCAAAAGAACGCGAACAGCGCGAAGCTGAAGAGCGCGCCCGCGCCAAGGCCGAAGAGGAAGAGCGCAAGCGCAAAGAGGCCGCAGAATCCGCCAAACGTGCCGCTGCTGCCCCAGCTGCCGAAGAACCCAAAGCGGCGCGCGCACCGGCCAGCAAACCAGCCCCGGCCGCCACCCCGCGCAAGCAGGACCGTGAACGCGAACAGCGCGGTCGCGGCAAGGGCCGTGATGACAATCGTCGTTCCGGCAAGCTGACACTGGGTCAGGCCACCGGTGGCGAAGGTAGCCGTCAGCGCTCGATGGCGTCGATGAAGCGCAAGCAGGAGCGAGCGCGTCAGAAAGCCATGGGCGGCCCGGTCGAGCGGGAAAAGGTAATCCGCGACGTGCAACTGCCCGAGGCGATCACAGTGTCCGAGCTGGCCAACCGCATGGCCGAGCGTGTGGCTGATGTGGTCAAATCGCTGATGAACATGGGCATGATGGTCACGCAGAACCAAACCATCGACGCCGATACCGCCGAGCTGATCATCGAAGAGTTTGGTCACAAGGTCACGCGTGTTTCCGATTCGGATGTCGAAGACGTCATCAAAGAGGTCGAAGACAGCGAAGAAGATCTGCAGCCGCGTCCGCCGGTCATCACCATCATGGGTCACGTCGACCACGGTAAGACCTCGTTGCTGGATGCGATTCGAGATGCGCGCGTTGTTGCCGGTGAGGCTGGAGGCATCACCCAGCATATCGGTGCCTATCAGGTGAAAACCGATGGCGGCACTACGCTGACCTTCCTGGATACGCCGGGCCACGCGGCCTTTACCTCGATGCGTTCGCGCGGGGCTCAGGTCACGGATATCGTGGTGCTGGTTGTGGCTGCTGACGACGCGGTGATGCCGCAGACGATCGAAGCGATCAATCACGCCAAAGCGGCCGAAGTGCCGATGATCGTGGCGATCAACAAGGTCGACAAGCCGGATGCAAACCCGGACAAAGTGCGCACCGATCTGTTGCAACACGAAGTGATCGTTGAGAAAATGTCGGGTGAGGTTCAGGACGTCGAAGTGTCCGCCATCACCGGTCAGGGCCTTGATGAATTGCTGGAAGCCATCGCGCTGCAGGCCGAGATTCTGGAGCTGAAAGCCAACCCCGACCGCGCCGCCCAAGGTGCTGTGATCGAGGCGCAGCTGGATGTGGGCCGTGGCCCCGTGGCCACCGTTCTGGTTCAGAACGGCACGCTGCGCCAGGGCGATATTTTCGTTGTGGGTGAGCAATACGGTAAGGTCCGCGCGCTGATCAACGACAAGGGCGATCGCGTCAAAGAAGCTGGCCCCTCGGTCCCGGTCGAGGTTCTGGGTTTGAACGGCACGCCCGAGGCCGGTGACGTTCTGAACGTGACCGAGACCGAAGCACAGGCCCGTGAGATTGCCGCCTATCGTGAACAGGCCGCCAAGGACAAACGCGCCGCCGCTGGTGCCGCGACCACCCTTGAGCAGCTGATGCAGAAGGCCAAGGAAGACGAAAACGTCACCGAGCTGCCGATTCTGATGAAAGCGGACGTACAAGGTTCGGCCGAGGCCATCGTTCAGGCGATGGAAAAGATCGGCAACGAAGAAGTGCGTGTGCGCGTTCTGCACTCGGGCGTTGGCGCGATTACCGAAACCGATGTCGGCCTGGCCGAAGCGTCGGGTGCGCCGATCTTTGGGTTCAACGTGCGTGCCAATGCGTCGGCACGGAACACCGCGAACCAGAAAGGCGTGGAAATCCGCTACTACTCGGTGATCTACGATCTGGTCGACGACGTGAAAGCCGCCGCTTCGGGCCTGCTGAGCGCCGAGATCCGCGAAAAGTTCATCGGTTACGCCGAGATCCGCGAAGTCTTCAAGGTTACCGGTGTTGGCAAGGTCGCTGGCTGTCTAGTCACCGAAGGTGTGGCGCGTCGTTCCGCAGGCGTCCGTCTGCTGCGCGACAACGTGGTGATCCACGAAGGCACGCTGAAGACGCTGAAACGCTTCAAGGACGAAGTGTCCGAGGTTCAGTCGGGTCAAGAATGCGGTATGGCGTTCGAGAACTACGACGATATCCGCGCAGGTGACGTGATCGAAATCTTCGAACGCGAAGAGGTCACCCGGACGCTGGATTGATCCTGCTTTGTATGGGAAATGAAAACAGCGGCTCAATTGGGCCGCTGTTTTTTGTGAAATACCACGAACCTTAACTGTCTTGAACGAAATTTTCTGACTCTAATCCCGACCGCGCATAAGCAACTCAGACATTGCCACACGGTGAATCCAACATAACGTCGGCTGTGCGGACAAAGCAGACATCACGCGGAATCGCGTTTTGACCCGCTACTCGGACAGCTTTCTGACTTGGGCGTGTTCAAATTTTCTCAAGATCACCCAATACCCAGCCGCTCTCAATCCAGCCGTCAGCAGGTCCGTACAGTCGAAACAGTAAGAAGTACGGTTCCGTCGTTGGTATCCAATTGCTCTCCTGTCCTTCGGGTGCCTCGGGAGCAAAGTAGATGTCATACGACCCATCTTCGTTGACCTGCATTGTTTCTACATCCCGCGACGACAGGCCGACTGGGTTCACATTGCGGATGAAGCTCTTGGTCTCCATCGAGTAGACAATCACGGACCAGAAATCCTCGGCGGGCGTATCTGCAGGGATGTTCAGTTTGTATGTCTGAGTATGGTCGTACATGTCTCCCGCGCTGTCGCGCAGACCAGTGAGATAGAAGGTGCCACCGCCCAGATTCTTGGGCAGATAGGTAATCCAGAAGTAACTTCCACCAGCCCGATCATCGACCAACACTTCGGTATCGGTCTCGTATGGGAAGCCAAGCTCGGCTTGCCCCTCGGCAAAGTCCCAGATCAGCCACTGCGACTTCAAGTCACCGCTTTCGTCGACCCAAAGCGGAACGGTCGCTAAACCGGGCTCAACGAAGTATCGCTGCATGGCGGCATAGGCCAATAGAAGCCCCTCGTTCATAGCATCGATTTGGCGTTCCGTCGGTTCGAAGGGTTTGCCTTTTTCGATCCCAAGATCCTTCAGGAAATTGACCATGATCTTGTCTTGCGGACGGATCGGGTTGTTTTGAATGTAGTCGTTCAGGTCCTGAAAGTAGGTATGATTGTAGTAGGGCAGCGAGTCATACGGAACCTCAGAGGCTTCGTGGTAGGTGTTCGGCGGCGGGTTATCCGCTTCCGATAAGTAATAGACCTTGATCGTCTGCGCATAGTCCGCTGCGTCGGCATCCGTCGCTCCGTTGTATAGCCTCGGGCGGAAAGAGAAGCCGTACTCGTAGGTATCAGTTTCGAAGGGCATATAGCCCGCATCCGTCAGTTCCTGGACCGACATCTCTCCTTCGTAGCCGGGCGGGAGCATCAGGTACTTGCCCCCTTCTCCCTTGTCATGGCCGTCCGGCCCAACATCGACAATTGGCACGTCCCAGGCGTTCACAATCGTTCCAAAGTAGCTGACGTTGTCTGTTGCCGCCGGCACCTCGATCACAAGTGGACCGGGTTCAGATGTCATCGACGACCATGCATAGGCGGTCACGTCGTTCGCTGTCAAAAACCCATGCTTAGAGTCGAAGGGTTTGTTCAGGTAAACGACATCGTTGTAGTCGCCACCGAGGTCACGCCGAATGCCTTTCAGGAAGTCCACCATACCAGCCGCAGGCATTCCCCAGATTGCGGCCTGCGTCGCGCGTTGAACCATGATCGTGTATTCAATGTCCTCGATCTCGGCCGATCTCGCCAGAATATCGCCTGTGTCGTTGAAAGACTGCGAAACGGCTTGTTGACCAGACAGTAGGATTGCGGAAGCTACCGTCAAACAGGGCAGTACAGTTTTCATATTGATACCTCGGCGTTTAATTGAAACCCCTGCAGTCTATGTGCGAATTACTCGGAAGTGCAGTGGCAAACGTCGCCCAAAAAACGTAAAGATTTCTTGCGTCGGCTTCGGGCTTGAACCGGACATTCCCTGCTCCGTCAAAAACGTTCGGTTCGTTAGGGATGGGCAGGTTTGTGTGCTAAAGGCCAGACCTGACTGATACCCAATTTTCTTGGCTATCGGGACGTCGCCAAAAACGTTTCCGGATGCATAATTATATCGAAATGCTGCATCCCCTTTTTCAGATCGAAATTGACCGCATGCCCGGCTTTGCGCAGCAATTCGGCATAATCTCGGCTCTGGCGGACGAATTCGGGGGTATCCCGTTCCGCCACAGTCACATGGTAACGCGGGCCAGGGGCGGGTAGGTGCAGGATAGGGGACAGATCATGTATCTCGACCGGGGTCAGTTGCAGCGGATCGTTTACGGACGTCAGGCTGATCGGCTCCAGATCATAGACGCCGCTAATCAGGATCACCTCGCGCACGCGGAGCCCGGCGCGGGCCAGCGCATCGGCCGAGGTTGCCATGACCATAGCCGCCAATTGCGCCCCGGCGCTGTGGCCCGACAGGGTGATCCGTGACGGATCGAAACCCAGATCAGGCGCATTTGCGGCCAGCCACAGCAGGGCGTCGCGGCATTCGTTGATCATGTCGCCAATCCGCGCCTCGGGGGCCAATGTGTAGTTCAAGGTCGCAAAGGACTGTTCGTCCTCAACCAGTGCCGGGGCCATCATTGCCGACTCGTTCTGACTCAGCGCCTGCCAGTAACCGCCGTGAATAAAGACGTGCAGTGGCGCGCCTGCCCCCTTCGCGGGAAAGAAATCCAAAACCTGCGCCCTACCGTCGCCGTAAGAGACATTCCCGATGACTTCCATCTGTGCCCGGTGCTGCGCGCTGAGCGCGGCGTAGCTGTCCAGATAAGGCGTCAGGTCGCCGCCGATCATCGACCGGGGCGAATATTCCTGCTCTAGCTCTTCCTGCGAAAACCCGCGGTACAGCATCGCTTACTCCTGCTGGGAATACATCAGTTCGGTGCGCATATCGTAAAGATCATGGAAGAACCGCAAATCCAAGGCTTTCCGCAAGAAGGATACACCACTGGACCCGCCGGTGCCCGGCTGGTTGCCTATCACTCGTTCTACCGCGGTGACGTGATCGAAGCGCCAGCGTTGAAACAAGGACTCCACGTCCATCAGTTTCTCGGCTAGCGCATAAAGATCCCAGTATTTGTCCGTGTCGCGATACACCTGCACCCAGATCTTCACGACGCGAGGATCACCAGAGTAGGGCTGGGCAAAGTCGCGATCCAGTAGGTCCTGCGGTACGTCAAATCCCTGCCGGGCCAACATGAACAGAACCTCGTCGTATAATGACGGCTTGGTCAGCGCAGCGTTCAGCAGTTCCATGACCTGCGCGTCATGTTCGTGGACTTTTAGGGTCGAGGCGTCCTTGTTGCCCAAAATGAATTCGATCTGGCGATAGCCATAGCTTTGAAAACCGGACGAACTGCCCAATGCCTCGCGAAAGGTCATGTAGTCCGCAGGGGTCATGGTCAGCAACGTCTCCCAGGCGGATATCAGTTGCCGCTGGATGGCCTTGACCCGGTCGAGATTTTTCATCGCAGGGCCGAATTCATCCTGTTGCAGAAATCGGCGCACCTCGACCAGTTGGTGATGCATTAGTTTCAGCCACAGCTCGCTGACCTGATGAATGATGATGAACAGCATCTCATCTGGTTGCGCAGGGTCCTGAAAGGTTTTTTGCAGGTTCAGCAGGGTTTTGAGCTGCAGGAAATCGCCGTAACTCTTGCGATGGGTCTGTGCGAAATCGGTGACCAGAGTGTCCTCGATTCCGCGTTCCAGATACCGGTCATCCTTATCGCCCATATGCTCCTCCAAACGACTGGGTTCACCCCTGTTTAGGGGCTGAACCCGCGCAGTACCAGAGCGTCAGGTCCAGTCCAGCACCACTTTGCCTGACCGGCCTGATTTCATCGCGGCAAATCCTTCGGCAAAATCGTCAACTTTCATCTCGTGCGTGATGACACGGCTGACATCCAGACCGTTCTGCAGCATGGCGATCATCTTGTACCAGGTCTCGAACATCTCGCGCCCGTAGACGCCTTTGATGGTGATGGCCTTAAACACGATGCGGGACCAATCGACCGGGGATTTGCCGGGCGGAATACCCAGCAGAGCGATCTTGCCGCCCATCACCAGCGCCTCGACCATTTGATCCAGCGCGATTTGTGAGCCCGACATTTCCAGCCCTACATCGAACCCTTCTTTCATGCCGAGTTCTGCGATGACGTCCTGCAGGTCTTCTTTGGACACATCCACGGTGCGCACGGTCGGTACCACATGTTCGGCCAGTTTCAGACGGTCGGGGTTGATATCGGTGATCACCACATGGCGCGCGCCAGCATGGCGGGCGACAGCGGCAGCCATGATGCCGATGGGGCCAGCACCGGTGATCAGAACATCCTCACCCAGCAGATCGAAGCTAAGCGCGGTGTGAACCGCATTGCCCAATGGATCGAGGATGGCGCCGATCTCATCCGGCACGTCTTCGGGCAGGGGCACCACGTTGAAGGCGGGCAACTTAAGATATTGGGCAAAGGCCCCCTGTTCGTTTACGCCAATCCCCCGCGTACCAGGATCGAGGTGGAACTTTCCCGCTCTGCTCTGACGGCTGTCGTTAGTTATCAGATGCCCCTCGCCCGAGCAGCGCTGACCGATCTCAAGACCTGTCACATTGCGCCCGATCTCGACGATCTCGCCCGCAAACTCGTGGCCGGTGATCATTGGAATCGGCACTGTGGCGGCGGCCCAGTCATCCCAGTTCCAGATATGGATGTCGGTGCCGCAGATGCCGGTCTTGTTGACACGGATCAGCACCTCTTCGGGGCTGATTTCGGGCACCGGGGCCTGGACCATCCACAGACCTTCCTCGGGCTTGGATTTCTCCAAAGCTTTCATCGTGTTGGGTCGCATCAGATCACTCCCAGTTCTTTGCCAACCTTGCCAAAGGCGGCCAATGCACGGTCCAGTTCGTCTTTCGTCAAGGCTGCATTCATCTGCGTCCTGATCCGCGCTTGTCCGCGCGGGACAACGGGGAAGAAGAAGCCCGAGACATAGACGCCCTCATCAAACAGACGCGACGCCATGTCCTGCGCCAAAGTCGCCTCGCCCAGCATCACCGGAATGATTGGGTGTTCGCCGGGCAGCAGGTCAAAGCCCAGCTTTTCCAGCCCAGCACGCCAGTATTTCGCGTTGCCGAATAACTGAGCGCGCAACATTTCGCCCTCTTCGACCAACCGGATCGCCTCAAGACCTGCGGCGACAATCGAGGGTGGCAGCGAGTTTGAGAACAAATAGGGCCGCGCCCGCTGCCGCAGCAGATCGATCACTGGTTGCGGCCCGGCGATATAACCGCCGATTGCCCCCCCAAGTGCCTTGCCCAAGGTTCCCGTTAGAATGTCGACATCGACACCAAAATGATCTGGCGTGCCTGCGCCGTTCGGCCCCATAAAGCCGGTCGCGTGGCAGTCATCGACCATGACGATGGCATCATATTTATCGGCCAGCTCGCGAATTTTCGGCAGGTTGGCCAGGTAACCGTCCATCGAGAACACGCCGTCGGTCGCGATCATGATGTGCCGCGCTCCGTCCTCGCGCGCCTGTTTCAGCCAGGCCTCAAGGTCGTTCATGTCGTTGTTCAGGTAGCGATAGCGTTTCGCTTTGCACAGCCGCACCCCGTCAATGATCGAGGCATGGTTCAGACTGTCCGAAATGATGGCGTCTTCTGGCCCTAACAAGGGCTCAAAGAGCCCGCCATTGGCATCGAAACAAGCCGCAAACAGGATCGCATCGTCCTTGTTCAGGAATTGCGCCAGCTTCTGTTCCAACTCGCGGTGAATGTCCTGGGTGCCGCAGATAAACCGGACCGAGGCCATGCCGAACCCTTTGGGCCGCATCGCGCCCTTGGCGGCGTCGATCAGCGCAGGGTGATCGGCCAGACCCAGATAATTGTTGGCGCACAGGTTTATCACCTGCTTGTCGCCCACAGTAATCTCACCGCCCTGAGGCGAGGTGATCATTCGTTCGCGTTTATACAGACCCTCAGATTCAATCTGCGCAAGGGTGTCCGTGATGTGGGACAGGAATGCATCGGCCATGGCGGTCTCCGGTTTATATGAGTCGCGTATCTAACATAACGGATATGGTTCCCAAATAGGGGAATTCAATATTGCAGAAAAAAATCCACGATAACGGAACATGCGGAGGACCCTGAAAATTGCTTTCGATTCGGAGGCGTCTATTCCGGTTTTGCCACGTTGTCCTGAAACTGTTTGGTTGAATTTGTGTGCGGATAGGGTTCTTCGGGAATGTCGACGCCAAGGAATGTGCACAGTGGTTTCCATCCGCTTCCGGTTTCATAGACCAGCAATCGGTCCTTCGGGACAGTGTCGCGGACTTTTTTGATATGCTTCCGAAACACGCTGATGGCGTGATCCCGATCATTCATCCGGCCGTCGAAGATGCCATGAACGATAAACTTGCTGCACATCTCGGCAATTGCGTTTGCATGATCCGAGTCGTGCCGTCCGCGCATTGTGGTCATGAACGGTCCAATCGTGGCCCATATGCTGTCAAACCAGGCATCAGGGTCGCGCACGCTCAAAATGATTTTAGCATCTGGATAATGATCAGAAAGCTGGCGCCAGTATGCGGCGCCTGGCCAGTCGACTTGCGCGCGATAGCCGTGAAACATGGCATCCCAATCAGCTTGCTCACCATGTGCGGCACGGTTCCAAGCGGGCAGTTGTTCGGGATTGTCCCGCACTTCGAACATGTGGTGACAGGGTCCGAAATTCAGCTGTTCCAAAGCAAGCTTCAGCGAATTCGTCCCAGTGCGGCCGAATCCAGCGCCAATCACTTCCAAAGTCATTTTGGGTAACTCCAATTCGTGTAAATGCCATAAAATAGCACAACACACAGGTATCCCCCAAACTTCGCCCCGGTCGGGGTCAGGCGTTTTTCACAATCAGGAACACTCGCGCGGGACCGTTGGGCGATGCGATCGAGTGCAAGACGTCCGCCGCATACCGCGCTGTATCGCCTTGGTTCAACTCCATTGTGGCCGATCCCGATGTGACGCGAACCGACCCGTCCAAAACCGTCAATTGCTCTTGCGCGCCGCGCGTGTGGGGCTGGCTTTTCAATGCGCCGTCTTTGTCGAACTGAATGTCATAGACTTCATGCCCGCCCGCTTCTTCGGGGGGGGACAGGATGCGAATCCGGCAGTTTTGTCCCATATTGTCGATGCTTGGCACTTCAGAGTTTCGCAGCACTTCGATTTGGTTTGCGGTGCCGGTCTCTTCCAGCAAACCGGCGAAATCCACCTGCAAGGCCCGGGTCAGGTTCCACAGGGTTGAGATGGTAGGGCTGCTTTCCCCCCGTTCGATCTGACTAACCATTGAACGCGACACACCACTGAGATTAGCCACGGCTTCGAGCGACAGGCCCTTGGCGCGACGTGCCTCTTTCAGGCGGGCGGGAAGGCGTGTCAGGATATCGTCTGTATTCTCCGTCATGACGGAATTTCATGCGCCTTGTATCTGTGGTTGTCAATTCCAACCGTGACGGGACGTCCCATAGGACAGGGCGACGTGGTGTATGCATACTGCGCGCAAATGCACGAGGAGTGATCCATGACTGATATCGTAATTTTGGACGGTGCCCGCACCGCTATTGGAACCTTTGGCGGCGCGCTGGCTTCGACCGCTCCGATCGATCTGGCTACGGTTGTCACCGAAGCCGCGCTGGAACGCTCGGGTGTTGAAGGTGGTCAGATCGGGCATGTGGTGTTCGGCCACGTGATCAATACCGAGCCGCGGGACATGTACCTGTCGCGCGTTGCCGCGATGCATGCGGGGATCCCAAATGGTACACCTGCGATGAACGTGAACCGGCTGTGCGGGTCGGGCGCGCAGGCGATTGTCTCGGCGATGCAGTCCCTGATGCTGGGGGATGCCGAGTTTGCCGTGGCCGGCGGGGCCGAGAGTATGTCGCGCAGCCCTTATATCGTGCCGCAGGCGCGCTGGGGCGCGAAGATGGGCGATGTCACCTCGTTGGATATGATGCTGGGGGCGCTGAATTGCCCGTTTGGCACCGGACATATGGGTGTGACGGCCGAAAACGTTGCAGACGAACACCAGATCACCCGCGAGCAGATGGACCAATTCGCCGTGACCAGTCAGACCCGCGCGGCAGCGGCGATTGAGGCGGGGTATTTCGACAGTCAGATCGCGCCCGTGCAGGTCAAGGTCAAGCGGGACATGGTTGATTTCAAGGTCGATGAACATCCCAAGGCCACCACTGCCGAGACCCTGGCCGGATTGCGACCGGTATTCCAGAAGGACGGGCGCGTGACGGCGGGCAATGCCTCGGGCATCAATGACGGGGCGGCGGCGATGGTATTGGCAACAGCGGACGCGGCCGAGAAAGCCGGATTGAAGCCCAAGGCGCGCGTGCTGGGGTATGCCCATGCGGGTGTTCGCCCCGAGGTTATGGGCATTGGACCGGTTCCGGCGGTGCGGAACCTGATGGAAAAAACCGGCCTTTCGGTGGATGACTTCGATGTGATCGAAAGCAATGAGGCCTTCGCGGCGCAGGCTCTGGCTGTGAATCAGGAACTGGGATTGGACGCGTCGAAGGTTAACCCGAATGGTGGCGCGATTGCCTTGGGTCACCCGGTTGGGGCAACCGGCGCAATCATCACCATGAAAGCGCTGTATGAGCTGGAGCGCGTAGGTGGGGCCAAAGGTCTGGTGACTATGTGCATCGGTGGTGGGCAAGGTATTGCACTGGCTATCGAGCGGCTTTGATTTCGCACCGTGCAGGGGGGCTGTCTGCCCCCTATCGCGCGCAGGCGCGATTCCCCTCGAAGGTATTGTTGGCCAGAAGAAGCAGGCGGTCTGGCTCAGCTGAGCGCGTTGACAATCAGGACAAGCGCAGCACCGGCTGCGGCACCGATTGCGGCAGGTAGGGCCGCGGACCATAGGGATGACTTTTGCGGGTCGTCTTTTTGCGTCTGGGCGATCAGGGCATTTTCAACCAGACCCGGCAATCGTGGGCCAAAGCGGGCCAGAACCATGGCGGTTTTGCCGAAGTCCTGCAGCGCGGCGCGGGGACCGATGGATTGCTTTATGTAATCCTCGACCACGGGGCGGGCGGTTTCCCAAATGTTCATATGTGGGTCGAGCGAGCGTGCGACGCCTTCGACCACAACCATCGTACGCTGCAACAGGATCAGTTCGGTCCGGGTTTCCATGCCAAAGCGCTCGGTGACCTCGAACAGGTAGTTCAACAGGCGGCCCATTGAGATATGCGAGGCGTCCATGCCAAAGATCGGCTCGCCCACCGCTCGCAGCGCGCGGGCAAATTCGTCGACATCCTGGTTGGCGGGGACGTAACCGGCCTCGAAATGCACCTCGGCCACGCGTTTATAGTCGCGGCGGATGAACCCGAACAGAATCTCGGCATAGACCCGACGGGTGTATTCGTCGATGTGACCCATGATGCCGTAATCATAGGCAATGATATCGCCATTTGCGGCGACCTTCAGGTTGCCCTGATGCATATCGGCGTGGAAATAGCCATCACGCAGGGCGTGCAGCAGGAATAGGTGCAGGACCCGCTCTGCCAGATCGCGGCGGTTGTGACCAACCGCATCCAGTGCAGCATTGTCGCCCAACGGTACACCATCCGCCCAGCTGAGCGTCATCACCCGGCGCGCGGACAGTGACCACACAACGGGGGGCAGCCAGAAACCGGCATCGTCCTTGGTATTGGCGGCATATTCCGAGGCAGCGGCGCTTTCCAGTCGCAAGTCCAACTCACCCCGTACAACGCCGTCGAAATGTTCGATCACGTCCATCGGTCGCAGGCGGCGCGCGCCGGGGGCGAACAGGTCGACAATACGGGCGGCGAAATAGAACGCATCGACATCCTTGTGAAAGGCACGCTCGATCCCCGGGCGCAGCACTTTGACGGCGACATATTCGCCAGTGCTGACCAGCCGGGCCTTGTGAACCTGCGCAATCGACGCTGCGGCGATCGGTTCGCTGAATTCCTCAAAAACCTCATCGACGGGCTGGCCAAGTTCCTTTTCCACCTCGGCCATGGCTTCGGCGCGGGAAAAGGGTGGCAGCTTGTCCTGCAACACACGCAATTGGGCGGCCAGTTCTTCGCCCACCACGTCGGGGCGGGTCGAGAGAATCTGACCGAATTTGATATAAGCCGGGCCAAGCGCCGTCAGCGCTCGGGTGGCGGGCGGCATATTGGGATCGCCCTTGTAACCCAGCCATTGAAACGGTTTGCCCAACGCATGCGCCAGAAATCGCAACGCGCGGGGGGCCTCAAAGGCGTCCAGCACCACGTTCATGGCGCCTGTGCGTTCAAACGTGGCGCCTGTACGGATCAGGCGAATGATGTTGTGGGGGCCGCGCATGAATCAGATCTTCCAGCCGGAATGCAGCGCGGCGATGCCCATGCTGAGGTTGCGGTATTTGGCGTTTTCGAATCCAGCGGCACGAACCATGCCCAGAAAGGTTTCCTGATCGGGGAAATTGCGGATCGATTCGACCAGATATTGATAGCTGTCGTAATCATTGGCGATCAGCTTGCCCATGCGGGGAATGACGTTGAAGCTGTACAAGTCATAGAGCTTTTGCAGCCCTTCATTGGGCAACTGGCTGAATTCCAGCACCATCAGGCGTCCACCGGGCTTCAGAACTCGGAAGGCTTCGTTCAAAGCCTCTTGCGGGCGGGTCACGTTCCGGATGCCGAAGGAAATGGTGTAGACGTCAAACGTGTTGTCCTCAAACGGCAGGGCCATCGCATCGCCTACCACCCAGTTCAGGCTGTCGGACATCTGATCGGCCTCGGCGCGCTGACGACCTTCGACCAGCATCGGCTCGGTCAGGTCCAGAACGGTGGCGTGACCGTAACCCGCGCGTTTGAGGAAGCGAAACGAGATATCGCCCGTTCCACCGGCCACATCCAGCAGACGTTGACCAGGGCGCGGGGCCAGCCAGTCCATCATCGCGTCTTTCCAGACCCGGTGGATACCCATCGACATGACATCGTTCATCACGTCGTATTTTGAGGCGACCGAGTTGAACACGCCCTGCACACGACCGGCCTTGTCGGCCTCGCGCACGGTTTCAAACCCGAAATGAGTGGTCTTGTCGCTGTTGTCGGACATAAGCCTTGCCGTTTGTCGAATTTCGTCTCTGTTATAGGGCTCTGGAACCGGGGCACAATGCGGCCCTTTGAATTAGGAGCCATCTAATGCCCGAATTGCCCGAGGTCGAGACAGTAAGACGCGGCCTGAGCCCCGCAATGGAGGGGGTCGTGATCGAACGGGCAGATGTGAATCGCCCCGATTTGCGCTGGCCGTTCCCGGACCGCATGGCCGAGCGGCTGACCGGGCAACGGGTGGATCAGCTGCGGCGGCGGTCGAAGTATATTCTGGCAGATCTCAGCAGCGGTGAAACTTTGTTGATCCATCTGGGTATGTCTGGGCGGATGACAGTATCGGGTGATCCGCTAGGGCAGTTCGTGCATGAGCATCCCATGCCCGAAAAACACGACCACGTGGTGTTTCACATGGCCAATGGCGCGCGTGTGACATTCAACGATCCGCGGCGCTTCGGCGCGATGGACCTGTTGCCCACGGCTACAGCCGAGGATCACAAGCTTTTATCCGTTCTGGGGCCAGAGCCGCTGGGCAATGACTTTCACGAACAGCACCTGATCGAAGCGCTCAAGGGCAAGAATACTCCTGTCAAATCTGCACTGTTGGATCAGGGAATCGTTGCCGGATTGGGCAATATCTATGTTTGCGAGGCCCTTTATCGCGCGGGTGTGTCGCCACGTCGCAAAGCAGGACAAATTTCTGCCGCCCGTGTCGGCGCGCTGGTTCCGATCATTCGGCGGGTACTGCAGGACGCGATCGACGCGGGTGGTTCATCCCTGCGCGATTTCCGCCAAGCCGATGGAGAACTTGGATATTTTCAACACAGCTTTGACGTTTACGGACGCGAAGGCGAACCCTGCAGAACCCAGGGATGCAGTGGGGAAATAAAGAGAATCACTCAGTCCGGTCGCTCATCCTTCTGTTGTGCGCAATGCCAAAGATAACTTGATCCAGATAAATCGCGTGATAAGGAATCGTACTTGAACGGAACAACCGGAAGCTTACACCTCATGGCTTTTGAGACGATCATCGTCGAAATCGAAGACCACGTCGCCCTTATCAAGCTCGACAGACCCGATGCGCTGAATGCGCTGAATTCGCAGCTGGCACAGGAACTGTGTATCGCATTGGAAGACGCGGATACCAACGACAAGGTGCGCTGCATCGTCATTACCGGTTCGGACAAGGCGTTCGCGGCCGGCGCGGACATCAAGGAAATGTCCGAGATGAGCTTTGTTGATGTCTACAGTTCAAATCTGTTTGGTGCTCTGAATGACCGTGTTTGCGCGATCCGCAAGCCGATCATTGCAGCCGTTGCTGGCTATGCGCTGGGCGGTGGGTGCGAATTGGCCATGCTGTGCGATTTCGTCATTGCTGCGGATACCGCCAAGTTCGGGCAACCCGAAATCAACCTGGGCGTCATTGCAGGACTGGGTGGTTCGCAGCGCCTGACGCGTTTCGTTGGGAAGTCCAAATCGATGGACATGAACCTGACCGGTCGCTTCATGGATGCCGAAGAGGCCGAGCGTTCGGGTCTTGTCAGCCGGGTCGTACCGGCCAAGAAACTGATGGAAGAGACGATGGGCGCCGCCCAGAAGATCGCTGAGAAATCGCAGCTGAGTGCAATGGCGGCGAAAGAAGCTGTGAACCGCAGCTATGAGTTGCCTCTCAGCGAAGGGATGCTGTTTGAACGTCGCGTGTTCCACTCGATGTTTGCGACAGAAGACCAGAAAGAAGGCATGGCGGCCTTCTTGGAAAAACGCGCGGCTCAGTTCCGCGACAAATAAATTGCGTAAGCGACCGAAACAGGCGGGCTTGGCCCGCCTTTTTTCATGACTGCTATGCAGTGCGAAAGAATCGGCTTGGCAAAGCCTGCAAACTTGGGTAACTAGCGCCGCTATACATGCGCGTGCGGCCCGCTTGGCCCGACTCACACTCGTGATTCTGAACCGGTGCGGATAGTCCGTGACGCGCAACCATTGATAACCGTACCGAATGAAGGTCAGAAACACATGGCAAACTCGCCTCAGGCTAAAAAACGCGCTCGTCAGAACGAAAAGCGTTTTGCTATCAACAAAGCGCGTCGCTCGCGCATCCGTACTTATCTGCGCAAGGTTGAAGAAGCGATTGCTTCTGGTGACAAGGACGCAGCAACCGCAGCTCTGCGTGCCGCTCAGCCCGAACTGATGCGTGGCGTCACAAAAGGCGTCTTTCACAAGAACACCGCTTCGCGGAAAATGTCGCGACTGTCGGCACGCGTGAAAGCACTGGGCTAATCGCTCAGGTTGACCTTGCGTCAACAAAACAAGGTTGAATTGTTCTCAAAGGCGTCACAATGCGTGGCGCCTTTTTGTTGCTGTTGCCGGAAAGTCGCGCCTTCACAAAACCGAGAGATTCTTTCTGCAAAAGACCCGAGTCAATATCAGAGTTTCGTTGCCGTACGCCTTGGCCTCTTGCTACCACTGTTACAGCGATTCACTCGCTTGGGGGGACAGGCTGTTTCGGCGATCTGACTGACGGGCATCAGGACGGTCACGAAACGAATGTTGGCAATCGGTCACGGCTGATTTGCTGATCTGCTAAAGGTCTTGGGGTAACCGAAGATCTGAGCCCTGTCTAAAAATTTGATTGCGAAGCGCAACCCGGTTACGGGGCGCCCGGATTATGGGTGCCTGATTGCTGGGCTGTGCAAACTTTCGGGACAGTCCCGCCAAACCCATGTGGTTTGGCGATGGGTATCCTATTGCGGTGAATGCTTAAGAACCGGGCAACCGGGCCAGATCAATAAGGCCGACAGGCCAATAAAGAATGGGATGCGTGAGGCGCTTGATGACACAAGAGAAATGGGGACAACTGCGTAACAAACTGCTCAAGGCGATCGGCAAGAACAACTATACCACCTGGATCGAGCCTCTTGAATTCCAAGAGCTGCAGGATGGCGTGGCCACGTTCTCGGTTCCGACCAACTTCATGGGCAATTATGTTAGTCAAAACTTTGCGGACTTGATTCTGTACGAGATGAACACCGCAGGGGAATCGGTTCAGCGCCTGGCGTTTCGCGTTGCAGCCAATTCGCCGGTGCGTCCGTCGGGTGATGTAGAATCTGCGCCGTCTGTTGTTCAGGACGCGACTCAGCCGCAGTCCCTGTCACAGCGGGCCGAACCCGCGAATGATGCGCTCGAATCCCTTCAGGCAGCACCACTGGACGCCCGTTTCACCTTTGACAGTTTTGTGGTGGGCAAACCCAACGAGCTGGCCCATGCCGCCGCGCGCCGTGTTTCTGAGGGCGGCCCCGTCACGTTCAACCCGTTGGTTCTGTATGGCGGCGTTGGTTTGGGTAAAACTCACCTGATGCACGCCATCGCGTGGGAGCTGAAAACCAAACGCCCCGAACTGAACGTGCTGTACCTGTCGGCGGAACAGTTCATGTACCGCTTTGTGCAGGCGCTGCGCGAACGTCGGATGATGGACTTCAAACATCTGTTCCGTTCCGTCGATGTGCTGATGGTGGATGATGTGCAGTTCATCGCCGGCAAGGATTCAACTCAAGAAGAGTTCTTTCACACGTTCAACGCGCTGGTTGATCAGAACAAGCAGATCATCATTTCGGCTGACCGCGCGCCGGGCGAGATCAAGGATCTAGAAGATCGCGTGAAGTCGCGCCTGCAATGCGGTCTGGTCGTCGACCTGCACCCCACCGATTACGAACTGCGCCTGGGCATCTTGCAGAACAAGGTGCAGCAATACAGCAGCACCTATCCCGATCTGACCATCGCCGATGGCGTGCTGGAGTTTCTGGCCCACCGTATCTCGACCAACGTGCGCGTGCTGGAGGGTGCCCTGACCCGTCTGTTCGCCTTCGCCTCGCTGGTGGGACGCGAGATCGACATGGAGCTGACGCAGGACTGTCTGGCTGACGTGTTGCGCGCGTCCGAGCGCAAGATTACTGTTGAAGAGATTCAGCGCAAAGTGTCGGACTATTACAACATCCGTCTGTCCGACATCATCGGCCCCAAGCGCCTGCGGTCTTATGCCCGTCCGCGACAGGTGGCGATGTATCTGTGCAAGCAGTTGACCAGCCGATCCCTGCCCGAGATCGGGCGTCGCTTTGGTGGTCGCGATCACACCACCGTCATGCACGGCGTCAAACGCATTGAAGAATTGAAAGTCACCGACGGCCAGATCGCCGAAGATGTGGAAATGCTGCGCCGGTCGCTGGAAGCCTAAGGGTCATCCTATCATTCAAGAAACGCCCCGGACCCTCACGCCCGGGGCGTTTTCTTGTGCGCTTAAATCCACGGTTGAATAGGAACTGTGCCCGACCGGCCACGCGCCCCTTGACCCTTTGGCCGTTCCGACCCAGAAAACCATAAAAAATCCTTGTGCCTCAGGGTGGAACCGCTAACGTGCCAGTCCCGCCTGTTTTCGGCACGCAAGTCAGAGGAATTGAGGGTATGAAGATCAGCATCGAACGCGGCACCCTTCTTAAGGCCGTTTCGCAGGCCCAATCTGTTGTAGAGCGCCGGAACACTATTCCCATCCTTGCCAACGTGCTGATCGAGGCCGAAGGCGATCAGGCCCTGTTTCGCGCCACCGATCTGGATATCGAAGTGGTCGACAAAGCCCCGGCGCAGGTTGAAAAGGCGGGTGCCACAACCGTTGCGGCGACAACCCTGCATGAGATTGTGCGCAAGTTGCCCGACGGGGCGCTGGTGACACTGACTGCTGACAGCGCGGCGGGTCGTCTGACGGTCGAAGCGGGCCGGTCGAACTTTTCACTGGCGACGCTGCCGAAAGAGGATTTCCCGGTGATGGCGTCCTCGGAATATCAGTCGAACTTTACCGCTTCGGCAGCACTGTTGCGACGGCTGTTCGACAAATCGAAATTCGCCATCTCGACCGAAGAGACCCGGTACTACCTGAATGGTGTCTACATGCATGTGGCTGACGGGTCCGAAGGCGGCAAGGTGCTGCGCTGTGTGGCCACCGATGGCCACCGTCTGGCTCGCATTGATGCAGATTTGCCGGATGGTGCCGCAGACATGCCGGGCGTGATCGTGCCGCGCAAAACCGTGGGTGAGCTGCGCAAGCTGCTGGACGATGATGAGATGGATATCGCCGTCTCGGTCAGCGAAACCAAGGTGCGTTTCGCAACGCCCGATATCACACTGACCTCAAAAGTGATCGACGGCACCTTCCCCGACTACACCCGCGTGATTCCGCAGGGCAATACGCGTCAGCTGGAAGTGGACGCTGCTGAATTCGCGCAGGCCGTGGATCGGGTTGCTACCGTTTCGTCGGAACGCTCACGCGCTGTGAAACTGCAACTGGATGCGGACAAGCTGGTTCTGTCGGTCAACGCCCCCGATAGTGGTGCCGCCGAAGAAGAATTGGCCGTGGCCTACGGCGACGAACGGCTCGAGATCGGCTTCAACGCCAAATACCTGCTTGAGATCGCCAGCCAGGTGGATCGTGAAAACGCCGTTTTCCTGTTCAACTCAGCCGGTGATCCGACCCTGATGCGGGAAGGCAATGATCTAAGCGCAGTCTATGTTGTCATGCCGATGCGCGTCTGATCGACCCCGCGGGGTGTTTTTTAACGAAAGGGATGGGTCATGAGTTTGGCCCTGACCGAACTTACGGTCTCGCATTTCCGGTCCCACAAGCTAGTGCGGTTGTCCTTGGATGGGCGGCCGGTGGCGATACATGGACCGAACGGGGCGGGCAAAACCAACATTCTTGAGGCAGTGTCGCTGTTTTCCCCCGGTCGCGGTATGCGCCGGGCCAGCGCGGCCGAGATGACCCGGCGACCTGAGGCGCTGGGCTGGAAGCTGTCCGGCCTGTTGCAAGCACAGGGCCGGAATTACGAGATCGAGACCTGGTCCGAAAGTGGCGCGGCGCGGCAGGTTCGGATCGATGGCAAAGCGTCCAATCAGATAGATCTGGGTAAACTGGCGCGGGTGGTTTGGCTGATCCCCTCGATGGACCGGCTGTGGATCGAAGGGGCTGAGGGGCGGCGCCGCTTTCTGGATCGGATTGCGCTGAGTTTCGACCCCGCCCATGCCGAGGCCTCGCTGACCTATGAAAAATCCATGCGTGAACGCAACCGCCTGCTGAAAGAGCAGGTGCGCGATGCCCATTGGTATGCAGCGCTCGAAGGGCAGATGGCCGAGACCGGCCATAGAATACACTCCGCGCGGCTGGCCGCGTTGGAACATCTGCGAAGGGCGCAGGAACAGGCGGAAACGGCGTTTCCGTCCGCTGATCTGGAATTGGTGCAAACCGAAGGCGCGATGCCCGAGGCAGCTGAGGATTTGCGCGAGGCCTTGAATGAAAGCCGTTTCCGCGATTTGGCTGCAGGGCGCACATTGGTCGGGCCGCATCGGTCGGACCTGTATGGTGTGTTTGCCGCCAAAGGTGTGCCAGCCAAAGATTGCTCGACCGGAGAGCAAAAGGCGCTGTTGGTGTCGCTGATCCTGTCAAACGCGCGGGCGCTGGCCGGGATGGTTGGCGCGCCTCCGATCGTGTTGCTGGATGAGGTGGCCGCCCATCTGGATGCGGGGCGACGGGCGGCGCTGTATAATGAGATTTGCGCGCTGGGCGCTCAGGCCTGGATGACGGGCACCGGGCCTGAGCTGTTTGCGGAACTGGGCGACCGGGCCCAGACGTTGATCGTGAGTGATGGCCTTGAGGGCTCGGTCGTTTCCGCTTAGGCGGGTTCGCTGACTTTGCGTTCCCACAGGAAGCCGCGCATGACCTCGTCAACCGGCGTTTGTGCCATGTGGTTGACGTAGTTCGACATGGTTTTCTGCGCCAGACCCAGCACCACGTCCAATACAGCGCGGTGCGAGTAGCCTGCATCAAAGAACGCCTGCAGCTGTTCCTCGGACGGGTTGCCCCGGGTTTCCATCATTTGCAGGGTGAACGTGCGCAGCGCCTCAAGCTTGGCATTGGGCAGCGGGGTTTCGTTGCGCAGGGCCTCGGTGATCTCGTCCGAGACCTTCATCATCTTGGCAATGCCGGTATGCGCTGGCACGCAGTAATGGCATTCGTTTTCCACGTTGATGGTCTGCCAGACGACGGTTTTTTCGTCATTGTCGAAATCTGTCTGCACGAACAGATGGTGCAGCACCTGATAGCCTTCCAAATGCTGGGGGCTTTCGGCCATCACTTTGTGCAAACCGGGCAGGCGGCCAAACGCGGCCTGAGATTTTTCCAGCAATGGTTTGGAACCTTCAGGGGCGGATTCGAGGTCGTGTGAAGGGAAGTTGGCCATTTGGGAATTCCTTTTTTCTGGCGGCTGAGTCCGAAATAGCCTTTCTTGAGCGGTCGCTCAAGTATATATTTGAGCAACCGTTCAAGAATTGGTGAATATGATGCCCCGCAAACCTGCCTATGACCGAGATACCCTGATCGCTCAGGCCCGAGATATATTCTGGCGTCACGGTTGGGCCGGAACATCGTTGAAGGACCTAGAGCGTGAGTTGAAGTTGAAGCCAGGCAGCTTTTATGCGGCGTTTGGTTCGAAAGATGCGCTTTATGCGCTGGCAATGGAACGCTATGCGCAGGATGGCGTCGCCAATATGATGGCCTTGGCGCAGGATCTGGGCCCCTTAGAGGCGCTCAAGGCCCAGCCGCGACTGGTGGTCGAGGCGTCTGTGTTGCCTACCAAGGCTTGCATGTTGTCCAAAACCTATGCCGAATTGCAGGCGCGCGGCCATGAATTGGCAGGCCAGGCCCGCACCCACATGATCGCAATGAAGACCTGTTTTGCAGACCTGTTTCAACGCGCGCAAAAGGCCGGTGAGATCGGTTCGGAACATGACCCGGAGCGTCTTGCCGCGCGGTATCAATCCGACCTTCTGGGCCTGCGATTGTCGGCCGAGCGGGATGATGTGAACGCAGCGGAAATTGCCGCAGATATCGCGGCCGACCTTGATCGGCTTTGATCCGCAAATCAAGGTCATCCAAACCACAAAATCTTGGGGGAGCGCGTGACATTCCCCACCAGAAAACGTATAAGTTACCAAAATAATATAGGTACTGACTGAATGTCCGACGACGCACAGGCACCCCAGGAATACGGTGCTGATTCCATTAAAGTTCTCAAAGGCTTAGAGGCGGTTCGCAAACGTCCGGGCATGTATATCGGCGACACGGACGATGGCTCGGGTTTGCACCACATGGTCTATGAGGTTGTCGACAATGGTATTGACGAGGCGTTGGCCGGTCATGCTGACCATGTGACAGTGAAAATTCACGCCGATTCCAGCGTCTCGGTCAGCGACAACGGGCGTGGTATTCCGGTGGATATTCACCCCGAAGAAGGTGTCTCGGCGGCTGAGGTCATCATGACGCAGCTGCACGCGGGCGGTAAGTTCGACAGCAACTCGTACAAGGTGTCGGGCGGTCTGCACGGTGTGGGCGTTTCGGTTGTGAATGCCCTGTCCAATTGGCTGGAACTGCGTGTCTGGCGAAATGGCAAAGAGCATGTCGCCCGGTTCGAAGGCGGCGAAACGGTCGAGCACCTGAAAGTAGTCGAGGAGTGTGGCGACCGCACCGGAACTGAGGTGCGGTTCCTGGCCTCGACCGACACGTTCTCGAATCTGGAATACTCGTTTGAAACGCTGGAAAAACGCCTGCGCGAGCTGGCCTTCCTGAACTCGGGCGTGCGCATCATCCTGATCGACGAGCGCCCGGCGGAACGGTTGGAAACCGAGCTGTTCTATGAGGGTGGCGTTAAGGAGTTCGTCAAGTATCTGGACCGCTCGAAATCGGCGGCGATGCCAGAGCCCATTTATATCAAAGGCGAACGCGACGATATCGGCGTGGAAATCGCTATGTGGTGGAATGACAGCTATCACGAGACGGTCCTGCCCTTCACCAACAACATCCCGCAGCGCGATGGCGGCACCCATGTTGCCGGTTTCCGGGGTGCGTTGACCCGCACGATCAACAACTATGCGCAATCCAGCGGGATCGCGAAAAAGGAAAAGGTCAGCTTTACCGGCGATGACGCGCGCGAAGGTCTGACCTGTGTGTTGTCCGTCAAAGTGCCCGATCCGAAGTTCTCGTCCCAGACCAAAGACAAGCTGGTGTCGTCCGAGGTGCGCCCAGCGGTTGAAGGTCTGATGAACGAAAAGCTGGCAGAGTGGTTCGAAGAGAACCCGAACGAGGCCAAGACCATTGTCGGCAAAATCATCGAGGCTGCTCTGGCGCGTGAGGCCGCGCGCAAGGCACGCGAACTGACCCGCCGCAAAACGGCGATGGACGTGAATTACCTAGCCGGCAAGCTGAAGGACTGCTCCGAGAAGGACCCATCAAAGACCGAAGTTTTCCTAGTCGAGGGGGACTCGGCTGGCGGATCAGCTCAAACAGGTCGGGATCGTCTGACCCAAGCGGTGTTGCCGTTGCGCGGGAAAATCCTGAACGTGGAACGGGCGCGGTTTGACCGGATGCTGTCTTCGCAAGAAATCGGCAACCTTGTCATGGCGCTGGGCACCGGTATTGGCCGCGATGAGTTCAACATCGAAAAGCTGCGCTACCACAAGATCGTCATCATGACCGATGCGGATGTTGACGGCGCGCATATCCGGACGCTGCTGCTGACCTTCTTCTATCGGCAGATGCCGGAACTGATCGAAGGCGGATACCTCTATATTGCGCAGCCGCCGCTTTACAAAGTTTCACGCGGTAAATCAGAGGTTTACCTGAAAGACCAAGCCGCTCTGGATGACTACTTGATCAATCAGGGCGTTGAAGGGGCCGTGCTGAAACTGGGCTCGGGTGAAGAGATCATCGGACAGGACTTGACCCGTGTGGTCGATGAGGCGCGTCAATTGAAACGCGTATTGGACGCATTCCCGACCCATTATCCGCGCCACATTCTGGAACAGGCCGCCGTTGCCGGTGCCTTTGTACCGGGTGCCGTGGATGCTGACCTGCAGGGTGTGGCCGACAAAGTTGCCGCCCGTTTGGACCTGATTGCGCTGGAATACGAACGCGGCTGGCAAGGTCGGATCACGCAGGATCACGGCATCCGTCTGGCCCGTATCCTGCGCGGTGTTGAAGAGGTCCGCACGCTGGACGGCCCCATGCTGCGCTCGGGCGAGGCCCGCAAAACCGGCAGCTTTACCCAAAGCCTACAAGAGATCTACAACACCCCCGCCACCCTCATCCGTCGCGACCGTAGCCAGATGATCCACGGCCCGCTGGACTTGTTGCGCGCCATTCTGGAAGAGGGTGAAAAGGGTCTATCGCTGCAACGCTACAAAGGGTTGGGAGAGATGAACCCCGACCAGCTATGGGAAACCACGCTGGACCCGGACGCACGGACTCTGCTTCAAGTGCGGGTGGACGATATGGTCGAGGCAGATGACCTGTTCACCAAGCTGATGGGCGACGTGGTAGAGCCGCGCCGTGAATTCATCCAACAAAACGCACTGAGCGTCGAGAATCTGGATTTCTAAGTCTCTGTAGGGACGCGCACAAACCTTCATGCACCCCATAAGTTTGCAAGATTTGCCCATAAGTTTGCATTGTTTCGCGATAATAGTGCAGAGAAGAGCAAGTAAATCGCCTTATGCGGGTGCCGATGGATAGATTTCAGTTTCTCAAGGATTGAACACCTGATCGCGATGCCAGATCAGGTTCTCCTTGTGCCCAGCAGTTAGACCAGAGATCCGCTTGGAATGTCCGGACAACGAGCTCATTGCCGGCGCTGACAGTTTACTCGAAAACCAAGGTGACCCGTCGTCCTTGAAAGTCACCAGACCCTTGTCGAATGCTGCGTCCCATAATGCTGACAACAAAATTCCGTTGTGGACGTCCAACCGCTCAGCATCAGTTTCGCAGTCTTTCCACGGCTTAATGTGCGAGGCTCTAAGGAGTTCAGTGTCAGAAATGTCCGAAATCGGGCAGCGACCCTGCCAATAAGAGATCAAACGATTTCTGAAAATACCCTGACCAATGCGCTGCTTGACCAACCGCTCTGCTTCGGTTTTCTCCGGCAAACCATCGGTTGCAGCCTGAAACTCCTCCAGAGGGCCGTCTGGCAGGCTCACGGACAGCTCATAGATACGTGTTAGCACCGGATACAGCTCAGACATCTGTGCGGCGCTGTAGGCGGCGATACCGGGGTGTGTGACGTAAGCTTTTGGAAACGGCAGCTCCGCGGCAACGCCTGGGTGGTCGATTGCGACATACCAAGATCCGTTAATACTGTCCGACGCCAGAAAAATCGTTCCTTTCGCCGTTGTCGATCCGAAAGCCGCCCATCCATCTTCTTGGCCGAGCTTCTTGCGGAAGCCGTTCTGCCACGCCGCTTGTTCGCTGGCGGAATAAGTTACAAAGGATTGGGGAGACTCAATTGCCATAGCTATCCTTCACCAGTAACGCCGTGGAGGGTGGCGCTGTAATAACCCGGCCAGTTCGCGGTACTGGCGAAGAAACCACTGGCGGTCTTCTTCCCAATCCGCAACAGCAAACCTTTGGTTGTTTCGACCGCGCCGCAAGTCTGCCAGCATCTTTAAATGCTTCTCAATTGAACGGAACCGCTGGTATGTCGCGGGTGCGCCCCATCCTTGGTATTTTGGATCAAGGTCAAACGGGATCTCGATCCGGAAACAGACATCCAGCCGCCTTTGCCTTTCACGACTGGCGAGACCACGGGTCTTTCCAACCCGGTATCCGACATAGGCCAAGGGCGAGCGGTCTTCTCCGACGAACGAGCCATCCAGAAAGGCGCGCATATCTCGCTTGATATCCGGGGGGATCGGCCGCTCGACCAGTGCATCATGTTCCTTCTGCGCCCTGTCGCGCTCGGCACGTTCGCGGGCTTCGACCTCGGCCTTTTTGCGTCGCGCCTCTTCCTCGCGCCGTTTGCGCTCCTTTAAAATCGGGCCAATTATCGGTAAATCCGTTTTACCGAACGAACGGCCAAGTCGCTCCATCGTGCCATTGGCCGAACTGGAGACCGGTTCCGGCGGCTTCTCCGTTCGGCCTTTTCGACCCCAAAAAAGATACCAGATCAGAACCCAGAAAAGGATTTTTCCAAGGATGATGAGCGGCATGAGGTCGTCATCACTCATCCCCTACATCCCCATCGCCGTGAATTCGCCGTTTGCTTCCATGCGGTCCCAGGCTTCGAGGACGAGGCGGCGGGTGCGGTATTCGCCGTGTTGGCGGATTTCCTTTTCCTTGAGGACGCGGAAGGTTTCCGAGGGGTAGTCGGGGCCCTTCACCTCGGCGGGATCGAGGATGTAGCGCAGCTCGTCGCGGGTCAGGCCGTAGGCGCGGGCGTAGAAGGCATCGAGCTCGGCGCGGAGGAGCGCGCGGCGGTCCTCGTCCCAGGCGAAGGGCGGGCCGTCATGGCCCAGATCGCGGGCGAAGGGGGCGAGACTGTGCGAGGTGTAGGTGAGCTCCAGCACGCGAGGCATCACGAAGTTCAGGTGCGAGCCCGAGTAAAAGCTCGGAGGCAACACCGGAAGCTGCTGGATAATGAAGTAGTTCAGGTGGGTGCCTCCCACCTTGAAGCGGGTTGCAAAGTCGAAAACGAATGAGCTCAGATTTCCCGAAAGAGCGGCAATCTGCTCTGGAGTAATATGGTCTTCAAACAACATCAGGGGAAGGCTGTTACCTGCTCCGATGGCTCGAAAAACCGTTGCTATGGCTGTCCGAAATACATGCGCACTAGTTACATCGCGCCAACCCAAAACCCATTGCCTTCTCCAATCTCTAACGGAGAGACGACTGTTCACCTCACTTTCGGGGACCCAATAGCGCGGAATCGGTTCGAAACCGCGGTCTTGTTTCTGCAATTCGGTGCACTCTTCGAAGTTGACTTCGCCATCTACGTAGCCAGCCCAACGATGATCAAACTGATGGATCATTTTGGCTTCGTAGAGAGGGACGTAGCGTTGTGGTTTTCTTGGTGCACCGCCTTCAAGAGCGAATGACCGAGTGTCAGCACCATCTACGTCAAGAGCGCCTTGCGCAGGTCTGGCACCTTCTATCACCCAGTCTGCGCCATCGCGGGCAAACCCCGCGTTATCCAGTTCAGTAGCCGTTCGGAAGAGACTGCTGTCGTTCGACATGTCCAGCATCCGAATGAAGCTGATTGCCCAAGGATTGCCACTTACGACGTTGCCTTCGTCTATGAGAACCGGCGTATTTTTGTGAATCTTGGCGGACAGCTCGGCATCCCAGCGGGAGCGAAAGACCGGTGCGGTTCTGGTATTCGGGTTGATAGCTGCTATCTCGTCAGGAGACAGAGTGAAGAAGCGTTCTTCTTCCGCTATCGCGCCTGTATTTCTGAGGAAGAACGCGAATGTTGGTTCGTTAGTCGGCTCCCTGGATAGCGAGAGAAGGCAGAAGCGGAAAGAATGGTGGACGGCAGGGAAGATGAACTCTTCATTCTCGAAAGAGATCAAACCCGCCAAGAGTTCGTTATTGACTAGGTGCGCAAAGAATGGAGCCGTCGTGGCGTCTGTTGCCACGCCAGTTGGGACGATAACACCTGCACGGCCTTCTTCCCCCATCAGACTGGCGAATAGTTCAGCGAAAAGCGCGTAGGTATTGACGTCTCCTTTGCCGGTAAGAGCGAAGCGACCTCCCTCATCGCCGGATACGCGTACAAAGGTCGAGTTGGCTTCGGAAAAACGCTTCGCGCTCTCGAACTCTTTGAACAGAGCGTGTTTCGTGGAGCCAATTTCGGCACTTCGGAGGCTGGCGATAAGCTTGTCACGGGCCGCTTTGTTAGGCGCAGTCGCAATCTCTGCGTCACGTGAAGCGAAGAATTCCTTCTCCAAGAGCTTGATCTTTTCCCAAGGAGGGTTGCCGAGCACGACGTTGAACCCCCCGCGCCCCATGATGTCGGGGAACTCCAGCGGCCAATGCAACGCCCGCGCCTGCATCGCTGCCTTCGCGTTCTCCATGATGGGCTTGCGGCCTTTCCCCTGACCAACCGCCAGCCAGACATCCTGCGAGGTCGGCACAATCCGCTCGGAGTCACCGCTTGGCACGTCTCCGGTCTTCGGCAGCAGAAACGCTGAAGTGTAGAGGTTGCAGCCCATGCGCGCCCGCAGGAAGGCGTCCTGCTTGCGGAGCGAGCGGTAGGCCTTCGCCTTGGCCTCCACATCCTCGACGGTGTCCTCCGGCAAGTCCCGCAAGTCGGAGAACTCGGCCGAGAGCGGCGCGGTTGGCAGGTCCGACCGGCCGCCGGTGAAGTCGAACGTGCCCTGGCCCTTCTTCGCGTCCTTGTTGGCGCGCTCGTAGAATTTGGCGACGTCCTTGTCGTCGCCGGTCAGCGGCTTGTAGGCGGCGTCGGGAATGCCGTCCTCCAGCACCTTCAGATCGAAGACGCCTAGCAGCGCATCGCCGCAGCGGATCTGCGCGTCGAAGAAGCCGAGAGGAAGGCCGGGATCCACCGTCTCGATCCAGAGCGCGACCTTGGTCAGCTCCACCGCCATCGGGTTGCGGTCCACCCCGTGGATGCAGCAGCGCGCGACATCGCGCAGGGCGTGGCGGAAATCGACGAGCGAGGGTGTACCCTCGGCCCGGATGCGGGCAAGTCGCGTGGCGATGCGCCGGGCGGCTGCCAGAAGAAAGTGGCCCGAGCCACAGGCGGGGTCTATGACCGAAAGCTTCAGCAGCGCCTTGGCGGGGTCGTCCGCTTCGGCCTCTGTCTTGTCGAGCACGGGATCGAGCGCGGTGTCGAGGAGCGCCTGAACGAGGCTGTCGGGCGTGTAGTAGGAGCCGGTCGTCTTGCGCTGGTTGCCCTTCTGCTCGGCGGATTCCGATGCAAATCGCAGCTCCCTGCCGTCGTCGGATAACTGAGGCTGGAGTTCCAAGAGAGTCTCGTAAACGGACCCCAGTTCTTCGGTCTCCATAGCGCGCCAGTTCACCGGCACAATGCCGGACTTGTCGCTGAGCCAAGCAAGTCGGTACAGAGCTTCCATAAAGGCCTTATTGCGGAGTTTCGCAGTGTCGAGGCGAGATGTCTTCTTCTGTGCGAACAGGCCACCTAATGCTGGCAAAGCCAGCTTGGACTCACCTCGCGTCAAGGCACCGAAAACCACCTTGAGACCTTCGTAGCGGTCGTGATGCCGATCCCAACTGGACCGTCGAACGCACTGTGATCGCAGATGTGCCAGGCTATAGCCTTCCACGTAGAGTTTACGTGCGTCCTTCTTGGCATTGGGCGCATGCAGCAAGTTGCGGTCTTCGGCAACCATCAGAAAAATAAGCCGATAAACCAGCCGGAGCAGTTCGTTAAACCAGTCGGTCAGAGGCAGGTCGCCGGATTTCAGCTGGTTCTGGAGATCCGGGTTTGCTTCCAGAAACCCTGACCCTAGTGATTTCAGAGCCAACTGAACTTGGTCCGCCAATCGGTCTCGAGCAGCTTCCCCCTCTTTTGACCCGGCTTCGCGCCACCGCTCCAATGCGCAATCCGTCGCCGGGGTCTCAGCTTTACCAAAACGGGATCTATGGATGAGCAGCCAGAGTACCGCGAAGGAGGCTATGTCCTCGTTTGAAAAGATCTGCTCCAGATCTGCTTCTATGTAAGCAGGACGGGTCAGCGATGCATTGTCGCGCATGAGCCTTAACGACTTACCATTCGTGACAAGACCCCAGAGGGCGTCTTCATGTTGGTTAAGGTAGTCTTGCAGCGCAAACGCAGGTGAGAGAGACCGTTCGACTGAAAGCGTCGGGCTCCGTTTATCGAGTTCCTCTTCTGGCGGAACGATCACGACTGGTGCGCGCCCTCCAGCGATCTGCGAAACCGGCGCCGGTGCCGCAGCCATGTCATCAAATCCGAAGGCTTCCTTCAACAAACCCTGCACAAACCGACGCGTTGCTTCAGTTGATGGAGTTTCAGATTTTCGGAAATCGTCGAAATGCGATTGCCCCACGCGGAAAGCCAATGAAATCTCTTCCCGAATGCTCAGACCTTTTCGGACGCCATAGTCTTCTTCGGCTTGCTCTGAGGCTCCGCGCTGGTCGACCTTGGCGACCATTGCTGGTGCAATGATGTTGCCTTCCAGAGTGAGGGATGGCCAAGACGAAAGATCAACAACCTGTTTTCTAGCCATTATTCTTCCTCGCTTGGCATCAAAACAAACAGTCCGATGACATCAGGCGGGAGCAGCGGCTCCACTGTAACTTTCGATCCGGAACCGGTTGCAGCACGGATTCTTGCATGGTCGCCGACAAGCTCATCTGCGCGCTCGGCAACGTATTTCGCGATTGGACCCTCTAGCAATCCGGGCAGTTGCGCTTGTGCCTGTTTGACGAATCTCTCACGCGCAACCGGGGCAAGGTTTCCGGAAGCTGTTGCGCTCAAAAGCTGGCGCGCATCATCCCCGCTGCAAACCAACTGTTCGCCTTCTAGGGCCACCAGGGCGGCCTCTTCGGCAAGCAGTAACCGCTCTCTTCGTGCGTGAACCCGAAGTTTGTAGCGAATTCTCAACAAGGCGAGTCTTGTGACCTTTTCGACCTTGTTAGTAGGCCAAGCGCCCAGTCTGCCAATGCCGAGGTCGTGCATTGAGGCTGGATCCAGTGACGCCTCGACCAATGTTTCCGCAAGCGTTGCAGTAAGCGGGTGCGTTCGCGTCAATAGAGCTGTACCAGATGGAGCCGGTTCAGACAGGGCCAGCTTAATTGTTCCAGTCAGAGCCTTTTGTTCCAAACGCTCCTTCAGTGGAAGATCAAGCGCATGAACGTGAGCGCGTACGAGCGATTTCTTTTCTTCGAGCGGAACACCAAACCGAGACATGGAGCGTTCGAGAAAGGTTTTCGCATCTTCTGGAGATCCAAGCAGGTTTGCGACTTTTTCCCATTCCGGAGCCACTTCGTTTGGTTTCATTGCATTTTGGGCGAAGCGTGCACGTGACGCCTTTTCTTTCTCGGACGCATCTCTCCAAACTGCTTCCATTATTTGGGTTCCGTCATCGAGGCGCAGATCAAAAGCTAGTTGTCGGGTTCCACCCTTTTTGAGCATCATCGCGGCCATGAGTGCGTCGGTAACGGGAGCCCGGTCGTCGGGCAGTGGAACAGTTACCCCGGTCGCTTTACGGATTTCTTCCGCTTTTCGGAGAATTACGTCTAGCACGGCGCCATCAATTGCGCTGTCGGGAGAGAACATCATGATGGACCGCACCAATTCGGCCGGCTGGCCAAAACGATCTACACGACCTTCTCGTTGTTGATGTCGAGTTGGGTTCCAACTGAGATCATAGTGAACAACCGCATCAAAAATTTGCTGGAGGTTGATCCCCTCAGAGAGGCAGTCCGTCGCAACAAGAATTCGTTGAGGTGGACTTTCGTCGTCATCGTCAGGGGCCATGTCTGCAACGCGATCACGCCGTTCATCAGGCGTCAGCACTCCGGTGACAGCCTCAACCGTCAATTTGGGGAAGGCTTTTCTCAATCCATCCCTGACATGTTCCGCCGTTGCCAGGTATCGACAGAACACAACCGGATTGGCTCCATCCTTTATCATCGGTTTCAGAATGCCAATCAGCGCTGCTAGCTTTGGGTCTTTGGCCGCTACCAAGTCTTCCGCGCTCTGAATGAGATCGGCTAATGCCTCATCCACGGAGAAAGATGCGCTGGGCTCAACATCCACCGCGTCTTCATCATCGCCGTCCTCATCAAAAACCTGTGGTTCCAACCGATCTGCCTCGTTGGACATCCGGTTTCTCAGAGCGCTCAATGCAGCCGCTGGCGACGAGCCGACACAACGCATCAGCGCAAGCGTGCCCCAAAATGCCAATCGCCTGTCTCGTTGGGCTTCTCCAGCTCTTTCGACAACACCGAGGCAATAGTCCAAAACCTGTTCTTGGAAGTTCAAATGCTCTTGGGTCAGCCGATAGGGTGCTTCCGTCGTTTCATGCTTTGGAAACGCGCGATCTTCTCCCCAGTCCTTTGAAACAAGATCGATTCTACGGCGTTGAACAAAGTGGCGTGCCAGTCTTTCACGATATCGAACATCATCAAATGCCAACGAGGCAAAGGCAGGATCGATGAGTGAAAGCAACCGTGAGAACGCTTCCTCGTCTCCCGAATGCGGGGTTGCAGTCAGCATAATGATCCGTCGTTCAGGATCTTTTGCGAGACCAGACAATAGCTCAAAGCGCTGCTGCTTGCCTTTGTGCGTCCCAACACATGCGTGCGCTTCATCAACAATCACGAAATCCGGGCAAGCCTTGGCAAATCCGTCTCGGCGTTTATCGGCTTTGATATAGTCCAAGCTGACGACCGTGAAGGGATATGCGTCGAAGAGAGATTGCGCCAGCGGCAGGCCACGTTCAAGCCGCGCGGCAGAGCTAGATGTAACGGCGACGGCTTCGATCCCAAACCTGGAGTTCAATTCCATGATCCATTGATCGACTAGATGGGGAGGGCAGAGGACCGAAAAAGTGTCAACTTCGCCACGATCCATCAGCTCCCGAAGAATAAGTCCGGCTTCGACCGTCTTTCCGATACCAACATCATCAGCAATCAATAGCCTTGGCACTGGCATGCGCATTGCCATGAGCAGAGGAACTAGCTGATAAATCCGGGGTTCGAAGGCGAGATTTGCCGCTGAACGAAAGGGTCCAGCGCCGCGCCTCAGAGTAAGTCGAAGTGCGTCCGACAACAGAGCGGCTTTCGATTGTACCGTTAGAGCAGCGTCATCAGGTAAATCAAAGCGCGCAGCTTCAACGCTTTCCAACTCCAGGGTTGGATCAAGAACGACAGTATCTTTCTCGTTTCCAGTGAGTGGTCTGAGCGCGAGAAGACCTTCTTTTGGGGGAGGGAGTGCGACCCATTCACGACCGCGGGCCCGTACCAAGTCTCCGGGTGAGAATGCTTCAGTCATGATATGCTCCGCCAAGTAATTCGATCAGTTCCGCGGGAACACCTTCATTCGGCTCACAAGGCAGCGATACGATTGTCCAACCTTTTTCGGCGGCAATAGCATCTGCTTGCTCAGAGGCCAGCCCGATTGCTGCTGCCACGTAGTGATCCCGCCAGGCGAATTGCACCTGCTGCTCGCCAAACGTGAATGGTTTTGCATCTGGAGATGGCAAATCCGCGTGAGCAAATGCATTAATCCAAGCTTCGGTAGATGAGCTTGTGTCTGAAGCCGTGGAAGTGGTCAATTCGCCCCTTGCAAGGTCCACCAAGAGTTGCTTGGCCTCATCGCTCACTCGGTCAATCAACTCATGATCTGGCTGATTAAAGTAGGATAGCAAGCATCGGTAACAGCCGCGAACACATGCATCGTCCGTGTCCTTGAGCAGTGACCCATCACCTGCTGCGACAGCGGCATCTACTTCTTTGAAGTGCATCAGATTCAGAGCTGCAAGCGCGACCCGGCGCAGCGCGTTCTCGTCCTCGACAAGGCGACTTAGGACACCGGCGCCCCCTTCTGTTGCTTCATAAGCGAGAATAGTGCGCCGGTCGTCACGTTTCGGCAACGGCTCCCCAAGTATTTCCCCTTCTTCTAGCTGAAACACGACTTCTATGCCGCGCATCAACGCGTGTTGAACGGTGGCCAAGGTCTCTGGTTCATAGAGATCGGGGCGATGAAACCTGAACAAGAGAGCGTTCTTGTGATCGCGTACGATTGGTACGATCCGGACTGGTTGCACAGCGTCTGGTGGGGGATCGGTATCCGCATCTTCGTCTGGAGTTTTTGCCCAATACCCTGTCCGTGGGTCGATCAGGAAGCCAAGAACAGTCTGGTCCCTGCGGCGTCGTAACCCTTTATTAATTCGGCTTATCTCTGCGCTGTTCGCATATTGCAGGTCGAGCAGTCGCTTACCTCCGGCAAGGTACTGCGCTTCAGTGATGTTAGATTTTCCAGCCTTTTGCGGCCATGAGAAAACGGTTTGAATTTCGAAACCTTGCCGGACACGCTCTTCGTCATTTGCAGTGATACGCTCCGCAGGGGCCGCCTCAACGTTGTCAATTCTGAGAGTTCTCTTAACGGGCAACTCACCAGCCATAGAGTGATCACAGGCATGGCAACGTTCGACTTCCTCTTCATGCGAGGCGCCACAGTTTGGGCAGATCGTGATTTCTTTTGTTGCCAGTTCTTGCCCATCGGCAGTCCGTGTTTCCGGCGGCAGTTTTGCTTTCATAACCCGGAATGCGCGGCCCTCATGGTATATTAGGCTTCTTGGTCCAAACTCTGCGATTGCAAGAAACCTTGCGCGCTGTAAGTAAGCCCCGCTTTTCCCCTCACCGGGCACAAACGCATAGAGAGGAAGACGCGGAAAATTGTATCCCGGTAGGAAACCTTCCGTGGCAAGATAGCGGTAAGAATAAAAGTCGGAGCCGTTTGACGCCTTTCCTTGCTCAAGGATCGTGATTTGGTCGTTGGCTTGGGCTTGCGCGGCCCTGATCTTACGCCGGTCAGAAGCGGACAAGCCAGCCTGCTGGGACTTCTTGTTGGCTTCAATCAGTTGTGTTCTCGCTGAATTGTAAAGTTCTCTCCAGCGGTTGAATGCTTTGTCGAACTCGTGCGGTGCTTCCGCTGCAACCTCTGCCACAAACTCTTCCGGGGATGTCAGCCATTTCGGCATTTCCCCACCCAAAGACTGGAGAATCTGTGCTAGCACACGACCCATTGGCGCCTTGGACCGTTCCACCAGGCTTGATGCCTGAACGACTGTTAATATCTCTGGTTTGAGTGGATAGTCTTCGTTCTCAAGATCCAGGATCAGCGGAATATCCGGTGATAGTGCGAGTCTCGCTTCTGCTAACCACACCGCGTGTAGGTGGGAGGTGACCAAATCTCGATTGGTGATGTCGAGTGCCGGTGGTTTGACGATACCAGAGACCATGTCGTTCCGACGTTCGAAGAAGTATTGATCATGTGGTGATTGGGCCGCGCAATAAGTAAACACGACAGCTGCCTGACCTGAACGACCGGCGCGTCCAGCGCGTTGTGCGTAGTTTGCAGGCGTCGGGGGTACGTTTCTCAGATAAACCGCGTTCAGTGCAGATATATCGACGCCCAACTCCATTGTAGGTGAGCAGAACATTGCTGGCAAAAACTGGACTGACTCACCGCTTTCTTTGATTTGGAGAGCATTCTCCTCGAGCTTGGCAATATCATCATCCTCAAACCGGAAACGCCATTCTCTCCATTCTCGCTGTAGCTGGGTCACCTGTGCCGTATGTTCGCGGCTCTCGAGACCCCAATAACTGCTGTGTCCGCCTTTGAGATCTGCTGCGATGCTGGTGTAAAGATCGTGAAAGTAGGCGTTTCCACGGAATTGGGCGTCATTCACCGCAGCACCAGGCACCAATCGCACAGCCGACGGTGAAAGTTGCCAACCCTGTTGGCCGTCATCCAGGCTTACTGGGGTCAGCAGCCCTTCTTCGCTCAGATACGAAAGGACTTCTTCCATCACCCTCAGGTAGTCATCCTTGCCAAGTTTGACGCCGAGCTTGCTGCGCTTGTTGATTAGCTTGGCAATTCTAGAGTTATGGCCAGCACGTAGAATTGTTTTTTCTTCCCGAAGGCCGATGTTGCCGCGCCTTGGAGGCTGTAGGTACAAAATTGACTGCCCTTGAAGACTTTCCTTCTGATCAATCGACCAAGGAGATCGCAGCAGGCCTCTCGATTTCTGAGCGGTTGTGTCCAGTATTGGCAGTTCGAGTGCCTCCGTCCGGACGGCCAAACCTTCGATCATGGCTTCTAGGAATGTGCGGAGAACCTCGCGTCTGTCTTGCGTAGGTAAAGCACCGAACTCTGGAAGAATTGCGGTTAAGCGTTCTTGGTCTCCTGCAATTTCATCGAGGCCAACAAAGTCCAAGGCGACGAGATTTAAGATGGACAGACTTGGATTTGTAAATCGCCAACCGCGTCGGAGATCTGTCCAAACGCGATGTGCCATGACCTTTGCAAGTGCCCGCTCTGCGTCTTCTCTGATGACAGCACCCGCCGTAGGATCCAGCATCCAGTGAACGCGTGCATCCTTGTTATTGGCTGTGAACCCAAGAGCGCGAACGACGCGCAGTCCAAACTCTTCCTCGCGCAACCCGTAGGACCCTTCGTCCAACACGGCCCGAAGAATTGCTCCGCGCAGCAAGCTTACAAACAGAAAATCGTTGAAGTGCCCAGCTTGTAGTGCTGCGTCCTGCCTATTGTCTGTGAAGCCAAGAATCTTGCGTTTGTCTTTCGGGACATTGCTGCTTGGAGCGTTCAACCATTCAAGGGCGGTTGAGACCAGCAATGTGGTCGCAGAGCTTCTGCCCTCGCCTGAAAGGCCGGCTAATTTGCTTCTTTCGCGCATGCCAGTTGGCGGTTCATGCAGGCAGCAGGTGCAGAAACCGAATTTTCCCGGCAAGAACCAAAAGTCCATTCCGCTTGAACCTAGACGACCGTCAGCGCCAACCGTCACGGGCTGAGGGGCGCGTGCGCGTCTATAAGAACGCAATCGTTCAACACCGCGGTGCTCTTCAACCCAAGTTTCAGGATAGCTTTCGATTTCCCCTGTATAACGGTAATCCGCGTCGCCTTCACCAGTAGGGGTTAGGTATCCGGCAATGTCTTCTTCATCGTCGTCGATGGGGGTGTCATCGATGTTTCGAGGAATGAAACTGGTTTGGCCGTCTCGTTCCACTTTTGTGACGACGTGATATTCTTGACCGCACTCGCGACAAAACCGCGTGGGGTACATTCTGTGGCCAGGGTTGTTTGGATCCTCCAATTGGCCATCTAAAAGAACAGTTCTCGGGTGATCGGTTAGGGTGGTAAAAAACTCACCAGCACCGGAAACAAACCGATGCAGTTTGAATGCCAGAAATGCAGCATCACCTGATCCGCCTCTGTCCTTTTCGGGCAGACTGACGAGAGTGAGAAAGGTTTCCAACACCTGCTGACACTGATCTTCGCTCTCTCCGGAGGCTTTCTTTAGCTCTTGAACAGCTTCACCAAATGGAATTGGTCGCTTGCGCTTAAGGTCCTTGCCGTCGTCCAAACCGAGTGCCAGCTCACACCAAACAGCCAATGGATGTTTCTTAAGCTGGTCGTCAGTGAGTTCTGAAGGGATCCCTTGGCTTATTGTTTCTCCAAGTGTGGGGATGACATCTGCAATCTCTATAGAATCATCAGTTGAACGCCGTAGCGCCTCGTCAATAACGGCGTCGGGACCGATGCTGGCACCGAACAGTCGCGAAGCAACCTGTGAGACAGCCAGGGCCCGCCCATCGTCGCTTCCTTCGCTGGCCATTGTTGCGGACGTGCCGATACAAATCGGTGCTTTTTCGCCTGCGCACCGATCTCTCAATCTCCGAACCAGAATAGCTACATCAGCGCCTTGTCGTCCGCGGTAGGTGTGAAGTTCATCAAGAACGATAAACTCCAGGCCCTTTGTGTTCTCGACGACTCGGGTGTCCTGATCGTCTTGGCGGGTTAGCAAAAGCTCCGCCATCATGAAGTTTGTTAGCAAGATGTCGGGGGGATTGGCCGCGATGCGTTGTCGCTCCTCCTGACCTTCCTGACCCGTGTAGCGGGCGACAGTTGGGAGGAGCTCCATTGGTAGGCCAGACTGAGAAATAAACTTCTCAATTTCTTTGATTTGGCTATTTGCGAGAGCGTTCATCGGATAGACAATGATGGCTCTTGTTCGCCGAGATTTATCCGCTTTTTTTGCCCTTACGATAGCGTCGACGATTGGAACAAAGAAGCAGAGAGACTTACCAGATCCCGTACCTGTCGTGACGACAAAACTTTGACCTGCACGCGCTTTAGCGATGGCTTGAGCTTGATGCCGGTGGAACCGAAGTGGCTCGGCTCCGAACCGGAAAATTTCACCGGTAGCTTTATCCAAATCTCCAGTAGAAATGAGTTCGGCAGTTGTCGGGCCTTCTTCATAGCGTGGGTTCAATGACAAAAGCGGGTCCGGCCAGAAATGGCCGTCTTGATAGAGTGCTTCGACCTGCGACTTTAGATCTGTCGCACGTAAGGCGCTGAACGATTGCGAAAAGTGCGCGTAGTTCTCAATGAGACTGCTGTCGAATTCGAATGCTTTCATTTCAATCTTACTGCCTGCAAATAGCTTTATTCGGTTACCCTAAGGTCTGTAGCTCGTTCAGCTCTTTTTTCGGGCAATGTCGCAAAGCGAATACCTTTTAAGGAGAGTTTGTCGCGCAAATCATTCATCCTACGCAAGTCATATGCGCTTCCTTCGGGCACAATCATGAGAATTTCGGGCACAAGTTTTTGAATTAACGCCAATTGCCCCAGTATACCGATAATATCGCGGCGGTTGACTTGACTACGATATGACTTTGTTTCGATTGCAAACCGGCGTCCGTCTGCACAGTCCACGACAAGATCGGGTTGGACCGGTTCGATAACTTTGCCTGAGAGAATGGTGACATGACTAGTGTTGAACAACTTCGCCCCAAAGCGTTCGAAGTAGTCGGTCACGATGGTATCGAACTGCTGAGCTCTTTCCGGTGCAGAAATCGCAGCACTGGTAACTGAGTTAGACGCCTGCTTTCTCTTTTTTCGTAGTTCGTCATACTTTTTCTTGAGCGCAACCTGACCGGAATGGCCCGCAAAGACTTCGGCGGCCGATTTTTTGGCTTCCGAAGGGTCCAATTCATTCATTTTCATCAGGAACATCACCAGGGTCATGCCGAGCCATGGAGGTCTCGCGGCAAAGATATCCGGGTAATTTTTTTTTAACCAAGCGCTTACATTCACAGTTTTCTTTAAGCTATCCGATTGTTTTCCTTTGATATTAGCTACACGTTGGAGAACTTCACTCGAAGTTCCGAGCCCGTAGAGTTCTGGTTGGCTCATTGCCTCTGAAAGAGCTTCGCCAAGCTCGATCCAGTTTTCTCTTTTTGCCACGCCTTCAAGGCTGCCGGATTTTTCCGCCATTTTTTCCCTGTATTCTGTATCCGAATATCCTATTCGGGTAATCCCATCAAGGATAGTACAAGATCTACCAGTGAAAAAAGACCCCAAATCACACCCAACATCCCGCACCGTAAGAAAAGCGGGGCAAAAAAAGAGAGCAAATTACGTCAGTGCTCCGAAATGTGCTGGATACATCCAATTGGAGAGCACATTGGAGGCCACGACTGCCTTTGCGTTGGCGTTGGATCCGCGTGTAGCCAGTTTCCGGCCCCAACCTTGCACATATGATCTTCTATCGGGAAGGTCTTTTGCGAAAAAAGAGAATCTTTTCGATGAGTTTGTCGGAAAGCGCTATCGCCCCAAGCCTTACACTCCCGACTTCCTCGTCAGAATGCGGGATGGTCGAACAGCTTTCGTTGAAACTAAAGCTGAAAGGTGGCTCAACGAGGACCTCCATCGGGATTTTTTGCCAAAGTTTTTCAAATCTGTTGGCCATCATTGGACACTGATTACAGACGAAACGCTGACGGAAATCGTGGCTCACAACGTCCGCACGCTAAAGGCGGTTATTGATAGGCCACCAACGAAGAAAACTCTAGAAGTCCTTGCTGAAGTGCCAACCGAAAGTGTCCGTCTTGGTCAGCTGATCTCCGAGTTTGATCTTGGTTCGGACGAACTCCTTTGCGCTATCCTTTCTGGGTTTCTTGCAGTGGATCTTTTTAGTGGACGTCTTGGGCCGGCTTCGGTTGCGTCTTTGAACCCAACTCCCAAAACAAATCATCTGGAGATTATCGAGCTGTGACCCACGTTCAGCGACAGTATATTGGCTGGCATGTTCTGATCGAAGAACAGACCTTCACCGTAGTAGAAATTGGAGTGCGCGACGGTTCAGTCTCCTTGACTGACAAGGACGGTGTTTATTCGCACATCAGCTTTGAGAGATTCAGAGAACTCATTCATTCCGAGATGGCGTTCGATCCGAACGCAGATGCCAGGTCACTGCGCCGAATGCTCAACGCTTCTGAGCAGAAAGAACTAAGCTTCAAAAAACGTGTTATCACAGCGATCAGAGTGCATAGAGGAGGTGGTCTCACTTGGCAGGCAGCCTACAATCGACTTGTACTAGACTTCTTGGATGACAAATACACGTCTTTCCGAGCTAATGGTTTTCCCTCACTAAGGACTGTTCAATCCTGGGATAAGCTGGACCGTTCAAAAGGCGATGCAGGGCTTCGACCCAAACACACGAACAAAGGCAACCGAGCGCCCAGATACGACTTCTTGTTTGAAGAAGTCACTTACGATCTGCTCGAAGAACGGTTTTTGACTTCGGATCGCATGACGGTTACGTCTCTCGCAAGGCTTGCCAAAGCAAAGTATCAGAAAAAATGTGAAGAACTGGATCTCAAGCCCGGACCATGCGGTAGCAAATGTGTAAACGCAATTATTCAGCTATTGCCACATGCAGATGCCTGAAGGCCCACCGTACCGCGACCAGTTTGGGCGTCAAAAAAGGGGGCGTGGACGCCTGATCGGTCGCACCAAAGGCGGCATGAACACCA
>NZ_JBQFVF010000014.1:0-69696 GCF_056539625.1 Ruegeria sp. BA12
TCCGCCTGGGCTCGCCCGCCGGCACCACCCGCGGCTTTGGCGAGGTCGAATTCCGCCAGATCGCCGACTGGATCATCGAAGTGGTCGACGGGCTGGCCGCCAATGGCGAAGACGGCAACAGCGCCGTCGAAGCCAAGGTCAAAGCCGAGGTCGCAGACCTCTGCGCGCGCTTCCCTCTCTATCCGAACCTGTAAGACGAAGGACCCTTACCCATGAGCTTTCATAACATCGACCAAGCCCCTGCTCGCCTGAACCGCAGCGAACTGGCCGTTCCGGGCAGCCAACCCGGAATGTTCGAAAAGGCCGCACAATCAGATGTAGATGTGATCTTCCTCGATCTGGAAGACGCGGTCGCGCCTGATGAAAAGGAACAGGCCCGCAAGAACATCATCGAGGCGCTGAACGATATCGACTGGGGCAACAAAACCATGTCGGTGCGGATCAACGGGTTGGATACGCATTATATGTATCGCGATGTGGTGGATGTGGTCGAACAGGCTGGCGAACGGCTGGACCTGATCATGATCCCCAAGGTTGGCACCGCTGCAGACGTCTATGCTGTCGATATGCTGGTAACGCAGATTGAGGACGCCAAAGGCTACAAGAAACGGATCGGGTTCGAACACATCATTGAAACCGCGCTTGGGATGCAGAATGTCAGCGAGATTGCGGCAGCTTCCAAACGCAATGAAAGCCTGCATTTCGGAGTGGCTGACTATGCGGCCTCGACCCGCGCACGAACCACGATCATCGGCGGCGTGAACCCCGATTATTCCGTGTTGACCGACGCAGATGCCGATGGTGACCGTCTGACCCATTGGGGTGACATGTGGCACTATGCGCTGGCGCGCATGGTGGTTGCGGCACGCGCCAACGGACTGCGTCCAATCGATGGGCCATTTGGCGACTTTCAGGATCCCGACGGCTATCGAGCGGCTGCCAAACGCGCGGCGGTTCTGGGATGTGAAGGCAAATGGGCCATCCACCCCAGCCAAATTGCCCTGGCCAATGAGGTCATGTCGCCATCCGAGGCCGAAGTCACCAAGGCACAGCGCATTCTTGTCGCCATGGCCGAGGCTGAATCGGCGGGCAAAGGCGCTGTGTCTCTGGATGGCCGTCTGATCGACTATGCCTCAATCCGTCAGGCCGAAGTGCTGGTCGAAAAAGCAGGCCAGATCGCAGCGGCTTGATCCGAAGGGCTTAGGCTACCTAAATAGGACAGCGCCAAACGGTTTTGTGGATCGGCCACTGGTACAGTTTGGCGCTGCGTTTTTCTGGTCACTTAGCGAGAAGACTTGAAAGTTTGTCCGCGCCCTGCCGCAGTGTTTCCAGAAACGACATCAGGCTGCCGACATCATGGCGTTGGGTCGGGGCGTGAACCGATAGCGTCCCTACCAACCTGCCCTGCCCGTCCTGAACAGGCACCGCAAGTGCGGACATTCCGGTCATGAATTCCTCATCATCGGTAGAATACTGATTGTCGGAAATGCGTTGGACTTCAGCCTTTACTGCCTTGGGGTCCGTCAGCGAACGCTCGGTCTGCGGCTGCAATTTTCCGGCCGAAAGAAACCCGTCCAGCGTTTTCTGACGCAGCGTGGACAGGTACATTTTTCCACTGGCCGTGCAGTGAAACGGAACCTGCGTGCCCACGGGCAACTGAATGCGCAGGGGCCATTTGGTTTCGACCCGGTCCAGATAGATCATCCCCTCGCGGTCGGGAATGGCGAGGTTGCATGTCTCTCCTACCTCCTCGGCCACGCTGCGCAATATGGCCAGGCGTGCAGTCCGCAAATGTTCGGCAGACATGGTGTTGACAGAAAGCAGTCGTAAACGACGGCCAGGGCCATAAGACCGGCCGTCGAGATCGCGTTGCAGAAACCCCTCGGCCTCGGCCGTTTGCAGCAGGCGGTGGACGGTGGGTTTTGCCAGACCCAATGCATCGATCAGGTCTGACGGTTTAACAGCTACCCCGCGCCGAGCCACCTCTTCAAGGATCAGCAACAGGCGCAGGTTCGTTGGGATCTGAGTTTCTTTTTCTTGTGTTTCCGTCTCGGCCATCCCGCAACATTCTAGTTATTTGGCAGCAGGATCAAGGCCAGATCGGGCACCAGCGACACCAAAATCCAGACCGACAACAGAGCCACCAGATAAGGCACCGTATACCGCAGCAGCCGGAAATAAGGCACGCCCGTCACACCCGACGCCACATACAGGTTCAGCCCGTAAGGTGGCGTGATGAACCCGATAGAAGCACCCACAAGGAAAATCACCGAGAAATGGATCGGATCAATGCCAACCGAGGCGGCAATCGGCGCCAAGATCGGGGCGAGAATGATCGTGACCGGAAGGCTTTCCAGTACCATGCCCGAGAAGAAGACGATCACCATCGAGGTGAACAGCACCGCATGATAACCACCCATCGAGGTCACAAAGTTCCCGATGGTCTCTTGCGCGCCGAGCAGCGACAAGATTTGCTGCATCACAACCGAAATTGCGATCAGCGGTGCAAGGATGCCAGTGATCTGGGCCGAGCGGATCACGATCGAGGGGATCTCGGGGATCGTGAAGCCTTCGACCACGAACATCTCAGCATAGCTTTTTTCGGTCGGCGGAATGTCATTGCGTGCGCCCATGACACGGTTGATCGGATAGCTGACCAGCCCTGCGATGACGCAGAAGCCTACGGTCACACCGGCCGCCTCGGTTGGTGAAAACTTGCCCGTGTAGATGCCCCACAACACCAATCCGATGGCGAAAAAGCCCAGCCACGCACCAAACGCGGTTTTCAGCACCCGGTTTAGTTGCAACGGGATCAAATATCCCCAGCCGTTGATCCGGCAGATTATCCAGCAGGCAAATTGCATGCCAAACACCATCAACGCGCCGGGCAGGATACCCGCCACAAACAGCTCGGAAATCGGGAGGTTCATCAGGAACCCGTAAACGATGAAGATGATCGACGGTGGGATGATGATCCCAACTGTACCACCCGCCGCTGCTGTTGCGGCGCTGAAGCGTTCATCATAACCGCCCTTGACCATCTCAGGGTGCAGCATCGACCCGATGGTCGCGGTTGTTGCCGAGTTTGACCCCGAGATCGCTGCGAAAAGCCCGCAAGCCCCCAGCGATGCCATTGCCAGCCCGCCGCGTATCCAGCCCAGACAGGCATATGCAAAATCACTAAGCCGCCGCGCGATGCCGGATTTGTTGATCAGGTCGCCAGTCAGGATAAACAGCGGCATCGCCAGCAGGGCGAAGCCTTTGTTGAACACATTCAGCAGCTCGGCCCCCATATTGTCCAGCGTCAGGCCCAGCACAAACGAACAGCCAATAACCCAATAGCCAATGACCAGAAGCACTGGCACGCCCAGCATGAACAGAAAGGTGACCCCAAGCGAGATCAGTGTGACCATGGTTCCGTCTGTCATCAGTCTGCTCCAATCACGGCCTGCTTGATAAGCGGCTCACCTGTTTTCCAGTTGTGCAGATCGTCGGCGAGGTTCTGAAACACCCGCCCAACCATCAAAAAGAACGACAGCGGCGCGGCCAACAGGAACCACCACTGCATGATGTTGTCAGTACCCAGAACGATCTGAAAGTTCGATGCCGACAGCGCCACCAACCGAGTGGTGGTCACAATGACGATCACTGCGAAGATGAACCAAAGGACAGCATCTAGGAACAGGCAAGCCAGTTGCCCGCCGCGCGGCATAGAGGTGCGAAATTCGCTAAAGCTTAGATGCGTGCGTAGCCGCACGTTATAAGACGCGCCGAACCACGCCATCACCATGAACAGCAGTGGCGGGATCGTTGTTGACCAAGGCTCCTGATCGTTGAACACGAACCGGTCAATCACGCCCCAAAAGATGATGAAGGCAATCGCAAGGTAGGAATAAACCATCACGGCACGTTCAAAGTGGCGTTCGACAAACGGCACTTTTTGGTAAATCCACATGATGAGGAGCCCACCCAGGGCCGAGACGATTGCGCCTACGACCCATGTTGCGTCGGATTCCAGCGCGGATTGAATCTCGAATGAATCGAAGGTGAGTAAAGCACTGAATATCGCGCCGACATCTGCCCAAAATGACATGAACCCCGTCCTCCCAGTCGGTGTTTAGTGGAACCGGCCCACCCGGGCCGGTTCGTATTAAGCTTAGGTTAGGCTTCGCCTCTCCACCAACGGCGTGGCTCGACGTTTTCCGCAATTGTATCAGCGGGAATCTCACGCGCGATGTCGTAGATCTCCTGATATGTGTCGATACCACCGGCCCATTTGTTAATGCGCTCGCGCCATTGTGCCCAAGGCTCGGGGTTGTAATTGGGGGCACACATTTCTTCGGCCAGTTTAATTTGGTCGTCCGCCAGGAAGGCCGGGCGTACGCCGTTTTCGGCGAAGATCGTATGCGGCAATTGCGGTTCCGAGAAACCCACGGTGTTCAACAGCGCGGCTTCGTTCGCACCTTGGATCAGCGCCTGCGTGAAGTATGAAGACTCCATCACCGCATCCTGCAACTCACCGCCCAGACTGTCGAAGACCTTCGAAGACATGGACGTATGCTCGGTACCGCAGAAGAATTTCAGGTTCACCGATTGTGACACCACAGGCGCCATGTTGGCGTAGGCCACAGCCGATGCCCAAGTTTCGGCGCCGTCGATCAGGCCGGTTTTCAGCGCGTCCAGCGTTTCCTCCCACGCGACAGGTACCGGATTCAGGTTCAGCAGTTGCATGGCGATACGGCCAAGTTGCGTACCCGTCACACGGTTCTTGGTGCCAAATAGTTCTTCCAGCTTTGTGACGGTTGGCTTGTCGGCAAAGTTCGCGCCCATTTGCAGACCGCGCAGTTCACAATGGGTGAACAGGAATTTCAGACCGTGCCGTTTTTCCAGCGGATCGCGCAGGATGCGCTGGCTCGCCGGGCTGTAGAAGAAGTGGTACTGCGCCGCGCGGCTGGGGAACATATAGGCATAATCCAGCACGTTCAGATACGGCGCACCACCGGCCGAGTTCTGGGTCGAGGCAGCATAGATATCGACAATGCCCTGCTGGGTTTTCTCTACACAGCTCAGCTGACCACAGATCTGGTTGTCGCCGATGAACTCGATGCGAATCTCGCCATCGGTGCGCTCTTCCAGGTCACGCGCAAATTCGATTGCACCCGCACGCTCGATCAGCAGGTTGCGGGTATTAAAGCCCGATGCGCCGAATTTCAACGTGTGTTTTGGCTCTTTCGAAAAGCGCTTTTCGTAGGTTGATTCGGCAGCCTGCGCCAGATTCGCCAGGCTCATCGCCCCACCGAACCCACCCGCAGCCAGCAGAGTTGAGCTCATACCGTAACGGCCTGCCACGCGGAAAAAATCCCGCCGTGAAATACCACTTAGTTTCCGTCCGATCTCCATTGCTTACCTCCCTGATCGCAAATAATGAGACGTTTTGTATCAAAAAAGGCTAGTATATTTCTCATCGTTTGGCTAGAACTTTTTGAAACCAGTTTCAGGGAGGTGATCATGGAAGTAGACTATGCAGTTGTCGGGGCCGGGTCTTCGGGCTGTGTTATCGCCAATCGCCTGAGCGCCGACCCCAACGTGACCGTTGCTTTGCTCGAGGCCGGCGGTCGCGACACCAATCCATGGATTCACATCCCGGTGGGATATTTCAAAACCATGCATAACCCCTTGGTCGATTGGTGTTATCGTACTGAACCTGATCCAGGGCTGAATGGGCGCTCTATCGACTGGCCGCGTGGCAAGGTGCTGGGCGGGTCTTCGTCGCTGAATGGGTTGCTGTACGTGCGCGGCCAGAAAGAGGATTACGACCGCTGGCGTCAGATGGGCAACGAAGGTTGGGGGTGGGACGACGTACTGCCCCTGTTCAAACGTTGCGAGGATCAGGAGCGTGGCGAGGATGAATTCCACGGCGTCGGCGGGCCATTGTCGGTGTCAAACATGCGCATCCAACGGCCAATCTGTGACGCCTGGGTCGCAGCCGCGCAGGCCGCAGGGTATCCGTTTAATCCAGACTACAATGGGGCTGAGCAAGAGGGTGTGGGGTATTTCCAGCTAACCACGCGCAATGGCCGCCGCTGTAGCGCTGCCGTGGCGTATCTCAAACCCATCCGCGACCGACAGAACCTAAACATCATTACGAAGGCCCTGGTGACACGGATCACGTTAGAGGGCAAAAAGGCAACCGGATTGGTCTATCGGGATCGTTCGGGCACCGAGCAAATCCTGAAAGTTCGTCGCGAAATCATCCTGTCCGGTGGTGCGATTAACTCGCCCCAAATCTTGATGCTGTCGGGGATCGGCGACCCGGACCACCTGAAGGAAAACGGCATCGAACCGCTGCACGCCCTTCCCGGTGTCGGCAAGGGATTGCAGGACCATTTGCAGGCAAGACTGGTGTTCAAATGCAATGAACCCACGTTGAATGATGAGGTCCGCAGCCTGTTCAATCAGGCGCGTATTGCCCTGAAATACGCTTTGTTCCGTGCTGGCCCGATGACCATGGCTGCCAGCCTGGCGACGGGGTTCATGAAGACCCGCCCCGACGTTGAAACTCCGGACATTCAGTTCCACGTCCAACCATGGTCCGCCGACAGCCCCGGCGAGGGTGTGCATCCGTTTTCGGCCTTTACCATGTCCGTCTGTCAGCTGCGGCCGGAAAGCCGGGGTGAGCTGCGCCTGAACGGGCCAGACCCTTCAAAGTACGTCAAAATAATCCCGAATTACCTGTCGACCGAAACGGATTGTCGAACCATCGTCGACGGCGTGAACATCGCCCGCGGGATTGCTAAGCAGAACCCGTTGCATTCGAAGATTTCCGAGGAATTCAGGCCCTCGGCGGATCTGAGCTGTGACGATTACGAAGGCACGCTGGATTGGGCCCGGTCAAATTCGACCTCGATCTATCACCCGACCGGCACCTGCGCGATGGGCAACTCTGAGGCATCGGTTGTCGACGCAAAGCTAAGAGTCCACGGAATTGCCAATCTGCGGGTGGCGGATTGTTCGATTATGCCCGAGATCGTCAGCGGTAATACGAACGCTCCTGCGATCATGATTGGAGAAAAGGCCAGCGATTTGTTGGCAGCGGATGCCTAGACGGCAGCACGAACTGCTTTGTAAAGCGCGCGAAACCGGCCAAGCCGGTCCGACAATGCGCCCATTTCCTCAGGATCGAACCTGACAGATCCTGCGGGCTGGATGGCAAGGTCCTCAATAGTCAGCGCTTTGTCACCGCAAGCCGCCAATCGAGCCGCGCCATAGGCTGGGCCGGAATCCGCCCCTTCGGATCGAAGGATGGGTTTGCCTGTCACCGTTGCAATCAACCCAAGCAGCAGGTCGGACCGGCTGCCGCCGCCGATAGCGGCCAAATCCGACAGGCCGTCTATCGAGTCGCCAAAACTCTGGGCGGCGTCGGCGAAACAAAACGCGATGGCCTCGACCACCGAGCGACAAATTTCTGCACGCGTTGTCGCGTCTTCCAGTCCAAAGAAACAGGCGCGTATATGCGGGTCGCCGTGAGGGCTGCGTTCGCCTGTCAGATAAGGCAGGAAAATCGGCACACGGTTTTGCGGGGCTGTTTCGGCCATTGCGATGACTTCCGTCGCGGACAATCCAAGCTGCCCGCCGATCCACGCGATTGGCCTGGCGCCGTTTAGCATTGCCGCCATCTGGAACCAGCGATCAGGGAGTGTATGCGCAAACGCATGCACATATCGTTTCGGGTTTGGCTTATATACGCGATCCGCAACGAATAGCTGACCGGAAGTGCCCAGCGAAATAAACCCTCGCCCCGGTTCGGTTGCTCCCAGCGACACTGCGCCGGTGGCCGCATCCCCACCTCCTGCTACAACAGGTACGCCGGGCTTCAGTCCGGTCTGGTTGGCCGCATCTGCCGAAATTGTGCCCACAACTTCGTGCCCATCGGAAATTTGCGGCAGCCAGTGGGTCGCAACATGGGTCGCCTCGGCGATCCCGCTGTGCCACTGCCGCGCGGTTTGATCCAGCCAAAGGGTGCCCGCCGCATCACAGGGATCCGTCGCGAGGACCCCGTGCAGGCGCAGCCCTATATAATCCTTCGGCAACAGGATATGAGCGATGCGGTCATAGTTTTCAGGCTCATGCCGCTTCAGCCATGTAATCTTAGGTGCGGTAAAACCTGGCAGCGGCAGAACACCCGCGATCTGGCCGATCTGTGGTAGCGCATCGCGAAGTTCACCGCATTCCTGCGCCGAACGGCTGTCATTCCACAAAATGGCCGGACGGATTGGGCACAAGTCCTGGTCGAGCAGTACGGCTCCGTGCATCTGACCCGACAGACCAACGGCCCGAACGTCCGCCAAAGTAATCTGTTCCCCCAGCTTGCGTAGTGCGTTGCAGGTGGCGCGCCACCAAAGATCAGGATGCTGTTCCGACCATCCAGGCTGAGGCGAAGAGGTTTGCATTTCAACCGAAGCCGTTGCCATTATCCGCGCCGTGTCGGCGCAGACAACCTTGACCGCTGATGTGCCGATGTCGATCCCGAGATACATTTACAACCCTTGCCCTGCGTCCGAGGCGCGGCACATGTCCGGCTATTGATTTTTTAGCGCGCGCAAAGAATATGTAAAGCTATGATAAGATCAAAGCGGCAAAGATCCGCAGGTAGATTGGCATGACCAAGATTAAAAACATGGAAGAGTTCGCGGCCCTCAGCGGGATATCCCGGCCGACGGTTTCGAAATATTTCCACGACCCGGACAGCGTGCGGCCCACAACGCGGGCGCGCATCGAAGAGGCGTTAGAGCGTTTTGACTATCGCCCTAATATTTACGCCATAAATCAGAACCGGAAGCTGACCAAGAATATTGGTATCGTCGTGCCCTATCTGGCTGATCCCTTTTTTGCCGAGATCGCGCGCTATCTGGAGCAATCCTGTATCGCGGCGGGGTATCGCCCGTCTCTGTTCAGCTCACATGGCGAGCAAAAACTGGAGAATGAGATACTCGACAGCTTACGGTCGCTGAAACCAGCAGGTGTTCTGTTAGCACCGCTGGGCCGCGCGTCGGATCAGTCAGCGATTGAAAAATTCTGCGCCGATGTTCCAACGGTTCTATTCGACAGTAACCTTGATGGTATGGGGGCTGCTTTCATCGGTTCGGACAATTTCAGCTTTGTGTCACAAACCGTGGAATACATGACCCGCACCGGGGAACCACCATCGTTCTTTGAAATGCGCACCCCAGCCAACCCAAATGCCAACAAGCGGCGCATAGCCTATGTCGACGTTATGGAGCGTTTGGGGTTTGAACCGCATATCATCAAGATTGACGGCACAGGATGGGCCTTTGAAGAGATCGGTCGGCAAGGTGCGCGAAAAGTGCTGGAAGAACGCAGCCTGCGGACCGACTCGGTGCTGTGCAGCAATGACCGTCTCGCCATCGGATTCCTGGCGGCCTGCTACGAACAGGGGATTCGGGTTGGGCGCAAGGAAGATTGCACATTACGATTAGCCTCAAATGACGATCATCCCTTCGCAAAATTCACATGTCCGTCCCTGACAACGGCGGCGCATGACTATGACAATGTGGCTGCCCGCAGTGTTGAAACACTGTTCGAACTTATTGAAAGCGGTGGGAAATTTGAAAAACGAACAGAAACTTTGTTTCCCGCAAGACTTGTTTTACGCGAGTCCGCCTGAACACTAAATTTAACGCGCGTAAAGTTTTTATTGACGCCGCGACAATTTATGAACTAGGCTTCCTGCACAGCATCCAAGCTCAGGGAGGACAAGGATGTATCTGAAAAACGCACTTCGTGCGGCGACGGCGTTGACATTCGTCGCCACGGCAGCGGCCCACGCGCAATCCATCACCATAGCGACCGTGAACAACGGCGACATGATCCGGATGCAGGGCTATACCGACAAATTCACCGAGGCGACCGGCATCGATGTCGAATGGGTGACGCTAGAAGAAAACGTGTTGCGCCAGCGCGTGACCACCGACATCACCACCAAAGGTGGCCAGTTCGACATCATGACCATCGGTATGTACGAAACCCCGATCTGGGGCGCCAATGGTTGGCTGGTGCCGCTGGAAGGAATGTCTGCTGAATATGATGTGGATGACATCCTGCCCGCGATGCGCAACGGGTTGAGCCATGAGGGGACGCTGTTCGCGGCTCCGTTCTATGGCGAAAGCTCGATGATCATGTATCGCACTGATCTGATGGAGAAAGCCGGTCTGGAAATGCCTGATGCGCCGACCTGGCAGTTCATCCGAGAGGCGGCTGCGGCGATGACGGATCGAGACAACGACATCAACGGTATTTGCCTGCGTGGCAAAGCCGGTTGGGGTGAAGGTGGCGCGTTCATTACCGTGACCGGAAATTCCTTTGGTGCCCGCTGGTTCGACGAAGACTGGAAGCCCCAGTTTGATCAGCCGGAATGGAACGAAGCGCTGACTTTCTTCGTCGACATGATGAGTGAATCCGGCCCCGCGGGTTACGCTACTAACGGGTTCAACGAAAACCTGTCGCTGTTCCAGCAGGGCAAGTGCGGCATGTGGATCGACGCCACTGTCGCGGCATCGTTTGTAACCAATCCTGACGACTCGACTGTGGCCGACAATGTCGGCTTCGCGTTGGCTCCGAATTCGGAAGGCGTTGACAAGCGCTCCAACTGGCTTTGGGCATGGGCGCTGGCCATCCCTGCAGGCACCGAACAGGCGGATGCTGCCAAGCAGTTCATCGAATGGGCAACCTCGAAAGACTACATTGAGCTGGTAGCCGAAAACGAAGGTTGGGCCAACGTCCCGCCGGGTGCGCGTACATCACTGTACGAGAACCCCGAGTATCAGAAGGTTCCGTTCGCCCAGATGACACTGGATTCGATCCTGTCGGCTGATCCAAATGATCCGACGGTGAAACCGGTGCCTTATGTCGGCATCCAGTTTGCTGCGATCCCTGAATTTGCAGGCATTGCTACGCAAGTAAGCCAGGAATTCTCGGCCGTCTACGCCGGACAGCAATCGGTGGAAGAGGCGCTTGAAAAAGCGCAGGCCTTCACCGCAGAAGAGATGGAAGCCGCAGGTTACTGACGTCTTCTAATTGCGGGTGGGCAGAGGTCTGCCCCCCGCCCTACCCTTCCACAATCCACGTTTTTCTCGCAGGCTGATATGCGCCTGAACAGAGAGGTCTTGCGCCATGGCAACCCAACATTCCCGATCAGTGGCCCGCCTAATGATGGCACCCGCCGTGGTCCTGCTGCTTGGCTGGATGCTCGTGCCGCTGACAATGACGCTGTATTTTTCCTTCAAAAAGTACCTGCCCCTACGCGGTGGTGATCTGGGCTGGGTCGGCTTTGACAACTACGTCCGGTTTGTGTCCTCCAGCTCGTTTTGGCCTGCCGTGCAGGCGACACTGATGATCGTTGGTGGTGTACTGGTGATCACCGTGATTTTGGGCATCCTGCTGGCCATTCTGCTGGATCAACCAATGTGGGGTCAGGGTGTTGTCCGCATCCTTGTGATTGCACCTTTCTTTGTGATGCCTACGGTCTCTGCGCTGGTCTGGAAGAACATGTTCATGGACCCGGTGAACGGTCTTCTGGCGCATCTGTGGCGCTTTTTTGGGGCCGAGCCGATTTCATGGCTGTCCGAGGCCTCGATGACGTCTATCATCATGATCGTGTCGTGGCAGTGGCTACCCTTCGCCACGCTGATCCTGCTGACTGCCATCCAGTCGCTGGACAGCGAACAGCTGGAAGCAGCTGAGATGGACGGCGCGCCAGTTCTGAAGCGCTTTTACCATATCGTCTTGCCGCATCTGAGCCGCGCAATCACGATTGTGATCCTGATCCAGACGATCTTTCTATTGTCGATCTTCGCCGAGATTTTCGTGACCACCGGCGGTGCATTCGGCACCCGCACACTCACCTACCTGATCTTCCAGCGCGTGTTGGAAAGCCAAAACGTTGGCCTTGGATCAGCCGGAGGTGTCTACGCCATCATCCTTGCCAATATCGTTGCCATCTTCCTGATGCGCATCGTTGGCAAAAACCTGGACGCGTGAGGAGATAAGACCCATGGCCCGCACCGTCACACCCCGCCGCAAATCGCTGAACACCGCCCTTGCCTGGGCCGTTGGACTGCTGATCTTTTTCCCGATCCTCTGGACCATTCTGACCAGTTTCAAGACCGAGGCACAGGCGATTGCCAGCCCGCCCCTGTTCCTGAACTTCGACTGGACACTTGAGAACTATGCCATCGTGCAAGAACGGTCAGACTATATGCGGTTCCTGTGGAATTCCGTCATCATCGCAGGCGGATCGACCATTCTTGGCGTAATCATCGCGGTCCCCGCCGCATGGGCGATGGCCTTTGTACCGTCCAAGCGCACAAAGGACATCCTGTTGTGGATGCTCTCCACCAAAATGCTACCTGCCGTTGGCGTATTGTATCCGATCTACCTGCTGTTCATCCGTCTGGGACTGCTAGACACACGCGGTGGACTGGTCGTGGTGCTGATGCTGATCAACCTGCCGATCATCGTCTGGATGCTCTACACATATTTCCGCGAAATCCCCGGTGAAATTCTGGAAGCCGCACGGATGGACGGGGCGACACTGAAAGAAGAAATCCTTTACGTATTGACGCCCATGGCCATCCCCGGCATCGCCTCGACAGTTCTCCTGAACTTCATTCTGGCGTGGAACGAAGCGTTCTGGACCCTCAACCTGACCGCCGTCGACGCGGCACCGCTAACTGCCTTCATTGCCAGCTACTCCAGCCCCGAGGGCCTGTTCTTTGCCAAGCTCAGCGCGGCCTCGACCATGGCGATCGCACCAATCCTCATCCTTGGCTGGTTCAGCCAGAAACAACTTGTCCGCGGCCTGACCTTCGGCGCTGTGAAATAAGGAAGACGACGTATGGGACGTATTCAACTTAAATCCGTGACCAAAAGCTTCGGCGACGTGCAGGTCATTCCGCCTCTGGATCTGACCATCGAGGACGGCGAGTTCACGGTCTTTGTCGGCCCTTCGGGGTGTGGCAAGTCCACCTTGCTGCGCTTGATCGCGGGGTTGGAGGATATCACCTCGGGCTCTATCGATATTGACGGGGCAGATGCCACTGACGTGCCCCCCGCCAAACGTGGCCTGGCGATGGTGTTCCAATCTTACGCTCTGTACCCGCATATGACGGTGCGCAAGAATATCGCATTCCCGCTGCGCATGGCCAAACTGGATCAGGCGGAAATCGACAAGCGCGTCGAAGGCGCTGCAGGTGTACTGAACCTTGCAGACTATCTGGATCGTCGACCTGGCCAGTTGTCTGGTGGGCAGCGTCAGCGCGTTGCCATTGGCCGCGCCATTGTGCGTGAACCTGCGGCGTTTCTGTTCGACGAACCGCTGTCCAATCTCGATGCGGCGTTGCGGGTGGGCATGCGGCTTGAGATCAGCGAGTTGCACGAACGTCTGGCCACAACAATGATCTACGTGACTCACGATCAGGTCGAGGCGATGACCATGGCCGATAAGATCGTGGTGCTTCAGGCCGGTGTCATCGAACAGGTCGGCAGCCCACTAGAGCTGTACCGCACTCCGCGCAATTTGTTTGTTGCAGGCTTCATCGGCTCGCCCAAAATGAATTTTATCGAGGGTGAAGAGGCCGCGAAACACGGGGCCCACACCATTGGTGTGCGCCCTGAACATATCACGGTATCCGAAAGCGACGGGCCATGGTCTGGTGTCGTTGGCGTATCCGAACATCTGGGGTCGGACACCTTCTTTCATATCCACGAAACCGGGTTGGCCGAAACCATCACCGTGCGCGCGGATGGAGAGGTCGGCTTCCGTCATGGAGATCGTGTCCATCTGGCCCCACGTGCAGATGTCATTCATCGGTTTGACGCACAGGGATTGCGCATCGAATGACGCGTTTGGCCGGCAAAACAACCCTAATTACGGGGGCCGCGCGTGGTATCGGCCTAGCCTTTGCCAAAGCCTATGTTGCCGAGGGCGCGCGTGTTGCGATTGCCGATGTCGACATTACCCGTGCGCGAAAGGCCGCAGCCGAAATCGGTGATCCTGCGCTAGCCATCGAGATGGACGTAACCAACCAGTCCAGCATCGACCAAGCAGTCGCGCAAACACTCGCGCATTTCGGACCCATCGACATTCTGATCAACAACGCCGCGATATTCACTGCCGCCCCGATCACCGAGATCGAGCGCGCCGATTTCAACCGCGTTTTTGACATCAACGTCGCCGGAACCCTTTTCACCATGCAGGCGGTTGCACGACACATGATCGCGCACGGGGTCAAAGGCCGCATCATAAACATGGCCTCTCAGGCCGGACGGCGTGGTGAACCTCTGGTTTCGGTCTATTGCGCCAGCAAGGCGGCGATTATCTCGCTGACGCAATCGGCAGGGCTGAACCTGATCCAACACGGGATTAACGTGAACGCCATCGCACCGGGCGTTGTTGACGGCGAACACTGGGACGGTGTTGATGCGTTCTTTGCCAAACACGAAGGCAAAGCCCCCGGGCAGAAAAAGCGCGAAGTGGCGGCGGCTGTTCCCTATGGCCGTATGGGCCGCGCCGAAGATTTGACCGGAATGGCCGTTTTTCTGGCTTCGGACGAGGCCAAATACATCGTCGCGCAAACCTATAATGTCGATGGCGGAAACTGGATGAGCTGATGGATCCTCTGGCGAACGCAAAACCTCCGGTACCGCTGGGTCGTAATGCCCTTACGGACTTGCCCGCAGCAGTCAGAAGGCCATCGTATTGCCACGCTGAATTGCGACCGGGTATCGTGCATATCGGTCTTGGCAATTTCCACCGCGCACATCAGGCCTGGTACATCCACCGTTTGATGCAGCAGGGCCTGGCAAAGGACTGGGCGATTATCGGCGCAGGGGTTCGGGCCTATGATGCCGGGATGCGGGAAAAGCTGGTCAGCCAGGATTGTCTGACAACGCTGATCGAACTTGACCCGTCCGGCATGTCCGCTGAAATCATTGCCCCGATGATTGACTATCTGCCGATCGAACCCGGGAACGCGCCGTTGATCCAACAAATGTCCGATCCAGCGATCCGCATCGTGTCCCTGACCATCACCGAAGGGGGGTATTTTCTGGACGCCAATACCGGGGCGCTAGACACTACCCACCAAGATATCCGCCACGATGCGCAAAACCCTGACCAACCTTGTACAGCTTTCGGCGCCATCGTTGCGGCGCTTGGGCAACGTCGAGCGCATGGCTTAAAACCTTTTACCGCGCTCAGCTGCGATAATCTGCAAGGCAACGGAACGATCCTGCGTAACTGTATCGTCGGATTGGCGCGGTTGTCTGACCCTGATCTGGCCAACTGGATCGAACAGAACGGGGCATTTCCGAATTCGATGGTGGATTGCATCGTGCCGGCCACAACACATCAGGTGATCTCGCAATGCCGCGCCCTGGGTATCGAAGACCGCGCCCCGGTTTCGCATGAGAATTTTCGCCAATGGGTGATCGAGGATGATTTCTGCGCTGATCGTCCCGCGCTTGAAAAGGTTGGTGTGACACTGACCCGCAATGTACATACGTACGAGGCCATGAAGCTGCGTGTTCTGAATGGCGGCCATCAACTGCTTGCGAATGTTGGGGAAATACTGAATGTCCCGACGATTGCCGACTGTATGCAGGACGACGATATCACAGCCTTTTTCAAAAAGGTTCAGGCTGAGGGTATATTACCTCATGTCGCGCCGGTGCCTGGAACACCACCTGCTGACTATCTTGAACTGGTCGCGAGACGTTTTGCGAATACTGCCATTCACGACACGACACGCCGGGTTGCCTTTGACGGCTCGTCCCGCCATCCCGGATTTTTGCTGCCATCGCTGCGTGACGCACTGGCGTCAGGATCGCCAGTAGACGGGCTCGCCCTGGCCGAGGCGTTCTGGTGCCGGATGTGCGCGGGCCTTCGCGAAGACGGAAGCGAAATCGCGGAAAATGACCCCTTTTGGACCGAATTGCATGACGCTGCTCTAGCCGCGAAATCGGACCCCTTGATCTGGATCGCACAAAGCAAATTCTACGGAGATATCGGCCAGGAAGAAGGTTTTGCAACAGCGTTTTCCCAATGGCTCAGGACCATATGGCAACGGGGAAGCCGGGCGGCAATTGCGCGATACCTCGGGTAATCCGGTGGCTGGCCTTCGGCTTTCGAGGTCAAATACTCGCGATAAATTTTGAATATCGGGCAAATTCGGGCAAAAATACTGGCAATGTCTGCAAATAGGTTTCATCGGGTAACCTATGTTGCGCTCGGAGGTTGGCTTGAAACCCACAATTTCGCAGGAAACCATCGCCAAATGGCAGCGGATCGTCGATCTGATTGCCCGGGTTGCCGATGTCCCTGCAAGTCTCGTGATGCGGACACATGCGCCTCATCATTCTGTTTTTGTCACAAGCAGAAGTAACAACAACCCCTATGAGGTGGGATGCGGTTTTACCCTGAGTGAGAAACTTTATTGCTATGGCGTTCTGAAACGCGATGGCGAACTGACGGTCGAAAATGCAACCCAAGACCCGGAATGGTGTGACAATGACGACCTAGAACACGGGATGAGTTTCTATATCGGCTATCCGCTCAAATGGCCCGACGGTACGATTTTTGGAACAATTTGCGTTTTGGATTCGCGCCGTAACCAACGCGCAATGCTGTTCCGCGAGGGCCTGCAGGAATTCGCGAGGGTCATAGAATCCGATCTTTCGTTGCTGGTTGAGATTGACCGCCGCACCGCGCTTGAGGCCGAATTGCAAACCACGCTGGATCAACTGGAACAGCGCGTGGCCAACCGGACCGCAGATCTGGAAGAGGCAAATGCCGCGTTGCGGGTTTTGCTGAGCAGTGTCGAAACTTCGCGGCAGGAATATGATGCCAAGATTCTAAGTCAGATAAAGGGGTTAGTCGTTCCGCATCTGGCAAAGCTGCGTGGCCGAATGGACAGCGACCCTGCCGGTCGGATTTATCTGGACCTTGCTGAAGAAAGCTTGAAATCCATCACCTCTGAGATGAGTGGGCAACTGACCACGATCTTTGAATCCCTGACACCAACCGAACAGGAAATCGCACAGTTGATCATGCGGGGGCAGACGACCAAGGATATTGCGAGAACGCTGTCACGCGAACCCAGCACGATCGAGTTTCACCGCAACAACATACGCGCAAAGCTTGGTTTGAAACGCAGCGGTAAGAACCTGCGCAGCCTGCTGTTGTCGATCCAGTGAACATGGGGAATCCCCCCATGTTTCCCCCGTAGATTTTCGATGCACTGTTTAATAAACCGGCTTGGTACCCTGTTTCTGTTCCGGCAAAGACCGGAACGAGAGACAACAGGGAATACCAAAAATGGAAAGAGATGACCTGGACCTTAAGCCAACGCTATTGCGTGGTGACAAGGATGAGTTGACGCCGGGCCTGTCGCGGCGGTCCTTTTTTATGGCGGCGGGTGCTGCCGGTGTTGGTGGGGCGGCCTCGCTGCTGACCACGACATCTGCCAAGGCGCAATCCACCGACTGGACACAACCCGGCAACAATAACGGCGTGATCGAATTGCAGAAAACCACAGGACAATCCGTGGATGGGACCGTCGGGATCGACTATTACGGTCACTGCGCCATCAAGATCACATCACCCGGTGGTGCCACCGTTCTGTTCGACCCCTGGCGCGATGACCCTTCGGGTGCGTGGGGGCTGTGGTTCAAGAATGAATTCCCGGAAACGCCGGTCGATATCTGCATGTCCACGCATACGCATTTCGACCATGACGCCATTCACCGTCCGGTTTCGACCATGGTTCTGGACCGGATGGTCGGGAACTTTGAATTCGCCGACATCAAAATCACCGGTTTTGCGGACAAACACGTGTGCCGCGCGCCGGGCTGGTACGACTGGACCAACGCACTGGGCGAGTTCGGAGTGCAAGCTTGCCCGCCGGACAATGTCAGCCACATGGACATGGTGGTTTATCTGATTGAAACCGGCGGCATCCGCACACTGATCTGGGGCGACAACCGGCACGATCCGCCACAGGAATTCTGGGATGCGATTGGCCAGGTTGATGTTCTGACATTGCCCGTCGACGGGTCGCAGCACATTCTGGACTATAAACAAGGCAACGACATCGTCGAACAGCTGAAGCCCAAGATCATCATTCCAACGCATTACCTGAGCGAGACCACAAGCTATACGCTGACCACGCTTCAGAATGCGGATGAATGGGTGAAATCGCAGAAAAGCTACAAGATGCTGGATTCGGCCAGCCTGTCTCTCGAATCGGGTGATGTGGCCGGAATGGATCGCGAGTTCCTGTATTTTGGGCACAACGCACACACAGCCTGACCTAGGCAGGCCGGTAGGGCGGTTACCTTCGCGCGGGCCGCCCTGCCACTAACTCACGTAAAGCTGACGCAGCCTCAGGGCGAATTCACCTTCAGCCGTTTAGCCGCCGCTGAACATCTTCGTCGTATTCACCCGCTGCCATCCGCTTGAACGCCCTTTTCCAACCATCCGCCAATTCTGGCATCACCGCCAATTCCTCGGCCTCGGCACGAGTCGCTTTTCTGAGCAACCGGGGCGACACGTTGCGCGGTTAAAACCCGATTTCGTTGTCCAGGGGCGTTTTCTTATCGAAAACAAAGATGCTCTTTTGTCAGAGCTTCGACCGTTTCAATGATGTCCTTCTCCAATTTGCGCGCGGCGGGTGACAGCGCCGATCCCGCTTTGCGCAACAGATGAATGTGGCGCTTTAAGGTCTCATCGGCCAGTGGACGGAATACAAGGTCGCTCGGCCCTGAAGAGATTGCGGCCATTTCAGGCAGGATGGTCACGCCAATACCAGCCCTGACCATCCCCAGAATGGAGGTCAGGTTATGGGCCGATAAACGCGATCTGGCGTGTATCTTTTCGGATTCTGGACCCGGAATGCCGTCGGATAAGCTATTGGCGATCAGACGTTCACTTTCCAGCGCTTTCCAGTTGACGGGGCCGGTGCCCGTGGCCAACGGATGATCTGGGGCAACCAGAACGCCGAACCGGTCGGTCAGCAAAAGCTGGCTGTGCAGACTGGACCCGTTGACGCCCAGTGTTGCGATACCGATATCAATTCGACCGCGTGACAATTCATGCAAAACCGATTTTGAATCCATATCGCGCAGGTCGATCCGGACTTTGTCATATGTGTCTATTTTACGGGCAAAAACCTGCGGAATGATTGTGCCGGCCACTGACGGTACTGTGGCAATTCGAACATGTCCCAAACTGGCGTCAGCGAAATTTTCGATGGCCCGTACAGTATTGTCGAAATGCTGAACCTCCTGCTCTGATTGTTCGAGAACAAATTCTCCTAGTGCTGTGAGCTTGTTTTTCCGGTCCGTTTCGAACAGCGGTTCCCCAAGATGGGTTTCCAGCTGTTTCATCATCATCGAAACCGCAGAAGGTGTTCGTTTCAGGACCAAAGCCGCGTCCGTCAGGTTGCCGCAACGCGCGACGGCGACAAAGCCACGAAGCAGTTCGATTTTGAGTGTCATCCGATCATTTCAACTTATCTGAAGTAATGTTCAATAATTTTAGTTTGATTGATTACCCCAAAGAGGTCCATACCTGATCGATACTTTCTGAATGAGGCGACACAGCTATGGCTGACATCCAAAAGAACCTGATCGCTGGCGAGTGGCTGGCAGGTGAAAGCGAAATCGAAAACCGCAACCCATCTGATCTGAGCGACTTGGTTGGTATGTTTGCTCAGGCCAGCGCCGATCAGCTAGAGACAACACTGGATCAGGCGCGTGTCGCACAAGCTGAATGGGCGGCTTATGGGCTTGAGCGCAAACAGGCGGTTCTGGACGCCATAGGCAATGAACTGATGTCACGTGCCGAGGAACTGGGCACCCTGCTCAGCCGCGAAGAGGGCAAACCGCTGGCCGAAGGCAAGGGCGAAGTCTATCGCGCCGGTCAATTCTTTACCTATTACGCTGCCGAATGTCTGCGCCAGATTGGTGAGAACGCTGATTCAGTACGTCCCGACATCGAGGTTGATGTGCGCCGCGAGGCCGTAGGCGTTGTTGCCATCATCAGCCCGTGGAACTTCCCCACGGCAACCGCTTCGTGGAAAATTGCTCCGGCATTGTGTTATGGCAACGCCGTTGTGTGGAAACCTGCCAACATTACGCCCGCCTCGGCGGTGGCCCTAACCGAGATCATCAATCGTCAGGATATCCCTAAGGGTCTGTTCAGTCTTGTGATGGGATCGGGCCGATCAATCGGTCAGCGTCTTGTCGAAAGCCCTAAGGTCAACGCGATTTCTTTCACCGGCTCGGTTCCGGTCGGCAAGGGTATCGCGACGGCGGCCATCCAGAACCTGACCAAGGTTCAGATGGAAATGGGGTCGAAAAACGCTCTGGCCGTTATGGACGACGCCGATCTGGATCTGGCGGTAACGCTGGCCCTTGGCGGGGCGTTCGGTGGCACAGGGCAAAAATGCACCGCCTCCTCCCGCCTCGTGGTTCACGCAGGCATTCACGACGCGTTTGTAGAAAAGCTGGTTGCGGGTGCGCAGGCGATGAAAGTCGGCCACGCGCTGGAGGAAGGGGTTCAGATGGGTCCGGTCGTCAGCCAGCAGCAGTTGGCTGAAAATTTGGCCTATGTCGATCTGGGCAAATCCGAAGGCGCGGAACTGGCTTGTGGCGGGCAACGTTTGGATATGCCGCATGAAGGCTTCTACATGTCGCCCGGCGTGTTCCTGAACACGCGCAACGATATGCGCATCAACCGCGAAGAAATGTTCGCGCCACTGACCAGCGTCATCAAGGTTGGCAGCTATGATGAAGCGCTGAGCGTCGTCAATGACACTAATTTCGGCCTGACCTCGGGCGTCGTGACCAAATCGCTGGCTCGGGCCACGCATTTCCGCCGCAACGCGCGCACCGGCGTTGTCACGGTAAACCTGCCCACCGCAGGCACCGATTATCATGTGCCGTTCGGTGGCCGCGGCGACAGCTCGTACGGCCCGCGCGAACAAGGCAAAGCCGCGGCTGAGTTCTACACAACGGTCAAGACCGCCTATATCAGCGCCGGAAAGCCGGATTGATGCTGATCGATTGCCTGCAATACGCCAACTGGTCGGAGAAAATATTTCGTCAATTGCGCAAAGGGGGCGTGGACGCGATCCACGTCACCATCGCCTATCACGAAAACTTCCGCGAAACGGTTCTGAATTTTGAGAAATGGAACCGTTGGTTCGAGAAATACCCCGACCTCATCATGAAAGGCCGCTGGGCCAGCGACATTGACGTGGCCCGAGAAACGGGGCGGACGGCGGTGTTCTTTGGCTTCCAGAACCCCTCGCCCATCGAGGACGATATCGGTCTGGTCGAAATCCTGCACGATCTGGGCGCGCGGTTCATGCAGCTGACCTATAATAACCAGTCATTGCTGGCGACGGGCTGTTACGAGGCCGAAGACACCGGCATCACCCGCATGGGCAAGCAGGTTATCAAGGAGATGAACCGCGTTGGTCTTGTGGTGGACATGAGCCATTCGGCAGATCGTTCAACCATCGAGGCGGCTGAGATTTCCGAACGTCCCATCGCCATCACCCATGCCAATCCGCATGAGTGGTCGCCTGCCCTTCGCAACAAGCGGGACATGGTTATTCGGGCCGTAACAGAAAACGGTGGGATGCTGGGCTTTTCGGTCTACCCTCATCACCTCAAGGACAAATCCGACTGCACGCTTGAGAGTTTCTGCGAAATGATCGCGCGGACTGCGGACAAATACGGCGCTCAGCATTTGGGGATCGGTACCGACCTGTGCCAGGATCAACCCGACAGCATCGTGGAATGGATGCGTGTCGGACGCTGGACCAAAGAGATCGACTATGGTGAGGGCTCTGCCTCAGCCCCCGGTTTCCCGCCCATGCCAGATTGGTTCCGGGACAATCGTGACTTTGAAAATATCAGGAATGGCTTGGGCCAGACCGGCCTGAACGCCGACGAAATCGCCGGAATAATGGGAGGCAACTGGTATCGCTTCTTTAATGACAACTTCGGGCCGCGGAAAACTGAGGAGGCATGGCCGAATGACTGACGTTTCCCAACGCGACCCAAAGCTTGTGATGCGCCTTGCGCGCCTTGGATCGATGCACCAGTCGCGCCTATCTTTCATGCGCATTCTTACACGACGTCTGGCCCGAGAGAACTGGCGGTTCGAGCAGACTGCTTTCGAGATTGATGAAAACGGCGTCGGCCATGCTGTTTATACAGCGCACGGGCCTGATGCGTCATATTCGTTGATCGCCTATGCCCATGACCTGCCGCCTGAAAAACGGTCTGATCGGGTGATTGCCGAAGCCTGGGACGCCACATTTACATTGTTCGATGGTGTGCCGACTGCGGATGACATCGAACGCCTGTCGCATAATATCCCGGTTCAGGAAGCCGGGCGCGTGACCGGCACAGAACTATCGGTCTCGCGCGCGAACCGGTCGGTGCGCCTGTGGGAGCATGTCGTCAGCGAACTGGCTGGCGGACGCCAGCCGTCCGTCGCGAAAATCGAGGACGTCGGTTACCTGATGCGCACGACAGCCGTTTACGGCTCGGGCAAACTGGGTGCCGCGGATCGTGAGATGATCGCCGACCGCCCCGAATTTCGTGCGCCTTTCCAGGTTGAGATGTTGTCGGTCTATCTGACGCGCTGGTTTGTGACCGATCTGGTGCAATACATGGCAGACTTGCGCGCGGCAAAAGGCGGAACCAGCGCGGCGCGGCTGGACCCAGGGATTGCCCGCTCGATTGGCATCGGCAACTCGACAGGTCTGGGTATGGCGCCGTTTCTGCTGAACCACCCGGTGCTGTTCAACAATTGGATGGCCGCACGCGAACGGGCCATTCAGGCCGTCCGTGCGGTTCAAAAGGCAACCGAGGCTGAAATCACCCTGTTCCGGGAAATGCTGACGCGCAACACGCAGATCGTCGAAACCTGGCATTCGGAACACCCGATCCAGATTGAGAAACTGGCGGCCCTTCGTGGGGATGTCGCCAAGGTTACCGACTATCTGGCCAGTGCCAATCTTGATGCGGATTATCCCTGGAATACGCTTTACACATGGGCCGAGACGAACCTGACCCTGGAAGGGCAGGAATGGATTGCCTCGCTTATTCTGGAACCTTACGGGGACCTGGTAGACGGGTTTGCCGAAAGTATGGCGGCAGATAACACCGCGACCTTCCGGATAGCGGGCGCGATGAAGATCGGCGATTTGCGGACGCTGCTGAAGGACATTTATGGCTGGGCGATCGAGACAGATTGGACCACTCCGGCCAGCAAGGCTCGCGCTTGGTATGTTTCCGAGGAAAAGCTGGAACCGCGCCTAGGTGAACGCTTTGAAGAACCTATAGAGGAATATGAACAGCCTCTGGCCCCCGGGCGGGATGCCGCACTGTTGTATCAGGCTCTGGCTCATTGGTCGGACGAGGCACAGGTTGCGGATTTCCTTCTGCGCCACCCTGAACACCGCCACGTCCTGCGTCGGGTCCAGATCGTAGGTCGCGCACCCTATGCTGAAATTCGGGACAATACGATCTCGGATCGAGTACTTCCCATCGACATGTTGCGCTGCAAGCTGTCCTTCTTTGGCGCGACCAAGTTTGATCCTCGCTCGGACCGCTGGGTTCGGATCTGCATGTATGGGAATGCTCCCCTGCCCTACGAATTGACTTCTGAAAACGCCGATTTCTGGGTATTCCCCGAACTTGAAGAGGCCGTGGCATGAGCCATTCGTTGAATGAAATCGAAGCCATGAGCAAACGCGCCGCGCGCGGTGCCGGCCTGTCATGGGGGCTGGCCGAAGAGGCGGCCAAAGGCACGCGCTGGCTGTCGGCTTTCGGGTTCTCGGGGGCTGGGATGTTGGCCGATCTGTTGGAGATGAACGACCGCATTCCGTCGATTGACGTGTCGCCCGTCTCTCTTAGCGCTGAAGTATGGCATGCTCCCACACGGCGTATGAGTCCGCTGATCGCCGGGGCATCGCTGAGCGATTGTGCCGTGCGGCTGATGAATCGGGGATCGATCACCATGGAGAACGTCAGCCTGCCCCTGTTGGCAGTGCCGTTCATGGGCGGTGCCGCGTTGCGTCTGGGCGTGCCGGTTTCTGCCGAATGGCAGGGGGCCCGCTTGGCCACCGACGGACGACAGGTTTGCGTACAAGCAACGCCCGATGCGCTTGAGGCGCACCACGCAAACAAGCTGGTCTTTTCCGCGCCCGCCGAAATGACCGGGCGTCGTGAACCGGTGCTGCGCGCCGATGTGTCAGAGGAAAACTGGAACAGGCTCAGCGGCTTTGCCCATCGCACGTTCGCCCCCGCAACCGAGGAAAGCCGTTTGCGCGGCGCCGGTGCGGGATTGAGCGACAACGACTGAAATGCGGCTCCTGCACCGGGGCGCTTACAACTCTTACGAACGGGAATATATGATGATCGCCACTGAAACCCTGTCACTGTCCGAGATTGAAGACCTGGCCTTTCGCGCGCTTGTCAAAGCCGGAACATCCGAGGAAAACGCGCGTCCTTTGGCGGTCGCCACTGCAATGACCGAAGCGGATGGGGTGGCGTCACACGGGTTGGCTTATATTCCGATCTACGCTCAGCATGTCGAATGTGGCAAGGTGGACGGCACTGCAAAACCGGTGGTCACACAGCCTCGCCCTGCCGTTGTCACAGTGGATGCCGCCACTGGCTTTGCCCATAGTGCTATTGATTTGGGGTTCGAGAAACTGATCCCGCTAGCGCGTGAACAAGGCGTTGCAGTTCTGGCTGTCAACAACTCGTATAATTGCGGTGTTCTGGGCGTGCATACACAGCGGTTGGCGCAGGCCGGGCTGCTTGGGATCGGATTTACCAATGCCCCTGCCTCGATTGCCCCGTCGGGTGGCGCGAAACCCGTTGTCGGCACCAATCCATTTTCGATTTCCGCCCCCGATGCCGATGGCAATGCCGCGCTGCTGATCGATCAGTCCGCCAGCACAATTGCCAAGAGCGAGGTGATGAAGCACGCCCGCGAAGGCAAATCTGTGCCCGAAGGCTGGGTGCTGGACGCCAATGGCCAACCCACCACCGACCCCGAGGCTGGTCTGAAAGGCTCGATGGTGCCATCGGGCGGTTACAAGGGTGTCGGCATTGCCCTGACCGTCGAACTGATGGCTGCTGCGATGGCGGGTGCGACGTTGGGTTCCGTAGCCAGCCCATTCTCGGGTACGGCTGGTGGCCCGCCGAAAACCGGTCAATTCTTTATTGCCATTGACCCACAGGCGACTTCGGGCGGGCTGTTTCAGGACAAGCTGGCCGCTCTTATCGAGTCGGTCCGCTCGCAAGACGGTGCCCGCCTGCCAGGCGACGGTCGCAAGACATACAGAGAAGGGGCTGCAAAGGAAGGTGTCGCAGTGAACGCTGCCCTTCTTGAAAAGATCCGTGCGCTTTTGTGACGCGAAAGGGCAATAAACGGACGGAGAATAACAAACTGATATGCGCACCCCCTATAGATTTGGCGGGAATGGCGCACTTCGAAAAATAAAAAAGGCCATTTACCGACAAGGGAGAACAGAGATGTCGATAAAGGAACCGTTTACGGACTTAGAAATAAAGACCGCGGATGATGGTTTTTATGAGAACTACAGCGTCCCGATTGCGCTGATAAGCAAGGCGATCATGGTTGCTCTGGTGCTTTGGGCTTTGGTCTTTCCGGCCAATGCCAACGGCACCCTGGGCAGCTGGAACGGCAAATTACTGGAGAGCTTCAACGGCTTTTACGTCATCATCGTGGGCTTTTTCTTTTTGTTTCTGGCGGTGGTGGCCATCCTTCCGGGCACCGGTAAGCGTGTCATGGGCACACCCGGAGAAAAGCCCGAGTTTTCGAACTTTTCGTGGTTCTCGATGATGTTCGGGGCCGGTCTTGGCGTGGGCCTGATGGTGTTTGCAACGGCCGAACCGTTGGGGTTGTGGGGCTCAAACCCCGTTGTGGTTGCCGGGGATGTTCCGGGCAATGAACCCGAGGCGATCCAATCGGCCTATCGCTATACGTTCCTGCACTATGGTTTTCACGCCTGGGCGATCTATGTGGTGACGGGCCTGTCTCTGGCCTACTACGCCTATACGCGTAACATGCCACTGACGATCCGCGCGGCGCTGACGCCGCTGTTCGGCAAGCTGATGAACGGTTTTCTTGGTCATGTGGTTGACGTTTTGGGCGTGGTTGCGACCATCCTGGGTGTTTCGGTCACCATTGGTTTTGGTGTCAGCCAGTTTATCGACGGGGTCTATGCGATCACCGGTATGCAATGGGTAATGGACCTGAGCGGAGACGTTCCGGCACCATCCAAGGTGGGCTTGATCGCGGGTCTGGTCGTTATCATGGCACTTTCGATCATTTCGGCGGTTTCGGGTGTCGGCCGCGGGGTTAAGTATCTATCAAACCTGAACCTTGTGTTGTCGATTATCCTGCTGGGAACTTTTGTGGTGTTCGGCTCGTTTGTCTTTGCAATGACCACCTATGGTTCGGCGATGGTCGACTATATCTTCCACTTCATCTCGCTGAGCTTTGGCGCCTATGGGCCGCTGTCGGCAGAAGCTTTTGCTGCAGCACTGCCCGCAGAAGCACAGGCCCATGCGGCAGACCTGATGGGGGGTGCTACCAACGCCTGGGGCAGCTTTGACGGCTTCAAGAGCGGTCTGGAAGGTGCAGCAGCTGAACTGGACGAAGCAACTCTGGCCGCAGCTTATGCAGCCGGTGAACAGGGCCGTCAGTTTGGTTGGCAGTCGGGCTGGACCACGTTCTATTGGGCTTGGTGGATCGCGTTCTCGCCGTTCGTTGGCTTGTTCCTGGCACGCATCTCAAAGGGTCGTACCGTGCGTGAGTTCATCCTGGGTTGCGTGTTCGCACCGGCATTGGTGTGCTTTGCCTGGATGACAGTCCTGGGCGGCACCGCGATCGATCTGGAACTGGCAGGCGCGGCCGAGGGCGCGATCATTGGGGCGTCGAACACCAACAAGCTGTTCGTGACTTTGTCCTACATGATCGACGGTGGGTTGTTGTCAATGCTGAACGTCATGTGCGTGATCCTGATCATGACCTTCCTGGTTACCTCTGCGGACTCCGGGATTTTGGTGATGAACACAATCATGTCGGGTGGCAGTCAGGAGACCGGCGTCAAACATCGCATCATTTGGGGTGTGATTCTGACCGCCGTAATCGGTGCGCTGATCTTGGCAGCGGGTGAGAACAACCCGATGGACGCATTGCGCAATGCGATGATCATCGGCGCGCTGCCGTTCACTATGGTGATGGGTTTGATGTGTATTTCTCTGGCCAAGGCGCTTTATCGCGACGGGCAGCGGGACAGGCACGAAGACGCCGGAACACAGGCAGCTGAATAACCTAAGCCAATAAACCAATCAGCAACGCCGCCCCCTAGGGCGGCGTTTTTTTTGCGTCTGTCCAGCTCTTATTATGGGTCTGGAACTATCGTAAATTTGCGGTGGGTTCAGTATCGACAGGGCTGCGTAGGTCGCCCGCGTGGACCTAGACGTGGTCAACCAAATCACTTTGCCCGCCCCGAAGCATGAGCTGTGCAAGCCTAGTTTGATCTCAGCTTATTCATAAATAGCTGCGGCACCTTCCGCGCGTTTTTCATGATCAGAGTGGGCGCACCGCCAACCTGATTGCGCCGGATTGCCTTATAATCTTCCGTCGATTTCCTGAAAATTCGACGGACGCTGCCGTTGCTGGCCCCGCCAAGGCGCATCTTGGCCAAAACTTCCGGAAGATAGGCTGCTGAAATGCGGCCCTGGCCGAAATAACGCAGTATGCTGTCATAATCTGCTGAAATCTGGAAGCTGTCATCATAACCACCCCACCGCGTGATGACATCGCGTTTGATAAATAAGCTCGGATGTGGTGGCATCCATCCACGTTTCAGATTGTGCGGGCCATAGGGTCCAGAAACCCAATGGCGCACCACCTTGTTGGAATCCCGCGCGGACACATATTCCAGATCACCATAGACCGCGTCTGCGCCGGTTTCCTCAAAGACCTGTGCAACACGATTCAAAACCTCTGCATGTGCAAAAAAGTCATCAGAATGCAGCAACCCGACCACATCACCGGTTGCTCGGTCCGTGGCGCGGTTCAGTGCGTCGTAAAGGCCCCGATCTGTTTCACTGACCAGCCGCATACGCGGATCGTTTCGGGCATTGAGCAGCTCTAGCGTGCCATCACTAGAGCCTCCGTCCTGAACCACATGTTCGTAGTTGTCGTAGGTTTGTGTATCCAGGCTTTGCAAGGCATCTGGAAGGGTGGCCGCACGGTTCCAAACTGCTGTAAGGATAGAAAATTTCATGCATAATTCCAAAGAATAACAAACGTGAATATCAATCTTTCACAACGTCGTAACCGCAGCGTACTTAGCCTTGCTGAGGTTCGACCAGAAAGCGAGGCTGGTTACCTTTTTGCATCCCCGCAATGATCCGTCCTGCCAGCAACGACTGAAACGTCAATCGCACGTTAAACCAAGACGTTTTGACAGCCTTAATCGCTGTAATATTTGGACGCATATCTTCCGTAGGAATATCCGTAATGCTTGGCGCTTTGGACATTGATCTGACCCAGAATAAGACCGGTTAAGCGCTGATTATCGGTGTGGAACAGGCGCATTGCCTCGGTGATGTCTTGCGCGGATGTGTCATTCCACTTGATGGTCAGCAGCACCGCATCCGCATTGCGTGCAATCAGGCGTGCGTCGGATACCAGCAATGTTGGCGGCGTGTCGATCAGTATGACGTCATAGAGCTTGCGCATGTCGTCCAGAAAAACCTTGAACCGTTCTGATGCAAATAGGTCCGCCGCATTCACCGAGGTCTCTTCACCAGCCAGAATATCGCAGTTCAGCAACGGGTCCTGAAAGATGACCTCTTGTGGCGTGGCGTCCCCGGACAGAACCGACACGATCCCTTTTTGGGGTGCGCCCTTGAGCTGCGCTGTCATGGTCAGGCGTCGGATATCGCCTTCGACCAGCAAGACCTTTTTGCCGATACCGACAAAGTTCTGGGCCAACGCCAGTGAATTTGTCGTCTTCCCCTCGCCCGGCAGCGATGAGGTCATAACCACAACTTGTGGCGGGCGGTCCACGTTGGACAGCATCAGCGAAGTTCTCAGGTTGCGCACCGCCTCGGCCGTGGCAGAGGACGGCTTGTCGGCCAGATATTCCAGAACCTTGCGGCGCCCGCGTGCAGGAAAGATCGGGATCTGACCCAAAACGCTGTAGCCGGTCTTGCGTTCCAAATCCTGCGCAGAGCGATAGCCTTTGCGTCGCGCTTCAGCCAACAAGACGAACCCGCCGCCCAGCATGAGGCCCAGTATGGCCGAGAGCATTAGCATTCGGGATTTTCGGGGCGAAGTCGGGATGCTGGGAATAACGGCGCGTGACAATTGCCGACTATCCGCCTTTTGAATCCCTTCCTGCGCCGATGTCTCTTTCAGCCGTGCCAGAAAATACTCATAAAGCAGCCGAACCGCTTCGGCCTCACGCACCAATTGCTGCAGCGTAATCAGGTCCGCATTCTGCTGCGCGATCTTTTGCCCAAGGTCTTCTGCCGATTGTGTCAGGGCCTGAACCTGCTGCGTCGACCGCCGCACTTCAAGCGCTGTGCGCGCGAGAAGGCGTTGAAAAGCGGTGTCAAAGACTGTCTCGCCCGTACCGGAATCCTCGATTTGCGTGAAAAGACGTTGCAACTGCGGGTCCTGGCTGGCTTCAGCCTGAGCCGCGCGGTTGTCTGCGGAAGACAGTGCGTCATACCGGGACTGTGCCGTGACACGGGTTGCCTCGGCAGATACACGACGTTCACGAAGATCTTTCAATTGCACTTCCTGCAACTGTAGAGCTTCGGGTGAGATCAGCGCAGTCGTCCCATTGAAGTCGCTGACTTTTGCCTCAGCCGTTTCCAATTCGACTTGCAGCTCGGCCACACGGTCGGTCAGCCACGCCGTCGCCTGTTCGGTGGCCTCAAACTTTACCTCGATCTGGTTCAGTACGTATAGTTCGACGATCGTGTCGGCTATCAGAGCTGACTTGCGTGCCGATTCCGTCTCGACCGTAACTTCGAACACCAAGCTTTGCGGCACGATTTTGACCGAGAGCTTCTTGAGCAGGGCAGTAATCACGCTGTCCCGGGTTTTCTGCTGAGTCAATTCCTCGGCCACCTGCTCGGGGTCGCTTCCGGCGCCAAGCACTAATTTGACGAACTGTTTGACTCCATCGAGTGCCGAGTCCGGCAGAAGATCGGAATTGAACTCGGGATCAGAAACGAGGTCCAGCTTGTCCACGACCTTGCCTATCAGGCCGCGGGACTGCAGCACTTCCAATTCGGAATTGACTTCAGCGGTGTCTCCGGCCAGACCGCCCACTACGCTTTGAAGGTCAACCACGCTGGCTTGATCGGTTTCCAGCATGACCACCGCAGTCGACCTGTATAGTGGCACGGCGACGACAAAGGCGTAATACCCTCCGATCAAAATGGCTATGGCGGTGGCCAGGGCAATGATCCACTTTCCACGCCATAATGTGCCTATCAAAACTCCTAAATCGACCACGTCATCTTCTGGCGCGTCACCCATTGGTGACCGGCTCGAATTGAACTGTGCTTCGTGTATTGGAGATTGCTTCATATCAAATAATTTATCCCAAATGCCGGATACACGCGAAACGCGTTTGAAGCCGCTCTCTACAAGGTTCCAGCGCATAAATAAAGGCCCGCCCGTATGCCAAACTGCCAGTTCAAAAAGCCGCGGTGAAAACCACCTTGCCCCTGCATTTCATGACTGCTGTTTGGGTCGGTTCAAACCAGGCTTCTAGCCACTTCCCCCTTATCTGACTATGGGCGCATGACTTCCGATCAACCCGTACGGTCGCCTAATTAAAAATCAATAATCTTAGAAAATTATTCCGGGTGAAGAACGATCAAGTCTCAACCCATGACTGAATGCTAACGTCATGCATCAAGTGAGAATGAGTACCCGCAAAGCCCGGGTTTCTGAACACGCAGCTACGGAAATCTGAGGGCAAATTGGCATCTCATCCAATGAAGTCGCACCAATCCAATAAGTTGGAGATCAACAGAATGTCCCGCGCAGTAATTGCCAGCAAGGCTGAACCAGCCTTTGTCAATCAACCCAGGCATCAAACAACCGATGAAGTGAAAGGGGTTGTTAATAATGATTAATCTTGGCCTTTCCATCACATCATTGGCGACGCGCAATGGTCCTGGCGGTATTAAAAACTTGAACCCGTCGCTTTGGCTCGACCCCGCCGATATGCGCTCACTGTTTCAGAACTGGGCAGGGACGATGCCCATACTGGGTCCGGGTCAACCGGTGGGGTTGATGCTGGATAAATCGAACGATCTTAAACCTGGCCCTGACGCTGTCACGGACGGGGGGTTAAACGATGGTGAGGCTCATTGGAATACGAACGGTGATGCAACCATTTCAAACGGACAAGTGCGCATCCACTCACCCGATGGGTCGTATTCAAACGTCGTGCAGACTGATATTTTAACGGTCGGAGAATGGTACCGACTAGAATATACAGTGACCGCATATGGCTTTGGTGGCCTGTCTATCAGCGGTGTGACGGGCAACCCGCCCTTGCCTACCACAATAGGCCGGCACAGCGTTATTATACAATCGAAGGTAGAATACCTTAGCATCAAGCGGCGATCGGGACCGACGGATATAACCATTGCTGATATAGCGGCCCGTAGCATTCCCGGATACCACGCCGCGCAGAAATTTAATGACGACCAGCGCCCTTTTCTTGCCCGGCACCCGATGAGTGGGATCAGGAACTTGATGGACAACTCTGCGAGTTTCGCAGGGTGGAACGATAGTGCTGGATCTCTTACTGCGACTGCACTGGGAACGCCAGAAATAGAGATGGTGAAACTGGCGGCGAAGGTCGGCCAGAGTGGTCTGACATTTGTTGCCCTGCCTTCGGCTGTCCAAGCCACACAGGCCGCGACATTCTCTGTTGTCGCCTCGGCGGCGGAATATCCAATCCTGCACTTTACTGGTGGCGACGGGTTTGCTGCGTCGCGCGGGGCCTTCGAAGTCGATTTGACGACGGGCGCAATCCTGTCCGGTTCAGCTTATGTTAAAAGCCTTGGCGGCGGTCTTTTCCGGGTATCCACACAACTGGACTACAGCGGCACGGGCAATAAAAACCTCTATCTTCGACCCCGAGAGGAAATGGGAGTCGATGTTCTGGGGGATGGTGTGAAGGGCATTCTGCTTGCACAGGCTCAGCTAGAAATCGGATCCGCACCGACACCGTACCAGAACCGTATCAATCAGTATGACGTCACTGAATCTGGACAGCGCGCTTTCTGGTATCTTTCGAATGATCAAATTGACGACGAACTTGTCGTTGAGTTCCCTGACCTGGGATCGGACGTCACTGAATTTTGGGCAGATGAGAACGGGGTCACGATCCGTGGCGGCCAGCTTATCGGGGCGGGTAACAGGGTGGTGCCGGGTGGTGCGTCTCTTTATGCCTATGGCGCAATTGGACGCGCATTGTCAGGACCGGAAACCGAGCAATTGCGGAAATTTCTTGAGCTGAGGGCGGCGGTCAGGAGTTAAAGCGCAAACTGGTACTCTTCGATGAGTGGATTTGCTTAGAAATCGCCTCTTGCGGTTGACCGCAGGAGGTATTCCGCCAAACCGAAACCAATGCGCGGGTTTAAGCTCGGGCCAAAGTTGGGCGAATTGCTGCCCGCTGATTGGTCAGGTCTGGGATCGGTCAGCGCTCTTGCTTGTCGACCGAAACAAGGCAAGTGCAGCCGAATGTCAGACGGCCGCGCCACCTGTCTATGTAATCGAGTGACCAGCCCAGAAATTCTGGACAAGTTAAATTTCGGATTTCCCATTTTTTTCAAACTGTTTTTAAATGCCCTCGAGCCTACGTTTCGAACGACCCGTTTCCCATGTCGCCACGGCTCATGCAGGAAAGTGAACTCAATGACCGAAGCCTATATCTGCGATTATATTCGAACGCCGATCGGCCGTTTTGGTGGTACTCTGGCCCCGGTACGCCCTGACGATTTGGGCGCGATTCCTATACGTGCCTTGATGGCGCGCAATCCACGCGTTGACTGGGATGCTGTCGATGACGTGATATTCGGTTGCGCCAACCAGGCCGGTGAAGACAATCGCAACGTGGCGCGCATGTCATTGCTGCTTGCGGGCATGCCTGTGGCTGTCCCCGGTACGACCATTAACCGCCTGTGTGGATCCGGTATGGATGCTGTGATCAACGCCGCGCGGGCGATCCGCTGTGGTGATGCCGACCTGGTGGTCGCTGGCGGGGTTGAGAGCATGTCGCGCGCACCCTTTGTTATGCCCAAGGCCGAAAGCGCCTTTTCACGAGCGAATGCTGTTTATGACACCACCATTGGCTGGCGCTTTATCAACCCGGTGATCAAGTCACAGTACGGTGTCGACTCCATGCCGGAAACTGCTGAGAACGTCGCCGAGGATTTTAATGTGACGCGTGACGCGCAGGACGCATTCGCGCTTCGCAGTCAAGAGCGCGCGGCCAAAGCTATCGCGTCGGGTCGGCTGGCACAGGAAATTACTCCGGTCGAACTGCCGCAGCGAAAAGGCGATCCAGTTCTGTTTGCAACCGATGAGCATCCCCGCAGCACGACGCTGGAAAAATTGACCAACCTGCCCGCGCCTTTCCGTAATGGTGGAACAGTCACGGCTGGCAATGCCTCGGGCGTCAATGACGGGGCTGCCGCGCTGATCATCGCCTCGGCTGATGCCGCCAGGACATACGGACTGACCCCGATGGCCCGCATTGTTAGCGGGGCGTCGGCGGGTGTGGCACCTCGGATTATGGGTATCGGTCCGATCCCGGCCACGCAAAAGCTGTGCGCCCGTTTGGGCCTGAAACCCGAAGACTTCGACGTGGTTGAACTGAATGAGGCTTTTGCCGCGCAAGGTATCGCAGTTCTGCGCGGCCTAGGTCTGGCCGAGGATAGCGCGCATGTGAATCCAAATGGCGGGGCCATTGCTCTGGGGCACCCGCTGGGCATGACCGGGGCCCGGATCGCTGGAACGGCGGCACTGGAGCTGTCGTTGGGTGGCCACAAACGCGCGCTGGCCACCATGTGCGTTGGTGTTGGTCAGGGTATCGCCATCGCGCTGGAAGCCGTCTGATCGATTTACGAAAGCTCGGTAGAGCTGAGGACGCAGAAAAAACTGGCCGATAGAGATTTCAATGCAGGTGTCCGGTGCGTAACTCCTTTGCCTCAACCTCGGGGCGGTCCAACACTAAATAGATGTTTCAAAATAGAATAACGCCGGAGCCTTTCGACTCCGGCGCAACCAGCTTCCAGATTATTGCGTCACTATTGGAAGCCCATAAGCATCTTCGGGAGGAACAGTGACAATTCCGGAAGGAATGTAACCAAAAGCATTCGCCGCAAGCCGATCGGACCAACGAGACGCGAACTTTCTTGACGTTCGCCAAGAATGCATAAATGTCCGCTTTCTGTCTCAGTGAACAAAGCAGAGAGTGTCAAAGTTTCGCCTCCAAGACGCCACCTCTTCTCCAACATTTTCGCCGTTGAGACCGCGTTTAATTAGCGCGGCAAGCTGACCTGCATCGGCCGTCGTAATGCCCCAACGGACCAGTTCTGGCGTGCCAATGCGCAATCCGTTCATATCGCCGTCAACCACGGCCAATGGCAGTCCGATGCCGCAAGCTAGAAACCCATTCGGGCGCAGCTTTTTCGACGCCGCCTGACCGCCTCCAAAGGGTTCGGCCAATACGGCGAACTGGTGGGAGTTCGTAAAGCCTTCGGCCCCAGCAAAGACCGGAACGCCCTCTGTGTCCAATGCGGTCGCCAATGCTTGCGACATTGCGATCATCCCCCTGGCATAGGCTTTCCCAAAGTCCCTCCAATCCAGCATGGTCACCGCAAGAGCGGCCGTCTTCGCAGCATCGAAATTGGCAGTCATCCCGGGGAACGCGATGGCATCCAGCGCCTTTGCGATCTCGGCATCGTTGGTGACGATCAGTCCCCCGGCCGGTCCCCCAAGGCTTTTGTAGGTACTCATCGTCATGAAATGCGCGCCTTCCTTCAGCGGGTTCGACCACGCCCGCCCCGCTATGATCCCGCATTGGTGGGCAGCGTCGAACATGACCTTAGCGCCGACTTCGTCCGCGATGGTACGAATGTCGGCCACAGGGTGCTCAAACAGGTTCAGACTGCCGCCGATGGTGATCAGCTTGGGTCGTTCGGCCAGGACCAATGCGCGAAGCTGATCCAGATCGACCGTGTAGCCATCCTTGTTTACGGGAGCCTCGACCGTGCGCAGGCCATAAAGCCCCGCACAGCCCGCGATATGGTGCGTCACATGCCCACCAATCGACGCGGGCGGAGCGATAATCGTGTCACCCGGTTTGCAGGTCGCCATGAAGCCATACAGGTTGGCAATCGCGCCAGAGGGCACGCGGACCTCTGCGAAACTGGCATCGAACACCTCTGCGCAAAGCTGGGCGGTGATAACCTCGATTTCTTCGATCGCCTCCAATCCCATTTCATACTTGTCACCAGGATAGCCCAAGGACGGACGCGATCCGATACCTGACGACAAGAGCGCCTCTGCCTTGGGGTTCATAACATTGGTCGCCGGATTGAGGTTGAAGCATTCTTCCTCGTGGATCACACGGTTCCGCTCAGCGAGTGTCTGAACCCGGGCCAGAAGATCGGCCGAGGACGTGGACGCAGCCTTGTTGGCAATGCCCTGAACCAGAGTTTCACTCGTTATGGGAACCCAGTTTCGTTGTGCAAGTGTCATACGCCATCCTCCTGTTTGCACCAATCTGGCGCCTTGAGCGTGACAGCGCAAAGCAGATTTGCTATTTCTGGGCGTAGAAAATCTAAGGCTAAGAAATGAGCGTCGCCCCCAAACGCCCGAAGGGCCCACCGCTGAACGCCATGCGGGCATTTGAAGCTGCTGCGCGACATGTGAGTTTTGTTGCGGCTGCGGATGAGCTTTGCGTCACTCCCGGCGCGATCTCTCAGCATATCAAGACGTTGGAAGATTGGGCAGGCATGTCACTCTTTCGCCGTAACGCTCAAGGGGTGGAGTTGACGAAGGCCGGAGCATCGCTGGTCTCAAGGTTCACATCTGCCTTTGACGCGTTGGCGGATGCAACGCGCGCCTTGCGCAACCTTGGTCCGGACGTGGATTTTCACATCGCAGCCCTTCCTTCCGTCGCTCAGCTTTGGTTGCCGAAAAGACTGAGCAAGGTCAGAGCGCAATTGCCCATGATCAACTTCTCGGTCACCGCCATGGAAACCCCGCCGAGCCTGTCGAGAGAACTGTTCGATTTGGCGATTTTCTTCGATGTGCCCGATGGATCGCCCGATCAGGTCTCAATTTGTGCCGATGAGATTGTACCGGTGTGCGCACCCGCGCTTCTTGAACGGGTCGTAGACTTCGAGACAACGACGCTTCTGCACGACCAGACATGGGCAGATGACTGGGCCGTTTGGTCAAAGGCGACATCCACGCCCACAAGCGATCCGATACACGGTCCGAAGTTTTCCCTCTACAGCCTTGCCGTGGAAGAGGCCAAAGCCGGTGCCGGCGTCTTGATCGGGCACCTGTGCCTGATCGAAGAAGCGCTCGCGAACGGTTCGCTGAAACGTACCAGCGAGCGTACCTGCCATACGGGGCGTCATTTGTGCGCTCGACTGCCCGAAGACTCGAGGCGAAGACCCGAAACTGATCAAGTCGTTTCGCTGCTTTACTAGAAGTTCCCAAGGCCCCCATTCGAGCGTGGTGCAGCATTTCGTAGGTTTGGGCTCGCACCGGCCTTTCTCTGCGATGTGTCCCAAGAGGGAGAAGAGCCCAAAGCGGACGACGAAAAGATGGCCAATCGGTAACGGGTTTCTAGTGCGTTTTCCAAACAGCGGCTACTCAATTGCCGTGCGAAATGTTGCGGTAAGCCGTTTGTTCAATCCGTGATGAGGTTCGGCTGAAAAACCGTAGTGCAACTCCGCGAGGGCAGCGATGTCATTGAATATGACTACGGAGCCGCCTTCTTCATTCGCGTAAACCAAAAGTTTTTGGCAAAAGGCATCCAAACCAATTGCCGGAAAGCCCGCCATAGCTACGCCACCGGGTGCTGGTCCGCCGAACAGTAAGAGAACTGCATCCGGCAGTTCCACCCCTAGTTGGGATGCTTCGGTCGCAAAATCGATTTCCCCAAACCAGACAGTATCGTCCTGTCCCATCACAGCTGTCCTGAGACGTTCGACTGCCTCTGGTACGCTGAGCTGAGATCGCAGTTCGATGACGCCATAGTCGGCAAACAACCCGTTGGTCGGCGCTGGTGTTGCATCCAAGTCGTTTAAAACTTCGAGCATCTTGCTCTGAAATACACGCACCGAAGACGCGTCCGTGAGCCCATGCCGGATTTTGAGAAACTGGGAGTCCGTGTAGGTAATCTGCGGGCGATCATCCTGATCGAAGGAAAGAACGCGAAAAGGAAGGTCCAAACCTGCTCGCACGGTCTCTTTCAGAATGGGTGTGTTTATCTCAGGATCAGAGAAAATGAGCACACGAGACGCGGGCATTTCTACACCTTCGGCTTTAGCCAGACGCGAGTGGTCTATCGATGCGATTGGAGTAGGCCCCGCCTCGTCAACGGCAGTCTCAAGTTCTAAAAAATTTTTGTCCACCGCAGTCTGGACAGATGACGATTGTGCCAGACCGGATGTCGAAACCGACGCAGTTGTAATCATCGAGAGAACAAAGAAAAACCTCAGCACTTTGACACTTCCTGTTTCATTGTACTTTTCTCAGGGAAACCGCCGCAAGAGCTGCAAAAGCTATCTCGGCCGCAAGATAAAATAGAAGTAACCCGTTTGGAACTCCATCGATAAGAATGCTTAGCATGCGTCCAACGGCCAGTCCCGACATAAACAAAAAAAGTACCCACAGCGCGGGGCGTTGTAATTCTGGTTTCGAAGCGGCCGCCAACCAAAACAACGCGTTTGCCAGGTAAAGACCCATAATCGCGCGGAACACGTGGGTTTGGTTGGTCCCTTCCACCGGAAATCCCAGCAAAGCTGGGACCGAACTGCCGGGCATCAGACCGTATGATAACGCGATTGGCACGAGGCCAACGGCCGCAAGCAGAAGGACTAATCTAGCACTCATGGAGGACTCCTTCTCGTAGAGGTTTCGCTTTTTTGCAAAATTCCTAATCGGTTTTCTGGGGCATCCGATGATCCGAGCCGGATGCCCACGCCGCAGTGAGAAAGGCGTATTGGTTGCCTCGCTTCCTCTACTGAGAGATGCCGCCTTCGGTTGATGTCTGTTCTTCAACATGGTCTTGATTGGCGACCGGCTTCCCGCGCGGAGGGAACTCCTCGAAGGTAGCGAGATGTGCCTGCACTAGTCGGGCGGCTGGGCCGAATGCCCACATTTTCTCACCCATCCAGCGGACGTACATCCCGCTTTCCTCCGCTGCTTTCTCGTAAGGATCGCGGCGAAGGTTGAAAAGCAAGGGGGCGACCAACTCTTCCTTCGGGCCTGACCAGCCGTGGTTTTGAACGACAAAGTGCGCTTTCCAATCGTTGTAGCGTACGGCTTGGAGGTCCGTACCCTGATAGTAAATCAGCTCGCGGCGATTGCTCTCTTCGTCCTCACCTGTCAGGTAAGATAGTTGGTTGTAGCCATCGAGATGCACTTTATAGCCTTCATATCCCTCTAGGAGCTTTTCTCTTAGATCTGTCGGACCTCCAGCCGCAGCTACAAATGTTGGCATCCAGTCCATTCCGCTGAAGATGCCGTTCAAAACCTGTCCTTCAGGAATTTTGCCCGGCCAGCGAATAATAGCAGGAACTCTAAAGCCACCTTCCCAGGTAGTACCCTTTTCCCCATGAAACGGTGTCGTACCACCATCAGGCCACGTCAGTGTTTCCGGGCCATTGTCGGCAGTGAACATCACTATGGTATTATCGGCGACTCCCAGATCTTCAAGGTGGCTGAGAACGTTACCAACGTTGTTATCCAACTCCTTCATGACAACATCCTGAAGTCCGCGCCCATTGCCCAACATAGCTTCGTATTCGGGGCTGAGGTGGGTCCAGACGTGTGCACGGGCTGGAGCCATCCAGACAAAAAACGGAGTGTCCGACTCAACTGCACGAGAAATGAAGTCCTTCGTGTAAGATGTCACTTCGTCATCCAAAGTCTTTTGGCGTTCCGGCGGCGCAGGTCCGTCATCAATGATGCGCTGCTTCCCGACTTTTCCAAATCGCGGATCGACTGTTTCGTCCTCCTCGTCTGTGGCAAAAGAATGAATGATGTTGCGCGGTGCGAATTGCGCGTTGAATTCTGGATCGTCTGGCCAATCCGGATCAGACGTATATTCCATGGCATTCAAGTGATAGAGCCAGCCCCAATACTCGTCGAAACCTTTTGTAGTCGGTAGGAACTCGTTGAGATCGCCCAAGTGGTTCTTACCAAACTGCCCCGTCGTGTACCCTAATTTTTTCAGGAACATTGGAAGCGTCGGATCATCTGGGTTTAACCCTATCGGATCCCCCGGCAGCCCTACCGTGTGCATACCAGTCCGAATAGGCAACTGTCCGGTCATGAAAGCTGATCGACCGGCAGTACAACTTGGCTCGGCATAATAATCTGTGAGACGAGCGCCCTCAGACGAGAGGCGATCCAAGTTCGGCGTCTCGATGCTTTTGACACCTCCGTGGTAAACGCCGACGCTCGCCCAACCCAGGTCATCTGCCATGATGACAAGAATGTTGGGCGGGGTATGCTCGTCGGCCCAAGCTCCAGTGAAAGCAAAGCAGACCGCACCCGCTACTGAGATAAGCTTGTTCATTAAGACCTCCCGACACGCAATTTCTCACCAACGATAGGAAAAACATCGGCTTGGAGGAACAGTTTAATTCGTTAACTTTTCAGGCCAAACATATTTTGTGTTAAAACATCTTCGGCCGCAAAGTCTGCAAACATACACTCGTCGCGATTTAGCGAACAACGGGTTCGAGCCCAATACAGACCTTCCTTTTGTGTCAAGTTTGGCGCCTACCAAAAGAGCCAGAATTGTGAGTTAGGCCAAGCCATCAGTAGTAAACTCTCGGAAAAACCGAAAAAAATAGGTATCTAGCTGCTTTGGGCGCTTCCAGTTTTCATAAAATACGTCAGATATCCTATCTATGCCGCCGTCTCCGGCGGGCATCTCCTTCCGAAAGTTCTGGTGTATAGCTTTTTTGCACCGTGCGGAGAGGGTGTTTCGAAGCTGGCACCGCAGATTAAGCTTGGTCGAGTGTAACTATACTTTCGGATACCCAACCTATACCGATGAACGCCTAGCGCATCCTGTCATTCTGTAGTTATTTCGCCTTGCACAGTCCCATAATTGTGCTGCCACCTCCTACTAACCATCCCCCTGTAGGAGAGTTGTTTGCCAGCTTCGCAATGCAAGTGTGTGAGTGGATCCGCATTGTGAAGCTGGCCTTTTTTACCTTCAACAAAAAAGGCCCCGCACAATGGCGAGGCCGTAACTCGTTACCCCCTCACAAATCACTATTGGATTGGGTTAAGCTTAATACGGCAAGGACCGCCGCTTGGATTTAAAGTTCCCCGCGTCACCCTAATCTGGGATGATTGGCAACGCGGGGATAGTCTGGTCATGGGACAGACCAGTCTATTTGTCTGTTCGGGACTTTACGCCCGCGCAGGAACACAGCCGATATAAAGATATTCCGCAAAACGGCTTGTGATTTTACGCCAAAATTCACAACACCGTTCAGAAAGTTAGTAAATGCAAAAAGCTCTGATCATGAGACGAGGTTTTCCGGCTTAAATTGACGGCCGTGTAAGAGGCGGCTTAGTCCCGCGTTATCGTCATTCTAGAGTGCTTCAGCTACGGCATGCATCGTGCCCAAAACGGAAGCTTGAATGGACCTGCCGCCCGAAAGACTCTTGCCATCGAAAAAGATCATTCCCGTTTAGCGCCCGCAATTGCGCAGAAATGTCGACACAATCGAATAGTTGATTTTGTAGCGCATCTTTGACCAAATGTTAGGCAGAACCAACGAGGGAACAAGAATGAAGAGATTTATGACCCCCACAGCTGTACTAATTGGGTCTCTAACCGTTGCAGCATGTGAAGATACTGGCAGCTCTACTGCGTCCTCAGAACTGACTCCTGCCCAGCAGGCATGTCTGCGAGATGTCGCCAATACGACGAACAATTCGCAAGTCGTGGTGCTATCGTCTGCGTTTAGCGAGGCGGGAACACAAGTAACCGTCGGCGTTGGTGAGGACCGTGCTCCTTGGAATTGTATTGCTTACAGTGATGGCGCGACAGCTGGTATCGAGTTCCTTGGCGACGAAGGCGCTCTGTGACCAGTTTGGTGCGTAGCTGAGTACGGTTGCGCAGCACTGACTCGTTCTGTGTAAAGCTCGACTTGGTTTGTAGAATAACCACCATCGTATTCGCTGCCCTTTACCTGTTGGCGTTGTTTGCGTTTTTGACGGGTACATATGGCTGGTTGGGACAAGCCGGACCTGCCAGACCTGTGTGTAACGATTAAAACCAGGAAGAAACCCATTATCGCCACGATAGCAGGTCCCGCGATGGGCGGCGCGCTGGAGATCGCACTTGCCTGTGATTACCGTGTCGCCACGCCGGATGCATTGATGGGGCTGCCAGAGATCAAGCTGGGGCTGCTGCCAGGCGCCGGGGGCACCTAAAGGCTGCCACGGATTGCCGGGCTGGAAGCGGCAACGCAAATGATCCAAACGTTTTCGACCAATCTGAACATGCCTATATGCCGATGCTGATGACGGCGGAAAATGTGGCGCGGACCTATGGGATCAGTCGTGACGCCCAGGATGAATACGCTGCACTTTCCCGAGGTCGGACCGCCCGGGCTCAGGCCGCTGGCGCCTTTGGTGACGAGATCGTTCCGATCACTGCGATAAAGCGGGTCAAGAACCGCGAAACCGGAGAGGAAACCCTGGACGAGGTGACCTTGTCAAAAGACGGAGGCAACCGGCCGGGCACGACGGCTGAAACACTTGGGGCATTGAACCCGGTTGTCGAAGGAGGCGTGATTACTGCCGGAAACGCAAGCCAACTCTCTGACGGTGCCTCGGCTTGCGTGCTCATGGAAGGCAAAGTGGCTGAGCAGCAGGGCCTCACACCGCTAGGTATCTATCGCGGCATGGCTGTTGCAGGAAACGCACCGGAAGAGATGGGGGTTGGCCCGATCTTTGCAATTCCAAAGCTGCTTAAGAATGCAGGTCTTCGCATTGAAGACATCGGCCTTTGGGAGCTTAACCAAGTCTTTGCCTGCCAGGTTCTGTATTGCCGTGACCATCTTGGGATCAATCCCGAAATCTACAACGTGAACGGCGGTGCACTATCGATTGGCCACCCCTACGGCATGACAGGTGCGAGACAAGTCGGGCATGCTCTGATTGAGGGGAGGCGTCGTGGCGTGAAATACGTGGTGACCTCCATGTGTGTCGGCGGAGGCATGGGCGCCGCAGCACTGTTCGAAGTCGCCTGACCACACTGAAATGAGTTCAAGCAGAGCGTTATCTGGTTGAGTCATTGACATTCTGTCATCTGCGAAAGCCGCCATCTGCAAGCCTGCATTTCATGTCGACCGGAATTGGTGATACCTCCTGAGGCGTTATGACCAATGTCACGCCAACGATCCTCTCCACGGTTTCCAGCCAGTTTGTCGATGACTGGCTGGCGGCGCTGCGTGCCCTGTGCCCAGAGGCGCAGATGGCGTCGCTGCTTAGCCGGTCCGGTCTGAACGCGGATACGCGCTCGCCGAATGGTCGCGTCACGCTGGATCAGATCGTTTGCCTCTATCAACTTGCCGCAGTCGAGACCGGTGATGAGATGATGGGGCTTTGGAGCAGACCCGTCCGGCCGAGGGCCCTGCAACATCTTCTGACCACTGTCAGGGAAGCCACGTCTCTTGCATCGGCGCTCTACCGGTTTTCAACGTTCTGGAACTTGTTGCTGGATGATTATCAGTTTGATCTGGAGGACGCCGACAACGCGTTGGTGCTTACCCTGAAACCACAAGGCGAAGTGCCGCTTCAGCGGTTTGGACATATGCTGATCCTCAAACTTGCCCACGGGCTCATGTCTTGGCTGGCAGGGCATGAGGTTCCGGTTAAGGCCGTTGATTTCGCGTTTGATCGCCCGGACTTTGATCAGGATTACGCGATTATCTTTCCTGCACCGCTGCGGTTTGGCCAACCCGCCACCGCCATCGCGTTTGATCCGAATGTAATGGGCCCTGTGCAGACTCGAAGCACAGCTGATCTTGACCGGTTTTTGCAAAACGCGCCGCGAGACTGGATTTTTACCTCTTCCCGCGAACACACCCAATCGCTGCGGGTGCGCACGTATCTGGGTCAGACAGGTTGGGATTCGGCGACCTTAACACAGACAGCATCCGCAATGCACATGACCCCGCGCACCCTGATCCGCAGGCTACACGCGGATGGCACGTCGTTTCAGGCCATAAAGGATGCCCTGCGGCGCGACATCGCAATCCGTGATCTTCAGGCGGGGCGCAAAAGCGTTGAAGCCATCGCACATGATGTCGGATTTTCGTCGGCGGCCAATTTCCACCGGGCCTTTCAACGCTGGACCGGAAGCACGCCCAGCTCATACCGCAAATCACAAACATAAGCGGCCATTTGTCACTTTTGGACAATTATCTGTCAGCGCACGAGATAGAGCTTAACGGGCTGGCTCGCTAAATCTTGCCGCAGAGAAGCATTTTCAACTGAAGTTTCGCCTTCATAGCTCATCAGTCTGGCCATCCACGATTGCCGGGTTGTGGCGTCATCTGAGAACAATCGCCCTTGAAAGGATCCACCAATGTCAGACAAACTCGCCACCATACTCCAGGCCGCACGCGACCACGCCGAGCAGGTCATCCTGCCAAATGTGGACGCCTGGAACGCCACGAAGACATGGCCCCGTGATGCGTCGGACAAGGCCGGGGCCGCTGGCCTGACTGGGCTGTACGCCCCCGAAGAGTTTGGCGGCCAGGGCTTGCCACTTTCAGAGGGCATTCAGGTCTACGAACAACTGGGGCTCGGAGATGGCGCTTATGCCTTTGCCCTGTCGATGCATAACATCTGCACCTTCGCGGGCTGCGGCTATGGCACAGATGCCTTCAAGGAAAAGTGGGCGCGGGATCTGACCTCTGGCCGCAAACTGGCGAACTTTGCGCTGACCGAACCGCAATCGGGATCGGATGCCACAAACATGTATTCGCGAGCCGTGATCAATGATGACGGCACATGGACGATCAGCGGTGCGAAGGCATGGGTCAGCTTGGCGACCGAGGCTGATATCTATTTCACCGTGGTCAAAACCAGTGATGCACCCGGCCACAAGGATATGGCGATGATCGCCATTCCCGCCGACGCTCCGGGCCTCAGTTTTGGCCCGCTCTACGACACCCCGTCCTACAACTTCCTGCCTCTGGCCGAGATGTACATGGACAATGTCGTGGTGAGCGAAGACAATATCATCCTGCCCATTGGCCAGGGCCTGCAAGGCTCACTCATGGCGATCGATATTGCCCGCGTTTCGATTGCGTCAGGATGCTGTGGATTGATGCAAGCTGCATTAGATACGGCGCTGTCCTATTCCAAGAACCGCAAGATGTTTGGTGGCAGGAACCTCGATCTGGACGGGATCCAGTGGATGCTGGGCGAGGTTGCGACCGATCTTGAAGCCTCGAAGCTACTGTACCGCAAGGCGGCAGAGGCCCTTGGCACGCCCGAGGGCCCACTGATGGCCGCCCATGCCAAACGGTTTGTGCCAGATGCCGCAGTGAAGGCTGCAAATACCTGCACGCAAGTGCTGGGCGGCATGGGTCTGCTGCAGCCTTATGGTCTGGATCGTTTGTCCCGCCTCGCGCAAATGCTGCGGATTGTGGACGGGACAACCGAAATCAGCCGTGTAGTTATCGGGCGGGCCCTGCAAAAACGAGCGGCGTCCTTGCCTGATCTGCCAGTACCGAAAGGATTTGGTGAGACTGTCTGAACATTCCAACCCGCCGGAGAAACGGAACCGACCTGAAAATCTCCTCAGAGAGCGGTAAAATTGAAAGACCAGCCGCGCATATGCGGCCGGTTACTCGATATTGCAGACCTTGGTGCAACCGCAGCGAATTCAACCTTTGTCCGCTTCTCTGCCTCTAACTAAGCCACTCAGACTGTCCGCATATTGCGGTTCGTGGCTTGCTGCATGAGCAAAAGTTATTGGAATGGGAGAAGGCCTGGTAAGGGCTCAAAGCCTCTAACGACGCTCTGAACTAAGAACAGTTACATCAAACTTTTTGCCGACCATTGAGTGTTGAGGTAAACGTTCCCAACGGTGGCATAGCGTACTGCGCTCATGCTTTTGTTTTGTGAGACAACGGGATTTGGACAAGCCAAACGCCCCTGGCCATCAGGGGTAAGACACTGCCTTCCCCCTCGGGCAACCCTATTAGACAACACCGTGTCCTCGGCTGCGCCTGCGGGCCGCACCACTATTGTCGAATAGCGTTGCCTCGCCCCCTCCCGCGATCGCCACGTGGCAGATTAGCAGGCACAGGCAGCTTCGCTGTCTGACCTGCAAATCAGCTCTGATTTTCCGAAAGGGAAGTCAGATCAAATTCAACTGATGTCCAACATTGGGGGGGTGCCTTCTGATGTCGAACGTTCACCTAGTATCTAGTCCAACTATGACGGTTGGGTCAGGTTCGTGTGACGTCCAACAGGAAATGTGGAACGCCACTGATATTTGACTCAATCGACAGATAAAACTTTAATAAATCGGTAATTTACGTCACTCATTAGCGACCCAAACGTCAATCATTTGTGACCCAAAACGAATTGAGGCCATTCAACCATATTAAGGAGGGGTTTTGTCTATATGGACGGGTTATGAACAAAACCTCCATTCGTGCCCTCAGCACCAAAGACGGGTTGGCATGACTTTTGACAGCAGTGGAAAACACCCAAGTTTGGCAGTTAGACAAATCTGTTCACATAATTCTCTAGTATTTCCTGGCGTCCAGATTGCGGCTCTGGGTTTATTCCTTCATTTAAAACGCGAGCGGAAATTTCATCCAGACTACTGCCTAACATGGACTCCGCTTTGGGAGACTTCCAACCGGAGTAGCGTTGCGAAAGCGCGTTTTCCAAACCTCCATCTTCAATCATTGCAGCCGCTGCTTTCAAACCACGTGCGCATATATCCATTCCGCCGATATGAGCCGCCGCCAGATCGACAGCGTCAATCGATTGCCTGCGAATTTTGGCGTCGAAATTTGTGCCCCCGGTGGTAAAACCACCAGCTTTCAGGATGTAATAGTAAGCTAGGGCAACTTCCGGTGTATTGTTCGGGAACTGGTCTGTATCCCATCCGGATTGGTAGTCGTTGCGGTTCATATCAATCGAACCCAGCATCCCTTCAGCAGCCGCAACCGCAATTTCATGCTCAAAGCTATGCCCGGCAAGGATCGCGTGGCCCTGCTCGAGATTTAGTTTCACTTCGTTCTCCAACCCATACTTCCTGAGAAAACCGATGCAAGTAGCTGCGTCATAGTCGTATTGGTGCTTGGAAGGCTCCTGAGGTTTCGGCTCCACAAGAATGGTGCCTTTGAACCCGATCTTATGTTTGTACTCTACGACCATGTTCAGAAAACGGCCCATGTGGTCCAATTCAGTTTTCAGGTCCGTGTTCAGAAGGGTTTCGTAGCCCTCACGACCTCCCCACAGAACATAGTTTTCACCGCCTAGTTTGTGAGTTGCATCCATACAGGATTTTACTGTCGCTGCAGCGAACGCAAAAACGTCGGGATCAGGATTGGTACTGGCGCCAGACATCCAGCGACGATGACTGAACATATTGGCCGTACCCCAAAGCAGTTTCGTGCCAGAAACTTGCATCTTTTCACCGATATAATCGGTGATTTCTTCCAATGTGCGCAGGTTATCGGCAAAATTTCCCTGTTCAGGCCGGATATCAGCGTCGTGCCAGCAAAAGAATGGCTGCCCCAAAAGCTCAAACAATTCGAATGCAATATCTGCCTTCTGGCGGGCCCGGCCCATATCGTCCTGAGGATACCATGGGCGTTCGAACGTAGGTCCACCAAAGGGGTCTCCACCCTCCCACGCGAATGAATGCCACCAGGCCACCGCAAACCGCAGATGGTCCTCCATACGCTTGCCCATGATGATTTCATCCGGGTCGTAGTGACGAAAGGCCAACGGGTTCTTGCTGTCCACGCCTTCAAACTGGACCTTCTCGATCCCTTCAAAAAATCCACTTGGCATTTCTGCCCCCTACTCTGCTTTTTGTGCTGGCTGCTTGCCGAGAATGATCATCGACAATAGATCGTCATCAGTTACGTCTGCGATATCGACCGTCCCAACCAGTTTTCCGTTCTTCATGACCGAGGCGCGGTCGCACAGTTCCATGACGGCATGCACGTCGTGATCGATCAGAAATATCCCGATGCCTTGCGCCTTTAGCTGGTGGATCAGATCCGCCACCATCTGAGTTTCATGCGGCCCGAGCGCTGCTGTCGGCTCATCCATGATCAGAATACGTGCGTTGAAGTAGACAGCCCGAGCGATCGCCACTGATTGTCTTTGCCCGCCCGACAAGGCGGAGACCGGGTCATTGAACTTCTGAAAGTTCGGGTTGAGCTGAGCCATGATCTTTCGGCACTCGGCCTCCATGGCTGCGTCGTTGACCAAACCAAAAGGCGTCGTCATCTCACGCCCCAGGAACAGGTTCGATGTCGCGTCCAGATTGTCGGCCAAGGCGAGCGTCTGATATATCGTTTCGATGTTATTCGCCCGGGCGTCACGGGGATTGCCAATCTCGACTGGCTTGCCATCAATCAGGATCTCACCGTGATCCATCTGATAGGCGCCGGACAGAACCTTGATCAGAGTGGACTTCCCGGCCCCGTTATGGCCAAGCAGGCCAACGACTTCACCCGGATAGAGATCGACCGACACATGGTCGACGGCCTTGATCCCACCGAAGGAAATCGAAATATCGCGCATCTCGACCAATGGCGGCGCGCCTGACCCACGCCCAGTGCCGGAAGTTTTTTTCTGAGTATCCTGAGCTTGCATCACTTGGCCCCCAGTCGCTTGCGGTAAACGATGTCGATATAGACGGCCAACACGAGGACGCTGCCGACGACGATGTTCTGAAACGGCGCGTCAACGCCAACCATTGCCATGCCCGATTGCAGCGCCTGCATGATCAATGCACCAAGGATCGCGCCATAGATGGTACCGATGCCGCCCGACAATGCGGTTCCTCCGATCACTGCAGCGGCGATGACCCGAAGTTCGTCCAGCGTACCAATGTCGTTCGAGTGGTTTGCCAAGCGGGCCGAGGCGACCACCGCGGACACGGCGCACAAGAAACCCATCAAAGCAAAGATTTTCACGGTCAGCAGCCGAGTGTTGATACCTGAAAGCTCTGCCGCATCCGGGTTGCCACCAGTGGCAAAGATGTATCGACCAAACCGGGTTTTCCGTGCCACGATCGTCAGGGTAACCGCTACTATGATTAGTATGAGGACAGAAATCGGTATGCCGTATCCTACAACCAGCCCTTCTGGCATTGTCTCGCCGCGCGCTTCGAACATACGTTGCAGCCGGCGCGTCGGAATGGCGTAGCTGTTTACGATGTAAACGTACCCAAGGATAGCAATTGCGATTATCCCCGCCAGAGTGGCCTCGGCCCAAACAGGTTTTACCGGGAAACCATGTGACGCTTTTGCGCGTCGCCCACTCCACAAAGCCCAGATGGCAATCGCAGTAGCAAACAAGCCGAACAGCCAGCTTGTCGTCGTTCCCAATGTCCCGTTGGTCCCGCCAAACATCAGGAATGTACTATCCAGAGGACCAATCGTCTGGCCGCTGGTCAAATACCACGCCACGTTTCGCCAAACCAGAAATCCACCAAGCGTAACGATGAACGCTGGTATCGTCAGATAACCAACCATCCAGCCATGAAACGCACCAATCAGTGTGCCGACAAACAACCCGACAACGATTGTGATCGCCCAGGTTGCCGGGTTGTTCAAACCCATACCAAGTACCTGCGGCAAAAGCTCGGTTTGCGTCATTGCCATCACAGCCGAGGTTGTTGCCAATAGTGCGCCAACCGACAAGTCGATGTGTCGCGTGACGATAATGAACACCATTCCGCAAGCCATAATGGCCACTGAAACCGTCTGGATGGACAGGTTGAATAGATTGCGCGGCGTCAGGAACCTTCCATCTGTGAAGATGTTGAATCCGATGCACAGGATGACAAACGCGCCGATCATTCCCAAAAGTCGCATGTCCAGTTCCAGTTGCTGGAACAGGCTGGGTTTCGCTTTTTCAGGTATCGGCTGAGACGAAGTTTCGGTCATTTCCGATCTTTCATATTCAGCATTTGCCCCAGGCCCAGACTAAGAGGCCCAGGGCTGAGTGGTTTAGTTACAAGGCGCAGGTCCGTTTTCAACGCCTTGGCAAAGATCTTCCAGCGGAATCCATCCGGCATCCACAACCACGGACAAGTTGTCCTTAGTGATTGGAACAGGCGCTAGGAAAACCGAGTTCATCTCGGTCCCACCCGGTGATGTCCAGCTAACTGCGCCTTCGACATCAGCAGGGCTTGTCCCACCGCTCAATGCGACAGCGATTTCGCCAGCGGCCTTTCCAAGTTCGCGAGCATCCTTCCAAACCGAAACCGTCTGCGTTCCCAGTGCGACACGGTTCAATGCTGCGTGGTCGCCGTCCTGACCGGAAACCGGAATGCCTTCCATGCCCTGTGCGGTCAGCGCAGCAACAACACCGCCTGCAGTACCGTCATTTGACGCAACAACCGCATCCACGTTGTTCTCATTCGCGGTCAGGATCTGCTCCATGTTTCGCTGCGCGTTCGCCGGCAACCAGCCATCCGTATAGGCCTCACCAACGATTACGATGTCACCGCTGTCGACGGCTGCTCCGATGATCTCTTGCTGACCACCGCGCAGGAAATCTGCGTTCGGATCAGTAGGAGAGCCTTTGATCATCACGTAGTTGCCCTTGGGCATGGCTTCAAAAACAGCCCGGGCCTGCATTCTGCCGACTTCCACATTGTCAAAGGTCAGATAGAACGCACGGTCGTCCTCAATCAGGCGATCATAGGCAATGACTGGAATACCTTCGTCCGCTGCAGCCTGAACAGCCGGTCCGATTGCCTGCGCGTCCTGGGCCAGAATAATAAGCGCGTCTACACCCTGGGCGATCAGGCTTTCAATGTCCGAAAGCTGCTTTGCGGAAGACGACTGCGCGTCTGCCGAGATGTACTCGGCACCCCCTGCTTCAAGCGCCGATTTGATGGCCGCTTCGTCTGTTTTCCAACGCTCTTCCTGAAAGTTGGACCAGCTTACGCCGACCACTGGCTCTGCGAATGCGGTCGAAGCCAACAAAGTGGCCACAGCCGAAAAGCTGAGAATTCTCTTCATGATTTCCTCCCATTTGCCGAGCCATCGCATTTCGATTCGCGGCTCTCACAAATTTGAATACCATATTTATTTCAGTCAGTAAAATATTTACTCTACAAGACGCAGCCAAATTCAAATAGATTGGATCAACAGCAAGATTCGCGAGGACAAGATGCTGAAAAGCAAAGCCTCTCCGGTTTCTTTGGAACAAAGAAATACGACCCGCTTACGGGTATTGGAGCACATCAGAGCCAAGGGGTCCGTCTCACGGATCGATATTGCATCCGCCTTGCAAACCAGCCCTGCGACTGTCACCGCCGCCACGGCTGATCTCATCTCGGCCGGGCTGGTGAAGGAGACTGAAAGCCAAGCACAGTCAAAGTCGGGGAAGAGAGGCAGACCCAGAGTATTGCTGCAATTGGACGGCCAGATGCACCTTGTGGCCGGCCTCAAGGTGGCTCGGCAAGTAATCTCCGTTATCTTGGTCGACTTTGAAGGTAACGAAGTCGCATCCCATAAATATGCTCTGGATCACGCCAGAATGTCGCCGCAAGTATTTGTTTCGGCGATCCGCGAAGCTCTTGAAGAAACCTGCAGTCAGATCGATCGTACTGTCGCTCATTTGGCAGGTGTTTCTATCGGGGTGGCTGGACTGGTCGATGCAAACAAGAATTTTGTCCACTGGTCATCCTCAATTACTGAGAGAAATATTGATTTCAGCCACTTGCTTTCAAATGAGCTGCCCTGCCCCGCATTCGTCGACAACGACGCCAATCTTGTCGCCAAGGCCGAACAGCTTTTTGGCTTGTGTAAGGGATTAAAGAACTTCCTCGTTGTTACGATCGAACACGGTGTTGGCCTTGGCATCGTATTGGATGGCAAACTATACCGTGGAGAACGAGGCTGCGGCGCTGAGTTTGGGCATACCAAAGTTCAACTTGACGGAGCCCTTTGCCAATGCGGTCAACGCGGATGTCTAGAAGCCTATGTGGGCGACTATGCTTTGATCCGCGAGATGACAGTCACCGGTCATACCAACGACATGGAAACCGTTTCCGACATACATGACCGCGCCAACTCAGGTGACGACAGAGCTTCATCAGTGCTTGCCCGCGCAGGTCAGATGTTTGGCCTCGGGATTTCCAACCTGATCAACTTGTATGACCCAGAGTGCATTATCGTCTCGGGGGCACAAATGAGCTTTGAGCATTTGTGTTCCAACGAAGTTATGACCCGCATTCAAAACGGCGTTGTGAATGTCGATGCACCTTTGCCCCAGATCAAAGTTCATCACTGGGGTGACATGATGTGGGCCAAGGGGGCGGCAGCCTATGGAATTGAACAAATCTCAATTCTCAAGGTCAAGGAGCTGACGGCGAATGCGTCTTGAGTTTGCGATATTTGCGACTTTGGGCACAGTTGCGAATGCGGACACTGTTATTCCCCAGTTTACAAATGTGGATGTACCAAAACATGTCTATGATGGCGGGTGGGAGCATTTTGTCGGCGGTGGTGTGGCCGTTTTCGATTGCAATGGGGACTCGCTGCCAGAACTCTTTTTGGCTGGCGGTTCCAACCGGTCTCAACTGTTCATCAATACCTCGAAGGAACAGATAGCATTTCAGGCAAAGACGCCTGAAGATCTTTCGCTGGCCGGTGTGACCGGCGCCTACCCTCTCGACGTTGATAGCGACGGCATAGTGGATTTGGCGATTTTGCGTGTTGGCCCAGACCTGCTTCTTCGGGGCGATACCGACTGCCAATTCAGCCCTTTCACTGAACTCAGGTTTCAGTCCGAGGATCACTGGACCACAGGCTTCTCGGCAACATGGGAAAGCGGGCAAACTTTACCGACCTTGGCGTTTGGCACTTATGTTGATCGATTTGATCCCGAAGGTCCTTTTGAATCCTGCGGGCCAATCCTTTTGTACCGCCCAGAAGGCGACTTGTATCACGAGCCATTGCATCTTGAACCCGGCTACTGCTCACTTTCTATTTTGTTTTCGGACTGGGCCCGAACTGGCCGCGCTGATCTTCGCGTCAGCAACGACCGTCACTACTATGTTCGTGGCGGTCACGAGCAGTTATGGGCGATGGAACCCGAGCCTCGGCAATACTCGGAAGACGAAGGCTGGCTTCCATTTTCGATCTGGGGAATGGGGATCGCCTCTCGCGACCTTACAGGAGACGGATTTCCCGAAGTTTATCTGACCTCGATGGGTGACCAGAAACTCCAGATTTTTGACCCAGTGACAAACGGCCCGACCTGGCTCGATGCGACTTACGAAAAGGGTACGACCGCTCATAGACCGCATATCGGCGGAGACGGAAGGCCATCCACCGGGTGGCACGCACAGTTTGGCGACGTCAACAACGACGGCCGGGACGATATATTCGTGGCCAAGGGAAACGTAGAACAGATGCCCGATGCAGCTCTGAACGACCCCAATAACCTACTACTACAGAACTCCGACGGACAGTTTATTGAAGCTGCAGCAGATGCCGGTGCTGCCTCGATGGCTAAGTCTCGTGGTGCGGCGATTGCTGACCTGAACAACGATGGGAAGCTGGATCTGGTGGTCGTCAACCGAGGTTCTGAGCTAGAAGTCAGCCAGAACACTTCTCAAGGTGGCAACTGGCTATTGCTGGATGTCACTCAGGATCAATCCAATCACGTAGCGATTGGTGGATTTGTTGAAGTCAAAACCTCGCTGGGTGTTCAGACCCGAGAGCTAACAATCGGCGGCGGTCACGCTGGTGGCATCGCTGGGTTTCAGCATTTTGGGCTCGGGAGTGAGGACCAGGTGCAGGTTCGTATGATCTGGCCGGATGGTTCGAAAGACGAGTGGTTGGACTATCAGCCCAACCAAATCATACGTCTTCACCGCTGATTACTTTTCAACCGGTAACCCACTTGGAACTTGGTCGGGCACACCTAACCGCTCTGCCGGGTCTTCAAGGCTTGCCAGAAATCTGAGAAGAGCGTCGATTTCCTGATCCGTCAGGCTTACTTTCGACAAGCTGTTGCTTTGGGCAATCGCACCCAAGTGCTGATTATCCGACATTGCCCTTTGGTCGTCAGAGCCGGGGAAGTCCGGCAAGGTGGCCATCTCGATCGAGTAGTTTCGCAAGGACGCCACCGGGTCCAGATGATGGCGTACTATGTCCTCAAGTTCAGCATAGGCTCCGTTGTGTCCGTATGGCGCAGTCAGGGTCACGTTGCGCAGAGATGGCGTACGAAAAGCAAACGCGTCTTCGGAATCGCCGGTTACGCGAAGACGCCCATCGTCCCTGACATGGTTTTCAAATCGCGCCGCCTTTCCCGGACCGATCTGCGGCAGTGCAATCGAATGAAACTTGTGATCGGTCTGAAACCAGCCCGAATGGCAGTTGCTGCAGCCAGCTTTTCCGTAGAACAGGCCCATGCCAACTTCGGCCTCTTCTGGCAATTCAGCCTCACCTCGCATCGCGCGATCGAAGAGGCTGTTATCCGCGCGCCACTCGAACGCGATAAAGTCCGCGATTACGTTGGCAATTGCCGTGAACGTAATTTCATCATCCGGCGCTAAGTCCTCAAACCTCTGCTCGTACTCTGGAATGGCCGCAACACGTTCTGCAATCAAATCCCACGCACCGCCTTGCTGTGTCAGAAATCCGAGGCGAACCGCTTTGCTCACGTCATTCTCAGAATAGTGACCCGCCATTTCGTCTGGCGACAAAACCGGGAACATCGCCTGTGCGGCCAGCGCGGACTTGAAACCAGACCGCATATGAGTACCCAACGGGGTTCTGATACCATCAGGTTGCGTTGTGTCTACCTCTAGTCGCCCATCATGAAAAAACGTCGTGAACTCAGTGGCTCCAAGATTCCAAAGCCCCGGTGAGTTTCGAGGAATACGTTGTTCCGGGGTATTCTCTGGGTCCAATGTCCGCTCTGGACCCAACCCAATTCCCCCTTCCCCTATACCAAGGGAAACACCGTCGGACGTGCCAAGCCTGGGATGATGACAGGTCGCGCAGCTGATATTCTTGTTGCCAGACAAAATCGGGTCATAGAACAGCAAACGCCCCAGCTCAGCACTTACAAAGTCAGGATCGAGGAACTCTGGCAAAGGACCAAGCGATTGGGCACGCGCACCGTCCACCATTGAGATTGTTGAGCCTATAATCAAGAATAGCGAAACTGCTCTCATGTCATTCCTTAGAAACTTCTAGAATAAGTTCCTGCCGATACGGGTTCTCCGGAGTATAGATTATTGAGGGAAACGAAGAGATATTCGGTGCGTTGGGATAACCCGATGGCTCGATACACACACCACGCGAAGCGCGACGTGGTTTCGTCAGCTCATAACCCGAATAAACCTGTGCTCCGGGCTGGTCAGAGTAGACTGTCAACGCAAGGCCAGAGGGTGAAGTGAGTTCCGCCACCGGAGCCTTTGGGCCGCGATCATGATCAAAGCAGAAATAGTGATCAATCCCATCAGGCACACTTCCAATCATATTGGGCGTTGAAAAATCCAACCCGTTTTCGTTGGTCGCAAGCACTCTGCCCGACGGAATACCCTGATCGTCGATGTCCAGATACCGATTTGAAGTTAGTTTAAGCGTATGCTGGTCTACGCCTTCTGCGGCACCCAAAGTGTAGTAGTTGTGTTGCGCAATGCTTATCGGCGTCGGCCGGTCAGGTTGTGCAGCTACTGAATAGACCAAGCGTGAACCCTGTAGGCAGATCCTGACCTCGAACCTGATTTCCCCTGGAAAGCCGCTCTCCCCATCGCGAGAAACGTAACTCAACAGGGCCTCATTCTGTGCAATCTGTTCGAATTCCCAGAACTGTTTAGACAGCCCATCGTCGCCGCCATGCAGGGTGTTTTTGCCCTCATTGGCGTTCAGTTCAAAACTGGCACCATCCAATTCAAACGTCGCGCCTCTGATCCGGTTGGCAACGCGCCCAACAATAGCGCCCAGGTAACGCGTATCGGCGAGATACTCATTTGGGTCCTCGAACCCAAGGATGAGCGGGACGTCCTTGTACCACCAACCCTGCGTAATAGCCCCATAGTTCAGGATCGAAACACGCATGTTTCCATCGATGAGAATAGCATTTTCAATGCCAGAGGCTTTACCCGTTTCTGGTTTCATCTTACTGCCAGCGGCGCAAGCGCCTGATAGAATTGCTTGTATCTCCGGTATTCGTTTTCGTAGGCGTCAATCAGATCGCCGCGTGGTTCAATGCGTTCCTGAATTTCCGGCGGCGTCATGACTTGCGCCGGTTCAGCGCCGTTGGCAGCACATATCGCGAGTCGTGCAGCGCCCATTGCGGCACCGAATTCGCTGCCTTTTGGCAATTCCAGCGGAACTTGCAAAACAGTAGCCAAGGTTTCCAGCCAGAACCGAGATCGAGCACCTCCTCCAACTGCCATAAGGCTATTTGGCTGGGTTCCGGTGCTCTTCAGTGCTTCCAGGCAATCTCTCATTCCGAAAGAAACACCCTCCATTACGGACTGGGTCAACTCAGCGGATTCCGACGAGATGTCCACGCCCAAAAACGCGCCTCGAATATGGCTATTGTTATGCGGCGTCCGTTCTCCTGACAGATATGGCAGGAAGGTGATCGCAGAAGGTCCATTTAATTCTCCTGGCATAGCTGCAGCAAGTCTTTCCACGGGTTCGCCTAGATTGCGAGCAAGCCAGTTCATGCTGTTCGTTGCAGAAAGCATGACACCCATTTGTATCCACCGATCAGGAACCGCATGACAAAAACAGTGTACGGCTGTTTCCGGATCAGGAGCATAGGCTTCCCGCGCAACAAGCAACACGCCAGACGTTCCGAGTGAGACAAAACCGATGCCGTCGTTGATGCTCCCGATCCCGCAAGCTGCGGCAGCATTGTCGCCAGCACCTCCAGCCACGACAACCGGATTCGAAAGCCCCCACTCCTGCCTCAAACGGACCTTCAACTCTCCACCCGGATCACTACCTTCGACCAAGCGCGGCATCTGCTCGACACGCATGTGACCTATGGCCAGCGCCCTTTCGGACCACTGCCGAGTGTCAACGTCAAGCCAGGATGTTCCTGCGCTGTCAGACATGTCTGAGATATATTCGCCAGTAAGCCAAAACCGCAAATAATCTTTCGGCAGCAGCACCTTGTCTACCTTTGAAAACACATCCGGCTCGTGGCTGCGCAACCACTCGAGTTTCGGCGCCGTAAACCCGGGGAATACGATGTTTCCCGATATTGCGCGCATCTCTGGCGATTGATCCAGTATCCTCGCCTCATCAGCTGACCGTGTATCGTTCCAAAGAATACAGGGCCTCAATATTTCGCCATCAGAATCCAGTAGTGTAGCGCCGTGCATGTGTCCGCTTAGGCCAATACCTCGCAATTTTGAGAATGCTTGCTGCTTGCCGACGCGAAGCTTCCCAACAACCTCGTCGCAAGCGTTGGTCCAATCCAAAGGATCCTGCTCAGACCAGCCAGGCTTGGGCGTCGAGGTGGAAATGCTGACTTCGGCATCACCGACAACGTGTCCTGAGTCATCTACCAGAATCCCGCGGAGACCTGACGTTCCCAAATCTAAGCCCAGATACATTGAGCACCACCTGTCTAAATATTTTAATGACTAAAATTATTTGAAACAGAGATCTTGTCAAGGCTCCGTCAAAGGAGTGCCTTCCAATCGTTTCTGGATCAGAACGCTCGAACGCGACGTCCTTCGATACCCCGGATAGCCAAAAGAAAGTCAGAGCAAGAGTTGAGTTTAATCGTCTGACCGAACATGGCTCAAACCTCTTAGAAAAGCCACTTTGGCAGGAGGCAAGGTTTAAGCGAGTATTTTCCCGGTTTGACCGACCGTTAGCGTTCCACCACTAACCACTTCGACATAGACGCCCATATCCATATGGCCCATCAATTTCCGAATAAGGTAGGGTAATTTCAAGTCGCGCTCGGCCGTTTTCGGGTTCACTTCAGTTGCTGCACACCTTTTCGTACGTGAGAGTATCTTCAACTCGACATCGCCAAATCTTAAAACTGATCCAACTGCATCCAGCTCAGCAAACGAAGGTAATCCGTCTATCTCAATATTCGCTCGGAAGCGCGCCGGGTGAATTTCTGCGTTCAGTTGTTCGCCCAACTTTTTCACAGAGGCCAGATTCAAAACGGATATCGCGTTCATCATTTGCGGCGATACGACAGATACATCTGTAAACCTATGAGGAGTAGAAGAAACAAACTTTGGCAGCTCTGGATCTTTTAAGTCGATCTCTGAAGAAAGGAACTCTGCCGCCTTCTCCCGATCTTCAGACTCTCGCATATCAAAGCGTCGTGTCTTTCCGTTCGCATTGATCTCAAGTGCCTGAGATTCAATTTCAAAACCGGTCTGAATGCCTGCCAGTGCAGCCTCGTTCAACAAAACGACAAAACGATCTTTCGGCAGTGGCATTGGGTTCTGCATGTCGAAACCGGAGTTGTAGCGAGCAAATCCGAACAGGCGATCGCCCGGAATGCCCTCTCCTGCTCGCAGCGTCACAGTTCGCATAGGCTCGGAACTCAAGCCTTTAATAGGGTAGCGGTTCAATCGGACGATGGAGGGATTGCTCATACGTCAACACCTAACCAAAAAGAGTTATGCACGGTCCCGAGTTGTCCGCGCTGTTTGACGCTATCTCGAATTCTCAAAGGTATCGACCAAATAATCATTGAACGCTTCAGAAGCGGGTTCTCTGAACCTGTTGGCCGCATGACGGCTGCGCCCATTTAAGTCGATATGACCATTCAATACTTCGCTGCCAAAAATACATGCGCATCAAGTTCAAAGAACAATTTCTCTAGGAATCAATAGCTAAGAAACAAAATTTGCGATCTCTACTGGTCTCTTGAGGTACGAACCTCAAAAATATCTGGACTTGAGGTGCGTACCTCAAATAGCCTTGGATGTATGCCGCGATTCGCACATCCTCGATTGACGGCGCAAAAAAGGGAGGAATGGATGACTTACACAAAACTGGCCTCAGCCAGCGCAATAGTCTTTGCCGCTACTACTCTTTCTACCAAGGCAAATGCTGAAGATCTGACACTCTGTTGGGCTGCATGGGACCCGGCCAACGCGCTTGTTGAGCTATCAAAAGAATTTGAAGCAGAATCCGGCCACTCGATGAACTTCGAATTTGTTCCCTGGCCAAATTTTGCGGACCGGATGCTGAATGAACTGAACTCTGGAGGTAAGCTCTGCGACCTGCTGATTGGTGACAGCCAATGGATCGGCGGCGGCGCCGAAAACGGTCATTATGTCCAACTGAACGACTTTTTCGACGCTGAAGGCATCAGCATGGACGACTTCGCACCTGCCACAGTTTACGCTTATTCAACCTGGCCCAAGGGTACACCAAATTACTACGCGCTGCCTGCGATGGGTGACGCAAATGGCTGGTTCTATCGCAAGGACTGGTTCGAAAACCCCGAAATTCAAGCCGCATACAAAGAAGCAACTGGTCAGGATTTACGCGAGCCCGAGTCTCAAAAAGAACTATTGCAGATCGCGCAGTTCTTCCAAGGTCGTGAGATCGACGGCAAGACCGTCTATGGGGCAGCAATCTTTACCGAGCGCGGCTCGGAAGGGATCACCATGGGTGTGACCGGAGCACTGTATCCTTGGGGCTTCAAATACGAAAACACCCCGGGCTCATATGATATGGAAGGCGCAGTAAACTCACCGGAAGCGGTTGAGGCGCTGGAGTTCTATAAAGAATTCTACAAAACGGCGACGCCTCCTGGATATACCAACTCCTACATGGGTGAGAGCTTGGATGCATTTAAGTCCGGTCAGGTCGCTATGGCTATGAACTGGTTTGCGTTCTTCCCTGGTCTATATGCCGATCCCAATACAGGTGGTGACAAGATCGACTTCTTCGTGAACCCACCACAAAATCAGCCAGGCTCGACACTCGGCGGACAAGGTATTTCTGTCGTCAGCTACTCTGACAAACAGGACGCCGCACTTGAGTACATTAAGTGGTTTGCACAGCCGGAAGTTCAGGCCAAATGGTGGGAACTTGGAGGCTATTCGGCACATAACTCGGTTCTGGAAGATCCTGGTTTCGTAGACAGCCAACCGTTTGCCGGTGACTTTCTGGAAGCAATGGCTGGAGTTCAGGATTTCTGGCAAGAGCCCGCCTATGCGGAACTGCTGCTGGCAATGCAGAAGCGTATCCACGACTACGTGGTTGCCGACCAAGGCACAGCTCAAGAAGCGCTAGATCTTCTGATCGAAGATTGGACGGAAGTCTTCGAAGACGAAGGCAAGCTGTAGTCTGGAGGCAGCTAGGAGCGGGTGCTATCCCGCTCCACCTTCACCCGTGTGTCCGAAACCAAAAAGAACTGGCAAAGAGATGTCTGACAGGACCGTAGATCGCGTTGCGCAGGCAACGCCCGAGCGAGTTGCGCGAAAAATCCGAGGGTTATCCGACCGCGCGATCGCCTGGATATTCATCTCACCAACGATTTTCTTATTGCTGGCGATCAACATCTTTCCGTTGATCTGGACCATCCAACTAAGCTTTACCAACTACAAGGCCAACCGGATCGGGCGTGAAGTCAAAGATGTCGGGCTCAGGAATTACGAGCGTATCCTGACAGACTCGGACACATGGCTGAATATGCAGGCGACGGCGCATTTCCTGTTCTGGACAATTTTTTTCCAGGTCCTGATCGGGTTTACTCTGGCATGGCTGATCAACAAGAAATTTAAGGGCAACGATCTTTGGACCACGATTATCGTGCTGCCGATGATGCTGTCTCCTGCAGTCGTCGGGAACTTCTGGAAGTTCCTGTATCAACCTCAAATCGGCCTGTTTAACTACATCGTGTCCTGGTTTACCGGCAAGGACCCATCGAGCTTTGAAATGCTGGGATCGGTCACGTTGGCCCCGTGGGCAATCGTGATTGTCGACACCTGGATGTGGACCCCCTTCGTGATGCTGATCTGTCTGGCCGGTCTGCGCAGCATTCCCGACTACATCTACGAGGCAGCTGAGATCGACCGAGCCAGTAAGCTGCGGCAGTTCTTTACGATCACCATCCCGATGGTGTTGCCGTTCCTGATGCTGGCCGTGCTGTTTAGAGGGATCGAGAACTTCAAGATGTTCGACCTAGTGGTTCAGCTAACCGGTGGAGGGCCCGGTTCTGTTACGGAACTCACTTCAATCAATCTCAAGCGGGAGGCTTTTGAAAAGTGGCGTACGGGCTATGCCTCGGCCTATGCGATCATCCTTTTCGTCACCGTGTTCGGCCTTGCGTCGATCTACGTCAAAGCCCTGAACAAGGTGAAACAGAGATGAGTAATTTTTCCGTCACTGAACCTTCGAACCGGTCCAAGTGGATCGCAGGCTTCTTGGTTATTACTTACGCGCTGATCACGATGATCCCGCTGGTTTGGATTTTGCTAACTGGCTTCAAGTCTCCAGCCGATGCGATCAGCTACCCGCCCAAGGTTGTCTTTGACCCAACGCTTGAAGGCTACGTCAATCTCTTCACCACACGCACGCGGCAGACGCAGGAATTTCTGGAAGCGAACCCACCGCAGAACTGGGCCGATGAGATCGTGCGCCAATACGACATGGTGATTGTCGGACCATCCAAATTCGGTGAGCGCTTTATGAATTCAGTTATCATCGGATTCGGCTCGACGTTCTTGAGTATCTTTCTTGGCACGCTGGCCGCCTACGCGTTCAGCAGGTTCAAAGTCCCACTAAAGGACGACCTGCTGTTCTTCATCCTCAGTACAAGGATGATGCCCCCGGTCGCTGTTGCCATCCCAATCTTCCTGATGTTCAGAAACCTTGGGCTGAGCGACACGCATCTGGGAATGATCCTGCTGTATACGGGTGTGAATATTTCCCTGGCGGTCTGGTTGCTGAAGGGTTTCATCGACGAAATCCCAAGAGAGTACGAAGAGGCCGCCCTCATAGATGGCTACACGAGGTTTCAGGCATTCTACAAAGTGGTGCTGCCGCAAGCCGCGACCGGCATAGCCTCAACAGCAATCTTTTGCCTGATCTTCGCCTGGAATGAGTACGCGTTTGCCGTGCTGCTGACATCCGCGAACGCACAGACTGCACCACCGTTCATCCCGACCATTATCGGTATCGGCGGTCTGGACTGGCCTGCCGTGGCGGCCGGTGCAACGATCTTCCTCATCCCCGTCATGATTTTCACCATCCTGATGCGCAAACATTTGCTGCGTGGGATCACATTCGGAGCCGTGCGCAAATGAGCGACTTTCTAACCGGATTGATGCGGCTCCGCCGCGGCCCATGGGAGATGGTCGCAACCATCCTTATCGCACTGGGTGTCTTTATGCTGATGCAGCCCTTTGTCCTTTGGGCCTTCACCTACTCTTTCATCGTCACGCTGATCGGAACCGTCATGTTCATCATCGTCAGCCATTTCCCGGAGTAGAAATGGCCCAGATCGTAGTCAAAAACGTAAAGAAGATGTTCGGCGACTTCACGGCTGTCCGCGAAAGCTCGTTCACGATTGAGGATGGTGAGTTTTTCATGCTGCTCGGGCCATCTGGCTGCGGAAAGACGACGACACTGCGGATGATCGCAGGGTTGGAGCTTCCAACGTCGGGTGAAATCTATCTGGACGGTGAAGAGATCAGCCAGCGGCCGCCATCAGAACGGGACATTGCCTTCGTGTTCCAGATGTTCGCGCTGTATCCCCACATGAACGTGCGCAAGAATATCAGCTACCCCCTGATATCGCAGGGCATGCCGCGTGCTGCTGTCAAAGCCAAAGTAGAGGAAGTCGCGGGAATTCTGGGGATCAACGACATCCTCGATAGCCCGGTTGGTGGACTTTCAGGTGGCGACAGGCAACGCGTGGCGCTGGGGCGCGCGATTGTTCGCGAACCCAAAGCGTTCATGATGGACGAACCCCTTGGTGCCTTGGATGCCGAGTTTCGTGAGCATATGGCCGAAGAGTTACGCGCGCTTCATGATCGCATGGGGGCGACCACTGTGTACGTCACGCATGATCAGCTGGAAGCCATGCAAATGGGCGACAAGATCGTGGTGATGAATAATGCTGTGATCGAGCAATTTGGCACACCTCAGGAAATCTACGACAAACCGGCGACGATGTTTGTGGCGGATTTTATCGGGTCTCCTTCGATGAACTTCCTGCCGTTTCAGGGAAAGGTCGAACCCGGCTCGGAAACGGTTCGACTGAACGGCCATGACGAAGCCGTACCGAGATTGATGGAAGGGGCGGAAGGTGACTTGGTTTTTGGCGTTCGCCCCGAACATGTTTTTCTGTCGGATGCGAGCGAATACAGGGCCAAGGTTCTGGCCGCAGAATACCTTGGAACCACCCAGATCGTAACATTGCAAAGTCCGAACGGAGAACTGAAAGCCCGCATTGATGCACGCGAGGTCGTCAGTCCCGGTGAGACAGTGGGTTTGGAGTTCCGCTCCCCCGCAGTAACTTTGTTTGAAAAATCTACCGGGCGCGCGTTGAGGTCCGCTCTGAACGACGAGGTACTAAGCAATGGCTGAAATCGTTTTGGAGAACATCTCGAAGTCATTCGGCAACGTCACAGCGGTGGATGATATCTCAATGACGATCCCCAACGGTGCCTTTGTGGTGTTGTTGGGTCCGACTGGCGCGGGAAAAACAACGACACTAAGATTGATTTCGGGGCTTGAGAAACTGGATTCAGGAACAGTGCGCATCGCCGGGCGTGACGTTGGAATAGACACTCCCGCTCAGCGCGATGTAGCAATGGTCTTCCAGCAATACTCGCTGTACCCGCATATGACAGTGCGGGAAAACCTGTCTTTCCCTCTGCGGTCGCCGATCCTGAAAACACCAGAGGATGAGATCACGAGGAAGGTAAACGAAGTCGCTGAGATCCTCCAGATCCCGCACAAACTGGACAACAAAGCCACTGAATTGTCTGGCGGTGAAATGCAGCGCGTTTCAATTGGACGGGCGCTTGTGCGCGACCCCCAGATATTTCTGATGGACGAACCGCTCAGCTCTCTGGACGCCAAGCTACGGGCGGATTTGCGGGTAGAACTGAAGAGAATTCAGGCAGATCTGGGATCGACTTTGCTGTACGTGACCCATGATCAGGTCGAAGCCATGACAATGGCGACACATATCGGGGTTTTGGAAAACGGCCGGTTGGTGCAGTACGGAACACCCCGGGACATTTATGAAAACCCGGGCAGTGTTTACGTAGCCAGCCGGTTGGGTCTGCCTCGGATCAACATCTTGCCGTCCGAGTTGTTCGGAGGGGATCACAAAGGCCCGCAGATTGGCCTGCGCCCGGAAAACATCATTGAAGGCGAAGGCAGTGAAGCGCGTGTGATACGCGCTGAACATCTTGGGGATCAAACGCGGTTGCACCTGGACTTAAACGGTCACCCGGTTGTGACATTGATTGATGTCCATCAGGACTATCCATCTGGAAAATCTATAAAAATCCGCCCACACAACCCATTGTATTTTGACGCGTCCGGCGCGCGAGTGAATTAAGGAGCAAAAGCATGGCCCAGTTCCTCAACACAAAAGAAACCCTGGTAACAGAGGCCATTGATGGTCTTCTAGCCTCCTCCGGAGGGCAACTTACCCGATTGGACGGATACCCGCATATCAAGGTTGTCTACCGGTCGGATTGGGACAAGTCGAAAGTCGCCTTGGTTTCTGGTGGAGGGTCTGGCCACGAACCCGCCCATGCGGGCTTTGTTGGTGCTGGTATGCTTACGGCCGCGGTCTGCGGGGAAGTCTTTGCATCCCCATCAGTCGAAGCGGTTTTGGCGGGCATTCTTGCGGTCACGGGTGAAGCTGGGTGCCTGCTGATCGTCAAGAATTACACCGGTGACCGGCTGAACTTTGGACTAGCGGCTGAACGCGCCCGTGCATTGGGTCGCAAGGTAGAGATGGTCGTCGTTGATGATGACATCGCCCTGCCCGACCTTCCGCAACCACGTGGCGTGGCAGGTACGTTGTTCGTGCACAAAATAGCCGGAGCGCTTGCAGAAAGTGGTGCTGATCTGGACACCGTCACCGCCGCAGCAAGACGCACCATAGCCAAGGTCGTCAGCATCGGTATGAGCCTGGACACCTGTACCGTTCCGGGATCTCCGAAAGAAGACAGGATCGCCCCCGGAAAAGCAGAGCTTGGCTTGGGTATCCATGGCGAGCCCGGTGTACAGCAAGTCGAATTCTCAAATGCTGTATCGGCCATGTCCACAGTTGTGGAGAAGCTGAAACAACGGGTGGGGTCCGGGGATTGTGTGGCGTTGGTCAACAACCTGGGTTCTACAACGCCGTTGGAAATGGCTGTCCTCACGCATGCGTTGTCCGAAACTGGTATTGCCCATCACATCATAGGCCCGGCCCCAATGATGACATCGCTGGATATGCATGGGTTTTCTGTTTCCATTCTGCCGGTAGATCAGGACGACTTATCGGCGCTTAAAGCGTCTGTTGACCTGGCGGCTTGGCCCGGCGTCAATTCTATCGACCCGATAAAAGTCGCGCCTCTGCCTGATGGTCTGACTCCTATCGATCCAATTCCTTCGAACAATCCCGCCACAAGGGAAACGATCACCCGGTTGTCTGAACTGCTCATCAACGCAGAGAAGAACCTGAACGAGCTGGACGCGAAATCCGGAGATGGCGATACAGGAAGCACATTGGCGACGGCCGCAAGAGCATTGCAAGGCAGCCTTGACCGCATGCCGCTTGCTGATCTGACGCAACTGTTTCCGGCATTAGGTAATGAGTTAAGCCAGACAATGGGTGGTTCTTCTGGCGTGATACTCGCAATTTTCTTCAACGCAGCTGGCGATGCCTGTGCGAGCGGGGCTTCGGTACCGAAGTCTCTGGTCGAAGGACTGAATCGCGTCAGTCAGGTTGGGGGTGCCAAGGTCGGTGACAGGACAATGATTGACGCCCTGGCACCAGCACTTGCCGCACTACCATCTGGTCTGACGCATGCAGCGGAGGCTGCCCGCGAAGGCGCGAACAACACCGCAAATATTCGTCGTGCGAAGGCGGGCCGCGCGGCCTATGTTCCCGCAGAAAACCTAGTTGGACATAACGATCCCGGCGCTGAAGCTGTTGCTTTGTTGTTTGAAGGCTTAGCACGGGAGATTGAGGGCTGAAGAACACGTGGAAGATCAAAAACAAAAAATAGAATTGGTGAAAAAGCCAACCGTTAATGACATCGCTCGCGTGGCGGGTGTCAGCCTGGCGACCGTTGATCGGGTCTTGAACAGGCGCCCCGGTGTGCGAGCAGTGACTGTACAGAAAGTACAGAAGGCGATTGATGAACTGGGGTATGTGCGCGACACCGCCGCAGCCAACCTGGCGCGAAACCGCGTCTACAATTTCCTCTTTGTTTTACCAGACACGGACAACGAGTTTGTGGAGGCAATAAGCAGTCAGATCGCTGAACAAACACGTGACCAATTTATCCAACGGACGCGCGTTGCAGTAAAGAACGTCGCTCCGTTCGAGCCGCAAGATATCGTCAACATTTTAGATGCTGTCGACAGTTTGGACGTTGACGGAGTCGCCGTTTTCGGGCCCGAAACGCCTTCTGTCCGCGACGCTGTAAAAAGGCTCAGGGACAAAGGCGTTCCGGTTGTTGCCTTGGTGTCTGACTTGCCAAGTTCTGAGCGAGACCACTTTGTCGGAATTGATAACGTTTCGGCAGGACGAACCGCCGCTCAGCTGATGGGAAGATTTGTCCATCGTGAAGGCAAGGTCTTGGTTCTTACAGGATCCCGTTTGGCGCGTGACCATCTGGAGCGTCGTCAAGGCTTTGACCTTGTTGTGGCTGAGGAATTTCCGAACCTGGAAGTCGTAGCGTCTGTCGAGGGTCGGGATGACCCGGATCTGATTTACAGGATGATGCCCGAAATCTTTGAAATCTATCCGGATCTGGTCGGAATATACTCGTCAGCAGCGGGCAATGCGGGCCTGATTCAATTTCTTTCAGAGAACAAACTCAGCAAAGATCTGGTGATCATAGCTCATGAGCTTACTCCGCTCAGTCGTGAGGCGCTCAGGCTTGGCACATTTGACGCCTTAATCTCGCAAGATACCGGGCACATTGTTCGTTCTGCCGTCCGTCTATTACGCGCAACTTCGGACAAGGTTCCGTTCAACAAAGCACAGGAACGTATCCGTATCGATATCTATCTGAAGGAAAATTTACCGCCATAGAGGCTCAGGTTTTGGGGAGGAAATTTTATGAAAACAATCAAAGGTCCAGCATTGTTTCTTGCGCAATTCGCGGGGGACGAAGCGCCGTTCAATTCGTGGGACGCGATCACTAAATGGGCGGCTGACTGTGGATACAAGGGCGTTCAGGTTCCTAGTTGGGATGACCGGTTGTTCGACCTGGAACAAGCCGCATCCAGCGCCAGTTATTGCGATGACTTCAAAGGCAAAGCCAAGGAAAATGGCGTCGAAGTCACTGAACTTTCAACCCACCTTCAGGGCCAACTTGTGGCCGTTCACCCGGCCTATGACAGCGCGTTTGATGGTTTTGCAGCCGAAAGCGTCAGAGGAAACCCGAAAGCCCGGCAAGAATGGGCGGTAGACCAAGTTAAAAAAGCGCTATCTGCTTCGAAAAACTTGGGTATTACAGCGCATGCGACATTCTCAGGCGCATTGGCATGGCCCTATGTCTATCCTTGGCCGCAGCGCCCTGCTGGCTTGATCGAAACGGCATTCGAGGAGCTTGCTCGTCGTTGGGTGCCAATACTAGATCATGCCGAAGAATGCGGCGTTGACGTCTGTTACGAAATTCACCCAGGTGAGGACCTCCACGACGGCGTGACGTACGAGATGTTTCTTGAACGGACAGGCAATCACCCACGCGCTTGCATGTTGTACGACCCGTCGCACTACGTGCTGCAATGCCTCGACTATCTGGACAATATCGACATCTACAAAGATCGGATCCGGATGTTCCATGTCAAAGATGCCGAGTTTAACCCGACCGGCCGGCAGGGTGTTTATTCCGGGTATCAAAGCTGGGTCGATCGTGCCGGGCGCTTCCGGTCGCTTGGTGATGGCCAAGTGGATTTCGGGGCGGTCTTTTCAAAAATGGCGGCGAATGACTTTGATGGTTGGGCAGTTGTCGAATGGGAATGCTGCCTCAAACACCCCGAGGATGGAGCGCGTGAAGGCGCTAAGTTTGTGTCAGATCACATTATCCGTGTTACCGAGAAAGCCTTTGATGATTTCGCTGATGGTGGCGCAGACGAAGCAGCTAATCGTAAAATGCTGGGGATTGAATGATGGTCACAGGACGCAATGAAGAAACCTCGGGCCGCATTCGACTTGGCATGGTTGGCGGCGGGAACGACGCCTTCATAGGTGGCGTTCATCGAATAGCGGCGCGACTGGACGACAAGTTTGAATTGGTTGCCGGTGCTTTGTCTTCGACGCCAGAGAAATCTCTTGAAAGTGGTCGGGCGTTGGGGCTCGAACGGGTCTATGGAGATTTCAAACAAATGGCGATAAGGGAAGCCCGACTAAAATCCGGGATTGAGGCGGTCTCAATTGTCACGCCAAATCACGTTCACTATGCAGCCGCGCGCGAGTTCCTGAAACGCGGTATTCATGTAATTTGTGACAAGCCACTCACCTCGACCCTTGCCGATGCAAAAAAGCTGGTCAAAGCAGCGGAAAGCGCGAATGCCCTATTCATTCTGACCCATAACTATACGGGCTATCCAATGGTCCGGCAGGCACGTGAAATGGTCGCTAACGGAGATATCGGCAAGATCCGCGTGGTTCAGGTTGAATACCCCCAGGACTGGCTGACCGAGCAGCAGGATTTCAAACAGGCTGAGTGGCGAACCGATCCCGAACGCTCGGGCGCGGGTGGATCAACCGGTGACATCGGGACTCATGCTTACAACCTCGCTTGCTTTGTAACCGGGCTGAAGGCGGAAAGCTTGGCGGCGGACTTGCAGGCCTTTGTGCCGGGGCGCAAAGTCGATGACAACGCGCACGTTTTGCTTCGATTTGAAGGTGGAGCGCGCGGTATGCTGTGGTCGTCTCAGGTGGCTCCCGGCAATGAAAACGCACTTCGTTTGCGGGTCTACGGCGAAAAAGGTGGGCTGGAGTGGGCCCAGGAAGATCCCAATTATCTTTGGTTTACGCCATACAACGAACCCAAGCGTTTGATAACCCGAAATGGTGCTGGTGCTGGTGACGCAGCCAATCGGTTGAGTAGAGTTCCTCCGGGACATCCCGAGGGATATCTTGAGGGGTTCGCGAATATCTATGGAGAGGCCGCAGAGGCAATCCAAGCCTTCCGAAATGGGATTTCACCTGACGGGTCGGTTGTTTATCCAACGGTTCATGACGGACTCAATGGTGTTAAATTTGTGGCCGCATGCGTGCAAAGCTCTTCAAGGAATGCGGCTTGGGTCAGCTTAACTTAAAATCTGATTGTGGGCATAAGGCAGAAATCTTGGAAGGCAGCACGGCTATCTGCCAAAAACCGAAGCGCACCCAACCTCTAGGGTCAGGACCCATTGATTTCCGCTTGGCTGCGTGATTCACGGTTCGAAAATCGAGCGGTGACCATGTCTGATCTTTTCTGGCTGACGGATGCGCAGATGGCGCGTCTTGAGCCTTTCTTCCCCAAGTCCCACGGCAAACCACGCGTTGATGATCGACGTGTGTTGAGCGGCATTATCTTCATTAATCGTAATGGGTTGAGATGGCGCGATGCCCCTTCGGCGTATGGCCCACACAAGACGCTCTACAACCGTTGGAAGCGGTGGAGCGACAAAGGCATCTTCGCCCGGATGATGGCCGGTCTGGCTACCAAACACGGTGAAGAGAAGACCGTGATGATCGATGCCGCCTACCTGAAGGCCCACCGTACCGCGACCAGTTTGGGCGTCAAAAAAGGGGGCGTGGACGCCTGATCGGTCGCACCAAAGGCGGCATGAACACCA
>NZ_JBQFVF010000015.1:0-58176 GCF_056539625.1 Ruegeria sp. BA12
TCAGTGCAATTGATGCCACCCGCCAACTGGCTTCTCAAATAGTGCGCCTGTTGAAAGGATTGGCTTCCGGGATTGTGCTGGTTTCGGGCCTGGTTTGGACCTCACCAGCTGTCGCGGCTGACGTTTCGCAACTTCCGCCCGGTTTGCAGGCGAAGGTTGATCTGGCGGCACAGGCCTGTGCGGAGTTCAACGACGGTCAGTTTGACTTAGATTGGGGTGCGGTTGAAAGGGTCGATCTCGACGGAGACCTACAACGCGACTGGGTTTTGAATGAATCTGGTTTTGCGTGTTCGAGCGCCGCATCTCTTTACTGCGGAACTGGCGGATGCATGTCGCACTACTTGATTGAAGAGGAGGTTCAATCCTTGCTCAACCAGGGCTGGACGGTTGTTGATTTTGGGCTTCAACGCGTTATTGTTGCGGATATTCATGGATCCAATTGCGACGGAATAAACCCAACGCCTTGCGTCACCGCCAGTGTTTGGGATGCGGACGCTAAGACGTGGCGCTCGTCTGCTGGCGATTGGGAGTAAACTGCATTTGTGTGTAGCAGATGTGCCAGAGGCCCCATTTTTCGATGGGTTCTCTGTGGCACGCAAACTTATGGGCGAATTGTACAAAGTTGTGCGCAAATACCGCGCAGAGCTATGGGCAAGCTTCCAAGATTTTCTTCAATGAAATCAATGTTGGGAATGCAGCGCTATGAGTGCACCTACAGTCTCTGAAGGGATTCAATAAAGGATTCTTGTTGTTGCGAACTTGCCTGCGGGTTGGGACGCTACTGAAACACCTTACTGCATGGACATCGCAATCCGGGTCGTAACTAAACGTGAGCAGTGTTGCTGGGGTTCATGCTCAATGTGACTTTTGGAATCCTAGGTTTGGGTTCTCAGGCAGTTTGAACATTCTGCGCAGAAAGCAGACTCTGCAAAGTTCAACCAAAGACGTTTTTTCGGCAATGATCAAGCAATCAATATGCGGCGCTAAAACCCGCATTTTTTGATAGATTTCTGTTTCGGCTGCCATCATATTTGTGACCCCGGTTTTTTCGTCCCAGGGTCACATTTAGATACGCGAGTACTATTCGGCTGGCATCGTTGATGTTTCGGGATCAACAGTTGATGCAATGCCAGCCGCTTCGCGGCGACCATCGTTCCAGATCGCTTTTATCAAAGCAATGCACATCAGCGCCATGACGATAGAGAAAGGTAATGCGCCGATTACCATAGCGGTCTGAATGGCCCCGGTTCCACCTGAGATCAGAAGGCCTCCAACCACCAATGCCAGCGCAGCGCCCCAGAACATGATATGCGGACGTGCCTTGGGCCCTTCGTCACCAGCCGCGTTGATCGTATTCACGATTAACACGGCCGAGTCAGCCGAAGTGACAAGGAAGGTCATCAGCAAAATCACGATCACAACCGCCATGGCCCAGGCCAGGAACTCGGCTATGGGCGCGAGCATGTAGGTGGTCATGGCAAAGATCTTGTCACCATTAGCCGCATCCAGGATCACACCGTTTGCGCCACCGTTCAGTTCAAGGTCGATAGCGGTGCCGCCGGCCCATGCAAACCAGACAAAGCACATCAGCGACGGTACGATCATCGCACCCAGCACGAACTCACGGATGGACCGCCCCCGCGAGATGCGCGCCAAGAACAATCCGACGAAAGGTGCAAACGCGATCCACCAGGCCCAATAAAACACCGGCCACCAGCCCTGCCATTGTGCCAGCAGGAAAGATTCAGACCCTTCTACGCCATCCGAGGCGTAGACGTTGAAGCTGAGCCAGGGCAGAGCAACCAGATAGTCCCAGATGCCGACAAAGAATGCCTTGGCGCCAAAGAACGTAGCCCCGAACAGGATGAAGAAACCCAGAAGGAAGATCGATAGCGCCATATTAATGTTCGACAGCCACTTGATGCCCTTACCCACACCAGACAGAGCTGACAGTGTCGAAGCCCCCATGATGACCAGCAACGCGACGATGATGCCCAGCGTTGTGGCTGAACCGTCTGTATTTGCCAGGCCGCCGATGCCGATACGCGTCAGGCCCGCAACGAACTGCTCAACACCAAAGCCAAGCGTCTGTGCCACACCCAAGATGGTTGCAACGACGGCGACGATATCGATCAGGTGGCCAAGGTTGCCCGAAAGCGCCTTACCAAAAAGCGGCGTCAGGGATGAGCGGATCGTCAGCGGAAGCCCACGGCGATAGCTGAAGAATGCCAATGCAAGACCTGCAATCGCGTAGCACGCCCAAGCGCCCAATCCCCAATGCAGATAGGACCACACGTAGGCAGTGCGCACATTGTCCGCATCTAGGGCTGTAGTGACCCCCTGAATAACCGAAGGATTGTTCTTGAAGTGGGCCACGGGTTCCGCCACCGCCCAGGTCAACATCCCAACTCCGATACCTGCACCGAACATCATCGAGAACCATGAGAAATTCGAGAACTCCGGCTTTTCGCCTTCTACACCCAGGTTCAGACGTCCTGCGGCTGGCCAGATGGCCAAACCAATACAGACGATAACAAACCCGGTTACGACCCAGATGTACCAAGCTGCAAACTGAGCCAGAATGGCTGCATTCCAATCGCCAAGGATCCTGCCGGCCTGGGTCGGCCAAACGATGCACCAGACGACCAGCAAACTAATGATAATCTTACTGATCACCGTGACGTTAACACTGAACCCCCTATAAAAACCGTTGTCAGCGGTCTTAATCGGAAGTTCTGATAGAGGTGGCTTTATCGCCATAATCAACTTCTCCCTGTTTTTGATATTCTGGTGGGACAGTCTGCTAGTTTTGGCCCGATCGCCCATATTGCCGGGAAACCAGTGAGCCCAACGATGCACACCAGTTGCATCGTCAATCTCACTGGGTCCGGGGAGTTAAAACGCGCCGAAATTCTTAGCTTCTCAGAGCCAGCGCACGCGTGTGAATTTCGTTAATCGGATGGCTGTCCGCACCTATGGCCGCGGTTTTGTTTGGTTATCATTGGCTCCCGTGTTTCTCTCACAGGGCTGCACTCGCGCCCATTGGCATAGTTTTTGGTATAAATTTTCTCTCTTTTGCAGTAGCTGAGTAATTATGGGTGACATTAACAGAGTTAATACCAGTCTAAGCCGAAACCTCGTGGCGCTTTATGCGTTCGAAATGGTCGCGAAGCATGGAAACTTTACAAGTGCCGGCGACGCTCTCGGGCTGACCCAGTCCTCGATCTCGCAACGGATAAAAGGTTTGGAGGTCGATCTGGGCGTCGTCCTCTTCAAAAGAGAACACCGGGGCGTTTCACTGACTTATGAGGGGTTGAGGCTTTTGAATGTGGTCAGACCCGCAATGACGCAGATGAATTTTGCGGTAAACTCTTTGCTCGAGCGCAAAACTAAACCCAGTGTTCGAATCTCAGCCGATTTTGCGTTCTCAACATTCTGGCTGCTTCCGCGTCTTGGTTACCTCCGAGAGGAAATCGGGGATGAAATTGAAATTCAGATTTTGGCCTCCACTGTGCCGCCCGGCCTGGATGATACCGATTGCGACATTCGTATCCATGTTGCACCCAAAGCCCAGATCAAACCTGATGAAATACTACTCTTGGAAGAGGTTGTCGCCGCTGTTTGCAGTCCTCAGCTATTAGAGAAGATTGGATCAATCCAAAATCCCGCGGACTTGCTGGATGTTCAACTTCTGAGCCTGTCAAAACCTGCAACCGCAGCGTGGCAAACCTGGCAAGGATGGTTTGATAGCCTGGGCATAACTGGCAAAAGAAAGAAAAATTACATCAGTTTCAACAACTATGACATGGTCACCCAGGCTGCTTTGTCTGGTGAAGGTGTCGCATTGGGGTGGATTGGATTGATTGATGATCTGCTCAGCAAGGGGTCTCTGGTGACCGTTACGGACGATTTAGTCTTCAGCGATGCTGGTTATGTAATGTCTCGAAGTCATACCAACTCCGGCAGGGGGTCCAGGCTTGTGTTCGACTGGATTGCGGATCAAGTTCTCGCAGCATCTTCGAATTAGAACGTCGCTGAGTTGTTCAGTCAGCTCGGCCATAACGTCAGGTCAATTCGAAAACTACGGCAATACTACAACAACATGAAGCGGCATTGAAAACTTGCTTTCTTCTCGCTTTACGGAATTGCAAAATCTGGTCGCGAATGTCGGCTACGGGCTGAATCAGCCAAATATGCAACCCGTAGAAAATGACTGCTGTGGGCCAAAGCTGCCGAAAACTGACTCGGTCCTAAGGTGTTTTTTCAACCACGGGCGCGCATCTCCAAAGCGTCTTGTGTAGTTAGAATGTGTCCCGCGTAACCCCATGAACCGCTGCTTACCTCTAGCAACCGGACAGACGTTCCATTTTGTATTGTTTGCCCGGCGACTTCGCCGAAGGCCTTGGTGATATTTTGTATTATCTTGCCTTTTTCTTCTGCCGAAAACACACCTTCAAGCACCTGAATTTCAATTGAGGGCATCGCACACTCCATTTCTTAAGACTTACCAAAATGCCGGTCTATACTTGGTCGATTGTTCGACAAGATGACATGCAATGCCCATTCTTGTAAGAATCCTATGCAGTTCGAGAGGAGCAACTACATGTCAGCAATGGTTTCATTTCGCTCGGTTGTTGATCCAACGGATTGCGATTTTCTTGGACATATGAATGTTTCGAGGTACTTCGCCGCATGTTCCGACGGTGTTTTAGCCATTCAATCTGAAATGGGGTTAACCGCAAACGATATGCGAACGGGCCGCCGTGTTTCATTCGCCGTAGTCAACGCTCAAAGCGATTTCCGCGCAGAGCTTACTGCTGGTGAATCGATACGGCTGGAGACGGAAGTTGTAGCGATTGGCTCCAAATCCATGACCTTTAGACATCGGCTTTTTCGAGCTGACGGCAACAAAATAGCGTTCGAAACCGAATTCAAATGCGTACTGCTAAGCCTCGAAACCCGCCAAGCCACAGAGATACCCGATGACGTTCGCGAACGTGCAACCAAATGGTTGGGGAACCCAACCTGAATGACCAGAAAGTCCCGAATTGCGTTGGTTCACTCCGACTAATCTTAGCGCCGTACATCAATCGGTGGCTTTGGTCAGCATCGCTAGAATTACAAAGCTCGGTCTTGAAGGTCCGCTTTGGGCTGCGATCTGTCGCAGACATCGTATGCAGAAAATGTCTGCAGTGAGCCCAATGCAGTCATCCATCGTTGCTTGAGCAGGACAATAAATTGCGCATTTGACAACAAGTATTTACGGCCCTCATGCTAAAACTTGGAAATCGAAGTGGAACGACCAAAGGTAATTTCATGTTTAGATCATCAACCCGAAGTGAAGCAGAAAGTTTGTTAAGCGGACTTGCTCTTGGATTTTCTGCGGACCCATTCATGCGTTGGCTGTATCCTGAACCTGCCGATTTCCTCTCCCACTTCCCGCGAGTAATGGACTTCTTTGGAGGGCGTGCATTTGAACAGGGCAGCGCGTTTCGAAACGATGATTTCACCGCTGGCGCACTTTGGCTTCCGCCAAGCATTCACCCTGATGAAGAACGGCTTGTCGCCTGTTTTGAGCAGACGGTCTCACCAGAAAAGCATGATGCGTTGTTCGAAACCTTTGGGCAGATGGACAATTATCATCCAGATGAGGACTGCTGGCATTTAGCATTTATTGCGGTCGACCCAATTCGCCAAGGAAAAGGGTTGGGTTCCGCGTTGCTTGAATGCTGCCTCAAACGTTGTGACGAAGATGGAAGACCTGCTTACTTAGAGTCGACAAACCCTACAAATCTATCGCTGTATAAGCGCTATGGTTTTCAAGAGATGGGTCTAATCAAAGCCGACCAAGCCCCACCCCTATTTCCGATGTTTCGAGCCGCCCAATAGCGATAGAACAAACGGCTGCATTGTCCGCTTCTCGGAAAACTGCAAAGTCTAGTTTTGAATTTCCGGTTTGGGCTGCGACCGGTCACAGATACGCGTCGCGGATATCTGAGCGAACTGCCGTGTCGCAAAGCGACGTGACCTATTCTTTGACCCATGGTAGTGGCCCTGTGAAAGGGCACTCCATGACAGCGGAACAAAAACTACAAAACCCGACAGCTGGTATTGTGTTCGTGCTGATCGGAATATTGGCGATTTCTGTCAATGACATGCTGATCAAATTCCTGTCTGGCGGTTACCCATTGCACCAGATGGTGTTTACAAGATCGTTGATCGGGATCGGGTTCAGCTTTGCCCTGGTCCAGATGGAGGGCGGTTGGCGCATCCTGAAAACCGATCAGCCGGGACTTCACCTTGTGCGCGGTTTGCTGATTGTCATTGCCAATCTGACGTTCTTTACGGCCCTGGCGGTAATGCCGCTGGCAGAAGCCACCGCTGTTTTCTTCGTAGCCCCCTTGATGATCACCTTGCTGAGTATCCCATTGCTTGGCGAAAAAGTTGGGCCGATGCGGATTGGTGCTGTGCTTGTGGGATTTTTGGGCGTGGTGATCATGACTCGCCCATGGGAGGCAGGCGGCGAGCGTGAAGTTGGTCTGTTGATGTATGCCTTACCGATTCTTGCTGCATTTACCTATGCCCTCAACAACGTGATGACCCGTTTTCTTGGCGCAAAGTCCAAAGCCTCAGCAATGGCCGTGTACATTCAGGCGTGCTTTATCGTTGTCAGTCTGTTGTTCTGGTCAGTGGCAGGGGATGGACGTTTTGCGAGCGAGCTCGAGAACGATAGCCTGATCTTCTTACTGCGTGCGTGGGTTTGGCCCGAAGGGGCTGACCGCTGGTTGTTTATTGGCCTCGGATTCAATTCTGCAATTGTCGGGTATTGCCTTGGCCAGGCCTACCGAATGGCAGACGCAGCTACAGTGGCACCGTTTGAATATGTCGGTCTTCCCATGGCTATTTTCTGGGGATGGGTCATCTGGGGCGAACTCCCAAACCTGCCTGTCGCAGTCGGTATTTCACTGATCTTGGGGTCAGGACTGTTTGTCTTTTTGCGCGAGCGTCAGAAAAAGAGGCACGTTGTTACTGAAAAGAGAGTGCACCGCCGGTATTAGGTGCCAAATCAATTCTGGCCAAAAGCCGCTCAAAAATACCTTGGGATATTGAATATCAATCACAGTTGAGCACTGATGAATCTTGTCATTAATGAGATGAGATTTTTGATGCGATACACAGTCATTCTTGCTGCGCTAATTCTTACCGCTTGCGGCAATGAACCCACAGAGCCTTTGACGCGACTTTATCCCGGTGAAACCCCTGAGCTGCGCGTGATGATCAACGAAACTGCGGACGCAAACGGTGTACCGCGGAGCCTCGTACACCGTGTGATCCAGCGAGAAAGCGACTACCGCCCCAATGCCCGAAATGGTCCCTATTATGGGCTGATGCAGATTCTGCCTGCAACTGCGCGCCAGATGGGATTTCGCGGACAGCCTTCCGACCTCTTAGACGCTCAGACCAATCTAACATACGCCGTTAGATATTTGCGTGGTGCTTGGATGGTTTCAGATGGAAATGAACCCGAAGCGGTCATGTGGTATGCCCGCGGGTATTATTACGAGGCGCGAAACAGATGCATGCTTGTGGCCACCGGGCTTAGGGACACTGAGGTGCGAAAGTACTGCGGATGAAGCCCGTCTCTGACATTCTTACTCCCCTCTGGATTTGAGACTTTTGGGCAAATTGCTAACTTTGAGTTATTTGTCATGGCCCCGGAAAAGCTAGTTGTCGGGCGTGCGAGCGCTTCCTCAGGAGAGGCTCCAATTCTGCAAACGACCTAGTCCTCCGGCGCAAGTAGTTTGCACTGGTGTGGAAAGACGGGAGACTGGCACCGAAATTCCTACCTGTGCGTTGCTTTAGGTGACATCTGGCGACACGCCGTGCTTATTACCAGAAGTTGGTCCAATCTCCCGAATTGCTAACTCCGCGATTTTTCGAACCAGATACCATACGCTGCTCCGGCGTGTATGTCCCTTGATCCAGCCAGTCACATCCTGAGCCGGGATCCTACCGCTAGTGTGGATGAGGATCTGGCGCGATTGCGCAGGCAGATGATGGCTGTGTTTGAGCGGTGAAGTCTGTTTGACAGAAATATGCAGAAACCGAGTTTGTTGAGTTTCCGCTACGCGTAGCGGCAGAAAACAGATTTGCAGAGCAGTTGTACTTGTCGGTGGGATTTTCTCCAACGGGTATCGATATTCGAAGACCTAGTTAATGCCCGTATTTCAGTATGCTCTTGGCCATTCGTATTTATGGATGGGCTGCTTGGTATTGTCTCTGAATTCTCAGAAGAGAATGGACATTTAAGTGCCCTGATCTCGCTACTCTTGCCGGAGGCAGAAAAAGCAGGGGAGACACGAATTTGCCAGATGCTGTACGACGTATGAGTGACCAAAGGCTAACACTAAGCTGCCATCAGATCACCAGCATCGCCTGCGATACCGACGATGCAATCATCGCCGATCTGAATGCGATTTGCCGGGCTTTCCCCTCCGAGTTCCAGTTTCGGTGTGGTTAACCAGAACGCGCATTGCCACGGGGTCATTTCACGTGGCAGGGCTTTCAACACTTTTTCCATCAAAGGAAGCGGGGTTCCATCCTGAGCAAACTGGAAAGATGGATAGGCGTTGGCTCCTTTGTAAGGTAAAGAAAGTACCTTCCCGGTTCGTGTCCAGATGTCGGCTATCCGCGTGATCTGCCAGGAGCCCTTCTGCCATTGTGCGTGCACGCCTACATCGTCCAGCAACGGATACTCACGCGCAAAATCATCCATCCGGATGTTATTGACCGCGCAACAATGCCTCTCGAAATTATGCAAATACATCTACTTACTCACTGAACTCACTAACAACTCATGAAACGATACTGCCAAAAAACCGTTCTAACCAAAGTTAAGAAGTTCACATTGGGCAAATTAAACTTCAGCTAACCTCGTTTTTTTGCCTAGCGCGCTGAAATTATTGTTGGTTTGCTTACGATGACCCGCCGTTCTGATGCTCGTAAAACCAGTTCTGAATTCCTGACTTTGTTACTCATTGGAGTAGTAATCCTCACAAGATGAGGGCATTGGCCATGAATCTACCGAACCAATCTCTGGTTTGTGAGTGATCAAGATCAGCGCGTTGGACAAAGCCGCCAATCACTCAGTCCAGTGTTGGAAACTAGTACCGAGCGCGGGCTCTCTTTTCTACGATCACGATCCTCCTCGTCTGACACTCCCGCAAAAAGACAAACAGTCCTGATCCTAAGATTAGCGTGACACCAACCGGGATGGGGAGGTTTTGTATTTCTACCGACCTAAATTCCTTTCTCTGATCACAATACGGACTGACCATTCCAAAAATTTCCTACCGCCACCTTGAATTTCTGGACCAATCATTCCAAATCATGCGCATGAGCAAAAAAACTCTCCCAAATGGCGACATCAAATCATCCGCAGGTCCAGGTAGACCTCGTGCCTTTGACGAAGCTGAGGCATTGGAAAAAGCCTTGTGTGTATTCTGGCACAAGGGCTACGAGACCGCGTCCGTGGATGATCTGACCAAGGCCATGGGTTTGAGTCGGTCCAGCTTCTATGGAGCGTTCGGCAACAAGCAGGCTTTGTTTCACAAAGCCCTCAGCCACTATTCAAGGCGTGGTTTGAAAGCGCTGCGTGACGTTGCTGACGCGGGCGGAGATGACCCTGTCGGTGCGATAATGGAAGCTTTGGCGAACCCGCAAGGCGGTCGTGATGGCTGCATGCTTATCAACTGCCTGACGGAACTTGCTCCTCATGATGATGAAGTGGCGGCTCTCGGGCGGCAGCATTTGGAGAATATTGACGAGATTATTGCGAGAACGCTTGAGCCTTCGGATCCGGGACAGGCCCTCGACAAGGCACGCGCCTTTGCGTCCCTTGCAATCGGAACACTAGCCTTGCGCAAGGCGGGCGTTCCCGCTGAGCAGATATCGCAAACCCTGAAACAAGCCCGGTTGGTGATTTCGCCATAAGGCCTCCCGCCACCATAAGGAAATGAAACCTAAAACAAACTCAATCAAAAGACAGTGACCCCAATATTGGACTGATTGGTCCAATAATATCTGAACGAAGTTTACCAAAGAAGGAAACAGCAATGGCTGATGAAAAACTGTTCTCCGGCATCAAAGCTGGTGCAATCGAGCTGAAAAACCGCATTGTTATGGCGCCATTGACCCGCAACCGGGCAAGAGCCGAGGATGACAGTGTCCATGAATTGCAGGCCAAGTACTACGCCCAGCGGGCGGGTGCAGGTCTGATCATCACGGAGGCTTCGCAAATCTCGCCCCAAGGCAAGGGCTATGCCTGGACGCCCGGCATTTATTCCGAAGCGCAGATCGACGGCTGGAAAAAAGTGACTGAGGCCGTCCATGCCAAGGACGGGAAGATTGTAATCCAGCTTTGGCATGTGGGCCGGATTTCGCATTACAGCTTGCAGCAGGGTGGTGGCGCCCCTGTTGCACCATCCGCAATTGGAGCTAAGGCCAAGACGTTTGATGGTGAGCAGTTTGTTGAAACATCTGAACCGCGGGCTCTGGCCATCGAAGAAATTGCGAACATTGTTTCCGACTACCGGAGGGCCGCGGAAAACGCCAAAGAGGCTGGTTTCGACGGTGTCGAGGTCCACGCAGCCAATGGATATCTGATCGATCAGTTCCTGCGGGACGAGTCCAACAGGCGTGAAGACGAATACGGCGGTCCTGTCGAGAACAGAGCGCGATTCCTGAAGGAAGTCATGGACGTGGTTGTCGACGTGTGGGGCGCCGACCGCGTTGGCGTTCGCCTCAGCCCGTTCTCGGACGCCAACAACATCTCCGACAGCGACCCGCAGGCGACGTTCTCCCATGCGATCAATTTGTTGAATAGCTATGGGTTGGCCTATCTCCATCTCGTGGAAGGACAGACCGGCGGCCCGCGCGATATTCCTGAAGGTGGCGATCTAAAGGCGCTCTATAAATTGTTTGACGGTGCGAAAATGGGCAACAACGCTTATGACCGGGAAATGGCGGTCGAAGCGGTTGAAACCGGAGCCGTCGATCTGGTGGCCTTTGGTCGGCCGTTTATTTCCAACCCGGATCTTGTCAACCGGCTGGAGAAAGACGCCGCGCTGAATGAGCTGGATGCAACTACCCTCTACGGCGGTAACGAAAAAGGATACACCGACTACCCAGCACTAGAAGAGGAAGCGGTTGCCGCAGAGTGATGCATCACTCTTAACTCCTTGGTAACAGGCGATACCAAATAGAGTGAGCGCGCCGGTTTGGACGCGCTCACTTCGAGGTTACGGCAATACCCTTTCTTGAAGCGGGGTTCTGTCACAAGTCTACGAATGGACTGCTTCCCTCCGATTGCGGTGATTAAGAGAGGCTTTTGAGTTTATCTTCAGCGTCTCTTTGAGTTGGCGAAATCCAGGTTTCAGCAGATACCACGTCCGAGAAAACGAGCTGCGTGAGCCGACGTGATAGATTTTGGACTTATCTGCCGCGCAGAGTTGGTTCTTCGTATTTGCTGCTGGTCAGGTAACGTTAGGTTGGGAGTACGATATGGAATTACCAACGCTGACGTACGAAATGATAGCCGTACTGAGTCTATTGTCTTTTACGGTCTTACTTTTTGTTACCGAGATTATACGGATCGATGTTGCAGCAATTCTTGTAATGGTTTTGCTTGGCGCACTGAGCTATCTACCGGGGTTAAATAATCTAGCCGATATTTCCAACCTCTTCGAAGGTTTCTCCTCCAACGCTGTGATGTCCATCATCGCAGTTATGGTAATTGGGGCTGGGCTTGATAAGACTGGACTTATGTCAAAGGTCGCGGCCTTGATCCTCAAGAATGGTGGCACGACAGAGGCCCGGATAATCCCCATAATTTCAACAACGGTTGGTGTCATCAGCTCTTTCATGCAGAACGTCGGAGCTGCTGCGCTTTTTCTGCCCGTTGTGAGCCGCATCTCAGCACGTACTGAAATCCCAATGAGTAGGTTGCTTATGCCCATGGGGTTTTGCGCGATTCTGGGTGGTACGATCACATTGGTCGGGTCGTCGCCCCTCATCCTGTTAAATGACTTGATCGTTTCGGCAAATTCATCCCTTCCGGCTGACCAACAAATGGAGACATTTGGGTTGTTTTCAGTCACGCCTATCGGTGTGATGCTGGTGCTGACAGGGGTGCTTTACTTTGTGCTATTTGGTCGTTGGGTCCTTCCAGCGCAGCGAGAGCGTGGAGAAGACGCAAGCTCAGCTCGGTCCATGCAGACCTATGTAGAAAACACCTATGGGCTTAGGGCCGATATGTTCGAGATTCGTGTTCCAGAAGGCTCGATCTTGATTGGACAAACGCTCGCGGATGTCATGGTCGCCCATAATATTTACATTCTTGGTACATCCTACCGCGGCCACAAGGTCATCGCGCCGATGGCCGATACAAAGATCGAAGCCCCGGCGCGGCTCGCAGTGCTTGGCTTACGTCGGGTGGTTGAGCATCAGTTCGCTGAGCCTTACGGCTTAGAGATACTACCCCAACTAGATGTCTTTGCAGATGATTTCGCGGCGACTCAATCAGGGGTGGCAGAGGTTGTTATTCCTCCCGGTTCTTCAGTGATCGGCCAGACTCCGATTGATTTGCGTCTCCGTCAAACACATGGGTTGTCTTTGTTAGCCATTCAGCGTGGCGAAGAAACACTGAGCCACGTTGAAACCGAGGATCATGCAGCCACGCATATCGGGCAAGTTCCTTTGCAAGCCGGCGACACATGTGTGGTGCACGTGCAGTGGGATCGTCTGACACGACTGAAGTCAGACAGGGATTTCGTCGTTGTAACCTCGGACTTTCCCCAGGAAGAGTTGCGGCCACACAAGGTCGGATGGGCGCTCGCCTTCTTCCTAATAGCGTTGAGCTTAATTTTGTTCTCTGATCTGCGCTTGTCATTGTGCCTGTTGATCGGCGCTATTGGGATGGTTTTGAGCCGGGTGCTCTCGATTGATGAAGCCTACGAGTCGATCAGTTGGAGCACAGTTTTTCTGCTCGCTTCGCTGATCCCGTTGGGCCAGGCGGTTCAGAACACCGGCACTGCGGATTGGATTGCAGCGCATGTGTTGGCCCTCCTTAAAGGGTGGCCGCTCTGGTCTTTGCAAGCAGGAATCGCCGTTTTGGCAACGGCGTTCACGCTGGTCATGTCCAACGTAGGTGCAACTGTTCTGCTGGTGCCGCTGGCGGTTTCTATTGCCGTATCGGCGGGTGGTAACCCGGCTGTGTTTGCTCTCACCGTGGCAATTTCAACGTCCAACTCATTTTTGATCCCAACACACCAGGTGAACGCGTTGATCATGGGCCCGGCAGGCTACCGGGTGGTCGATTTCGTTCGCTCGGGTGGAATCATGACTCTACTTTTCTTAGTTGTCTCAATGACCGGACTTGCGCTCTTCTTCTGATGCGCTTCTTGGCGATCCGCATTGCTGAACTCTGCTTCAGCTCAAAAGAACTGGCAAGATGAGGCCTTTGAGACCAATCCTTTTGTCGGAGCAGCAGATCCGAGATCTATACAAATGGAACTTCGCTGCGAGCAAGAGAAGAAGGGCGGCGAACAAATGCAAACCTGACGCCGACATACCCTGGTACTGGACCGTTTTTGTTTTATCGATCACTGTTGCTTGGCCAATACCGTCGGCATATTGGAGAGTTCACAATGAAGTTCCTTCGAACACCTGACCATCGGTTTGACGGGTTGCCAGATTTCGCATTCGGCCCGAACTATCTTGATGTGGATGATACCGAAGGCGGTCGACTCCGACTGCACTATTTGGATGAGGGTCCGGCACAGGCACCGCCTGTATTGTTGATGCATGGAGAGCCCACCTGGTGTTTCCTGTATCGGCACATGATCCCATTATTCAAAGATGCGGGCCACCGAGTTCTGGCGCCTGATTTGATTGGGTTCGGACGGTCGGACAAGCCAGCTGAGCGGTTCGATTACACCTACCAACGCCATGTAGACTGGATGTCCGAGTGGTTGCGGAAAGTTGACCTAACGAGCATCACATTGGTTTGCCAAGACTGGGGCGGACTCATAGGCTTGCGGCTAGTTGCGAGTATGCCCGAGCGGTTCTATCGGGTAGTTGTGGCAAACACGGCCTTGCCCACCGGTGACACTCCCTTGGGCGAGGCATTTCTTTCTTGGCGGGAATACTCGCAATCCGTTCCTGAATTTAATTCGGGACGCATCGTATTCGGCGGCACAACATCCAAGATTTCCGATGAAGAGGTCGCAGCCTACAACGCACCGTTCCCGGATGCGCGCTATCTGGCAGGCGCTCGACAGTTTCCAATGTTGGTGCCCGACAAACCCGACAACCCAGCTTCAGAAGCCAACCGAGCCGCATGGAAAACCCTAAAGACCCTCAACACTCCGTTTCTGACCGTTTTTGGAGAAGATGACAGGGTCATGGCGGGAGTAGACAAAGTGTTCCAAAAGTCGATCCCTGGGGCAGTTGGTCAAAACCATACCGTTGTGCCTAAAGCCGGGCATTTCATTCAAGAAGATGCTGGCAGAGAGCTAGCACAGGCGACTTTGAAATTCATTAAGCAAACCTAGCTGGTATCAGTCTAGTTTCTTCCCCTGTTGCCTCAATTCACACCAAATTTGCGACGCAAGTGCTCGGCCAAGGCCGTTATGCGACGTGGTTGGGCTCGGCTAGGCGGAAACATCATTTGCAAAGGTTTCGGCGGTGGGAGGAAGTCGCGCAAGACAGAAACAAGTCTGCCAGATCGAACATCTTCGCCTACATCCAGTTCTGACTTCAATACGACCCCATGGCCTGCAATCGCCCAATCGCGGATGAGTGAACCATCATTGACTATTCGATTTCCCTTTACCGATACGCGCTGGGCATTTGGCCCTGATCCAAACTCCCAAACGTTGTCGATCATGTCGCCAAACCTCATGACCAAGCAGTTGTGGATTAATAGATCTTCTGGTTTTTCGGGCGTTCCGAATGAGGCCAGATAACTTGGGGACGCACATACGAAACGTTGGTAGCTTCCTAGATTTCGCAACCTGAGCGAGCTGTCTGTGATGTTGCCAAAGCGAACGGCGAGGTCGAAACCCTGGCCCACAAGGTCGACATAGCCGTCCGAGAGGGACAGTTCGATTGAGACGGCTGGGTTCTCTTCGGTGAATTCGGCAATAACCTTGGAAACAATGCTCCGTCCCAAGTCAATCGGCGCGCTTATGCGAATTGGACCAGACAGAGTTTCGGCACCGTGCCGAACAAGTGTATCCAGGTCCGCAACCTCACTGAGTATGCTTCTTGCTCCGTTAGCTAGTGTCCGGCCTTCTTCGGTCAGGCTAATGGAACGGGTGGTGCGGTTGAACAAAACCACTCCGTAATGTGCCTCGAGAGCCGCGAGCCGCTCGGACACTGTCGTGCTCGACATCCCTGTGTCGCGCGCCGCGGCCACAAGACTGCCTTTCTCGGCTATGGTCAGAAACAAGCGAAGATTGTCTAAATGCATTAAACGGTATTTCCGGATTATATGTTCGATTATACTCCGTTTATCCCGAAAAGACTGCGGCGTAAATCTAACGCATCGCGCAAATACACAAGGGACCTATTCCAATGGCCAAGTTGACAATCGTCGCCAACATCAAAGCTAACCCCGACAAGACTGACCTCGTAAAGGCCGAGCTGATCAAGCTCATCGACATAACCCGTGCCGAAGAAGGTTGCATTAACTATGACCTGCACCAGGACAACGACAACCCGGCTCATTTCGTGTTCTACGAAAACTGGCAAAGCCGAGAGCTTTGGCAAACCCACATGGGTGCTCAGCACCTTGCGGCTTACCTGGAAGCAACAGAGGGCGCCGTTGCAGAATTCACGTTGAATGAGATGACAGTCATCGGTTGATTGAGAACCGGACAAAGGAGCACGTTATGAAAGCCGTGGGATACCTTGAGACAGGGTCGATTGATCGGGCGGACGCCTTAATCGACTTTGAGGCCGACAAACCGACGCCGAAAGAGCACGACTTGTTGGTGAAGGTGCAGGCCGTGTCAGTGAACCCAGTTGATACGAAAATTCGTCAAAAACGTGCTCCTGTAGGTCCAATACCTGATATTCTGGGGTGGGACGCAGTAGGGATCGTCGAAGCAGTTGGTGAAACGGTTGAGACTTTCAGTCCGGGAGATACAGTTTGGTACGCCGGGGCAATAAACAGATCGGGGACCAATGCTGAGTTTCATCTGGTAGATGAACGTATCGTCGGGTCAGCGCCAAAGTCCATATCTGCAAAAGCAGCTGCGGCGATGCCGCTAACGACACTTACTGCCTTTGAGATGCTGTTCGACCGCTTGCGAGTTCAAGATGCCGTTTCCGGCGGGACCAATACGTTGTTGGTTATTGGTGGCGCAGGCGGTGTCGGGTCGATCACCATTCAATTGGCCCGGGCTCTTACTGAATTGACAGTGATAGCGACGGCGTCCCGACCCGAGACACAAGACTGGGTTCGAGAGCTGGGTGCACACCATGTCATCAACCATGCGGAACCTTTTGGTTCACAACTCGAGGCTCTCGGTATCGACAGCGTGGATTTCATTTATTCGACAAACCATTCCCAGCTTTATGCTTCCCAAGCTGGAGAGGTGATGACACCTCAAGGTCGCTTTGGGTTGATTGATGATCCTGAAACCTTCGACATCGCGCCGTTCAAACCTAAATCGATCTCATTGCATTGGGAGTTCATGTACACTCGGTCGCTTTTTGGGACTGGAGATATGAACCGTCAAAGCGAAATCCTGAATCAGGTCGCCGGGTTGATAGATGACGGAAAGATCAGATCCACAGCGACCGATACACTTGGTAGGATCAATGCTACAAACTTAAAGAAAGCGCATACTATCCTTGAAAGCGGCAAGGCCAAAGGAAAGCTCGTGCTTGAGGGTTTTAGATGAGAATTGAGCGGCTGGATCATGTGAATATCGTGACGACTAAGTTGCCTGAGATGGTTACTTGGTATGAAGAGGTCTTGGGTTTAAAACTCGGGGCCCGCCCTGATTTTCCGTTTCCCGGAGCTTGGTTGTATGCGGGTGATCACGCCGTGGTTCACCTTGTGGGTCACGAAGGAACGCCTAATGTCGGCTCCGAAGTGAAGCTCAAGCTCGAGCATTTTGCGCTCTCAGCCACAGGGTTGAGAGCATTCGAAGAAAAACTGATCTCGTGTCAGATCCAGTATCGCAAATCCGAAGTCCCGGGATCCCGAATGATCCAAATCCATGTGGCCGATCCTGATGGAAATCACATTCACATAGACTTTGAAGAAACTGAATAAGTGGCTAACCCGCGAAATAGTCGCAACGCAAAATCAAGCCGGTAACTTCTTGCCGATTAGGGATTGAGGTCCTTGCCGGGTTGCTTCCAAGACTTGCGTGGGCCAACATTTTTTGGGCGGTGCAAATGTCGATTTGGAGATCAGTATGCCGGACCTCAAAACAAACAAGAAAAACGTCATCGCTTTCTACGAAATGATGTTCAACGAGTGTCGACCTGCCGAGGCCATAGAGATCTTTGTTGGGGAAACCTATACGCAGCACAACCCGCATGTTGGCGACGGCAAGCAAGCCTTTGTCGAGTACTTCGAGCGTATGGCTGCCGAATACCCGGGAAAGCGTGTGGATATCAAACGTGCCTTTGCTGAAGACGACCACGTTGTTTTGCATTGCCACCAAATCTGGCCCGATGGTCTCGAGTACGCAGGGATCGATATTTTTCGCCTGGATGTCGATGGGAAGGTTGTCGAGCACTGGGACGTTCTTCAGGAGGTTCCGGCAAACAGCGAGAATGAAAACGGCATGTTTTGACTTAACTGTTCTGACAGCGGCGCATGGAACATTGAAAGGTCCTGTCGGCTGAAGCACGATAGTCAAAGGGCATAAGTCTGATCCAAGAAAGCCGCCAGAGCGTATTTGTCAGGAACCGTCGAAAGGAGACAAAAATGCTTCCGACCAGAATTATTGCGGTGTGCCTCGTACTTTTCGCAGCTACCTCGCTTCACGCCGGAGTTCAAATTCGCTTCATAGAAGGTGCACCAAAGGACCGTTTTGTTCTGACGAATGTCGGAACGTGCGAAGTAGAAGCCTCAACCCTCAAAATTGACTTGTCGCAATCTACCGGACGCCTGATTTTCGATGTCACCGAAAATGGCGCAGGCGTAGAGGTATTCCAGCCGCTTGAAATCGTTGAGGGTGTTGATGCACTGCGGCAACTTCCTTTGGTGGTGGACGGGCAAAATACAATTGAACTTGAGATCGCCGCCCTCGCGGCTGGGGACAAACTCGCCTTTACCATTGATGTTGATGATACAATCGGGCAACGCGAAATCACCGTAACCGGGTCCGAGATCGAAGGCGCAACAGTGTCATATGCCGACGCAGTTGAGACCAATACTGCAACCTTCTCTTCCGACGCAGTTGTCAACGTAGCGACCAAGGACTGCTGAAAGCTGCCTTACAATGTCGAACTGGATGGTCCGCATAGCATTTCTTGCCCTCGTGATGGGAGGCGGCATCCTGATCGGGACACTGACTGCACCTGGCGAATGGTATGCTCAGCTTTCTAAACCTGCTTTCAATCCACCAAATTGGATTTTTGGTCCGGTTTGGACGGTGCTTTATGTCTTGATAGCCATGGTTGGTTGGCGCCAGTTCGAAACAGACCGAAGTTCGACCGCAATGAAGCTGTGGTGGGCGCAGATGGGTCTGAACTTTTTGTGGTTCCCAGCCTTTTTCGTACTGCAACTGCCGTGGTTTGCCCTTGTGGTCATTGTCGCGTTGTTGGCCGTAATCTTCATGTTCATCGCTCAGGTCAGGAATTCAGATCAGGTCTCCGCATTGGCCTTCCTGCCTTACTTCGCGTGGGTCGCATTTGCCACGGCGCTGAACCTTTCCATTGCGATACTGAACTGAGAAGGAACAATATGCGTGCCAACTTCATTGGGCTTGTTTCAGGTCTATTTATCATCGGATGCACAATGGCTCAGGCTGATGGAAAAATTACTGAAGACTTCTCCAAGTCTCCGGAGACGCGCTGGGACTACATTGCCGACACCGTTATGGGAGGGGTCTCTTCAGGGCAGGTGCAGTTTCATTCGGAAGGTGATGTTGCATTCGCGCGGTTGACCGGAACCGTGAGTACAGAAAACAACGGCGGCTTCATCCAGTTCCGACGCAAGTTACCTGTTCGACCAGATGAGGGTGTATCAGGCGTCAGGTTAGTGGTGCGGGGCAACGGCGAGCAATACTTCGTTCACCTCAGAACACGTGGCACGGTGCTGCCCTGGCAATACTATCAGGCCGAGTTCGAAACTTCTGACGAATGGACCGAGGTTTCTTTACCTTTGTCAAACTTTAAGGCTTCAGGTGCCCTGTTGCGCTCTATTCCCGTCGCTGACGAAATCACCTCAGTTGGAATTGTCGCCTACGGGCGCGATCACGACGCCCGTGTAGATGTCAGCGAGATTGGTTTTTACTGAAGGTCGCCTGGACGATGGCCCGAAATACGTCAGGGTGTTTCCCATTCGCTGTAGACGCGTGTCCGAGAAGAGCGACACGCGGCCAGATTACTTGTCAACAAACCTAAAGCTGTGACCCAATTGGTAAAATACCTAGGAAACCGGAAACTATGTGATCCCAAGCTGATCCTGTCGGTTCGGATTCATACTCAAGGACGTTGCCATCATCGCCTCTTGTTGTCCATTTAAGCTGACCGGCGTGCTCTAGCGTTACGTTATATGTGTATGCGGGTAGCGCGTCGTCCAAGGCACCCATAGTCCGTGCGGTCAATGCTGGTGAGTCAATCAGAATTCCCATTTCGGTGTTGATGTTGACAGACCGCGGGTCCCAGTTGAACGACCCTACGAACAAGTATCGGTCATCAACTGCAAATGCCTTGGAGTGTAGGCCTGATCGAGATTGAGCCCAGTTAATACCCCGACGTTGGACCTGATAGGCGTCGGGGCGCAGTTCGTAGAGTTCTACCCCACCGCGTAGAAGTGCACGGCGTTTCTTGGCGTAGTGCGCGTAAACGGGTGCGACGTCGTTAGATGCAAGTGAATTGGTCACAACCTTTACGTCGACCCCGCGGTTTTCGAGTTCGGTCAGCCATCTCACACCGTTGTTGCGCGGCACGAAATAGGCGGACACGATGGTCACCTCACTGCTGGCATTCTCAAAGTGCGGAAGCAATTGAGATGCCAGGACGGGACCTGAGTTCTCGAGGCCGGCGGCTTTCGAGGGCGGATCAGCATAAAGTTTCGCAGGCAGCCAATCCAGTGACAGGGCTCCATCCGCGAAGTTCTCTTGCGCTGATTTTCTGAGGGCAGCGCCGTATTGCGTTTGCCTCGCTTCCTCGACCAGTTCGTTCAACCGGACTCGTGCATCAGCAAGGTCAAATTCTTGGGGTTCTCCAACGACCACACGAGCCGGAACGGCGAATTCGCTGTTCCAGAATGCGTCAAAGCTTTGCGACACCTCGCGCACAACTGGGCCTGCGGCCAGCACATCCAGATCGGCATAGTTCATTTCTTTCCGCGCCAGAAAATACTCGGCACCGATGTTTCTGCCACCCACTATCGTGAACACGTTGTCCGCCGTCATGGACTTGTTGTGCATTCTGCGGTTGATGCGTTTGAAGTCCGTCAGACCCGCGAACAAAAGGCTCTGATCGCGCCAAAACGGATTGAACAGCCTGATTTCAATATTCTCGTGATTGTCCAATGCGGCTGTCATCGCGTCATAGCTGGACGTATCCATGTCATCCAGCAACAATCGGACACGAACACCCCGATCTGCGGCCTGCAATAGACTGGCTGCAAAGAGGTGACCCGTTGGGTCGTTGTGCAGAAGGTAGTATTGCGCGTCTATCGTTCGCTCGGCCGCAGCCGCCAACAACAGCCTTGAGACGAGCGCTTCTTCGCCATCACTGATTAGCTTGACGCCTGACCGACCGTCTTTGGGATTCCCAAGGCGATTGGCCGCCAGGCCCAGAGCTGTGCCTGAAGTCGCTGGCAGCGAAGCCGATACCGTCTTTTCATATGTGCGGGTTTTTGGAGCGCAAGCTACTAGAGCCAGCGCGCAACAAACACAAACCAGGAACTTCCATCGCGCCATTTGCTTCCTCCAACCCTATGCCTTAGGTGACTACGCCGGAGCACGCGATTGCAAGTTTGTTCTATATAGCCTGAGGTTGTTTCGTTTTTGGTGTTGATTTCGCACATCCTACTTTGTCGATTGGCGACTGTGACGGCGCGCTAGTTCGAACGAACTCTGGCAGTTCCCCAATAGGCGGGAATTTAACCAACCACTCGTGGTATTTGATGGTGACGCGTGGATTGCAATACTTGACGACATGCCCATCTTGCCTCGAGGATTGCCGTCGCTGCTCCTAGGTGCAGATAGCATGGTGTTCTGATCGTTTGAGGTCGTGCTTTGGGCGGCGCTGGTTCTACTTAGTCCCGTTCGCTGTCTAAAGCTTCGCGTATGAGCGTCAGATTCGGCAGCGTTTCATGAAACGGCTCAGGCCCGAGTTCGGACATCACCGGACCGAGGGCTGTCGACATCCGATCCATACAAGCTTTCAAAAACTCCGCGCCTCGCGGTGTGGACCGGGCAATTTTTGAACGCTTGTCATTGGGGTTGGCTTCAAGGGTAATTAAGGCATGACTTTCAAGACTGGAGAGCATGTGCGTCATCGACGTCTTGGGCACTTGAAAAGCGTTCGATAGCTGTAGTGGCGTCTCTCCCTCGCGGCGCCGGACCAGGTGGCCCAATATGCCAAATTGGGTTGCGGTCATTCTGCCAGGTAAGAACGCTTCTAGCTTGGTCGAGATCAACTGATTGATGATCCCGACCTCGGTGAAGAACCGGTAGACTTCGTTGGTCTCATGTTCAGGCTTCATTCAGAATTCGTGTCTCCAGCGGCCAGCGGGGTGTGGCAATTGGTTCGGGCCCATACCCCAAACGCAGCAACATTTGCACTGTGTGCCCTGTTGGCGCAAGAAGCTCATGCGCCAGAGCGTATTCATCGGCCATCTCGGGATATTCCTGCAGTGCCTGACTGACCGGATGAACGCCCAGGCCCATTTCGGTTGTCTTCAGGTAAAAACGCATCAATCGACGCCCGGTATCGAGTTGATCGCTTCGCGTGTTTGTAGCCGTCGTGATGACCGCGTATTGCGGCGTCGCGTCTAGCATGGCGAAGTAGCCTCTCATGTGTGACTGAGTGCCTGGGTGGTCAACGTTCATCAGGGTCTCATTGTCCAACAGACCTGCTAGTCGCAGTGTTTCCAACATGGGATCACGCAGTTCAATCCCGTCAGGGTTGGCGTTGATTTCTGCTTTCCCGATCCGCATGAGGTCGACGGATTCTTTCAGCGTCTGCGGTGTACGCATCTCGATTTCAAATGCGCGTTTCGTGAGGTCTCGAATACGGGCCACTAGACTCTCATCGGAAATCAGAGTGGCGTAGTTTTCAAGGACTGACATTTCCGCCTCGGACAGCCGCTGTTCAGTGTACGGTTCTTTGTTGGAATGCCGTTTGAGGATTTGATCTGATAGTGGATCGGATGTCCCGCCTGGCACAAACACTGCTTCTGCGATGGGTCCGTCATCCCCATCTGGCAGTAACTTGACCTCGGTATCGAACCCGAAAGCACTTGCCGCCAGTACCATCGTCTCAACAAATGCCCCGAGGCCAATATAGAGCTGACGGTGGTAAGGATCGGTCTCCGGAAGCTCACGATCTGTATCACGGTGGATGCGCACCCTGTCTTGCTCAACCAACTCGACCAGCCAAGGTTGCAAGTTGTGTGGATTGGGGGCGAGAATTGCGTAGGACAAAGCGGCTTTGCGTGGGTCGTCATACGGTTTTGGCGTCCACGGAGCCAACGCGTCATGCGGCGTGCGTGTAGCGAGGAACGCAATCGCGCCCGTTGCCGCCAGTATCGTGCCTCCGCCTAGAATCTTGAGAAAGCGTCTTCGGTTTGACATCTTGACTCTCCAATAGTGCGATATCGTACTAATTTAATACGAATTCGTACCATATCAACCCCAATCGATGCAGTGATTGGTTGAGTGATTTGAAAAAAGAAAATCAGAACAGCCGGACGCAACCGTGGACTGCCGTGGGCGACAAGTATTCGGGGCGCCTTTGATGTCGAAAATTGGTAGTTATTTTAGTTGATTAACGACCGGACACGAGAAGATCAGAGGCTGTTGAGCCGATGCTTTTCGAGTATCCCGCAAAGCATAGCCTGCGCTTGCAGCCTGTGTTCTCGATGACGTTCGCGGGCGGCATCTGGACGACCTTCACTAATCGCTTGAAAAACAACCCGGTGATCTTCATTGGATTTGACGGGCAGGGGCCTGATGAACAACGTCGTTGCGCGCGCGCGACGCACCTGGTCGCTCATCATGGCAACAATCGCTTCGACCCGTTTGTTGCCGCCCAACCGAACGAGCTCCTGATGAAACAACTCGTCGGCCTCGGCCCAGGCTTCAAGGTCTTCGGCTTCGATGGCTTGGTCCATCTTTGCAATTGATCCAGCAAGTACCGCCAGTTCATCTTCGGAATAACCCGCTTCGGCAGCGCGCTGCGCTGCGAGGCTCTCGAGTTCCGTCAGTATGTCGTAAATTTCACGCATATCATCTGATGAAACAGGTAGTATCCGCACGCCCTTGCGGGGCCGCATTTCCAGCAACCCTTTACTTTCCAACATCAACGCAGCTTCCCGTATCGGGGTGCGGGACATGCCCAGAGTTTCGGCGAGTTCCGACTCCAGATGGTCAGTCCCGGCGGCAAGTTCGCCGGACAGGATCATCTGCCGCAAGTCCCTTACAGCGCGCTGCGTATTGGAAAGAGTTTTTGCGTCCTGATCCTTCACGGCGTCTCCAGGTTGATTTTTCGTCCCTCCGCAGCCGAAAGATAGATCTTCTCTTCAATGCGGATCACGTCCAGATAATCTCGGGCCGAGTTCTCTAATGGCATGCCCCGTAGAAGGCCTGAAACGACGTGACTTTGCAAGGCGTGGACGCAATCTCCGCCAAATCCATCATGATCGCTCGGAGGTAGAATTTGCTGTCGCTCCTGTTTTCCAAATGCGCGGAGTTCTACTGACCCGTCGCCGTTAAGAACCAGTGATCCATCTGTTCCTTCGACGAGAGCTTCGCCCATGGTCTGACGCAGGTTTTCGGCGCTGTGGTCAAGGCACCTGTTCCCATCGAACAGAGCTTTCAAACCGTTGGGGTGGTCAAACAGGATGTAACCTGCATCCTCGCCCGCGATAACGGGGTTAACTTGACGCAAGTCCGCATAAACTGCGCTGGGCGCATCGAATAAAAATCGGAATGTGTCTACCCAGTGAACCGCTGTTTCATGAACGAGGAAACGTGGCATATCCTGAAAGTACGGCTGCCGGTCTAGGTAGGCGCTTGGTCCCTGTCCGTCACCGGGTCGAAGTCGGAAAGTCGCTTGTAGAGGTGTTCCAATTCGACCCTCGGCCATCGCCTCTTTGATTGCGCGATACCAAGGCTGGAAGCGAAAGTTCTCGTGTATTACAATAGTGGCACCAACGGCTTCAGCCTCTGAAACAATCTTCTCAGCTTCATCCAGAGACAAGCAAAATGGCTTTTGGCAGATCAGCCACTTGATACCAAACCGCAATGCCGAGCGGATTGCCTCGGCCTGCGCCACAGGCGGAAGGATGATGTCCACGAGATCCGGTTCTTCCGCCTCCAGCATTTTTGACAGATCATCGTAAGCGGCCAGTCCTGTTTCCTTCGCCTTGTTGATATCACGGTTGCAGGATGCAATCAGAACCGCTCCGGGCATTCGGGACCAGCTTTCGTAGTGGAACCTGCTGAAGTACCCCGCACCCACACACGCGACCCTGATGGCTTGTTGAGTATTCATGCCCGCAATGCTTCCAATACCGACGCGGCTGCGTCCTGCGTTCCGGCGGTGCCACCTAAGTCACGCGTCAGGTTCTGTCCGTTCGCAGTCACCTTTTCCACGGCTTCGCTCAACCGTTCACCGTCGTTGGACAGGTCTGGATGATCATAGGTCAACCCCAACCATTCAAGCATCATTGCTGCAGACAGGATCATCGCAAAAGGATTGGCAATACCCCGTCCCGCAATGTCCGGAGCGGAACCATGGCAGGGTTGGAATACAGCGTGATTCACCCCGATATCCGCTGACGGAGCCAGTCCAAGACCACCCATGAGACCCGCGCCAAGGTCGGAGAGGATGTCTCCGAACATGTTCTCAGTCACCAATACATCGAATTCCCAAGGCTTTTGAACCATCCATAGAGCGGTGGCATCAACATAGGCATGGTCTGCCTGCAATTCGGGATGGTGTGCAGCTTCTGTATCAAACATCGATCTGAAGAACGCAAAAGCGCGGAACACATTAGCTTTGTCGACACATGTAACTCGACCCCGACCGCGCCCGGTTCTTTTGCGGTTCTGGGCGAGTTCAAACGCGAAACGGAACAGTTTTTCGGACACCTCACGAGTGATCAGCAGAGTTTCACGTGCTTCGTGTTCGGTAACTTCGCCAGTGCCTTGGGTGAAGAACAGTCCTTCTGTGCTCTCGCGTATCAAGACAAAGTCGATCTCTTTTCCGGTGGGCAGCGCCAAGGGGGTCATTTGTCCGCTGCTTACCTTTACTGGCCGTACACCAGCGAAAAGTCCCAGTTGCTTTCGCAGATCGATCTGCGGTGAAATCTCGGTTCCGTCAGGGTAGCGAACGTCCGGCAAACCCATTGCAGATAGCAGAATCGCGTCGGCGTTGCGTGCAGTTTCGAGTGACCCAGCCGGAAACGATTCTCCAGTTTTGGCGTAGTGGCCTGCGCCCGCCGGAGCGTCTGTAAACACCAGTTCGTATGAAGGACTGCCGCGCGAAAGCTGGTGCAGTATTTCAAGCGTAGGGGCCATAATTTCCGGGCCGATTCCGTCCCCGTGGAACACTGCTACATCATAATTTTTCTTCATCTTAGCCCGCTTCCTTCCCGTTTCGCATTCATAGCGCGATAGCAGCTTTCACTACAGTCCGTTGACAATGCATTATTTAATGTATACGCAAATAAATGCAATAATAAACGCAAAGTTGTTTGGGAGGACTTGGAAATGAAACTAAAGCTAGGGCGGTTGGCGGCCGCAGCCGTGATGGCGACCGGGATTGCAGGGGCAGCTGTTGCGCAGGATTATCCCTACCGTGATATCACCACAGCTGTGGTCTGGGGGGCCGGAGGAGGTACGGATACGATCAACCGAATGATCATGGCCGAGATGGAAAAACACCTTCCAGTCTCGATCAATGTGATCAATCAAACAGGTGGTGTCGCAGGCTCCAACGGTATGGTCTACGTCATGAATCAACCAGACGATGGCTACACATTGGTTGGTCTGTCAGAGTCCAACGTCACCGCTGCTGTGCAGGGTGGTTGGGATAAGAAATTTGACTTTTGGTATCCGTTCATTGTTGGCGGATCACCTGATCTGATCTCGGTTCCAGCAGATAGCCCTTACAACACGCTTGAAGAGCTGGTCGACGCCGCAAAAGCTGCTCCTGGGACCATTCCAGCGTCGGCTTCCGGCGCAGGTTCGATCCACCACTTGAACCTTCTGGCTATCGAAAAGGGGTCCAGTGCAGAATTCAAGTTTGTTCCATACAAAGGTTCAGCGCCCGGGCAGGAGGCAGCAATAGCAGGTGAAGTCGCGTTGGTTGTGACTTCTCTAGCTGAACAGGCCCCGTTGATCGAAGGCGGTCAACTTAAACCGCTTGCGATGTTGACACCCGAAGATGCGCAGATTGCAGGGGCAACAGTGCCTTCTGCCTTTGGCATCTATGACGGTCTCGATCAGTATTTGCCACTCAAGCAGGCCATCGGGTTTGCAGTTCACAGTTCAGCGGGGGACGACGTAAAGGCCGCGCTTGGTGATGCCTTCGAGCAAGCGATTGCCTCCGACACCGTCGCTGAATGGGCCTCTGCAAACAATTATGATGTCGGTGGTCAACACGGCGAAGAAGCTCAAGAGCTGTTTGCGAACCTCGAAGCTACCTTTGCCTACACCTTACAAGATTTGGGTGCCGCAACCGTCGATCCGGCGTCGCTGGGTATCGAGAAGCCATAATCCGATCACATTTGAAAGGGCGCGCATAATCGCGCCCTTTCCGACAAGAGGCAGGCAATGGACAAACCTGACGATACACTGATCATGCGGGCGCGCGATTTCTGGGCCTCGATTGGTCTGATAGCAATTTCCACCTTTTTCCTTTGGAAGACGTCGGACATCCCCCTTTGGGGTGAAAACCGCGCAGGTGTCAGTGGGTCGGACTGGTACAACTCGGCTGCAATTGTACCGCTGTTCATCTTCGGTGGATTGCTTGTGTTGTCCTTCGTCTTGCTAGCTATTTCGATCCGCTCAGGTGGAGCCCAAAACGCGCTCAGTGCTTTGGGGATCGGATGGGATAGGTCGGAAGCCTATCGAGCATCAACAATCGGCCTGATCCTTCTTGCATATGTCGTGGGACTGGTCCCCAGAGTGGACTTCATTCTGTGTTCTGGGTTGCTGATTACAGCTTTGACCTACGGGTACTACGGCGGCCATTCTCAGCGTGCTTTGGTGGCCTGTATCGCAGTTGTCGCTGCCGGTTTGTTTGCATTCATCTTCTTTCCTGCACAGGTGGTTTGGAATGCACATGGTGATGATTGGTTTACACTAGCCTTGTGGGTCGCGTTAACACTAGTGGTGTTGACCAAAGCGGCTTCTGAACGCGTTTTGCGGTTCGTTCCATTGGTGGCAATACTTGCCCCGCTCATCCTCGTTTGTGCGATGGCCTTTGTTTTCCGGCAGAACGTGCCCGCGCGCGGCGGGCTGATCTTCAAGCAAATCGAATACCACTACTACGTGACGCTTCGTCCGCTATGGAAAGACTGACCGGATGGACTTTATTCTTTCGCAACTAGCTGGATTTGGGACTGCATTCGTGGGTCTGGCAGTGGACCCGCTGACCTATCTGTATTTGATCGCATCCGTATTCCTGGGCATCACATTCGGCGCATTGCCCGGCCTTACGGCAACCCTGGCAGTGACGATCTTGACGGGTTTCTTCGGCAACAAAATCCCGCTGGACTATTCGCTCATCGCTTTGCTCGGGGCCTATGTCGGCGCGATTTACGGCGGCTCTTACCCGTCTATTCTGCTGAACATTCCGGGCACAGCAGCCAGCGCGGCGACAGCCATGGATGGCTACCCACTGGCTAAAGCGGGTCGAGGGGGTGAAGCACTTGGGCTGACCACGACGGCCAGTTTCATTGGCACAGTTATCGGGACCATCACGCTTTTGATTTTTGTCTGGGCGCTGCTTTTGGTTTCAAAGAACATCGCAAGCCCAGAGAAAGCACTGCTGGCCCTTTTCGGCATTCTGCTTTCGGGCACTTTGATGAGCGAAGACCTGGTGATTAAGGGATGGATCGCCGGTCTGATCGGGCTTGCGATGTCCATGGTGGGACTTGACCCTCTGTTGTCTGAGCCGCGCTATACCTTCGGCTGGTCTTACCTGATGAGCGGATTTCAGGTCGTGCCAGTTTTGATGGGTGCCTTTGCCATCCCCCAAATTATCGACGGTTTGAGGCACGTTGAGGCTGGGAAAGTTGTAGCCCTAAAGGGTCGAATCCTTCCGAACCTACGCTCCATCCGACGCTACCTGCCCACCATTGGCCGGTCAGGAGTGATTGGAACTGGGGTAGGAGCGCTTCCTGGCGTCGGCGAAGATGTCGCCGGTTGGGTCAGCTACGGTGTTGGCAAGACCGTATCTGCCGAGGGCGACAAGTTTGGAAAAGGATCATTGGAAGGTCTGCTGTGCTCCGAGACTGCAAACAACGCCTGTATTGGTGGTGCGCTAATCCCGCTTTTAGTGTTGGGCATTCCCGGTTCGCCACCCGCCGCGGCTTTGATGGGGGCCTTCAAGATCAACAACGTGATCCCAGGCCCCACGATAGACCCCGAGATCATTTTGCGCGTGGTTGCAATTTTAGTGCTGGCCTCCCTGACAATGTTCTTGATGGGCCTGTTCACCGCTCGGGTATTCATCAAAATACTTGCCATCCCGCAGACCATCTTCTTACCCGTCGTTATGGTTCTGACAACAATTGGGTCTTTCAGCGTCGGTGGTGGTATCAATGATCTCTACCTGATGCTTGGCGTCGGCGCCGTTGCCTACTTCATGAACCTGATGAAGTACCCAATCGCGCCGTTGGTGATAGGCGTTATTCTGGGCAGCCTGTTTGACGAAACCTTCCGCCGGTCATTGTTCCTGTCGGATGGGGATCCTTCGGTCTTCTTTTCACGACCCGGTGCGGCCATTCTGCTGGTGCTCAACATTGGTCTGATCCTCAGCCAGCTGCCCGTTGCAAAGCGCGCTTTCTCACGCCTGAAAGGACTTTCTGTCTGATGTTTGTAGTCACTGTCACTTTCACTCTCAAACCCGGTACGAGAGACACTTTTCTACCGCTGATGGTCAAAAACGCTTCAACCTCGTTGCGTGAAGAACCCGGATGCCAACAGTTTGACGTGTGCCTCGGCGACGATCCCGAGACAGTTTTTCTTTATGAGGTTTATGAGGACAGCGCGGCGTTCTCTGCCCACCTAGAAAGCGCGCATTTTCAGTCCTTCGATGCGGCAGTGGCTGATATGATCGCCACCAAGGTAGTTCACCAGTATTCCGAGGTCATCCGATGAACGATTGGGAAATCCATGCCGTGAAATACGCGGATCGCAACGCCCGGACGCGAGCCGATAGCTTCATTGTCGATGATAATCATGACGCTCCTCACGCGATGGATTATTTCGTTTGGGTGCTCAAACGCGGTAACAAAGTCGTTCTGGTCGATACCGGTTATGACTCCGATGAGGCCGCCGCACGTGGTCGTCCCATCGCGATGGACCCTCGCGAGGCTCTAAGCCCTTTAGACATTATGCCAGAAGCGGTGACTGAGGTCATCGTGACCCACCTTCATTATGACCATGCAGGGGGGCTGCATTTGTTCCCTAACGCGAAATTGCACATGCAGTCGGCGGAAATGGCCTTCGCCACAGGTCCATGCATGTGCCAGGATCACCTGCGTGCGCCTTTCACGGCTGGCCATGTCTGCGAGGTCGTAAAGCGTCTCTATTCAGGCAAGGTCGTGTTCTACGATGGAGAAGCCGAGATTGCAGATGGGGTAACGGTGCACTGCATCGGAGGGCATTCGCGCGGGTTGCAATGCGTTCGCGTAAGAACGGCGGCCGGGTGGATGGTACTCGCCTCTGACGCCTCGCACTATTACGAGAATTTCATGGCACGCAAAGCCTTTCCTATCGTCGTCGACCTGCAAGACATGATGGATGGTTTCGAGACACTTGAGAGGTTGGCTTCGCATTCTAGGCTTATCGTGCCCGGCCATGATCCACTTGTGCGTGAGGTATTTCCCGTGGGCGCGGCACCGCATATCCATAGGCTGGATCCAGGGCCGACGCGGGACATTGAACTATGAAAATCGGTGTCATAGCGGACGATTTTACTGGTGCAAGTGATGTCGCAAACACCTTGGCGAAAGGTGTTGAGCCGGAAGGTGGATTACGAACGGCTCAGTTTCCGGGTATTCCAACTACCCCAGCCGACAAAGAGATCGAAGCGGGTGTGGTCTCACTTAAGAGCCGCACCGCACCTATTGAGGAAGCCGTAGCAGACAGCTTGCAAGCTCTGCGGTGGCTTAAGGATCAAGGATGCCAGCAGTTCATTTTTAAATACTGCTCGACATTCGATTCCACTAATGAAGGAAACATCGGCCCGGTCGCGGAAGCGCTTGCCAACGAACTGGACGCGCAGAAGGTGGTTTTCTGTCCGGCCTTTCCCACCACGGGGCGTACCATCTATCACGGCCATCTTTTTGTGCTCGGCAAGCTATTGCACGAGTCTGGGATGGAAAATCACCCTCTTACTCCGATGACGGATGCGAACATCAGGCGTTGGTTGCAGCACCAGGCCAAAGAGGCGGTTGGGTTGGTTCCAGTTGGCACCGTGAAGCAAGGGCCAGAGGCGATTGCTGATGCGTTGCAGATCGCAGACGAACGCTTTGTAATCGGTGATGCGATTTCGGACGAGGATTTGCTGGCCTGGGGCGAGGCACTGATGGATGCCCAGCTGATTACCGGGGGATCCGGGATAGCATTGGGTCTACCCAGAAACTTCGTCAGAAAAGCTTCGTCCAAAAGAGGTGGCATTGTGTTCACAGGTATCTCTGGGCCTGCCGCTATCCTTGCAGGATCATGTTCAGGTACGACACGCGGGCAGATCGATGTTCATGCGGAATCCAATCCGACGTTCGCCATCGATGTTCCGGGTGTTATGTCCGGGGATGTGACTACGCAAACGCTTCTGGATTTCTTTGAAACGCATTCAGGAGAGTCCCCTCTCGCTTACTCATCAGGAAGCCCGGAAGAGGTGCGTGCGATCCAAAGTCAATTCGGTCAAGAAGCAGTAGCGGACAGGCTGGACAATCTCTTTGCGGAAACAGCACGAGAACTTGCCCAAACGGGTTATAAGCGCCTTGTCGTGGCCGGAGGAGAGACGTCAGGCGCTGTCGCCAAGGCCGTCTCTGAGGCATTGGGTTCACCGGCCATGTCAATTGGGCCAGAGATCGACCCGGGCGTGCCAGTCTTGAGCGTTGGAAAGACTGAACCCATTGCGCTGGCTCTAAAGTCTGGAAACTTCGGCGCTCCGGACTTTTTCGCGAAGGCCCTCAGAATGATGGAGTCCGGTAAATGAGTTCTGAAGAACAGACACTGCGACGGCAGATGTCGGAACTGTGTGCATCGCTGTTTGCGCGTGGTTTTTCCGTCGGCACGGCGGGCAATGTCTCCGCGCGTTTACATGACGGGATCCTCATGACGCCAACGAATTCCACCTTGGGCGATATCGACCCCGAGCGCATCGCCAAGATTGGTTTGGATGGCAGCCACGTTTCCGGCGACAAGCCGACCAAAGAGGTTTTTCTGCATCAAGCCTTCTATGACACGCGGCCGGAAGCGGGCGCTGTGGTTCATCTGCACTCGACCTGGGCCACTGCTCTGTCGTGTCTGGAAGACACCGATCCCAATGACTGTATTCCGCCGCTTACGCCGTACGTGGTGATGCGCGTCGGCACTGTCAAACTGGTTCCATACATCAAGCCAGGCGACCCGAAATCCGGTTACTTGATCCGCGAACTGGGCGGCAAGTATAGTGCGGTTCTGTTGGCCAATCACGGTCCCGTCGTCTCGGGAAAGGATCTCTTCTCAGCGGTCTGTGCAGCAGAAGAGTTAGAAGAAACAGCCAAGCTACTAGTGGCTTTGCAGGGCCTGCCAACCCGGTTGCTGGATGTAGCTCAAGTCGCAGAACTCAAAGAGACTTTCGGAAGGATTTAATCCGGCACCGAAAAGTGGAGTGCGCAGACTTTTGGGTAAATCGTGCAGAGTTATGAGCAAATATCGCGCAGAAATATGGTCGAACTTCAAGAATTGTCTTTAATGAAATCAATGGCGGTAATGCAGCGTTAGAAGAGCACCTACAGTCTCTGGGTTAGTTCAGAATCTCTGACTATGCAGACCTTTTTCGACAGCGCCCGCTTGTTAGACCTGATCTGAGAGGTGGACGACATTCACTTGGCGTCCAGGCTCAATAGCCGGACACGTCGCGGGCGTATTCCTGATAGATGCCGGGGTCAAAGATGGAATTCACTGCAAGCTCGCGTCTGGGCAACATGTCGCTGGGAAATACCTGCGCGGCCAAAAAAACCTCTGGCGTTATAAACCTCAGACCCTCGGGCAGATCCCCCAGTGTAGATGCGGGTTCATTGGTCGCAAGGTTGTAACCCCAAACCCCGAAAGAAGGGATCGACATCTGATAGTTCACCACCTGCGGGAACATCTCGGACAGGGTTTCCGATATCGTCCAATAGGTATGGGGGGAAAAGAAAGGTGAGCTGCTTTGTGTCACCAGAACGCCGTTTTGGGACAGAATGCCCTGAACCATGGCGTAGAACTCGACCGAATACAGTTTTGAAAGCGCCTCGCTATGAGGATCGGGAAAGTCGATGATGATCCGGTCATAGATCTGATCGGTGGATTTGACATAGTTGAAAGCGTCGGTGTTGTGAACGTTTAGTATGGATGCCTCCATGCTGTTGTCATTCAGACGTGCGACGGGGGCCAGATTGCGCCCCAGGTCGGTCATCGCTGGGTCAAGATCGACCAGATCGATACGCTCAACGCTGGGGTGTTTCAGGATTTCACGTACTGCCAGACCGTCGCCACCGCCAAGCACCAGAACCGACTTTGGGGTGCTATCCCCCCAGGACAAGGCAGGGTGGACCAACGCTTCGTGATAGCGGTATTCGTCGGTTTCAGCGAATTGCAGATGGCCATCAATGTACAGGCGCACGTCGTTTTTTTGCCAAGTATTGGTAACGACCAGCGACTGATACTGCGATTGTTTGCGCCAGACGATGCGATCAAAATACAGATGATCCTGCGCAAATGCAGTGATGCGCCCGGCCACCAAGGTCAGGGCGAACAACAAAACTATGGTACCAATGGCACAGGCCAGCATCCGTTTGGGCGCATCCAGTTGGTCGCGCAGACACAGGACGCTGAGCAGGCCAACCATGGCATTGGTCAGACCGATAGCGAAAGAGGATGAAATCAGCCCAAGCGACGGCAGCAACAGAATGGGAAACAGAACCGATCCCCCAAGCGCACCGATATAGTCTAGTGACAGCACATCAGCGATGGATTCCCGCGTTGTACTGCTTTCCGACAATACGCGCATCAGCAGCGGTATTTCCAACCCGACCAGAAATCCGATGGCCGAGATGAAGGTGAACATACCCACCGTGTAAAACCAGGGCGCGTAAGGAAAAAGCATGAACAGCGACACGCTGCACAGACCACCGATCAGCGCCAGTATCAGCTCAACCCAGATGAACGTCTGGATCAGATTGCCGTGGAAAAAACGGGACACATAGGACCCCACGCCCATGGCAAACATAAAAAACCCGATCGTAAGTGAGAACTGATAGACCGAGTTTCCCAGCAGATAGCTGGACACCGTACCGATGATCAATTCGTAGACAATGCCACAAAGGGCAACAACAAGGATTGCGCCAAGAAGAACCATCGCCTGCCGCCGGGGCAGCGCCGTGTAACGCGGTGTCAGAGTATCAGTCATTTCAAAATCCGAAAACGGGAAGACCCGGCACTGATAACGCGCCGGGTCTGAGTGGGGTTTGGTGTAGTCGCGGCGTCTTATTTACCGGCGCGCAAACCGCCCGAGCGGGCGCTGCGCGGGGCCGAGTAGCTGTTGCGCGGTGTCACTGACCGGTTGTTGAAGCTGGACGCGGTAATGCCGGCCGAGCGTTGGCGGCTGATCAGGTTGCCGATCAGAGCCCCCGCCAGGAATCCCGCCCCCGAGAACCGCAAGCCCGCGGATTGGCCGGTGGTGTCGGTGGCGATCAGGCGGTTGTTGGCCTCGTCAATCTCGATTGTGAAAATCTCACCCTCGCTCGAGTCGCGCGTGCCATTTGCGTTCGGATCGACAAAACCCGAGAATTTGGCGTCAGACAGAACCTCCATGCCCAGCGGTTCGTCATAAAAGCGCGGGTCCGAGTTCATGACCTGAGTCAGATATCCGGTGAACTCATCCACCTGCTCGTCAGATGCTTCGGCGATGCTGTTGGCTTCCAGGTATTCCTGATACTGGTTGATCGCGAATTCGGTCCGGTCCAGAACCTGCCCAAGATCGGCGGTTTGCTCGGACTTCGAACTAAAAAACATCGAATAGGCCACAAAGCCCACAACGCCAACAATGGCTATCGTCTTAATGTTTCCAAACATAACTTCTCCTATTGATTTGAGATTGTGATTCAGGTTTTGCCAAGGTTGCTGCTCCACCAGACCTGATGCAGGTCTTTGCCGTAGAACTCTTTGAGCTCGCCGCATTTTTTCAGGCCATTGGCCTGCAGTTCTGTTGCGTTGGCGTTGGACAGGTCGGACGGGATGGCCAGAACGGCCATGCGATAACTTTGCGCGCGCGCCAACGAAAGCTGTTGATCCAGCCCGCTCAGCCCGCTGCTGGTTTCGCACCAGCGCAGGCCGGCAACGTCGTCCGTTTCGGCAGCTTTGTGAATGTCGGTGAAGCTCAGGCCAGTGGTTGGCGATGGCTCTGCCGCCTGTATGTCGGGCGCTTCGGGATTGTCCAATCCATAGATGATCTTGGCTTCGCGTGGGCCGTGATACCCGGGTACCGTCAGTTCGACTTCGGCTCCGAATTCCTCATACAGTTTATGCGCCGCGGCATAGAGCTTTTTGCCAAACTCTTCATAGTCGCTGGTTTCGATGAAAATCTTGCGGACATGCATCTGGGCCAGTTTGCCAAGCAGGTCGTTCAGCATCTGGCTTCCCAGCCCCTTGCCCGCATGCGCCTGATCCAGATAAGTCCAGGACAGCCAGGCGATGTCCGGCGCATCTTCGTCGAGGCAATAGCCGATCAGCCCCAGCACCTCGCCGCGGTCCTGCAGGACGAACATGTTGTCCGTTCCTTCATGCACGAACTTGTTTTCGGCTTCGTCGGCATCATCTTCGTCGGTTTGGGTGATGATTTGGACAGCCGGGGATACATGCTGCCATTCCATGGGTTTAAGGGTTGGCCCTTTTGAGCCGAACAGGGCGCTAAACATGGCGAGTCCTCCTCCGATCAAGGCGGATGTGCTGTGGGTGAAAACGGCGATCTGAGGGCGCAGAAACAACAGCTCGGCGATAAGGACAAAGACAATCAGCGCCAGCATCCAACTGCGTCGCCCCGGTGTGCTTGTGGCAATCACTCCATAGGAAACCAGGCCATAGGCGACACTGGACAGCCCCACAAAACCGGGTCCGGCCAATTCGAATTCTGTTGTCGTTCCGGCAACGGCGCAAAGGATAACAAGCCCTGCGGTTCGGGCGCTGCCCAAGTGCGGTTCGCTGAGGCTGCCGCCAACAAGGATCAGCAGGCAATTGAGCGTCAGATGGTTCAGGTTGCCATGTCGGATCGAAAACAACAGATGATCTGGTAGCGTCACAATGGGTCCGGAATGCCGAACCGGACCCCACAGCGCATAAACGACTATCGCGCATAGTATGAGACTTATCGTGACCGGGCATCTGCGCAGTTCCTTCATCCGCCCTTTAGCAGCCCGCCGCCGCAAGCCGGTGTCTGCTCTGTCCGATCAGACCGCGCTTGATGGATTGCACATCGACGCGCTGGGGGCGGAAATAGGACTTCAAAACCTCTAAGCTGCGCTGTGGTTCTGCGTCACCGCACATAAAGATATCGATGGCGGCATATCCGTGTTCGGGCCAGGTGTGGACCGAGATGTGCGACTCGGCCAAAAGTGCCATGCCTGTGAAACCTGCCCGTTGTCCGAAATCGCGCATGTTGATCCCAAGAACCTGAGCATTGGCAGCAATTGCCGCGCGTCTCAGGGTCTCTTCTGCTGGGGAAGGATCGTATAGTGCGCTTGCATCGAAAAAATCTGCTATAAGGTGTAGGCCCAGAGAAGATGAGAACCCATCCATATGAAATCGAAACCTCAAATCCAAAAATTCTGTATCCTGACTATCCCTCTGATCTTGGTAGTCAATCTCAACTCAGGTTTATCTGAATTGGGTTGCTGGGCTGTGGCAAAAAAACACAACTCATGAGGGATTTGCGCTAAAATTTAATCAAGACCGCGACTGGTTCGGTTTTGGTGCTTTTGGGGGCAATTTCACATAACCTGCTGATCGGCTGTCTCAGGTTTGCTTTGACCTGGAATTAAACCGGTTCTGCCAGATCCTTGCGCGCTGTGCGTCGCGGTTTTCATATTCGGTGATGGCCTGGGCAATACCGCGATCCACCGATCCTTCCCGATCCGACCCGATATCCGTCATGCGCATGGTATACCACGCGGTCATCCCTCCGGGTGGAAGGGTGGTGAAGCGGGGGAAGGGGACCTCGTGTTGTCGCGCCTGCCACGTCCGGGGCAAAGCGGGATCAAGAACAAAGCCTCGTGCGATACCCACCGCATCCACATCCCCCGCCATAATTGCGGCTTCTGCCTCGTCGCGGCGCTTGAATCCTCCGGTGGCCATAAGCGGGATCGCGGTTAGACCGCGCGCCGCACGAACGAAGTCGAGGAAATAGGGGCCTTTGGACGTACGATCAGAACTGGACGGAGCGCCCGGGAAATAAGTTCCGCCGCTGATGTCCAATAGATCAACACCTTTGCCTTCAAGCCCTGCAACCACCTTCAGCGCGTCTTGTTCTGTAAGACCGCCGTCCAGCTGATCGGTGGCGTTGAGTTTGACAGCAACTGTAAAATTGCGGGGCACTGCGGCACGAACGGCCTCGACCGTGTCGATCAGCAGGCGCATCCGCGCGTGGATTGCGCCGCCATAGGCATCCGTCCGGCGGTTGAAGAGGGGTGAGAGAAACTGGCTCAGAAGAAACCCATGCGCGGCATGAATCTGGACGCCCCCAAAACCAAGTTTGGCTGCAAGATGGGCAGTGCGGGCAAATTGATCCGGGATTGCTCTGATTTCGGGCAAAGACATGGCTTCGCTGCGAAAGTCTGGGAAGTCTATCGCACTTGGGCCTCTGGGCTGGCTGATCGGTAAATGGGCCAACGCCCCGGCATGGCCGAGTTGCAGCCAAAGCTGCGCGCCGTCGGTCGACCCGCGCCGGGCAAGATCGCTGAAGGCCGCCAAGTCGGCTTGTTCATCAAGCACCAAATTGCCCGGCTTTTCAGGGAAATGAGGATCGCCTTGCACCTCGCCGATAATTGACGCGGCCACACCCCCTGTTGCCCAACGTTCATACAGACGCATCTGTGCAGCGGTTGGGTTGCCCTGACCGTCGGCCAGTGAATCCGACATGGCCGATTTGATGATCCTGTTCTTCAAAACACGCCCGTTCGGTAGTGTAAGCGGCGTGAAGAGAGAGATGTTCGAGGCGGCGGGCAAGGTGGGTCTCCTTGGTTTTTGATCTCCACCTTAGATAATTTGGACAATCTCTTTTGATAATGTAGTGATTGGGACTAGTTTTTGATATTTTTTGGATCAAATGGCACAAAAGGCTGAACTGGAAATTCTTCTGGCCGTGGTTGATCACGGCAGTTTCTCGGCTGCGGCCCGCGCATTGGGATACACCCCGTCGGCCGTCGGCAAGCGGGTGTATCAGCTAGAGCAGAGGTTGCGGGTGCCGCTTCTCATACGCTCGACTCGGCGCATGACATTGACCAAGGCGGGACAGCGATATGTAGAGGAAGCGCGCGAGATTCTCGCCCGCCTGACGGCACTGGAAGAGGACATTGCCGATGGTGCCGACAGCCTGCATGGCATGATCCGCCTGACAAGCTCGGCGGCTTTTGGTCAGCGACACGTGGTCCCTCTGGTCATTGAATTCATGGATCTCAACCCCGAGGTTGAGATTGACATGCTGTTGACGGACAAGGTTGTTGATCTGGTCGGAGAAGGTTTTGATATCGCGATCCGCAGCGGCGTTTTGCCGGACTCATCGCTTGTGTCGCGAAAGCTGATGAACAATCGGCGGATACCATGTGCAGCGCCCACCTATCTTGAGCGGCATGGCGAACCGCAGCAACCACAGGAATTGACCGCGCATAAATGTCTACGCCTGGGGCCGGAAAAACACCTGTCGGATTGGGGATTCACAGGAGCAGCGGGTCTCCTATCGCGTCTTGGGCCGGGGTTTTCATGTAACAGCCTCGAAGCGCTCCGTGCGGCGTGCTGCGCCGGGCGCGGCATTGCTTGGCTGCCGGAGTTTCTTGTCTCGAAGGACTTGCGCACTGGTCGCTTGACCTCGGTTTTGCCCGATCATGCTGAACCGAATGCCGGTGGTGGGATCTTTATTCTGCGCCCAGAAATGCCGTTTTTACCGCAGCGCGTGCGGGCCTTGATCAACTTTGTGGCCGACCATTTCTCGGGCAAGACCAGCCCCCGAGATGCTTGAGGTGCGGGCCGAGAAGGTCTGTTGCGCCTGAATTGATAAGATAGTTCCGCTAGAGCTGGGAATATTGGAACATTCTTCTTTTAAGAGTGGTGGTAAATCCACGATAAACCCCATATTAAGTGCGTCACGAATCCATCAGGCAGAAAAACAGTCCCGTGTTCGACCTACCGGCGCAGCGTGCGCATCTCTCCGAAAAATATGATCTGACCCCATCGCCCGAGCTTGCCGCAAGCATGAGCGATATCTATGACCGCATGTCCCGCGTGGTCTCGCCCGTCGATTGGGCGATCTATGCGCCCTATGTCAAGGCGATCAACGACCTGAAGGTCGAGCGCAACGCGGTCATTCTGGGCCATAACTACATGACGCCCGAAATTTACCATGGCATTTCGGATTTCGGCGGCGACAGCCTGCAACTGGCGATCAAAGCGACCGAGGTCGAGGCGGATGTGATTGTGCAATGCGGTGTGCATTTCATGGCCGAGACATCCAAGATTCTTAGCCCGGACAAGACGGTGCTGATGCCGGATATGGAGGCGGGATGCTCGCTGGCGGAATCGATCACCGCCGAAGGGATCGAGGAAATGCGTCGCCGGTATCCAGGTGCGCCGGTTGTGTCTTATGTGAACACCACGGCCGAGGTCAAAGCGGCGTCAGATATTTGTTGTACTTCGTCGAATGCCGCCCAGATTGTTGCAGCGCAAGACAGTCACACGGTCATCATGACGCCGGATCAGTATCTGGCGCAGAACGTGGCACGCGATGTGCCGCAGAAAAATGTGGTCTGGTGGGAAGGCTCGTGCATCGTGCATGAACAATACAGCCCGCAGGATTTGCGCGATTTCCGGGAATGGAATCCGGGCACCCGCCTGATTGCACATCCTGAGTGCCCACCGGACGTTGTGGCCGAAGCAGATTTCTCGGGCTCCACCAGCGGTATCATCAAATACGTCACCGATGAAAAGCCGGAAAAGGCGCTGCTGATTACCGAATGCTCGATGGCGTCGAATATTGCGGATTCACTGCCCGAGGTTGAGTTTGTCGGCCCCTGCAACATGTGCCCCTACATGAAGAAGATCACGCTGGAGAAGGTGCTGTTCGCGCTTGACACCATGACAGGGCAGGTCGAGGTTGACGCCGAAGTGGCGGACAAGGCCCGCCTGTCGGTGCAACGCATGATCGACTTGTCACGCCAGCTGGGTATTTGATCCGCGACATGCAGAGCGTTGAGACGCCGCGTGTGGTCATCATCGGCGCCGGGCTGGCGGCAGTCTATGCGGCCCTGAAGCTGGCCCCTTGCCCTGTGGTGATGATTTCGCCTGAACCGCTTGGATCGGGTGCAAGCTCGGCCTGGGCACAAGGCGGTGTTGCCGCTGCCATGGCGCGGACGGACAGCCCCGAAGCGCACGCGGACGACACCATGCGCGCCGGGGCCGGGTCGGTCCTGCGCGAGGTGGCCGAGTTCGTCACCAATGCCGCACCGGAACATATTTATGATCTGTCCGACTTGGGCACCGGGTTTGATCGCACCGCCGATGGTGGGTTCGTGCAATCGCGCGAGGCCGCGCATTCCGCAGCCCGCGTGGTCCGCGTCAAGGGCGATCAGGCCGGAACTGAGATCATGCGTGCTCTGATCGAGGAGGTGCGCCGAACGCCGTCGATTCAAGTGATCGAGGGCGCGCAGGCCGTTGGGCTGGAAAGCGACGGTACACAAGTGACCGGCGTTTACCTGACCCGCGCCGATGCCGCCGATGCGCCGCCGATATTGCTGCGCGGATCAGCGCATGTTCTGGCCACGGGGGGATCCTCGGGCCTTTATGCCCAAACCACCAATCCTGCACGTATCCGCGGGCAGGGGATCGGCATGGCTGCTCGCGCAGGCGCGCGCATTGCAGATGCCGAATTCGTGCAGTTCCACCCCACCGCCATCGACGTGGGCGAAGACCCGACGCCATTGGCAACCGAAGCGCTTCGGGGCGACGGTGCCATCCTGATCGACAGCGCCGGCCACCGGTTTATGCCTGACATCCACCCTGACGCTGAACTGGCACCCCGCGACACGGTTGCGCGCGCCGTTTACCTGCAGGCGCAGGCGGGCAAACGCCCGGCATTGGACACGCGCCAGGCCATCGGGGCCGAGATGGCTAGGCAATTCCCCTCGGTCACCGAGGCCTGTTTGCGCAACGGTGTCGATCCTGCGACCGACCCCATCCCCGTGACCGCTTCGGCGCATTATCACATGGGCGGGGTTGAGACCGATCTGGCCGGGCGCAGCTCACTGATTGGGCTGTGGGTGTGCGGCGAGGCAGCCTCGACCGGGTTGCATGGGGCGAACCGGCTGGCGTCGAACGGGTTGCTTGAGGCGTTGGTGTTTGCCCGCTCATGCGCGCGCGACATTTCAACCGTTGTGAATCCGCAGGACGCGGCTGAGGTGAACATTTGTTTTACCACCGGTGGTGAGCCGATCAATGAACGGGACGTGGCGGCCCTGCGCGAAACCATGACCGAACATGTAGGTGTGGTGCGCGACGGTACCGGTCTGCGCCAAGCGTTGACGAAAATCGCGGCGTTGGAATCCCGGCATGCGGGCTCTGATCTGTTTCTGAACATGACCGCCACCGCCACCCTGATCGCGGCTGCCGCGCTGCTGCGCGAAGAAAGTCGCGGTGCCCATTCCCGATCCGATTTCCCTGATCTTACTCCCGGCCCCGGCCAACGCTCGGCCCTGACGCTGAGCGAGGCGCTGGCCCTGCGGGACCGTATTGCAAAGGACACAGAATGAAATATCCGGCCTTGCCCGACTTGATCCTTGAACCGATGGTACGGTCCGCGCTGATGGAGGATTTGGGGGCCAATGGCGACGTTACCACCCTGACCGTAATCCCTGCAGATGCCACCTATTCTGCCCGGCTGAACGCGCGCGAGGATGCGGTGGTCTCGGGTATGCAGGTGGCGGCGCTGGCGTTCCGTCTGGTCGACCCGACACTGCATGTCACCACCCACATCGCCGACGGCCAACGCTGCACAAAAGGTGATACGTTGATGGAAATTGAGGGCAGCGCCGCTTCGATCCTGTCGGGTGAGCGGGTGGCGCTGAACTATGCCGGGCGCATGGCCGGGGTGGCGACCGCGACGGCGGCGCTGGTGGCCGAGACCAAAGGCGCCAATGCTCGCATCACCTGCACCCGCAAGACCACGCCCGGCCTGCGTATTGTCGAAAAACAAGCGGTTCTGCATGGTGGCGGGTTCAATCACCGCTTTTCCCTGTCCGATGCGATCCTGATCAAGGACAACCACATCGCCGCAGCCGGTGGGGTGCGCGCCGTGCTTGAGGCCACCAAGGCCCGCGCCTCGCACATGATGAAGGTCGAGATCGAAGTGGACACGCTGGACCAACTGGCCGAAGTGCTGGAGGTCGGCGGGGCCGATGTCGTGTTGCTGGACAACATGCCACCCGAGACATTGAAACAGGCGGTGGCACTGGTCGACGGCCGGATCGTGACCGAGGCATCGGGCAATATCAGCCGCGACACCGTGGCCGCCGTGGCGGCAACCGGCGTGGATTACATTTCATCCGGGGCGCTGACTCATTCCTATCGCACCATCGATATCGGGCTGGATTTCTGAACCAACTCAAACCCTCTCGCGGATGGAGGCCGCTCCGGTGCCATTCCCTCTGACCGCCCGCGAATAGTGATCGTGACCTATGTCAATGACGGCTCTGCGCCAGTGTTGTTCATTGGGGGCATATCGCTGGCCGGGCTGTGCAATCCTGATTGCCGTGCTCATGGACAGTTTGGGGGTGTGATGGCTGTCGACGGCCCAAGCTCCAACTAAGAAGAGGCTCGCGTTGAACGCGCTGGGTTGGAAGAGGTGTTTGACCGGTTGGAGGGCTCAAATGGCTGATGGATGTGGTTGCGACCAGCACGCTCGGATGTATCTGACGGTGACAGAGGCTTTGGCTCGCGGACTGGCCGTTGCCGATCCGATTGCCGAGACCGAAACCGTGTCCCTGATCGATGCGACGGGTCGGGTGTTGGCTAAGGATTGCACCAGCAAAGTGGACATGCCCGCCTTCGACAATTCCGCCATGGATGGCTTTGCCGTCCGCACGACTGATCTGGGCAAAGGGCCCGTGTTCAACCTGCCGGTGGCGGGACGCATCGCCGCCGGGGACAGCGGTGCCCATGGTACGCCAGCGGGTGCGGCCTTGCGCATTTTTACCGGTGCCCCGGTGCCCGCCGATTTCGACGCCGTGCTGATGCAGGAGGATTGCGAGGCCACCACCGGAGGTATCCGATTTACCCGCCGTCCCAAACCTGGCCAACATATCCGCCGCGCGGGGGAGGACTTGAAGGCGGGTGCCCCGATCCTGTCGCAAGGATGCGAGATCACCGCGCGCGAAGCTGCAGCACTGGCTTCGGCCGGGTATGGCAATGTGAATGTATTCCGGAAGCTGAAGGTCACACTCTTTTCCACCGGTAATGAGCTGCAACAACCCGGTGAACCGCTAGGCCCGGGCCAGATTTACAACTCGAACCGCTATATGCTGCGGGCTTTGCTGAACAAGCCGTGGATTGATCTGATGGATATAGGCCCGATCGCAGATGACCCCGAGCGGCTGGAGCAGGTGTTGCGGCAGGCCTGCGATGATGCCGATCTCATTGTCACAACGGGTGGTGTTTCGGTGGGGGATGAAGATCACATGCCGCGCCTGTTTGAAGCCATTGGCGGCCAGATTGACGTGATGAAGGTGGCCATGAAACCTGGTAAGCCGATCATGTTCGGTCGGCGCGGCGACGCGCTTTATGTCGGGCTGCCGGGCAATCCGGTTTCGGCCTTTGTGACATGGCAGATCATCGGGTCGCACATGATGGCGCGTCGGGCTGGTCTGCGTCATACGCCGCCAACCCCGGAACAGGCGGTGCTGGCCGAACCGCTGCAGCGCCACGCTGGGCGTCAGGAATACCGTCCGGTCATGATCAATGGCACGACTTCCGACGGCGTTCCACGGCTGCGTTTGATGGCACCTTCATATAGCGGCCGGGTTGCGACGCTGGCACAGGCGGATGGTCTTGCAGTCATCCCTGCGGAAACCGAAACGCTGCCAAAAGGTCATAAGTTGCCGTTTCTTCGTTTTTGAAACAGATGCCCGGATCAACTTAGGTTTTTGTACATATAGGTCGTAGGCTCTAGCCGGTCCTCAAGCGGATTGCGGCAATAGTCCGGGATCTCTCCGGCGATCTGAAAGCCTAGGCTTTGATACAGGATGCGTGACGGGTCTGTACTGCGTGTGTCAAGCACCAGCAAGGTACGGCCCAGCTGGATAGCCCGGTCCTGAAGCGCCGCCATCAAGACCCGCCCCAAACCCCGGCGTCTGGCGCTGGGGTGAACCAGCAGTTTGGCCACATCGGCCCGGTGTGGCTGGTTGGGCATCGTCGCGGGGATCAATTGCACAGTGCCCACAATGCGTTCGTTTTCACGAAAGACGAACAGGTCCAGCGAGCCGGTCTGTACGTTGGGCCGCACCCGGTCTTGCCAATAGGATCGGGCCTGATCCGATGAAAAGGGCAGGATGAACCCGATACTGGCCCCGTCCTGTACACAAGCGTGCAGGATATCGGTCAGGTCGTCCAAGGCGGTGTCAAAGCTGCAATCGTCGATGCGTGTAATCATATCAGCACCAATAGGTACCGTGCCCCACGCGCGGGCGTTGTTTCAAACCGCGTGGGACCCGCAAGGTGATAGCGCAGGCAATCGCCGCCATTCAAATCATGGGCAACGCCGTCTACGGTCAGTTTCAGCGCGCCGTCCAGCATGATCAGGTGATGCTCTTGCCCAGGCTTTGGTGGCGCATCGTACGTGATTATCGCATCGGGGGGCAGGTGACCTTCCAGCACCTCTCCGCTAAGCCCAGTGGCGGGCGGAGATACCGAGCGACGGGTAAATCCGGTTTCCGGGTCGCGCCATTCGGGTTGCCGTTCGAACGGTACGCGAGGGTCGAAACTGTCTTCGACCATCATCAGCAGACGCGACATCGGCAGGCCATAAGCTGCACAGAGCCGCCCCAGCGTTTCAGCGGTCGGGCTGACATCGCCCTTTTCCATCCGCGAAAGCGTGGCGCGGCTGATGCCGCTGTGTTCGGCCAGTTGGTCCAGTGACCACCCATGGCTCCGGCGCAGTTCGTTCAGACGGTTGGCGAGGCGGTTCGAGAGATCATCCAGCATGTTCATATGTGAGAATATCGTTCATTATAGAGATTATTCTCGAAAAATATGTAATACGCAATAAAAAAGGGCGCAGAAATTTCTGCACCCTTCAAAGTGTTAACGTCTCGTGCGCTGGGTTATTTCCAGCCAGCCTCGTTGAAGATTTTTTGCGCTTCAGGAAGGTTCTTTGCGACCTCGGACAGGTTCACTTCATCTGCCTTGAACTCACCCAGTGACTTGACCGAGTCCGCAAGTGCGACGCCGTTCACCGCCGGGAACTCGTCATTGCCGGCGGAGAAATATTGCTGGGCCGAGTCGCTGGCCAGGTATTCCAGGAACAGGACCGCATTGTCCTTGTTCGGTGCATTCGCGGCGACACCGGCCCCGGACAGGTTCATATGCGCGCCAGTGCTGTCGTTGTTAGGGAACACCCAGCCGATTGAGTCGATTTCCGACGAAACGCCTTTGACATCTTTGCGGATGGCGCGGGCAAAGTAATAGGTGTTCGACACGGCGATATCACATTCGCCCGAAACGATGCCACGCAGCTGGTCGGTGTCGCCGCCCTGCGGATCGCGCGCCATGTTGGCGACGATGCCTTCGGCCCAGGCCTTGGCGGCCTCAGGTCCTTCGTGGGTGATGATCGATGCCAGAAGCGTCTGGTTATATGTGTTGCTGGACGAGCGGATGCAGACCAGACCCTTGTATTCAGGTTTCGCCAGATCGGCGTAGGTGGCCGGCGGGTTGGCTACGTTTTCCTTGTCGAAAAAGATAATGCGGCCTCGCTGCGAAAAGCCGAACCATTGGTTGTCATTGTCTTGCAGATTGGCGGGGATACGTTCTTCGAGCACTGCACTGTCGATCGGTTGCAAAATGCCCGCGTCTTTGGCCCGCGCCAGACGCGAGGTGTCTACGGTCAACAGGATGTCCGCGGGCGAGTTGGCGCCCTCAGCTTCCATCCGTGCAATGAGTTCGTCGGCCTTGCCTTCGATACGGTTGATGGTGATGCCGGTCGCCTCTTCGAAATCAGAATAGAGACGTTCGTCGGTGTCGTAGTGGCGTGAAGAGTACAGGTTCAGTTCACCTTCGGCGGCGGCAGAGGTGGCAACCAAAGCCATCAGAGCGGCGGCAACGCAGGTAGAGGATTTCAGCATCATTTGTCCCAACATTGAAAATCGTAACGGGTATTAACCCGACTGATTTGGTCAATTAAACGATTCTGAGGGGGATGCAAGGAAATCTGACAAATTTAGTTGGTCAAAATGTCGCTCGCCTTTCCTGCTGCGCACTTGCTGTCAGGATCGACGCTGTTTGCTCTGTCTTCCTTCCGGTTGCGGTGGTGCGGGTGACGGCGCCGGCTCAGGTTCCGAATCGTCGCTGAGTACCGGTTCCTTGGTCAGCATGGCCTGAGTTACAGCTTCCATGTATTTTTGCAGCATGACCGGCGGATCGGCCGGGGCAAGTTTGATGGTCAACCTGCTTGCACCTTCCTGGCTATAGGCATAGCGCGAGGAATAGCTGGCGTTGACCTGGGCCGCCACGGGCCCCCAGCCACCTTTCACTGAAGCGCTACCTGATTTTTCGGTCTGTTTGGTCATCGAGATCGCCATTTTGACCTCTATCTCGGCCTCCTGCACCGCATAGAATGCAGGGAGGAATCCCATCGACACGAGGCTGAATTCTTTGGCGGGGCCGTCGGGATTGGAGAGATCGGGAAGCAGGATTTTTTGGTCGGCCATATATTTAGCCATGTCGGTCGAATGACGATCCAACTCGCTTTGTGATTCAGCGACCGAAAGTGCCAGCTTTTGAACCATTTCTGCAAAGGGAACGTTCAGCAGTTCTTGCCCGATACTCATTGTTCAAACTCCTTTTGAAAAATTTGTGTTCACTCGATGATTTGCGTTTTTGACCGCCTTCGGACCGAAAACGTAACTTTCGATGCGTTCTGGCTGACCGCCTGTTTCTTGGCGTTGGTTGCGATCTGTGCCCTATTGCCATCTTGGCCCAGCCCGACCACGGCCTCGACCTTTACATTGTCGATGGTAAACTCGCTGCTTCCGTCTGAACCGGCGAGAATCTGTTCGCCCAGTGCCTGTGAAAATTCCTGAGCGTCGACAACCTGAGTGTCTTCGTCGCCCGAATTCATTTCTGACCGACCCTGGGCCAACGGGTTTGTTACCGGAGACACCGCGCCCATCAGCATGCCGCCGCCGCCTTCTTCCAGATCGTCAATCCGATTCTGCAGGTCCGAAATTGTTTGAAGCAAAGTGGTCTCGCGCTGCTCCATTGCGGTAAGACGGTCAGCAAGTGACTGCAACAGTGTCGCAAAGGCTTCGGGCAATTCGGTGACGCGTACATCAATAGGTGGCCTCTTGGGGGCCTTAACTGTCTTACGTGCCATCGGTGTCCTCTGGTGACCTGTTGTCATCTACTGGGCCCGGAGCAAAGCGCATGCGCATGGTCGATGCACTTTTGGTGTCGACCGTATCGGTCTGGGTCAACTTCGGTCCCATGAAGATCGAGATGATTGCGGGCCGCTTGCCTTCTTCCGTCTTAGTGCTCATCTCCATTACGACTTTCAATTCCACATCGACATCCTGCATGTGATAGAAAACCGGTGGGATGCCCATGTCGCGAAGCTCCTGCGGGTAGTTCTTTAGGGCGTTCAACTGGTCGAGGCTTAGTTGCTCGGCGGCTTGCGCCACGCTCCTGCCAATATCCGCGACCATATCGGTCAGGGTCGTTCCGAGTATTTCACCGTCGGCCAAGTTGACCTCCCGTCATCGAAAATCCGGAGAACGTTAACACGAGAACGCTCTATCACAACGCGAAATATCAAAATCAAACTTGCCAAGCCCCTTACGGGGCTGAGCGCAGGCAAGAAACGCATAGTTGGAAAACAAAAAAACCGCGCTCGAAGGCGCGGTTTCTTTAAGTGGTTATGTGCAGTTCTTAGCCCTGACGAGCTTTGAACTTGCGCTGCGTCTTGTTGATCACGTAGACGCGGCCTTTGCGACGCACAATACGGCAATCACGGTGCCGGTTCTTGAGCGAGCGGAGCGAGTTCTTGACCTTCATTGGTCTGTCTCCAATCTGCGGCGCCTTCATCAAGGACGTGGCCAGCGCCTGGGTTAGTCGGGTGCCCCGGAAGCCCGGAACAGTGAAATCATGGTGGGCGGTACAAGGATCGAACTTGTGACCCCTTCGATGTCAACGAAGTGCTCTACCGCTGAGCTAACCGCCCACGTCCCGTTGCGTTGTCCTACCCCATAACGAAATGGGGCGCGGAACCCCGCGCCGGTAGCGGGGTCTATAAAAGGAGTCGCAAAGGGGTTCAAGGGGTTTGGTAGAACTATTTTCCGGTCTATGTTCAATGCGAACAAGGAGTCACCATGCCGAACGCCCCCTATGTATTGGACATGCCCGCCAGACGCACGTCATGCGTGGTGTTTTCTTCTCCTCATAGTGGTCGGAGTTACCCTCAAACGCTGTTGAACCGCACGGTTCTAAGTGAAAATGTGATTCGATCCTCGGAAGATGCCTTTGTAGATCAGCTGTTTTCTGCGGCGGCTGAATTTGGCGCGCCGTTGATCTCGGCAGTGTTGCCACGGGCGTATCTGGATCTGAACCGCAGTGCCGAGGAACTGGATCCGGCACTGGTCCAAGGGGCGCGACGTTCCGGGCATAACCCCCGGGTGGCATCCGGGTTGGGGGTGATTCCCCGCGTGGTGGCCAATGGGCGCGCGATTTATCGCGGCAAGCTGACGATGGATGAGGCGCGTCTGCGCATCGACACCTGCTGGCGGCCCTATCATGCACGTCTCAAATCCTTGTTGGCCGAATCGCTCGACGTCTTCGGTCAGGCGATCCTGATCGATTGCCACTCGATGCCGCATGAGGCGGTCGCCATGGCCAGCAACGCAAAATCCAAGCGACCAGATGTGGTGCTGGGGGACAGGTTTGGCGCGTCAGCCTCGATCGAGGTTGTGGATCAGATCGAAGCGGCCTTTGTGTCCGCCGGGCTGAACGTGGCACGCAACGCGCCCTTTGCCGGGGCGTATGTGACCCAGACCTATGGCCGCCCCGCCCGTCATCAACATGCGGTGCAGATCGAAGTTGACCGGGCGCTTTATATGGACGAGGCCAACATCGTGCCGAATGAGAATTTTGCCCTGTTTCAAGAGATTCTGCGCGACATCATTCAGGAAATCGCCAGCATTGGCGATGATCCGGTTCGCCTGGCGGCCGAGTAAGCTCAGCTCAGCGCAGCGCGCGGCCTTTCACAATTGCATCATTGCCAAAACGGCGCCGAATCTCGTCGGTGGCGCGTTCGGCCCGTGATCGCTGAGTTGCTCCGGGATCCAGCAAATCGCCCGATATATCGGCCTGCGCTTCGGGGCACAAATCAGACAAGCCAACGCCCAGCAATCGATATGGCCCCTGATCGCCAACCTGGTCGAAAAGGCTACGGGCCGTGCGATAAAGGCGATCGGCAATCTGGGTGGCATCGCGCAGGGAAATGCGCCGGGTGATGATCTTGTGATTGGCTCGTTTGAGTTTCAGGGTGACAACACGCCCGGCCAAACCTTTGGCCTTTGCCCTGTCCGCCACCTTTTCGGAAAGGCGCCAGATGTGCCCATCCAGAATATCCAGACTGGCGGTATCTTCGAAAAACGTCGTTTCGTTGCTGATGGATTTCATCGGCTCATGGGCCGAGACGCGTCGCTTGTCCTGCCCGCGCGCCAGATGCCACAGCCGGTAACCCATTGATCCGAACCGTGCGGTCAGCGCGTCTTGGTCCCAGCGCAGCAGGTCGGAAAAACTGCGGATACCCGCGCGATCCAGCGATTCCTGCGCGGCAGGGCCGATGCCCCAGATCAGCCGCACGGGTTTGTCGTACAGGAACTCAGCCGTTTCCGCCTTCCCGATCACCGAGAATCCGCGCGGCTTGTCGAGGTCCGAGGCGACCTTGGCCAGAAACTTGTTGTGCGACAGCCCGATGGAGCCGGTCACGCCCAACTCATCCTTCATCCGCCGAACCAGCCGCGCCAGCATAACGGCAGGCGGCGCGCCATGCAGGCGCTGCGTGCCGGACAGGTCCATGAACGCCTCGTCCAGCGACAGCGGTTCGACCACCGGGGTCAGTTCGTCCATCATCTTGCGAATCTCGCGCGACACTTCGGCATAGATCGACATGCGCGGCTTGATCACCACCGCCTCGGGGCACAGTTGCAAGGCTTTGAACATTGGCATGGCCGACCGCACCCCGCGAATGCGCGCCACATAACAAGCGGTCGACACCACGCCGCGTTTACCGCCGCCGATGATTACCGGCTTGTCGGCCAACTCGGGATTGTCCCGCTTTTCGACCGAAGCATAGAAGGCATCGCAATCCATATGTGCGATGGACAGATCAAACAGTTCGGGATGCGCCTTGATCCGCGGGCTGCCGCAGGCAGTGCAGCGCCGTTCGTCGGTCAATGTGGTCAGGCAATCTCGGCAGAGACCGGGCATGAAATCTTCCCGCCTTTCATGCGATTCAATTAGTGGTTTCCTTATACCAGCCCCAAGTGTGGCACGAAATGCCAGCGATTACTGAAAGCAGTGTCATGTCCGAAAGAAGACCCCCCGCGAAGTGGCGGGGGGAGGTGACGGACCTCAGGAAGAGAGGGTCCGCGGGGAGTATCACACCCCTAGAATCGCGCAAAACCGCCAATTTCGATAGGACCGAGGTCACACATGAGAAACTCGTATTTTTCATGTGTGTTTTGGGGCACAGCGGCGATTTGGCACGGTTGGGCCGGAAAGTGACGTTAGGTCAACTGGTTGCAAGCCGTTTCTGCGCGGAAATTCGCTGATTTGGTGGCACTTGTCAGTGATGTGTCAAGGAATTTAACTCAGCAAGAACCGCCTGGGCTGCGGCTTTTGGGTCCTGTGCCTGATAGATCGGGCGGCCAACAACGATGTGATCGGCACCGTCGCTGATTGCACTGGCCGGGGTGGCCACACGTTTCTGATCGCCCAATGCTGCGCCTGCTGGTCGGACACCTGGAGTAACGATCAGACGACCTTCGGCCTGGGGCAGGGCGCGGATTAGCGCGGCCTCTTGCGGGCTGGCGATGACGCCATCGGCCCCGGCCTCTAGCGCGCGTGCCGCACGTTCGACCACCAGTTCCTGCACGTTGCCCTCTTTCAGCAGGCTGGCATCCAGATCGTCGCGGTTCAGCGAGGTCAGGATGGTCACGGCGAGGATTTTAAGGTCCTTGCCCGTAGCACCCTCTTTCGCGGCGCGTACCACATGGGGATCACCATGAACGGTCAGGAAATCCAGATCGAACTGTGCTAACCCGCGCACAGCGTTTTCCACTGTGTTGCCGATGTCGAACAGCTTCATGTCCAGAAAAATGCGCTTGCCGTGATCCTGTTTCAGCTCATTAGCCAGGGCCAGCCCGCCCCCGGTCAGCATACCCAGCCCGATCTTGTAGAAAGATACGGCATCGCCCAGCCGCTCGGCCATGGCCAGACCTTGCAAGGCGTTTGGAACATCAAGGGCAACGATCAGGCGGTCATCGGACATGGGGCAAGCTCCTTTTTGGCAAACGTCTGCGTCCTAACGGGTTCCGCGCCTTGTGTCCATGCAGGACCGATGTTTGATCGAAGTCGCATTCCTCATGACTGAGTGTGCTATGGTCCTCCCGTTACAAAGAACATTTAAGATGGGGGACTCATGAAACAGTTTGCGGGTGTGGGGTTTGTTTTGTCTTTGGTTGGCTGTCAGCAAATGCCGTTGCAGCCAGAGGCCGCAGATACAGTCATCAGATCCCCGACCAATCAGGACCTGCGCCTTGTGCGCGGCTATCGTTCGACCGACGATGATTGCCAGTTAACCGGCGAAACGGCCTTTACCGTCGATTTTCTGGATGACGCGGCTGATCTTGTGTCCTGCCCCTCAGGCAGCGATGCGGCGCAATCACTGGTCGACATGTATAATGCACGGCAAGTCGCAAAAACCGGAGGGTATACAGTCTATTCCGTACCGCGCCGTTAAGTGCGGATTCTGCGGCTTAGCCTCTTGAACCGTCAAAGATATTTCCCAGATTGAATGTGAGGCCCAGACCGAAGCGTGCCGCCAAGCGGGCGCATCACATTCAGGGCGCTTGAGATAAAGGAGAATGCTATGGACTTGAACAAGTTCACCGAGCGGGCACGGGGGTTCGTGCAGGCGGCGCAGACGATTGCGCTGCGCGAGGGGCACCAGAGGTTGGAGCCCACACATATTTTGAAAGCATTGATGGATGACGATCAGGGGCTGGCCAGCAACCTGATCACACGTGCAGGTGGCGCGCCGAACCGCGTGGTCGAGGCGCTGGATGCTGCGATGGCCAAAATCCCGAAGGTCAGCGGCGACGCAAGCCAGATTTACATGGACGGCCAGACCGCCAAGGTGTTGGACGAGGCCGCCAAGATTGCCACCAAAGCGGGCGACAGCTTTGTGCCGGTCGAACGCGTGTTGATGGCACTGTGCATGGTGAAATCCAAAGCCAAGGACGCTTTGGATGCCGGCGCTGTGTCCGCGCAGAAACTGAACGAGGCGATCAATGATATCCGCAAGGGTCGCACCGCTGACAGCGCGTCGGCGGAGGAAGGTTATGACGCGCTCAAAAAATATGCGCGCGACCTGACCGAGGCTGCGGCCGAGGGCAAGATCGACCCGATCATCGGACGGGATGAGGAAATCCGTCGCTCGATGCAGGTTCTGTCGCGTCGTACCAAGAACAATCCGGTTTTGATCGGGGAACCCGGCGTCGGTAAGACCGCGATTGCCGAAGGTATGGCCCTGCGCATCATCAATGGTGATGTGCCGGAATCGCTGAAGGACAAGAAACTGCTGGCGCTGGACATGGGCGCGCTGATCGCCGGTGCGAAGTACCGCGGTGAATTCGAAGAACGCCTCAAGGCTGTTCTGACCGAGGTCACCGAGGCCGCCGGTGAGATTATCCTGTTCATCGACGAGATGCACACATTGGTCGGTGCAGGTAAATCCGACGGCGCGATGGATGCCGCCAACCTGATCAAGCCCGCGCTTGCACGGGGTGAGCTGCATTGCATCGGAGCAACCACGCTGGACGAGTACCGCAAATACGTCGAGAAAGACGCGGCCCTTGCGCGCCGGTTCCAGCCAGTGATGGTTCAGGAGCCGACGGTCGAGGACACCATCAGCATTCTTCGCGGTATTAAAGAGAAGTATGAGCTGCACCACGGTGTGCGCATCTCGGACTCGGCATTGGTGTCGGCGGCGACCCTGTCGCATCGCTATATCACCGACCGGTTCCTGCCTGACAAAGCTATCGATTTGGTCGATGAGGCGGCGTCGCGTCTGCGGATGGAGGTAGACTCCAAGCCAGAAGAACTCGATCAACTTGATCGTCAGATCCTGCAGATGCAGATCGAGGAAGAAGCGCTGAAGCTTGAGGATGACGCAGCCTCCAAGGATCGTCTGGAAACCTTGCAAAAGGATCTGGCCGACCTGCAGGAGAAATCCGCCGAGATGACCGCCCAGTGGCAGGCCGAACGCGATAAGCTGGCAGGTGCGCGTGATCTGAAGGAGCAGCTCGACAAGGCGCGGGCCGATCTGGAGATCGCTAAGCGCGAAGGCAACCTCGCCAAGGCGGGCGAGCTGTCCTACGGCGTCATCCCCGAGCTTGAGAAAAAGCTGACCGAGGCCGAGAACGCCGAAAGCAACGCCATGATGGCCGAAGAAACGGTGCGTCCGGAACAGATCGCTTCGGTGGTCGAACGCTGGACGGGTATCCCGACCTCGAAAATGCTGGAAGGTGAGCGCGAGAAGCTGCTGCGGATGGAAGACGATCTGCATTCCCGCGTGATCGGTCAGGATGCGGCGGTGACTGCCGTGGCCAACGCCGTGCGCCGTGCGCGTGCTGGCCTGAATGATGAGGGTCGCCCCTTGGGTTCGTTCCTGTTCCTCGGGCCGACCGGCGTGGGTAAGACCGAGCTGACCAAGGCCGTGGCAAACTTCCTGTTCGACGACGACAACGCGATGGTACGCATCGATATGTCCGAGTTCATGGAGAAACACGCGGTCGCCCGTCTGATCGGTGCCCCCCCGGGCTATGTGGGCTATGACGAAGGCGGTGTGCTGACCGAAGCCGTGCGGCGCCGGCCCTATCAGGTTGTGTTGTTTGACGAGGTCGAAAAGGCGCATCCGGATGTGTTCAACGTGCTGCTGCAGGTTCTGGACGATGGTGTGCTGACCGATGGTCAGGGCCGCACCGTGGACTTCAAGCAGACGCTGATCATTCTGACGTCGAACCTCGGCTCTCAGGCGCTCAGCCAGTTGCCCGAAGGTGCGGACAGTGCGCAGGCCAAACGCGACGTGATGGATGCGGTCCGGGCGCATTTCCGGCCGGAATTCCTGAATCGTCTGGACGAAACGATCATCTTTGACCGGCTCAAGCGGGCCGATATGGATGGCATCGTTGATATCCAGATGGCACGCCTGCAGAAACGTCTGGCCGCCCGCAAGATCGAGCTGGCACTGGACGATGGCGCCAAGGAATGGCTGGCGAACGAAGGCTATGATCCGGTCTTTGGTGCGCGTCCGCTGAAACGCGTGATTCAGCGCGCACTTCAGAACCCATTGGCCGAGGCCCTGCTGGCCGGCGAGATCAAGGACGGCGAGACTGTCCCGGTGACCACCGGAGCCGAAGGTCTGATCATCGGTGACAGGCTGGGCACGTCAGATCGACCCCGCCCGGACGATGCCGTGGTGCATTGATCTGAGATTGGAAACCAGAAAGACCCGCCAAACTGGCGGGTCTTTTTTTTACACCTTGGCAAAATGCCCATTCAGAAAAACAGCGATTTCCGTCAGCGAGGCATCGGCTTCGGGTATCTCCGGGTAAAACTCGAACACGTGCCACATGCCCTCCCATACACGCAGGGTGCAGTCGGCGCCGGCCTGTCGCAGCAGGCGATCCAGACGCACGCAACCGCTCAACAAATGATCGCGGGTTCCCGAAGTCAGAAAGACGGGTGGAAAGTCTGCGTCGAAGGGGCCGTAAATCGGAGATACGTCGGGGGCTGTCAGGTCGACCTCTTTGCCAACATAACAGTCACGGAAAAAGTCGATTTCAGACTGATTTAGAAACGGGTCGCGATCTGCCAGTCCGCTGTCCCCGTTGTTCTGCAGGTCGACAATAGGTGAAAGCAGGGCCAGTGCCGTTGGTAACAGAACGCCATTTGCGCGCATTCTGTGGACTGCAGCCAATGCAAGATTTCCCCCGGCAGATTCTCCGCACAGGCAAGCCCCAGGCGTTTCGGCCAGTACAGACGAGATGACTGCGGTGCAGGCATCAAGGGCCGCCGGGTATGGCGCTTCGGGGGCCAAGGGATAGTCCGGTGCAATCACAACCGCGCCGGTCTTGGCCGCCAGCCAGGCTGAGATTGGCAAATCCTCAAACGGGCTGCCAAGGGTAAAGCCGCCGCCGAACAGATAGACCAACCTGCGGCCAGGGCGCGGTTCGGCAGGAGTGATAACCATGCAACGCACACCGCCAATTGTTTCATCGGACAATGCAACGCCGGACATTTCTACGGCTGCGGTACAACTGTCTGCGTAATCCTCTCGCAACATAGCCCGCATTTCGGGAAGAGGCTGCGTTAGATCCCGAATTGCGGCTTGTTCGGCATAAGATGCAGCCTTGGCACTGATTGCGGCGGGGGCGGGCATAGGTTTGTTTTTTCTGTGGTTCATACCATTGATATCGCAATGTCAGCAGGCGCAAGGGATCTAATGGATGCAGGTATACTTTGACGGTTTCCCCAAAAACACCGCACTACGTCTGTCGATCCATTGCAAAGCCTGCACGTTCCGGGCCTGAATTGCAAAGCTTAGCTTTGTTGGGAACGTTCTGAAGTCCACGCCTACAGGCGACTACGTTACAATCTCGTCGCTCAATCGTGACGCTCATTACCTTGGCACTGTGCTATCAGCGATCTACCTCATACCCGAGGTGTTTTGACAACGGAGACATACATGGCGCATCGCTGGACCAATACATTGACACATGCGGACGTCACCCCAAGGGCGGCGTTTTTGAACCGGCGTCAGGTTATGGCCGGGCTGGCAGGTGTCGGACTGGCGGGGATGGCGCGCGGCGCGACGGCGCAAGAAGCGCTGGAGCCGAACACCTGGGAAGAGATCACGTCTTATAACAACTTTTATGAATTCGGGACTGGCAAGGATGATCCTGCCAAATATGCCGGTGCGCTGACCACCGAACCATGGAGTGTTAAGATCGACGGTCTGGTCGACAATCCGGGTGACTATGACTTTAAGGATATCATGTCTGAGATGACGGTCGAAGAACGCATCTATCGTTTCCGGTGTGTCGAGGCCTGGTCGATGGTGATCCCGTGGAACGGATTCGAACTGGCTGATCTTCTGAACATGGCAGGTGTTCAGGAAGGGGCCAAATACGTGGCCTTTGAAACCGCCTTGATCCCCGATGAGATGCCGGGCGTGCGCTACCCGATTCTGGAGTGGCCTTACCGCGAGGGTCTGCGCTTGGATGAGGCGATGCATCCGCTGACCATCATGGCGACGGGTATTTATGATCGGCTGATCCCAAACCAGAATGGTGCGCCGCTGCGTTTGGTGGTGCCGTGGAAATACGGCTTCAAGTCGATCAAGTCGATCGTGCGGATCACTCTGACAGAAGAAGAGCCACCCACCAGCTGGAACATGTCGGCGCCACGTGAGTATGGCTTCTATAGTAACGTGAACCCGAACGTGAACCATCCGCGCTGGTCGCAAGCCTCGGAACGTGAAATCGGCGGCGGTCTCTTTGCCAAGCGTATACCAACCCTGATGTTCAACGGCTATGAGAACGAGGTCGCCGGGCTGTACGAAGGCATGGATCTTTCGCAATACTATTAAGTCTATGCAGCAGGTGAATCATATATTACGCCGTATTCCCGCTTGGGCGGTCTACCTGATTGGGGCGCTTCCAGCGCCCTGGTTGTTTTACCAGGGGCTGACAGGCGGATTGGGCGTAAACCCGATAGAGGCGTTGGAGCATCGGTACGGAGAGTTGGCGTTGCAGCTTCTGATTGGTGTGCTGGCGATTTCTCCTCTGCGGCGTTTCCTTGGCCTGAACCTGCTGAAGTTCCGCCGCGCCCTTGGGGTTCTGACCTTTGCGTATGTCACGCTGCATCTGTTGGTGTGGCTTGTGTTGGATGTGCAGGTGCCCAGCCAGATTTGGGCGGATATCGTTAAGCGCCCATATATAACGGTCGGCATGGCCGCTTTTGTCTTGATGCTGCCGTTGGCGGTGACGTCGAACAATCTGTCGGTGCGGAAATTGGGTCCGCGATGGCGCAGCTTGCAGCGCCTGGTGTTTCCCGCGGCGATTCTGGGTGGGTTGCACTATGTCATGTTGGCCAAGGGCTTCCAGATTGAACCGCTGGTCTATCTGTCTGCAATCGTCGGCCTGTTGCTACTGCGTTTGCCTATATCCGGTGTGCTGACTCGGTCGCGTCAGGCCGATTCCATCTGACTCGGCGCTGAGTCTATGGGTAAGCCTGTTCAAAAGCTGAGATTCGAGGTGGGATGCGCTGCGTGTTGCGGGTTTCGTGGAGTATGACGTTATTTAAGCTTATGATTTATATGGGTAAAAATTAAATCTGCGGTTTTTTGCGAGTTTGTCGAATTTTCCACTTGCGGGTTGTTTGGGTAAACCTTAGAACCCCCTTCACCGGCGCTGCTGAGGCGGTGTTGGGACGCTGGAGACGGCGGAGA
>NZ_JBQFVF010000016.1:0-57490 GCF_056539625.1 Ruegeria sp. BA12
TAACAAATCCCTCAAGATGCCCCCAGTCTCTCCTGAGCGTCTCCGCCGTCTCCAGCGTCCCAACACCGCCTCAGCAGCGCCGGTGAAGGGGTATTTACGGATTAGGTCTGGGACCTGCAACCCCCATTTTGAAAAAACTTCGCTTTTCCCCTCAGAAACTTACCCACCTTAATGAAATCAATAAGTTAACTTAACAATTCGTGGGAAAAACCCGCTTACAGGCCACTGAAATTGGGGGAAGGGTTGATCTATGGGCGGAATCGTACCCAATGCTTGGTATGCGCCCCGGGGCTGGGCCAAAGAAAACGCCGCCCGAGTCTCTTCGGACGGCGCAATCATTACGTTAGTCGCGTGTTTACGACAGATCGAAGCGATCCGCGTTCATCACCTTGTTCCAGGCCGAGACAAAGTCGCAGACGAATTTGCCCCCGGCATCGGCCTGACCGTAGACCTCGGCCAGCGCTCGCAGTTGCGAGTTTGACCCAAAGACCAGATCAACACGTGTTCCGGTCCACTTGACCGCCCCGCTGGTGCGGTCGCGGCCTTCATAGACGCCGTTGCCCGCAGCTTTCCACTCGGTACCCATGTCCAGCAGGTTGGTAAAGAAATCGGTGCTGAGCGTGCCGACGTTGTTAGTGAACACACCATGTGTTGTGTCGCCGAACGTCGCGCCCATTACCCGAAGCCCGCCAACCAACGCCGTCATTTCCGGGGCTGACAGAGCCAGCAGCTGCGCCCGATCGATCAACAGTTCTTCGGGCGATACGCTGTAGTCGGACTTTTGATAGTTCCGGAAGCCGTCTGCAAATGGCTCCATCACCGAGAACGACTCGACATCCGTCTGATCCTGCGTCGCATCTGTGCGGCCCGGGGCGAACGGTACCTGAACCTCATGACCCGCCGCTTTGGCGGCCTGTTCAATACCGGCTGCACCGCCCAGAACGATCACATCGGCCAAAGAGACCCGTTTGTTGCCCGACTGCGCATCGTTAAACGCTTTCTGAACGCCTTCCAACGCATCCAGCGCTTTGGACAGCTTCATCGGTTCGTTCACGTCCCAGTCTTTCTGCGGCGCAAGACGGATGCGGGCGCCATTGGCTCCGCCGCGCTTGTCCGACCCGCGGAATGTCGAGGCCGAAGCCCAGGCGGTCGACACCAGTTCAGAGACCGACAGGCCGGCTGCCAGAATCTTGCTCTTCAGGTCAGCCGCATCCGTGTCGTCGATCAGGTCGTGATCCACGGCCGGTACATTGTCCTGCCACAGCAACTCTTCGGTCGGGGCCTCATCACCGATATAGTTCGAGCGCGGGCCCATATCGCGGTGGGTCAGCTTGAACCAGGCACGGGCAAAGGCGTCCGCGAACTCTTCCGGGTTCTCGTGGAACCGCTTTGAGATCGGGCCATAGATCGGGTCCATGCGCATCGCCATGTCCGCCGTTGTCATCATTGTCTTGACCTTTTTCGACGGATCATGCGCCGCAGGGGCCATATCTTCTTCTTTCACGCCGACCGGTTCCCAGATCCAGGCGCCCGAGGGGCTTTTGGTCAGGTTCCAGTCATAGCCGAACAGCAGGTCGAAATAGCCATTGTCCCATTGGATCGGGTTCGCGGTCCACGCCCCTTCGATCCCGCTGGTGGTGGTGTCGTCACCCTTGCCCGAACCGAACTTGTTTACCCAGCCAAGGCCCATTTCCTCGATCGGCGCAGCCTCGGGTTCCGGACCAACCAGATCGGGATCACCTGCGCCGTGTGCCTTGCCAAAGGTGTGACCACCCGCGACCAATGCGACTGTCTCTTCGTCATTCATTGCCATCCGACCAAACGTGTCGCGGATGTCACGACCAGAGGCCAACGCATCAGGCTGCCCGTCGGGGCCCTCGGGGTTCACATAGATCAGGCCCATCTGCACGGCGGCCAGCGGGTTTTCCAGATCACGCTCGCCTGAATAGCGGCTATGGGGATTGTCTGTCGGAGCGAGCCATTCCGTTTCCGTACCCCAATAGATGTCTTCTTCGGGTGCCCAGATGTCTTCGCGGCCACCGGCAAAGCCAAAGGTGTTGCCACCCATGGATTCGATGGCGCAGTTACCGGCCAAAATAATCAGATCTGCCCAGGAAATCTGATTGCCGTATTTCTGTTTGATTGGCCACAACAGACGGCGCGCCTTGTCCAGGTTGCCGTTGTCCGGCCAGCTGTTCAGCGGCGCAAAGCGTTGGTTGCCGGTCGACGCGCCACCACGGCCATCTGCGGTCCGGTACGTTCCGGCGCTGTGCCAAGCCATCCGGATGAACAGTCCACCGTAATGACCGTAATCTGCCGGCCACCAATCCTGAGAATCCGTCATCAGCGCGTACAGGTCTTCCTTCAGCGCCTTCATGTCCAGCTTCTTGAACTCTTCCGCGTAATTAAAATCGCCCCCAAGCGGGTTCGACGCGGGCGCATGCTGGTGTAGGATCGACAGGTTCAGTTGGTTGGGCCACCAATCCCGGTTTGACCGGGTTCCGGCGCCATGCATCACCGGGCATCCGCCCGTTTTGGGGTTATCACTTCCATCCATATCGATCTCCATTCCTGGCTAATTTCCGGCAGGTTCGCACGGTTCAAACTTGGTCGATCAAGAACTCATGCAGATGACACCTTTACCCGCCCTTAACGCGCGCCCAGGGGCACGCGTTTTTCGCTCGGGGGGATCGGCGACTCTTTGGTCTTGTCACCACCAGAAGTAGCAAATCAAAATCATGCATAAAAGTTTTGTTTAATGATGAATGTGATAGGAAATGATTATGATATTTTCATAATCCACTGCGTTACGACCCGTTCACCGGCAGCACCACAAAATAACCTTGGGTCACATCCCAATAGCGCCAATTGTTTTTTTCGACCGCTGCGCCACAGTCAGACCCACGGAAGGTTACAGGCATAGCCATGCCCGATCCGGCACTGAGGGAGTCAAGATGGAATTCGACTACGTCATCGTTGGCGGCGGGTCCGCGGGTTCGGTACTGGCCAATCGCCTCAGCGCCGACCCAAACACCCGCGTTTGCCTGCTTGAGGCCGGCGGTCGTGGCGACAGTATTCTGGTCCGTATGCCCTCGGCCGTGGTCGCTGCCCTGCCCGGGCGGCCAAAGATCAACAACTGGGCGTTCGAGACCGTGCCGCAGCCGGGCCTGAACGGACGCCGGGGGTATCAGCCGCGCGGCAAGGCACTGGGTGGGTCCAGTGCCATCAATGCGATGCTTTACATACGGGGGCAGCGTCAGGACTATGACGGCTGGTCCGATCTGGGCTGCACCGGCTGGGATTGGGAGAGCGTGCTACCCTATTTCAAACGATCCGAGAACAATGAGGACGGAGCCGATGATCTGCATGGTGACAGCGGTCCGGTTCAGGTTTCACACCAAAAAGAGCCGCGCCCTATCACTCATGATTTCATCCGCGCAGCCGAACAATTGCAGCACCGCCGCACGCATGACTTTAACCGTGGCAACAATGAAGGGGTCGGCCTGTACCAAGTGACCCAATTTCACGACCCGGCCCGAAATGGAGAGCGTTGTTCAGCAGCTGCGGCCTATGTCTTTCCGGTGATGGACCGCCCGAACCTGAAAGTCATCACTCATGCAGTGGCAAAAGAACTGACATTCGACGGCAAGCGCGCGAGCGGCGTGATCTACAAGAAAAAAGGCAAAGGGCCCGACATCGCGGTTACGGCCAGACGAGAAGTGCTGATTTGTGCCGGTGCACTCAAATCTCCACAATTGCTGCAACTGTCAGGAATTGGGGATGGCGCGGACCTTGCCCGACACGGCATCACCGTGCGCCATAACCTGCCCGGCGTTGGCCAGAACCTGCAGGATCACCTAGATTTTATTCTGTCCTACAAAACAAAAGACACTGACAATTTCGGGATCGGGGCGACCGCATCGGTGAACCTGCTGCGGCACCTGCTGCGTTGGCGTAAGACCGGCGTTTCAATGGCGGCCACGCCGTTTGCCGAAGGGGCGGCTTTTCTGAAAACATCGCCTGATCTGGATCGGCCTGATATTCAGCTGCATTTCACTATTGCCTTGGTCGACGATCACGCCCGCAAACTGCATTACGGTCACGGATTTACTTGCCACGTCTGCAAATTGCGCCCCGAAAGCCGGGGCACGGTGGGGCTGCACAGCGCCGACCCATTCGCCGCCCCTGCCATTGATCCAGCGTTCCTGTCTGACGACCGTGATCTGGAAACGCTGATCAAGGGCGCGCGGATGACGCGTGACATCATTCAGGCCCCGGCGCTGGAGAAGTATCGGCACAAGGAAATGTTCGGAACCGAAACCGCGCAAACCGATGCCGATTGGGAAAACCACATCCGCGATCGCGCCGACACGATCTATCACCCGGTCGGGACCTGCAAAATGGGTTTGGATGACATGGCCGTGGTCGACCCGGAATTGCGCGTACGTGGTATCGATGCGCTGCGCGTGATCGACGCTTCGGTTATGCCGACGCTGGTGTCCGGCAACACCAATGCTCCCACCATCATGATTGCCGAAAAGGCCGCTGAACTGATCAAGGCTGCTGGCTGAGCGTCAGGTGTCTTTCATCAGGGCCTCAAGCCCGGTGCGGTAATCAGGATAAAGCAGACGTACGCCCAGTTCGTCCTTGATCCGATCATTCCTGACCCGCTTGTTTTCGTTATAGAAACTGCGGGCCATTGGGGTCAGATCAGCCTCGTCGAACGGCACCTCTGGCGGTAAGGGCAGGCCCTGCAACTCAGCGGCATAGGCGATCACGTCCTGCGGTGGCACCGGCTCATCATCGCAGACGTTATATATGGCACCAGGGTTGGGCGCGGCCATCGAGGCGGCCAGAACCTGTGCGATATCCGCGACGTGAATGCGCGAAAACACCTGACCGGGCTTGATAATACGCCGCATCCCCGCCCGCTTGAGCTTGGAAAACGGACCGCGACCGGGACCATAGATGCCCGCCAGCCGGAAAATATGTGTGGGCAGATCAGGGATGCTCATCCACTGCTGTTCAGCCTTCACCCGCCATCTGCCACGCTCAGCCGTGGGCGCAGGCGGGGTAGTTTCATCCACCCATGCGCCTTGATGATCGCCATAGACTGCGGTCGTCGACAGGTATCCCACCCATTCAAACTGCGCAGCCCGCGCAGAAATCTCATCTTGCAGGGCAGCCAGCACCGGGTCTCCGTCCGCTTTCGGCGCCGTCGAAATCAGCAAATGCGTCACCCCGTCCAGATTCGGCACCTGCCCTGGCCAGACCAGCGGGTCTGCTCCGGATGCGCGAATAGCGGGGGATTGGGCCGGGTCGCGTGTGGTGCCGCAGATACGCCAACCTTGTGGTTCAAGTAGCTGGGACAAGGCTTGCGCCGAATATCCGTGGCCGAACGAAAAAAGAGTTCCTGTCATGGCGCCTTAGATGATCCGCAATCCCGGCGGATGCAAGCAATTGCGCCGGAATACTTGATTCGAATCCCTCAATGCGCCTTTCTTTTGAGTATGAGTGACAAAACACCCAATCTGCACGCTGCCTATGCCCTGGACTCACCGGAAGAACACAAACGGCTCTATGCCGAGTGGGCCGGGGACTATGACGATTCCTTTGCAGCACTTGAAGACTATCAACTGCACATCCATACGGCCCGTGCCTTTGTGAGCGCGGGTGGGCAAGGCCCGGTTCTGGATGTGGGCGCAGGCACAGGACTGTGCGGTGCGGTTCTGGCCGGTCTGGGCGTCGGGCCAATTGACGCCACGGATATCAGCGCCGAAATGCTGGATCAGGCCATGCGCAAGGATATCTACCGCGATGCGATTGAGGCAGACCTGAACCAGGGTATCCCGGTCCCGCGCGACAGCTATGCGGGCATCGTATCCTCGGGCACTTTCACCCATGGCCATCTGGGCCCTGAGGCCCTGCCCGCCCTGCTGCGCATCGCCCGCCCCGGCGCACAGTTCGCCCTGTCGATCAACGCAAAACACTATGAAAAAATGGGCTTTGCCGAAACCTTGCATAAAATGGCGCAGGGCCAGATTCGAAACCTGACCCTGCCCGAGGTGCGCATCTATGGGGACCTCGCCGCAGGCCCCAACAAGGATGATACCGCTCTGATCGCCTTGTTCGAGCGGAGCTGACCTTTCAGGAATACATCTGCTTTTTGAAAGCGCGCGTCCGCGTCGTCGCCTCGGCCGAGCCGTCGTGATAGGTGCCAAACCACTTGTCGAACGGAATCTCAGAGGTGCCGTAGTTGCACTCGAAATACCGATGATGCAGCTGGTGGAAGAAGTCCCCTGCGCGGGCGGCATCGGTTTCCCGGGCACGCAGCTTTTCAAATCCGGAATGCGACAGGACCGGGCTGACCTGTTGGAAATAGGCATGGAACAGCAGGTGCAGCGGATGCGAGGGCACGATCAAGTGGATGAAGTAGGTGGTGAAGTACAGGATGTTTTCGAACCAATGGTTTGAAATGCCTGACCACGGCCCCGTATTTACGTTGCGGTGATGCACGGCATGCACGTGTTTATACAGCTTGGGGTGATGTTCCAGCCGATGCACCCAGTAAAAATGCAATCCCGACCACATCGGTATGAATGCCAGCCAAACCACGCACCAGACCGGTGCGCTGGCCCAAGTTACGGTGGGCACATAGCCGTTCGCCATCGCCCAGTAGATGATCCACTGATACACTGTCGCGACTGTCATCGCGCTGCCCAGCGTCCACCAGATATTGTCCCAAACCTGATTGCGAAAGGTGAACGTGCCGTTGCTGCGGGTCAGGTCGCGGCGGTCGAACTTTTTGTACATGCCCTGCCCTTTGCGCATGTACAGCCACCAGTGCAGACCACCCGCGATTAGAATCTGAGGCACCATGTTCAGCAGCCAAATGCGGAACATCCAGCCGGGTGCAAAGCTTGTCATCGTCTCTAACGCTGGGAAAAAGAGTACATAGGCTGTCACCGCCACCACCAAGCACAGAGTCAGCGACGTGATCTGCAACCAGGCACCGCTATACCATTTCAGCACGGCAGCGGGGCGCGGGGGCCAGTTGAACAACGGGTTCAATCCCACTGGCCCCTCGGGGTGGTAATTCCAGCGGGCGGCTTCGGGGTCCTGAGTGGAATAAGTCATAGCATTACCCTTTATGAGGCGTAGTCTGAGCCATCGGCATCCAGCAGAGCCTTGATTTCACGCAGATGCGCATCGGCCTGGTCGGGATACTCGTCCAGTTCCTGTGCCGTCTTTTCGGCAATCTCATCCGACAACACGCGCAACGGCTGGCCGGTTTGCAGCGCACGGATATACGTTTCGGCCGCGCGTTCGAAATAGTACAACCGGTTGAACGCATCCGCGGGATCGCTTCCGATCACCAACACGCCATGGTTGCCCATGATCATGACCTTCTTCTGCGGATCCGACAGCATTGACGCGCAGCGCTCACCTTCGCTTTCAAAGGCCAGACCACCAAATTCGTTATCCACCACATAGCGATTGTAGAAGGTGGCCGTATTCTGATCGATCGGCGGCAGGCGACTGTCGGCCAGCGAGGCCAGAACGGTGGCAAAGATCGAATGCACATGCATCACACAGCGCGCATGCGGGCAATGGCGGTGGATCGAGCCATGCAATCCCCACGCGGTTGGGTCAGGCGCACCGGGCTGAGACATGACGTTCGGGTCATTGGCATCCAGCAGCAACAGATTCGAGGCCTTGATACGGGCAAAATGCATCTGATTGGCATTCATCAGAAACTGCGTGCCATCATCATTCACTGCCAGACTGAAATGATTGGCGACGCCTTCATGCATGTTCAGACGTTCTGTCCAACGAAAGGTGGCGGCAAGATCTACGCGGTCCTCCCAGTGGTCGATATTGGGGCGCAGGTTTGTGATGGCCATTGCGGGCTCCGATAGGGTAGTTAGGGCTGCGGAAAAGCCTGCCTGCGCTTTAAAAAATTGACCAACGAAAAAAACAGTCCTAATTCATAAGTTGAGCTAATGGCAGGATTATGCGAATGCAGAAACAGCTTCCTCCGCTGGGGTGGTTACGCACGTTTGAAGCCGCTGCGCGCCACTTGTCCTTCACCGGCGCTGCCCGCGACCTGAACATGACCCAAAGCGCGGTCAGCCAGCAGATCAAATCGTTGGAGGGATATCTGGGCCAGCCCCTGTTCCTGCGCCGCCCGCGCGCGCTGGAACTGACCGAGGCCGGCATCACCTATCTGCCGGTGGTGCGCGAGGCGTTTCGAACGCTGGTCCGCGGCACGCAAGCCGTCACAGGCGCGCAGCAAAACGCCGTTCAGGTGCAAAGCAACATCACGTTTGCCGTCAATTGGCTGGCCCCGCGCCTGCCGCAATTCCGCGAGGCACACCCAGAAGTCCAACTGAACATTTTTACCGAATTATGGGAGCCGCGGGAGATGGCCGAAGGGGCCGCCGTGGAAATCCGATTTTCTCTGCGCCCATCCGATATGGTGCGAACGGAATTGTTGCGGACCGATTATTATTACCCAGTCTGTGCGCCGGGCTATGAAGTGATGCTGGACACGCTGCAACTAAAGCCGTTGTTCGATTGTTCGAATCTGCTGTCAAACTGGGCAAATTGGGCCGAAGAACAGGCTCTAATTTGGGGAAATCCGCCTATCACTTACTCGACAACCTATTTGGTCAGCCTGTCCGTCGCGATGGCAGGCGGGGGGCTATGCCTGACCCACGACACTATTGCACGCGGCTTAATCGAACAGGGGCGGCTTGTGGCCCCCTTTGCCCATCGCGCTCCAATGCCCGAAGCCTATTATCTGTTATTGTCACCCCAAGCCGAAGAAACCCCGGGGGCGCTGGCTTTTGCAGATTGGTTGCGCCGCGAGATGGAGGCAGACGCGCAGTCTTGATAAGGGGTACTCCCGCCCATCGTCACTGCCGCTGTGCGGCACTTCCTCTGGTTGGGTCCGGCAGCGCTGACGCGCTGCGTGACGGTTTCATGACAGCTGTACGGTGGGGGTTGAACCTTTCTCTGCATTCAGGAAAGTTGAGCCATGGAATACACACCTTTCCCAAGCTGGCCCGATGTCGCCCCTAAATTGATTGCCGTTGCCGCGGGACGGGAGGCCGCGGATTTGGTCATTCGCGGCGGCACTTGGGTGAATGTACATAGCCGCGAAACCCTACCCGATCACGACATTGCCATTGCCGCCGGGCGCATCGCGTATGTTGGGTCCGACGCGTCCCATTGCATTGGCCCCGACACGCAGATCATCGAAGCACATGGTCGCTATATGCTGCCGGGACTGTGCGACGCCCATATGCATATCGAATCGGGGATGTTGACCCCGGCTGAGTTTGCCCGTGCGGTGATTCCGCATGGCACCACCTCGATGTTCACCGACCCGCATGAGATTGCGAATGTGCTGGGGCTAGACGGCGTGCGCATGATGCATGATGAGGCGCTGATGCAGCCGGTGAACATCTTCACGCAGATGCCGTCATGTGCGCCGTCGGCACCGGGGCTTGAGACCACAGGTTATGAAATTACTGCTGAGGATGTGGCAGAGGCCATGAACTGGCCGGGCATCATCGGGCTGGGCGAGATGATGAATTTCCCCGGCGTTATTCACGGCGATCCGAAGATGCTTGCTGAAATCGCTGCGACCCAGCGAGCCGGGAAAACAGTCGGTGGGCATTACGCTTCGCCTGATTTAGGGCCTGATTTTGCAGCATATGTGGCCGGCGGACCAGCGGATGATCACGAAGGCACTTGCGAGGCCGATGCCATTGCCCGCGTGCGGCAGGGCATGCGGTCGATGATGCGGCTGGGCTCGGCTTGGTTTGATGTGGAAAGCCAGATCACAGCGGTCACCAATAAAGGATTGGACCCGCGCAATTTCATCCTGTGTACCGATGATTGTCATTCCGGCACCCTGGTCAATGACGGACACATGAATCGGGTTGTGCGCCATGCAATTGCTTGTGGTTGCGATCCGCTGGTGGCCTTGCAGATGGCAACGATCAACACGGCCACCCATTTCGGGTTGGAGCGTGAGATCGGTTCGATCACTCCGGGACGGCGAGCGGATATTATTCTCAGCTCGGACCTGACCGAGCTGCCCATCGAGATGGTCATTGCCCGCGGTCAGATTGCCGCCGAAAAGGGCGCAATTTCAGTAGATTGCCCGCATCTGAACTGGCCGGGTACTGCGCGCGACACCGTACATTTGGGGCACGCACTGACCGGTGCGGATTTCGAAATCAATGCCCCCGCAGGTGCCAATCGTGTGCAGGCCAATGTGATTGGCGTTGTGGAAAATCAGGCCCCCACAAAGGCACTGAAATGCGAGCTGCCAATCATCGGCGGGTTGGTCGAAGGCGAAGGCGAGGTCTGCCAGATCGCGCTGGTCGAGCGCCACCGCGCCACCGGGGGGGTGACAAACGCCTTTGTCTCGGGCTTTGGATATCAAGGCAAAATGGCGATGGCTTCGACTGTGGCGCATGACAGTCACCACATGATCGTTGTCGGCACCGACCGTGACCAGATGGCACTGGCAGCAAACCGTTTGGCCGAGGTGGGGGGCGGCATCACTATATTCCGCGATGGCGCGGAACTGGCACTGGTGGAACTGCCCATTGCAGGCCTGATGTCGGATAGCCCAGCGACTGAAGTGGCGGCGAAAGCAGAACAGATGGTCGCGGCGATGCAGGCCTGCGGCTGCCAGTTGAACAACGCGTATATGCAGCACTCGCTGCTGGCCTTAGTCGTGATTCCCGAATTGAGGATTTCAGACCTTGGGCTGGTGGATGTGCGGACCTTTGAAAAGATCGACCTTTTGGAACCCCTTGCATGACAATAATCAGAACACCCGACGTTCCTACACCCGAGAAGTTCACCGACCCCGCGGCGGCGGTGGCTCGTCTGGAAGAGATTTACGATCAGGCGACCCAGTTCCTCTGCGACAGCTTTGCAAAGGCAATAGAAGGGGAGGCACCGCCCGAACGATTCAGAGCCTATTACCCGGAAATTCGCATCAAAACTGCGACCTATGCTCAGGTCGACAGCCGGCTTAGTTTTGGTCATGTCTCTGAACCCGGCACCCATGCAACCACGGTGACACGGCCCGATTTGTTCCGGTCCTACCTGACGCAGCAGATCGCACTTTTGATCCGCAACCATGGCCAACCAGTGTCCATCGGTGCCTCAGACACGCCGATCCCGGTGCATTTCGCTGTTGCCAACAATCCTGATCTTGTCGTCCCGCATCAGGGAGCAGCCGGGTTTACGCTGCGCGATGTGTTCGACGTGCCGGATCTGACAACAACCAATGACGACATCGTTAACGGGGTTCATGATCACGAAGGGGATCACGGCCCGCTGGCCTTGTTCACCGCGCAACGGGTGGATTATTCGCTGGCACGGCTGGCGCATTATACGGCGACCGATCCCAGCCATTTCCAGAACCACGTGTTGTTCACCAACTACCAGTTCTATGTGTCTGAATTCGAAAACTACGCCCGATCACAGCTGGCCGATCCGGAAAGCGGCTATACCAGCTTTGTTTCAACCGGAAATGTCGAGATCACCTCGCCAGATGGCACATTGGACCAACCCCTGAAACTGCCGCAAATGCCGACCTATCACCTCAAACGCGAGGATGGGTCCGGGATTACTCTGGTCAATATCGGGGTGGGGCCGTCGAACGCCAAAACAGCCACCGACCATATTGCCGTCCTGCGCCCGCATGCCTGGTTGATGGTGGGCCATTGCGCCGGGTTACGGAACACGCAGGCATTGGGGGATTTCGTGCTGGCCCATGCCTATCTACGCGAAGACAAGGTACTGGACGACGACCTGCCCGTCTGGGTGCCGATCCCGCCCCTGGCCGAGGTTCAGGTCGCGTTGGAACGCGCCGTGGCCGAAGTCACCGAACTGGAAGGCTATGAACTCAAGCGGATTATGCGGACAGGTACCGTCGCCTCGGTCGACAACCGCAACTGGGAACTGCGCGACCAGTCCGGCCCAGTCCAACGCCTCAGCCAATCCCGCGCGATTGCGCTGGATATGGAAAGCGCCACCATCGCCGCCAATGGCTATCGGTTCCGGGTTCCATACGGCACATTGCTGTGTGTGTCCGACAAACCGCTGCATGGTGAATTAAAGCTTCCCGGCATGGCGTCGGCGTTCTATACCACTCAGGTCAGCCGCCATCTGGCGATTGGAATCCGTGCGATGGAACACCTGCGCGGCATGCCGTTAGAGCGTCTGCACAGCCGGAAATTGCGTTCATTTGACGAAACGGCCTTTCTCTGAAGCAAAAAAGCAACGAAATCCCCCTATTTTTAGGGTTTTCGACGCTACTATTCGTTGTGTTCGCCCACAATATCCCGTTACAGTTACGCGGTGAGGCCCTATTTATCGGGCACGTTAAGGAGACCAAGAAATGGCAAAGCCTATGACAAAGACTCAGCTGGTTGCTGCTCTCGCTGAGGAAATGGGAACCGACAAGAAAGCTGCAAACGCCGCGCTGGAGGCCGTGACCGGCCTGATCACCCGCGAAGTGTCGGCTGGTGGTGCGGTAACCCTGCCCGGTGTTGGCAAAATCTACTGCCGCGAGCGCCCCGAGCGTATGGTGCGCAACCCCGCCACCGGCGAGCAGTTCAAGAAAGAGGCCGACAAGGTGGTCAAGATGACCATCGCGAAGGCTCTGAAAGACAGCGTGAACGGCTGATCCCAGTCTTTTTCGGACAAGCGATTGAGGGCCGCCGTTTGGGGGCCCTTTTTCTTTGCCTCAGTGCAAGCTTAGCAGCACTTCCAAATCGCGGCGGTTGAGGCGGGTCATCAAAGCCCTGTCATCAGCAGACAGTTTTGCCCCTTTGCGAATGTATGCCTCGAGATACGCGGCAATTTCACTGGTCGAGCGATAGTACAAATCCGGCGAAGACCGGCTGAGTTCATCCACAAGCCTAAACAGCAGTTTCTTCTGTTTTTCCGAGTCCAGATCTTTGCGTTTTTCTTCCAGCATGAAGTTTCCTATCACCCTTACAGACGAGGTAGGGCTTCATAGCTCTTCAACAACTCTTATGCGTTGTTTCTTTCCGGTATTTTGGGCGCTTTTTTTTGCACCTAGCGACTAGAAGCAATTTCGATTGCGATGAGTTCTTTCGACCCAAAGATCAAAACCCTGTTTAAAACTTAAATTGGCAACCAGCAATCCGCCTCGTCAAAATAAAACCTCGTGAAAACTGGAGGCGCAAGGAAGGGATTTGGCCTCAATAAGACTTCTATCAAAGCTGTTTCATCTGGAAGCTTTTCACTACTTACTAAAGAACTTTCGGCGTCAATAACCCAGTGGTGCAAGTTTTTTGATGTTAAAAACTCGACGAAAGCGTGCTTCTTCAAACAGCCAACTTTCGCGGTTTCATCAATCAAACGAATGTAGGAAGTTTGTCGACCGCTCAGGCTCTCAAGAGCCGCCAATCGATAGGACTGATAAGCAAAAGCAAAGGCAAGCAATGAGAATAGCAGTAAAAGAATTATTCTTTTCATAGTCTTAAGCTATGCATACACATTTGATTTCACAAGCCGACGCAAAGCAATAATCTTACTCTGCAAAGCTGCGAAAACTGCCTGCTTTTCCGATGGAAACAACGGGCGCCTTGGCGCCCGTTTTTTGGTTAATCGCCAAAGTTGATCAGTGAACCGTTTCAACCTTGTGGAAGTCCAGATCGCGGTCTTCGGGCATCGAGTCGATGCTCAGCACCTCTTTGCGCTTGGCGATCAGGATATAGACCACGCAGGCCAGGTACAGGCCGACGACCACCGCTCCGATCCATTGGATCTGCAACCACTGGCTCTGGAACAACAGGGTCAGCACGAACAGCAGCACGACATTGCCTGCGACATAAATCGCCTTGCCGAACCGCTCGACCGTCATGTTCAGGTTGTCGGTGTAGAGCCTAATAAGAGAGTCCAGCGAGTTGATCACAAAGGTCACGCCCACAATCACCATCGCGATGTTGGTGATGCCTGCGGTGCTGATGCCGTTCAGGTGGTAGTAGTAGAGAACGGTGAACCAGATCGCCAACGGGATCGACGGGAAGATCAGCAGTGCCGCCAGCAATTGCCAGGTCTTCAACCCACCCACAAAGCGCGAGGTGAACTGGCCAATCATGATCGACCACGCAAACCACCAGAACAGGTAGAAGGCGTGATAGTCTGTCAGCGGCAGGACGAATTTGTGCAGGTTGGCGAAATAGGCCCCGATATTGCTGCTGGTTTCCGCAAAACCGGTAAAGCCCATGCCAGCTGCAACCCACATGCCAAGGATCAGCGCCAGAAACAGAAAGGTCGAGCCCACCGAAAGGATACGCACGTATTTCAGGTCGGTCGACGAATAGGCCGCCGCCAGAATGACCACAAATACGATGACATAGAAGGTGGTGACCACGGATTCGCCGTCTCCGACCTCGGGCAGGTAGCCGGGCAGGTAGATCAGGAACAGGCTGGCGGTAAAGGCGCAGGTGCCGATGATCACCACGTTGTTGATCAGCTTGACCAGCGGGATCTCAAAGAACTTGACCCGCGGTTCGATCACGCAGAAGTAGAACGCGGTCAGGAAATAGAAGGCCCAGATCAGAAAGCCCCAGAAGCCGAACTCGATCGCCAGCGGATTGGCAAAGGCATAGGCTGGATCTTCGGCATAGCCGCCGAACTCGGTCAGCGGGAACATGATCAGGCCGACATCCAGACCGGATGTGAACAGGATCGCGATGAAGGTGAACAGATGAACAGGCGTCACACCGACGCAGCGCAGATTCCACCATTTCACTACGAAGAAAGCGACCAGGCCCAAAGCCAATAGGACGCCAAAAGACAGAATGTATTCCAGAAGCACTGACAAACCTCCCATAATCAGCCAGATTTTTCGCATTTATCTTTAATTGGCCGGTCAATCAATAAAAGCGTCGCAGTTTTCACGCTTGCCCCAAAGGTGTGGTTTTTTGGCAAGGGGCGCTTGCGGCCTGATGGAAATTCGGAAACAGTCGCCGCGTTCTGACTGGGGGATGCTCAATGGATCTGCGCGCCATCGCCATGGGGCTGGTTTTTGCTTTTATCTGGTCCTCGGCTTTCACCTCAGCCCGGATCATCGTTGCCGATGCGTCGCCTCTGTTCTCGCTGGCACTGCGGTTCTTGATATCGGGATTGATAGGCGTGGCTATCGCACGGGCCATGGGGCAAAGCTGGCACCTGACCCGATCCCAGTGGCGCGCTACAATTCTGTTCGGAATTTGCCAGAATGCCCTTTATTTGGGTCTGAATTTCTATGCGATGCAAACAGTCGAAGCCTCGGTGGCGGCTATAATCGCGTCCACCATGCCGTTACTGGTCGCTTTGGCCGGATGGTTGTTTTTGGGTGAAAAGCTGCGCCCGGTTGCGGTGCTGGGTCTGATCGCCGGATTTGCTGGCGTCGCCCTGATCATGAGCACCCGCATCGGCGGTGGCCACGACCTGTTTGGTGTGGCTTTGTGTTGTATCGGGGCGCTGGCGCTGACTTTTGCCACACTGACCATTCGCGGCGCCACATCGGGCGGCAATTTCATGATGGTAGTCGGATTGCAGATGCTTGTGGGCTCAGCCGTTCTGTTTGTTGCCGCCCCCATATTCGAGACGATCTTTATCCACCCAACCGTGCCTATGGCGCTGGCTTTCACCTATACCACTTTGTTCCCGGGCCTGTTGGCCACGCTAATCTGGGTTCTGCTGCTGGACCGGATCGGAGCCACCCGCGCGGCGACCTTCCATTTCCTCAACCCGGTCTTCGGCGTTACCATCGCCGCTATTCTATTGGGCGAAAAGCTAGGCCCGCTGGATGCTGTCGGGGTTGGGATCACGACACTGGGCATTTTAGCAGTGCAGCTTTCCCGCCAACCTGCTCAGGGCAATAAAGCCTCGACCTGACGCAGCAGCTTTGGTGAGTCCGGTTTCACATTTGCACCATATGTAACGACGACTTCCCCGTTGGGGTCGAGCAATATTTTGTTAAAATTCCAACTAGGCTCAAACCCGGTTTGCGCCTTTACCTCCTTGTAAAATAGATGGGCATCGGCACCCCTGACCGGCGTAATATCCGTCATTGGCAATGTTAGTCCATAATTCAACTCGCAGAATTGCCGGACTTCTTCAGCAGACCCTAACTCCTGATTGAACGAGTCTGACGGCACGGCCAAAACCACAAGTCCGCGGTTAGAATAAACCTCATGCACCTTTTGCAGAGATTCATATTGTCCGGTAAATCCGCAGTGTGACGCAGTGTTGACGACAAGAACCGGTTGTCCCCTCCAATCTGCGATCGAAATGGTGCCACCATCGATTGACGCGAATTCTCCGCTCAGCGGCGCGGCCTGAACGGCGCGACCAAGCATTATCAAAGCCGTTAGTAGAAGCATTCTGATCATTACATGGCCTCCCTTTGCTCTCATTACGTACGGAAACCGATTGCAGATCACCTGCACGACTGCGCGAGGACACTGAAATAGGGCTTTGAATTCTGCACCCCTGCCCCCAGATTATGCCACAAGTTTAATGACCGGAGGACCCATGACCCAATTCACTAAATCCCCCGAAGCCATCGCGGCATTGTCGCCCGAAGAGTTTCACGTCACGCAGCGCAGCGGAACTGAGCGCCCGGGCACCGGCAAATACCTGAGCAACAAGGAACCGGGTATTTACGTGGACATCGTCTCGGGCGAGCCGTTGTTCGCCTCGACCCACAAATACGAATCCGGTTGCGGCTGGCCCAGTTTCACAAAGCCCATCATCCATGAGCATGTGGAGGAGTTTCACGACGCCACCCATGGTATGATCCGCACCGAAGTCCGCTCGAAACACGGCGACAGCCATCTGGGACATGTGTTCCCGGACGGCCCGCGTGAACATGGCGGGCTGCGCTACTGCATCAACTCTGCCGCCTTGCGATTCATTCATCGCGATGAGATGGAGGCCGAAGGTTATGGCGAGTACCTGATCCATGTGGAGGACATCAAATGACCGAACAACGCGCCGTTCTTGCCGGGGGCTGTTTCTGGGGCATGCAAGACCTGATCCGCAAATTGCCGGGCGTGTCGCGCACGCGCGTTGGCTATACTGGCGGTGACGTGCCCAATGCCACCTATCGCAATCACGGCACCCATGCCGAAGGGATTGAGATCTTTTTCGATCCAGCCAAGATAACCTATCGCGAATTGCTGGAGTTTTTCTTTCAGATCCACGACCCGACCACGCCGAACCGTCAGGGCAATGACCGCGGGATGAGCTATCGCTCGGCCATCTATTTTGTCGATGACGAGCAAAAACAAGTGGCGCTGGATACGATCGCCGATGTGAATGCCAGCGGTCTGTGGCCCGGCAAAGTGGTGACCGAGGTCGAGCCCGTCAGTGATTTCTGGGACGCCGAGCCCGAACATCAGGATTACCTGGAACGTATCCCAAACGGTTACACTTGCCACTTCCCGCGCGCGGGGTGGGTTCTGCCCAAACGCGACGCGGCTGAATAATACGGGTAGCCCCCTGCGGGGCTATTCCGACGCAACGCGGGGCCTGCCACTGGCCTCAACGGTGACCATAGCCTCGACGAATACCTCCTGCGCTTCGATACGGGCAGTGCGGATGTCCCGGTCAACCACGACCCGTATATCCGCAGCCCCGGCCTGACGCACAGCGCCCTCTGCCTCGTCCCGCAGCACCGATTCAAGCATGTCCAGCGCCTTGTCGGACTCGGTGAAATCCTGTGGACCGTCCTCAAGATGTACCCTGAACCGCCCCTCGGACGGGGATGTCACCGTGCCGGACCGGCGCAGGGTCAGCCGTCCGACCACAGCACCGATGGCGTTGGCCACGCCCGCGTGTTCAGGCAGGATCATGCGGGCGTGCAGTCGTTCCCCAACCGCTGGGTAATAGCTGGGGGCCGAGGCCCCAAGACCCACCACATCCACATTCAACGCTGTATCCAGCGCCAAAAGTCCACGATGGCGCGCCAGCCCTTTTTGCGTCAGAACGTGACGGGCAAGATCGGCAGAAGGCACGCCAAAGTCATCGGCCTCTTCAGCAAAAGCACTCTCTAACAAGGTCAACGCGGTCTGTTCGGTCAACTGGTCCACGATCATCTGCGCCAGCTTTTCCGGTGATGCGGCCAACATGTCGCCGGTTCCTACACGCTTGCGCGCGACAATCTCCAACGCTTTACGCGCCGCATCCGCATCCCACGCATCCAGCCGGCCCAACATATGGCTGGCATCCGAAGGCGTCACGCCAGAGACCTGAACGATCCCGCGATCCACCAGGCGCGTCAGGGCACCGTTTTCCATCCGGGTGCGCAATAGATCGCTGAGCGGCATGACATTATTGCCCAACCGCTCCATCAACGCCTCTTCCCGCGCGCCCAGGCCTTCGGCGTGGATGCCTGGGACTTGGCGGGCAAACCGGGTATCATGTTCGCCCACCGTTGTGGACCGCAATTGCATATCCAAAACCGCGTGGACAACATCTGGTGCCTCAGATGCAATCAGGGAAACCGGCAAAACCCGTCGCGGCCCCAAAAACACACCGCCACCCAAACCTTCGGTCACCACATGCATCTGACTGTCACCACCCAGACCATGGGTACGCATCGCCACGGCTTCAACCATGGTGCGGAAACCGCCGACCTGAGCGCCCGCTGGGTCAATTGCAGGTTTGCCATCGCGGATCAGGGCCACATCCGTGGTCGTTCCACCGATATCCGACACCAGCGCATTCTCTGCCCCGGTCAGCCAACTGGCTCCGACGATAGACGCAGCAGGTCCGCTGAGGATGGTCTCAATCGGGCGTTCCCTTGCCTGTTCGGCACTCATCAACGCACCATCTCCACGCACAACCATCATCGGCGCGGTGATGCCCAATTCCAGCAACCGATCCTGTGCGCGCCCGATTAACCGGTCGATCATCCCGATCAAACGGGCGTTCAATACCGCCGTCACCGCCCGTTTCGGGCCGTTCAATTTGGCTGACAGATGATGTGAGCATGTCACCGGTGCGCCGGTCCTGTCGGTGATGATCCGTGCGGCCTCCAGCTCATGTGCGGGGTTGCGGGTGGCAAATTGCGAGGCCACCGCAAAGCCAGATATGCCTTTATGAGAGTCTAAAAATGCGTCCAACGCGGTCACATCCAACGGCGTGGTCTCTCCCCCGGCATGGGTGTGACCCCCGGAAATTACCAGCGCCGGATCGCCCTTCAGCGCATCCCGCAATCCGTGCTTATCCAGATCGCCATCCTTGAACCCGATGTAGATTAACGCAACCCGTCCACCCTGCCCTTCAACGAGCGCATTCGTGGCCAGTGTGGTCGACAAGGACGCCATGGAAATCTGCCCCGGTGCCACCTGCGCCGCATCCAGAACCGCCTGAATAGCCTTACCCACACCGATCGCCAGATCAGCTCGCGTGGTCAGGGACTTGGCCGAGGCGATCACCTCACGCTCATCCCGGATCAGCACCGCGTCGGTGTATGTTCCACCCGTATCCACCCCCAAAGCCAGCGCCATCGGGTTCTCCTTCCTGTTCGCTGCTGATGGGTGTAGCGGTTTGGACCGACACGTCCAGCCTGTTTGCGGCACTTACGCCAGTTGTTCGACCGCCCAGCGCGCGGCATCTGCCACCGTTGGGTCTGGATCTTCCACCAATCCTTGCGCCACCGGTCGCAACGAAGCCATTCCCGAATTGCCGATGGCATACAGAACATTACGCACGAACCGATCGCGCCCGATCCGTTTGATGGGCGACCCGGAAAACTTCGCCCGAAACGCGGCATCGTCCAATACCGCCAGCTCCGCCAGGGGTGGCGCTTTCAGATCGTCCCGTGCGGCGTACCGGACATCGCTGGCCGCAACGGCGAATTTGTTCCACGGACAGGCTGCCAGACAATCGTCGCAACCGTAAATCCGATTGCCCAGCTTGCCGCGCAGGTCTTCCTCAATCGGACCTTTATGTTCGATTGTCAGATACGAAATGCAGCGCCGCGCATCCAACTGATACGGGGCCGGAAACGCATCCGTTGGACATGAATCCAAACAAGCCCGGCATTTTCCACAATGATCGGTTTCGGCCACGTCGACCGGCAAGTCCAATGTCGTGAAAACAGAGCCTATAAAGGCCCAATTTCCCCAATCTCGGCTGACAAGGTTGGTATGTTTCCCCTGCCAACCCAGCCCTGCGGCATGGCCTAACGCCTTCTCTGGAACAGGCGCGGTATCAACAAAGACCTTAACTTCTCCGCCGCATTCGGCAATCAGCCAGCGCGCCAGCCGCTTCAACCGTTTCTTGACCAGATCATGATAATCCTTGTTCTGCGCATAGACAGAGATCGCCGCCCTGTCTGGATGATCCAGTATATCAGTCGGATCATGCTCGGGCGCATAGCTTTCGGCCAGCATGATCACCGACCGCGCCTCGGGCCACAGGGCCGCCGGATCACCCCGCCAATGGGTACGCTCAGCCATCCATCCCATTTGCCCATGATATTCAGCCTGAAGAAATGCCTCCAGCCGTGACGGCACCTGCGGTACATCCCAGGGTCGACAGATCCGGCAAGACACAAAGCCCTCGCTCAGTGCCTGCGCCACCAACTTTTCCTTTAGATCCGATCCGCTCTTCATCTGGCTAAAAATATCCTTGGGGGTGAATTGGCCTATAGGGCCAAAAAGGGGCAGACAGCCCTTGTTCTACCCTATCAGAAATCCAGATCGGCGTAATGCGCAGGGGGTCGGAATCCAGGCACCTGATCCGCAAGAATCGACCGAAACGCGGGGCGTGACTTGATCTTGGCATACCAGTCTTTCACCGCTTGCGATCTATTCCAGTCCACGTCCGAGATATAATCCAGCGCTGACAAATGTGCTGCAGCGGCAAAATCGGCCAATGTCATCTGATCCCCCGCAAGCCAACGGCGGTGATCCAAAAGCCAGGCCATGTAGTCCAGATGATATTTGATTGCCCGCGCGCCTTCCTTGACGTTCTTGCTGTCCGGATAGCCTTCACCGGTGACTTTCTTGTTCACCCGTTCATACAGCAGTTTCGAAGTCACCTCGTGGTGGAACTTATCATCGAACCATCCCACCAGACGCCGCACTTCGTACCGGCTTTCGGGTGTTTTCGGCATCAACGCAGGCTCCGGACGCGTTTCCTCGATATATTCACAAATCGCCGCGCTTTCCGCCATCACCTGCCCGTCCAGTCGCAACACCGGCACCTTTCCGGCAGGGTTGCGGCGCAGGAAATCCGGGTCTTTCTCCCAGTATTTCTCTTCGACCAGCTCAACCTCGATCTTCTTTTCCGCCAAAGACAGACGAACCTTGCGGCAATAAGGGGACAGGGGAACGTGAAACAAACGCGCCATGAGCTTCCAATCGAACCAGTGTATACCCCCCAGCTTTAGCCTTGAGGGGTGTTGAGTTTCAATCCTCGAAACAATCCGCGCGACCATCTGCGCGGATGGTGGCCGCTCCATCCAGGATCGACGCGGCCCGTCTGCGCGTCCGCACTGACGGATCAGTGACCGAGCGATTGCGGGGTGAGGGCAAAATCGCCGCGATCCGGGCCGCCTGAACCGGACTCAGCCGGGCAGCGGATACGTTGAAATTGCTTTGAGCCGCCGCTTCGACCCCAAATACGCCCTGTCCGGTTTCAGCGACGTTCAGATAGACCTCGAGAATACGCTGTTTGCTCCAGAAGATCTCGACAACCGGCGTGATCGAAGTTTCCAGCGCTTTACGCACCCAGCTGCGGCCCTGCCACAGGAATACGTTTTTCACCACCTGCTGGGTAATGGTCGACGCCCCGCGTGATCCGCCATCTTCCAGCGCATCGCGAATTGCCTCCACGTCAAAGCCCCAGTGTTGGCAGAAATTCGCATCCTCGGCCGCGACAACCGCGCGGGCCATGACGGGCGAGATCTCTTCTATCGGGACCCAGTCACGCTCGACCTTGCCCAGCCGGCGCCATTCAGACCAGATCGTGTGGGTCACGGGCGGGTTCACCACCGAATACAAAACGACCAATGCAACGACGAACACAACGGCCGCCAACAAGCCACGACTGACCCATCGGCGAAGCCGTTGCATCAGTGGGGTTTTGGCTTTGGATGCCTTTTTTTTCTTACCGCTTTTTTTGCGGACTGCTGCTTTTGCCATGTCACAGCTATACGACGTTGGGCGCGCGTTTGAAACGGGTGTTGTCGGTATAAGGGTTTAAGAAAACCCGCGCAGCCAATTGGCGCGCGGGTTTGAGACTGGTCTGTTGTAACCAGTTATTCAGCCGGAACAGCCGTTGCTTCGTTGGTCAGAGGGTGGCTGAGCTTGTTCAGCATCTCTTTTGGGCAAACCTGCAAGAAGTTGGCCTTTTCAACATCCCAATGCTGCAGAATGTCGGCGGCCTTGCGGCTGAAGGTCTCGGCCTGATGGGTTTCGATCAGCGATTTCAGCTGATCTTCCCAATGATCGACGGTCACCGGACAGGTCACCAGCGTTTCCATATTCATCAGCGCCTGCGCCTTGCCTTCCGGGTCGTACAGATAAGCCATGCCACCGGTCATACCCGCGCCAAAGTTGGCACCAATATCACCCAGGATCACCGCGATTCCGCCGGTCATGTATTCACACCCGTTCGAACCGCAGCCCTCGATCACAACCTTCGCGCCCGAGTTGCGCACCGCGAATCGCTCGCCCGCGCGACCTGCGGCAAACAGGTGGCCATCGGTGGCGCCGTACAGGACGGTGTTGCCGATGATGGTGTTGTCATCCGCCTTCAGCGGGCTGACCTGTGGTGGGCGCACGACGATGGTGCCGCCCGACAAACCCTTGCCGACATAGTCATTGGCGTCACCCGACACTTCCAGCTTCAACCCCGGTGCTGCAAACGCCCCCAGCGACTGACCGGCCGAGCCCTGCAGTTTGACGTGCAGGTGATCGGACTGGAACGTGTTCCGCATGCCAAAGTTCTGCACGATATGGCTTGAGACGCGGGTGCCCACAGTTCGGTGCGTGTTCTGCACCGCATAGGACAGCTGCATTTTCTCGCCGTCTTTCAGGAACCGCGCGGCATCCCGCACGATTTCAGCGTCCAGCGTATCCGGCACCGCGTTACGGTCCTTGTCGCGGTTGTAGACGATATCATGCGCGCCATCGACGGTGATCAGCAGCGGGTTGAGGTCCAGATCGTCCAGATGCGCCGATCCACGGCTGACCTGCGCCAACAGGTCGGCCCGGCCGATGATCTCATCAATCGAGCGCGCGCCGAGGCTGGCCAGCAGCTCACGCACTTCCTGCGCGTAGAAGGTGATCAGGTTCACCACCTTGTCTGCATTACCGGCGAATTTGGCGCGCAGGTCCTCGTCCTGCGTACAGACACCAACCGGGCAGGTGTTCGACTGGCACTGACGCACCATGATACAGCCCATCGCGATCAGGGCGGCAGTGCCGATGCCGTATTCCTCGGCCCCCATCATCGCGGCCATGACGATATCGCGACCAGTCCGCAGACCACCATCGGTCCGCAGGGTGACACGATCGCGCAGGTTATTCATTGCCAGAACTTGATGCGCCTCGGTCAGGCCCATCTCCCACGGCAAACCGGCATATTTGATCGACGTCGCGGGCGACGCACCTGTACCACCGTTGTGGCCCGAGATCAGGATCACATCCGCCTTGGCCTTGGCCACACCGGCGGCAATCGTGCCAACGCCCGAAGACGCCACCAGTTTCACCGTCACTTTGCAGCGCGGGTTGATCTGTTTCAGATCATAGATCAGCTGCGCCAGATCCTCGATCGAGTAGATATCGTGGTGCGGCGGCGGCGAGATCAGCGTCACGCCCTTGGTCGAATGGCGTAAACGCGCGATCAGGTCGGTGACCTTCATGCCCGGCAGCTGACCACCCTCACCCGGTTTCGCACCTTGGGCGACCTTGATCTCCAGCTCTTCACATTGATTCAGGTATTCCGCAGTCACACCGAACCGGCCCGACGCCACCTGTTTGATCTTGGCTGACGGATTGTCGCCATTGGGTTCCGGTACGAAATGGGCCGGATCTTCACCACCCTCGCCCGAGTCGGATTTCGCACCGATCCGGTTCATCGCCACGTTCAGCGTCTTGTGCGCCTCGGGGCTGAGTGCGCCCAGCGACATGCCTGGCGTGACAAAGCGTTTGCGGATCGAGGTGATCGATTCCACCTCTTCAATCGGCACCGGTTTGCCCATGGGTTTGAAATCCATCAGGTCGCGCAGATGGATCGGCGGGTTCGACTGCATCTTGGCCGAATATTGCTTCCACAATTCATATGAAGCCCTATTACAGGCCATCTGCATCATATGCATCGAGGTTGCTTCCCACGCGTGAGTCTCACCCGACTTGCGTGCTTTGTAGAAACCGCCGATGGGCAGCACATCCAGACCGCTGTCCCAGCCTTTGGTGTGAATTTCTTCGGCTTTGACGCGGATGCCGTGAATACCGATGCCCGAGATACGGCTGATCATGCCTGGGAAATACTCGGCCACCATGGCACGGCTCAGACCAACGGCTTCGAAATTCAGACCGCCTCGGTAAGAGGAGACAACCGAGATACCCATCTTGGCCATGATCTTGAGAAGACCCTGATCGATTGCCTCGCGATAGCGGGCCACATTTTCGGTCAGCGTGCCATCCAGCAGGCCACGTTCAATGCGGTCGGCCAGCGAATCCTCGGCCAGGTAGGCGTTCACAACTGTCGCACCACAGCCAATCAACACGGCAAAATAGTGCGGGTCGATACATTCCGCCGACCGCACGTTGAGCGAGCTGAAGGTCCGCAGACCCTGACGTGTCAGATGGCTGTGTACCGCGCTTGTGGCCAGGATCATCGGCATCGCCACTTTGTCCGGCCCGGAATACTGATCGGTCAGCACCAGATGCCCTGCACCAGAACGCACGGCCTCTTCCGCTTCGGCTCTAATACGGATCAAAGCGCGGTCCAGCGCGCCCTCACCGGGTTCAAAGCTGCAATCGATCTCAGCCAGCGGCGCGTTGAAGTTTTCGGCCAGAATTTCCCACTGAGCGTTGCCGACAAAAGGGCTTTCCAGAACGATGATCTCGGTCTGGCTACTGTCCTCGTCCAGCACGTTCTTGAGGTTCCCGAACCGCGTCTTCAACGACATCACGCGGTATTCGCGCAAGCTGTCGATGGGCGGGTTGGTCACCTGGCTGAAATTCTGCCGGAAGAAATGGCTCAGCGGACGGTACTGCTTTGACAGCACAGCTGAAGGCGTGTCATCCCCCATCGAGGCCAAAGCCTCTTTGCCGTCCTCGGCCATGGGTGCAAGGATCTGCTCAAGTTCTTCGACCGAATATCCAGCCGCGATCTGACGCTTGCGCAGTTCCTCACCCCTAAACAAGGGCTGTTCGGTTACACTGCCCAGCGTGGTGTCCAGATCGTTGATTTTACCGACCCAGTCGCCGAACGGCAGGGCGCGCGCCAGCTTGTCCTTGATTTGCTTGTCACGGAACAGCTTGCCCTTCTTCATATCCACGGCCAACATCTGCCCCGGACCCAGCGCGCCTTTTTCTGTCACAGTGGCCTCATCAATCGGCACCATGCCAGCCTCAGAGCCCGCAATCACCAGACCATCGCCCGTCACCACATAGCGCATCGGGCGCAACCCGTTCCGGTCCAGACCGGCACAGACCCAGCGGCCATCGGTCATCGCCAGCGCGGCGGGACCGTCCCACGGCTCCATCACCGAGTTGCAGTAGGAATACATGTCACGCCAGGCCTGCGGCAGTTCCACCGCCTGCTTGGACCAGCTTTCCGGCACCAGCATGGTTTTCGCCATCGGGGCCGAGCGGCCCGCGCGCACCAGAACCTCGAAAACCGAGTCTAATGCGGCCGAATCTGACGATCCACCCGCGATGATCGGCTTGATGTCTTCGGCATAGTCGCCAAAGGTGCCACTGGCCATGCGGATCTCATGACTTTTCATCCAGTTGACGTTGCCCTTCAGGGTGTTGATTTCACCATTATGGGCCAGCATCCGGAACGGTTGCGCCAACCACCATTGCGGGAAGGTGTTGGTCGAATAGCGCTGGTGATAGATCGCAAAGGCGGATTCAAACCGCTCATCCATCAGGTCGGGGTAGAAAACCGCGACCTGCTCAGCCAGCATCATGCCTTTATAGATGATCGAGCGGCAGCTCAGCGACGCCAGATACAGGTCCGAAATCCCGGAAGCGGCGGCAGCTTTTTCAATACGGCGACGGATGACGTATAGTTCACGCTCGAACGTCTCTTCATCTACACCTTTCGAGTTCGAGATCAGGATCTGTTCGATCTCGGGCCGGGTCGCGTTGGCCTTTTCACCCAAGCAGGTCACATCGACCGGCACGTGCCGCCAGCCGTAGATGTAATAGCCCATGCGCAGAACTTCGGTTTCTACGATGGTCCGGCACTGTTCCTGCGCGCCGAAATCGGTACGAGGCAGAAACACCTGACCGACAGCGATCAACTGGTCCAGATTGGGCTCATGACCTGTGCGGCGGATTTGGTCATAGAAAAAACGAACCGGGATCTGCACGTGGATGCCCGCACCATCGCCGGTCTTGCCATCAGCATCCACGGCGCCGCGGTGCCAGATCGCTTTCAGCGCATCAATACCGGCGTCGACAACCTTGCGTGATGCTTTGCCGTCAACGGATACAACAAGACCCACGCCACAGGAAGAATGCTCTTCTTCCTCGGAATAGAGACCGTTTTTCGCCATCCATTCACGTTTGGCTTCTTCGGCCCGTACCCAATCGGCATCATATTTGGTCATTGGCTGTCTCCTTCTTCCGAGGGGGCAAACATCGCCTCGACCTCAGCTTTGGTCATTTGCTTGCGCTCACCTGCGAACGCATACCCTTTGGGCTTTTTGTCGATAAAAAGTTCCAGTTGCAGTCCGTGGCCCGTATCTTCGAACAGGCCCGCTGCCATTTCTGTGTGTCCGTGCATGTCGCCGGGCGCGGTGACCCGATACCACAGGGCCGAGCCGCATTCGGCGCAAAAGGCGCGCTCGGCCCAGTCGGACGAGGTAAAGGTCTTGACCGGTCCCAGCGCGGCATACCCCTCTTCGGCTTGAAAACTCACCAGCATTGAACTGGTCCAGCGGCGGCACTGGTCGCAATGACAGGCACCCAGCGCATCCTTCGCTGGGGTGGCGGTGACGGTGACCGCACCGCACATGCATTGGCCTTGCAGTTCAGGCATTCCTGACCCTCCTGTCGCTGGGCTGGGTGTTACTCGGCTGCGACGGCAGCCTTGCTGTTAAACCTGTCGATGATCGCATCGGCACAGTCGCGGCCGTCACGGATCGCCCAGACCACCAGCGAGGCGCCACGCACGATGTCACCAATGGCATAGACACCGTCCATCTCGGTTTCGCCGGTTTGGAACGCGGCCTTAACGGTGCCCCAACGGGTTACGGGCAGGTCGGGCTGACCAAACAGCGTAGGCAGGTCTTCGGGCTCAAAGCCCAGCGCCTTGATGACCAGATCGGCCTCTTCGACATAGTCCGCACCTTCGATGACCTCGGGGGCTTGGCGGCCAGTGGCATCTGGCTGACCCAGACGCATCTTTTGCACCATCACGCCAGAAACCTTGTCATCGCCGGTGAACCCTTTGGGGGCGCTCAGCCATTCAAAGATCACGCCTTCTTCCTCGGCATTCTGCGTTTCACGCTGCGATCCCGGCATGTTTGCCCGGTCACGGCGGTACAGGCATTTGACCGAGGTCGCCCCTTGACGGACCGAGGTGCGTACGCAGTCCATCGCGGTATCGCCGCCACCAATCACAACAACTTTTTTACCGTTGGCATTCAGCCGGCCATTGTCGAAATCCTCGACCGCGTCACCAAAGCTTTTGCGATTCGAAGCGGTCAGGAAATCAATGGCAATTTCGATACCATTCAGGCCACTGCCTGGCATGGACAGATCACGGGACTTGTAGACCCCGGTTGCGATGATCACTGCATCATGCTTGGCGCGAATGTCGTCGAATTTGGCGGCGTCCACGTCGCAGTTCAGCTCGAAATTGACCCCGCCATCAGCCAGCAATTCGTTGCGACGCTGAACAATGTCCTTTTCCAGCTTGAAGCCTGGAATACCGTACATCAACAGGCCACCGGCACGGTCGTGACGATCATACACAGTGACCTGAATGCCAGCCCGGCGTAGCATGTCCGCAGCCGCCAATCCACCGGGTCCGCCGCCTATGATACCGACGCTTTCGCTGCGCTCGGCACCAGGTGCAACGGGGGTCACCCAGCCTTTGTCCCAGGCGGTGTCCGTGATGTACTTCTCAATCGTTCCGATGGTAACCGTGCCGTGACCTGATTGTTCGATCACACAATTGCCTTCACAAAGACGATCCTGCGGGCAAATGCGGCCGCAGATTTCCGGGAAGGTATTGGTGGCCTGGCTGGTCTGATACGCCTCCTCCAGACGGCCCGTGGCGGTCAGGCGCAGCCAATCAGGAATGTTGTTGTGCAGCGGGCAATGCGACTGACAATAGGGAACACCGCATTGGCTGCAGCGACTAGCCTGTTCTTCCGCCTTGGCTGCGGCGTATTCAGCATAGATTTCGTCAAAGTCTTCTTTGCGGTCATCGGCGGCACGCTTTTCAGGCATGACGCGGTCGATCTGCACAAATTTCAGCATCGGTTGCTTGGCCACGGGTCAGACTCCATGAATTGGCTTGGTCGCGCCTGTTTAAGAGATACCTTACGGAATTAAAAGTCAATTATGCTGACCTAAATTAAAAAAATATACGACGTCAGGAAAAGTAATTGGAAAATGTCGTCATTTTTAGTTCCGTTTCGGACCCTTTTACGTGCTTTCCTTTTCGGCACCGCACTTATACCCATTTCCCCTAACAATACGCGGCGGCAGCACGGCAGGTTAAATGAGTCTATTTCAGTTGATTCTCGCGGCAATTATTCAGGGGATAACTGAGTTTTTGCCGATCTCTTCCTCGGGTCACCTGATCCTGCTGCCCAGCTTGACCGGAATGGAAGATCAGGGGCTGGCCATCGACGTCGCCGTGCATGTCGGCACGTTGGGCGCGGTTATCCTGTATTTCTGGTCCGATGTGAAACAGGCCGCTGCCGGCCTGCCACACGCCCTGACCGGGCAGATCGACACCCCGCAAGCACGGCTGGCGATGAGCCTGATCATCGCAACGATTCCCACGGTTATCGTCGGTGCAATTCTTTTCACAACTGGTTTCAGCCAGTCCCTCCGATCCATGGCGGTGATTGGCTGGACCATGCTGGGTTTCGGATTGTTGCTGTATTGGATGGACCAGAAGGGCCCCCAAACCAAGAAAGCCAACGATTGGGGCCCGCGCGATGCGGTCATCATGGGTTTGTGGCAGGTTCTGGCGTTGATCCCCGGCACCTCGCGGTCAGGCATCACCATCACCGGCGCGCGGCAGCTGGGGTATAGCCGCGAAGACGGCGCGCGGATCGCGATGCTGATGTCGATCCCGACGATTCTGGCCTCGGGCGTATTACTGTCGACACAGGTAATCCGCGAGGCTGATGCCCAACTGGCTAAGGACGGTGCCATAGCCGCTTTTTTTGCCTTTATCTCGGCCTTATTGGCGCTGTCCCTGATGATGCGCCTGCTGCGCAGCGTCAGCTTTACGCCTTATGTAATATATCGCGTGATTCTTGGGGCAACCCTGCTGGTGATTGCCTATAGCTGATCAGGTACGCAGGTTGTCTGCCGACTTCTGGATCTCATCATACTGGCCCGAGGGACGGAACTTCCACAGGTAGTCCGGCAAGATGGATTCCAAAGTAGCCGGTTCGATCCCCAAATCGCCAAAGCCTTTGGCATCGCCCGACACCACATTGTCCCGGCGCAGATTCGTCAGCTGATCGCGCGTCAGAATGTGATTGGGAAACAGCTGAAAACTGACAAATTTGGCTATATCCAGCACACCCGCCATGATCCGGGCGGCCCAGAACGGCACACCAACAATCACCCGGCGGCGATGAATCACCCCCAGCATCTGTTGCATCAGCGCGCGGAAGGATTTTACCTCTGGGCCGCCCAGCTCATAATTGCCACCCTCGGCCTGCCCCAGAACGCCCTGCACGGCGGCCTTGGCGACATCATCCACATAGACCGGCTGGAACTTGGTCTCTGCGCCGACCAAGGGCAGGAACGGCCCCATCCGGGTCATCCCGGCAAAGCGGTTAAAGAACTGGTCCTCGGTTCCGAAAATAACCGACGGGCGCAGGATCACCGCGTTCGGCATATGCGCCAGCACACCGGCCTCGCCCTGTGCTTTGGTGCGGGAATACTCGCTTTTGGACGTGGCGTCCGCGCCGATGGCCGAGATATGCACCATCCGCGCAACACCCTGTTCGGCAGCGATGCGCGCGATCCGCTCAGCCCCTTCGGCCTGTACCGCGTCAAATTCGTTCTTACCCAGCTCGTTCAGCACACCCACGCAGTTCACCACCGCATCGGCCCCATGCATCATGGCAGCAACCGACGCATCATCGCGGATGTTGCACAAGATGGGTTCAACCTGACCAACCACGCCATAAGGTTTGACGAACATCGCCTCGTTTGGGCGCCGCACTGCGACCCGCACACGCCATCCTTCATTTGCCATACGCCGGGCGATATACCGACCTACAAATCCCGATCCGCCATAAATCGTGACCAGTTTGGACATGCGAGGGCTCCTGCTGATTGGTCTTGATCCGATCTACCGCCCAAAGCCCCGGCAAACAAGGCGCAATAACGCCGCGCGTCCGCGAAAACCCCGACAATTTCCCAAGCGTTTCGGAGGTGGGTCAAAAAACTTGTGAAAATCTTCCCGAATCTGGTTGACGCCCCCCGTCAGTAGGCTTAAACGCCGCTCCACGACACCTGCCCAGGTGGCGGAATTGGTAGACGCGCTAGCTTCAGGTGCTAGTGTCCGTATGGACGTGGAGGTTCGAGTCCTCTCCTGGGCACCAAATCCCCGACAGATTTTTGGCTTGTTTCTGATCGTATCAGATACGTGTTCGGGTGACGTATTCCCCCAATTTTTATCTATTAGACGTCTCTCCCTTCCGGCTATGCTTTGCCAGATTACTGCGGAGACAGACTGGCTAAATGGTCCCGTTCAGGCCTTAGCGTGACCCGCATCTTTCGTGACGCTACGTCACGAAAACGGGCCGGGTGAGTGAGCATCTTTACGTAAAGGTAAGCTATCCAATCATTTTTTGACTGGTCGGTTAATAAATGACGCAAAAACCCGGATTCTTCCCCCTTACGGTGGCAAACGACTTGCCTAAATGCGCCCTGTCGCTGCGGATCATCACTCACGGATTAATGATCCTCGAGCTCTCGACCATAGGGTTCGGGTCGGGTCCGCAGCGGCAAATTTTTACGCTTTGAATTTGAAGGACCGCAACAATGAAGAAAATTTCGTTTCTTAGTCGCTTCAAGTTAATGAAAGCGCACCGGATGGACGTTTCAGAAGATGACCTGTCTTCGGATAATCGGCGCAGGCTGCCCCTGGTGAAGAAATCTGAACTCAAGGTGCTCTTTCGAAACGTGCTGGAAGAAAAGCAGGCTGACCTGCCATCGCGACGCCGGTGATGGCATACCAACGACGGTTTAGAGCCCTCCGTTTGAACGGGTCAAGCTTACCCTGTCAGACCCGGGATTTTTCGAACTTTTCCCAAGCGGATTGAAACGCATTGAAATCAAACCCCGGCTGTGCGGCGGCGTCGAGGACGATGCGTTCGGTGGACAGCAATTTCTGGATTGCGCCCTCTAGTTGGTCAACAACATCTTCTGGTATCACCAGCGCTCCGTGCTGATCGGCATGGATCAGATCACCAGGATTGACCGAAAGACCAAAGATCAAGACCGGCGTATCGACCTCACGCACGTGGACGAAACCGTGGCTGGGCCCGACCGATCCGGCAACCACCGGGAACCCCTGTGGCAGATCGCCAAGGTCGCGCATAACGCCGTTCGTCAGCGCGCCTGACATGCCAAACCCCTTGTGAACGGTGGTATTGATCTCACCCCAATAGGCGCCGATGCAATTGGGGAAATCGACATCTTCGATCACCGCGACCGAGGGTGCGGGACCTTCGGCCATGTATTTGTAATAGGCCATCCGGCGTTCCCTGATGACCTCGAGCGCCTCTGACGGAGGCTGCACAGCGGCGATCTTTGCCGTACGGGCATAGCCCACGATCGCAGGTTCCGACGGGGCCGAACACAGCATGGTGCCGCGCGAGAAGCCGTCAAATCCGCGCTTGCCCTGCGCCACCTCGATGGCGTTGCAGACGGTGGGGGTGTCAACCTTGCGCAACAGGGTCAGAAGGGAAGGTGTCATGGGGCCTCCAGCCAGCGGATCAGGGCCGCTGTTGTGTCATTGGGTTGTTCCAGAGTGGGCAGGTGCCCGGCCTCTTCGATGATTTGTAACGTGCTGTTGGGCAGAAAGTCGTGCATCAACTGGTGTCGCTCGACCGGGCACAGGCCATCCTCGCGCCCGCACATCACCAGTGAGGGACCCGTGTAGACAGCCAGTGTTTCAGTCTGGTCAGGGCGATCCATCAAAGCGCGGGATTGGCGCAGGAATACATCCGGACCCAGATCAACGGCCATCGCCATGCATAGGTCCAGAATCGCCCCCTGATGCGGACCGTCGGCCAAGTAATTGGGCTTCATCTCGTCGCGCATCACCTGCCGCAACTGACCTTCCTGAACGGCCTTCATCTGCGGCCCACGCCGGGCTTTGACCTCGGGCTTTTCGGCCAGTGGATTGGTGTCCAACAGCGCCAGCCGTTCAACGCGGCCGGGGGCTTGCCGCACCACCTCCATCGCAACGATGCCGCCCATCGACAGGCCGGCCAGCGCAAAGACCGACGGTGCGTTTGACAAGATTTCGGCTGCCATCTCCTGAACACTGTCCTGCGTCACCAGCGGGAAGGTCATCAGCGGCCGTGACCCGGACAACGCAGCGATCTGCGGCTGAAACAACCGAGCATCACACATCATACCCGGCAAAAGAACCAGCGGTGTCATGCCGAGGCCAGCTTTGCACCCTCGGATAATGCCGTCAGCTTGGCGTAGGCAATATCGGGATCCACCGCGCCAAAGCCTGCAAAGGTGCCAAACCCACAATCGCTGCCTGCGATCACCCGATCAGCACCGACGATATTGGTAAAGCGCGTGATCCGCTGCGCCACTAATTCAGAGTGTTCGACGAAATTGGTGGTGGTGTCGACCACACCGGGAACCAGAACCTTGTCGTCCGGAATCTCGGAATTACGGTCGCGGAACACGGTCCATTCATGGGCGTGGCGCGGGTTCGAGGTTTCAAACAGCACGTAGCGGGATTTGGTCGCCATCAGAGTGCTGAACACCTTATCCATGGCGATGTCACAACAATGTGGCCCTTCGTAATTGCCCCAGCAGATATGCACCCGCACCCGGTCCTGCGGAACATTCTGCAGCGCGTGGTTCAGGGCCTCGACATGCATGTCGGCGATCTTGACGAACTCTTCATCGGTCAGGTCGGTGAACAGCATGTGCCGCGACAGGGCCAGATCAGGGCAATCCAGCTGCAAATCCAACCCGGCGGCCACGATGGTTTCGTATTCCTCCTTCATCGCATCGGCCAGCGCGGCCAGATAAGCCTCACGCGTGGGGTAGAAATCGTTCTGCAGAAACAGCGAGATGACCCCTGGTGAGGCGGCATTCATAAAGCCCCGCTCGGCCTCGTGCTGCGCCATCGCAGCCTTGAGGTTGGCGATATCCTTCTCAAGCTCACCCTGCCCTTTCGACCGCACCTCGCCGGTACATTGAGGCCGCGCGTATTGGGGCGTACCGCCATCATCAGCCAGCCGTTGCAGAAAACCGGGGAACATCTTCAGATCGGCGGGCGCATTGCGCGGGCTATCGCCCGAAAACCCGGTGTAACGGTCTTTGACATAGGTGGCATAAGAGATCTTCGAGGTTTCGCCGTCACTGACGATCTGCACACCGGCTTCGACCTGTTTGCGCACGGTCTCGGACACGGCCTTGGTCATGCAGGCGTCAAAGGCAGCGGGGTCAAAGGGTTCCTCCCGCTCGCGCGCAAAAATGAAATCCACCACATCCTGAGTTCGTGGCAAGGATCCGACATGTGTTGTCTTTACGGTCATGGAACCTCCGTTAATTCTTGCGTGCCATCAGCACAGTATGGCTTTGGGTTTCCGGGTCCTTGGCCAAAAACCCTGTCATGATCATCCCGTTTTCTTCGAGGCAGGTGGCGTAACCGGCGGGTGAGAGCGAGGCGTGATACACGGGTTCCCCGCCAACAGTTCCCTGTTCCTCGCCAGCGCTGGGGCCAACGGTCAACATCAGCATTCCGCCCTTGCGCAGATGGCGGGCCATTCGGGCGATACAGCTCTTCTGCTCGTCAGCAGTCAGGTGGAAAAAGCTGTTCCAGGCGACAATACCATCAAAGCTCTGGTCCAGCTCGAAATCCCGCATGTCGGCCTGTCGCCAGTCTCCATCAGGCCAGCGGCTGCGGGCGATCTCAAGCATGGCCTCGGAAAAATCGACACCTGTGACGGTGAACCCTTCGGCCTTGAACCAGCGGGCGATGGGCTCACCGGTACCGCAGCCCAGATCAAGGACGTGATCGCCGGGCTTCAGACTGGCGGTGAAGCGCGCCAGCCAGCGCGCTTCGAACAAAGCCCGCGAGCGTTGCTCGTCATAGGCTTTGGCCTGCCGTTCATAAACGGCGTGGGTATCGTTCGGATCGACGGTCATCCGACCCATGTGGCTCCGGCGGGGTCATCGGTCGCCGTGATGCGGTACAGGCCTGCCTGCCCGGTCATGGACGGCGCGACGGTGTAAGCCTCACCCGGCATAACCAGCGCGGTATCGCCGTTTGACAATGTGACCTCATATCCGTCTACGGTGATACGCCAATGGCCGCTGGCCGGCATCAGAACCACAGGCTTCTCAGCTTTGACCGGATCATTCACAGCCGAACCACGGGTCAGGAAATCAACCTCGAACCCCGGCTTGTCCTTGATAAGACCGGTCTCACCAATCACCAGCGCAGGTTTTTCAGCGCCCAGCGCCATCAGGTCCCAATAGCGGGCGACGTATTTGCCGATCACCGCGTCGACCGGCACCTCGGGATAGGCTTGCAACTCTGCTTCGTTCAACAAGGGCATCGGCCGGACATTGTGGGGCAGTTCCTGACCCTTTTTGCTGTCGTAAAGCACACCGTTGTCGCCCAGCATCAGACCATGCGCCTGTGCGTCCTCGATCACCTGCGGCGCCCACGTGACACCGCCACCGGCATCATCACCCCCCAGGATCGACATGATCATGCCGTAGTCCTGTCCGACATTCTCGAACCCGCGGAAGATACCTGTGGGGATGTTAAAGATATCCCCCTCTTCGGCAATGAATTCTCCGGCTGTGCCATAGCGTCCCCAAAAGAACCGCCAGCGGCCTTTCGCGACAAAGAACACCTCGGCCGTGGTGTGGCTGTGCAGCGAGTTTCGGCATTTCGGCGGCTGACCCGCCGCGCCGATGTTAAAGCCGATCTTGTCGGTGATGTGGACGTGCTGATCGGGCGATTCCGACACGCCGCCACCGATGATGGTAAAGTTCTCTTTCTGATCGCTGCCCGGAGTGTGAGCGTCGATAAAGGCGGTTTTACAGGGTTGCAGCTCGCCATAACGGACGATGCGTTGTTGAATAGTACTCATGACGGTGTCTCCTTGGATTTGGGGGAAAGATGGGATCAATTTCCGCCCCCCGGAGGCCGATTGTTCAGACGCCGTGCGCGCAGCGACGCACGATGGGTATGATAGCGCCGTGCAGTCTGGCTGGCGTTCAGAGATGAGACCATCGCGGTCACCTAGCCCTCTCCACCCTGCAGCAGGATCTGTTTCCAGACCGAAGTTTCGTCGAACAGCGTGTACTCGCGCCGCAACTGTGGCTGACCGCCGATCAGCGCACCAAACTCAGCATGGCTGATGCCCAGAACATAGACCTGCGCGCCGGTTGGGGCGCCAAATGCACCCCAGCCATCATGTTTACCCCACAGGCTCCAGCGCACGGCAGCACGGGGCGGCATGTTCGGATCATCGCGACCAATCTGGTGTTCAACCTTGAATTCCGCATTGGGGAAGCTGGCCCGCAGACCCATCCAGAACCGATCCACCGCATCCCAGCCATGGCCAGTGACACCGCCGACATACTCCGATTGCACGGCGCGGTCATACTCGGCCTCGATCACGCCCATATCGGCATTCATGATCTTGGTCAGGATATAGGCATAGCGCTGACCCCATTCATTGTCATTGCCCTTGCCTTTATAAGGGCCGGGCTGGTCGGTTTCTGGCGTCAACGGTTTGACGCAGTTCTCTGGCCCACCCTCGCGCGCGATCAGGTCGGCAGCGTATTCCTTGGGGTCCCAGCCCATCTGCCGGACGATGGCACCCTGATCGCGGATCAACCATTCATCGTCGATCTGATTATCTTTGGCGTGACAGTCGGCCAGAATCCGATAGCGCAGCTTTGTGCCGGTCGGCTTGCCATACACCCCTTCGGCCAAATGCGTCGCGGTCGAGATGATCCGGTGCGAGCTTAACATCCCCTCTTCCGGCGTGCCGGACCAGATCACATCCTCGCCCAACAGCTGCCGATCCGGAAACTCAGCCAGTGTTGCCATGGTGGCGCCGATGACGTTCTGATTACCCAGAACAACGGACCCGGGCGAGCGCACGACGATATCCTTGCTGTAATAGTCATGCAGCGTGGCGATGCCCCGGTCTTCCCAAATTTCCTTGGTGATACCGATGATATAGTCGGGAAAATCCCGGAACTTCGGATCGAAGCCTTTCATATGTCTGTCCTTTGTGGGGTCCACCCTTTTGGCAACCGGGCCGAGGTACGTACAATCAGCGGCCCGTCTATGGCCACCTTGCGCGCCGCGGCGGCTGCCGGGTTTTCGATATGATCCAAAAGCGCGTCCACAGTTTCAGAAACCATCAGATTGGCCCGCTGTCGGATCGTCGTGAGGTTATAGGCAAGCCACCCCGCCTGCGGGACATCATCGTACCCGATCACCGAGACATCTTCGGGAACACGCAGGCCAAGCTCAAAGCGGATGACATCCATGACGGCCAGCGCCATATGGTCATTGGCCACGAACACGGCATCCGGCCTGTCATCCGGTGCAACATCAAACATGCGACGTGCAGCCGTTCGGGCATTTTCCGTGTGAAACTCGCCCACACCATGGGCAAACACGGCCTGACCGGCCTCAGCCAATGCCGCCCGGAACCCGGCCTCGCGGTCACGCTGGGTCGAGGCACCCTGCCAACCCGCGATGTAAGCAATGCGACTGTGGCCAGCGGCAACCAGGAACTCGGCCACCTTGCGGCCACCGGCATAATTGTCAGACGTGACCGACGTGATCCCGTCTAGGTCCTGACTTCGGTTGAACAGCACCACGGGTACACCCGCCTGCTGACAGCGCGTTGCAATATCTGACGACATCGCAACCGAGGCCAAAACAACGCCATCCACCTGATAGTCGAGGATTTCCTCCATCACGTCATCAATGTTACCCGCCGTGCGCGAAGCCATGAAGATCAGCACGTGATAGCCCTGTTCTTGCAGGGCGTTGGACAGTTTCTCAAGCGCTTCGGGATAGAAGTAGTTGTCCAGATAGGCGACCACCAAACCGATGATACGGCTTTTGCCCGACACCATTGCGCGCGCCAGAACATTGGGTCGATACCCCAGCTCTGCCGCCGCCTTGCGCACCTTTTCTTCAGTCTTTTTGCTGACCGAGGCACCCGGCGTGAACACCCGGCTAACCGCCGACTGACTGACGCCTGCCAGTTGCGCAACCTGAAGGGATGTGACTTTTTCTGCCATCAATCCGCTGTCCACCCCCCGTCAATCAACATCGAAGTTCCGGTCACCAAAGCCGAGGCGTCCGAGGCCAGATAGGTCACCGCGCCCATGATGTCTTCGACCTCACCGACACGGTCCAGCTTGATCTTCTCCATGATCCAGGCGGCGCGCTCGGGGTCATCGAAGGTGGCTTGCGTCAAGGGTGTGCGAATGAAGGTCGGGCAGACCGTGTTGATGCGGATGCGCTGCTTTCCCCATTCGATTGCCATGGCTTTGACCATACCCTCAAGCCCGTGCTTGGTGGCACAATACAGCGCCCGATCGACCCCGCCGACATGGCCCATCTGGCTTGAGATATGGATGATCGAGCCCGGCCTGCCCGTCGCCATCAATGCCTTGGCCGCATAGGCCGACAGGAAATAAGCCGACCGCAGATTTACATCCGTGACCGCATCGAAATCCTCGGGCGTGGTGTCGATCGCCGCGCTGTGGCGCGCGGTTCCGGCGGAATTCACCACGACGTCAAAGACGCGCCCATCAAACAGCTGTTGCAGGGCATTCAAATCGCCCTGATCCACAACCGCAGCTTCGGCCGACCAGCCCTGCGCCTGCAACGCCGCGACGGTTTCAGCCAGCCGGTCTGCCCCACGCGCGGCGCAGACCACATGCGCCCCGGCCTCGGCCAAGGCCACCGCACAGCCCTGTCCAATCCCCGAGGACGCGCCGGTCACAAGGGCGGTTTTGCCGTTCAGCGAAAACGAAGGGGTGCGGGGCAGGTCAGTCATCAGCTCATTCCATCAGGCGTTTCAATGCGGCCCAGATTCCGGGCCTTGTTGAATTCACGCAGACGGGCGAAAACGTCAACGCCAAGCTGGCGGTAGGCATCCAGAAGATCGACCAGCACCCAGTTTTCGCGTATGCGCCCGTTTTCCAATCGCCAGAAATCCAGACTGCACATGGCGATTTTCTTGCCCGAAGGCGCAATCCCCATCCATCCGTCATGGGTAACCGTCTGGATCATGTTCGGCCAGCCGGTCACAGCCGCATACTCGCCATCACCAAAGAAATGATAAGTGATGTCGTCCACATACTGCCCGCGATCCGGCATGCCGTTCAGGAACGGAATCTGATGCCAGTTGCGAAACCCTGCGTAACCGCGCCCGGTGCCGATGCCCGAAGGCCCGTACCAGTTCATGCGTGGATGCCAGAACCGCTCCATCTCCATCACTTCGGGGCCACCTTGTGACGGGTGTTTTTTCAAGTGTTCCAGCATGTCGATAATGTGTTGGCACGTCGCCTTGCCCTTGGCCGCATCGTAAGGTCCGGGCACGAACCCGTCCTGAGTGGCTGGTCCGGGCACATGCCATTCACGGCCAAGGCTGGGGGCCATCGGCCAGGCGTTGGCCTGCATCATCACCTCAGGGATGTCCCAGAGCGCCTGAACCTCGACGACCTGTCCGTCCACGAAACGATAGAATTCGTGAAACCGCATGGTGACCTGATGGCCCGTCGGTGGGATATCCAGCCAAGGCCCGGTGAAGGTACCGGTGTAATACCCCCCGCACCCGACCCAATCCGCGCCGTTTTCGTCCGGCCCGGCCATGACGATATAGTCGCGACGCTCCAGATCGGGCCATGCGTCCAGCAGGTCCTTATAGGCGAAGTCGTAATATGCATCGCTGCCGATACTGTCACCAAAGGGATGGCATAGGTGGAACACTGCATCCGATGTCGTGACCTCAGCCAGCGCCTTGCGGACGCCGGCTTCGGAAAAGTCATACATCGCGGCCCTTAGCAAAGCGATCAGGGCCTTATGCTGTGTGTGCTTGTCGCTCATTCAGCGGCATCCCGATACGGTGCGGGCTTGCCGTAAGGCACGTTGATACCGCCATAGCGGCGCACCCGCACGTTGCACTGTTCAGCATGGCCCACAAAACCTTCAAGCATGCACAGGCGCGACCCATATTCGCCAATCAACGTCGCCGCCTCGTCGGTCAGAACCTTTTGATAGCTATGCGTTTTCAGATACTTACCCACCCAAAGACCGCCAGTATAGCGCCCGGCTTTCTTCGTTGGCAGGGTGTGGTTTGTTCCGATCACCTTATCCCCGTTCGAGACATTGGTGCGCGGACCAAGAAACAACGCGCCATAGCAGGTCATGTTCTCAAGGAACCAATCATCCCTATCTGTCATCACCTGCACATGTTCGGATGCGATATCATCGGCGACCTGCAGCATCTCATCATATGTGTCGCAAACGATCACTTCGCCATATTCGTCCCACGATACTTTCGCGGTGCCTGCCGTGGGTAGGATTCCCAGCAGACGGTCGACCTCGGCCATCGTATCCTCGGCCAGTTTGCGCGAGTTGGTCAGCAGCACGCAAGGACTGTTATAGCCGTGTTCCGCCTGACCCAGCAGGTCGGTCGCGCAGAGTTCCGCATCGGCGGCAGTCTCGTCGGCGATGACCATGGTCTCGGTCGGGCCAGCGAACAGGTCAATGCCGACACGGCCGAACAGTTGCCGCTTGGCTTCGGCCACAAAGGCGTTGCCCGGACCGACCAGCATATGCACGGGGTCAATCGTTTCGGTGCCCAGCGCCATCGCGCCGATGGCCTGAATGCCGCCCATGACATAGATCTCATGGGCGCCGCCCAGATGCATCGCGGCAATCACCGCTGCGTTCGGCTTGCCATTGAACGGAGGTGTACAGGCGATGATGCGCGGCACGCCCGCCACCGAAGCCGTCGCCACCGACATATGCGCCGAGGCGACCATCGGGAATTTGCCACCGGGCACATAGCATCCCACCGACTGCACGGGGATGTTCTTGTGGCCCAGAATGACGCCGGGCAGGGTTTCGACCTCGATATCCACCATGGAATCGCGCTGCGCTTGCGCAAAGTTGCGCACCTGTTCCTGCGCGAATTTGATATCGGCCAGTTCACGGTCGGTCAGTTGCCCGATGAGGTCGTCAATGTCCTGCTGAGACAGGCGGAACGACGGGGGCGAATAGTTGTCGAACTTTTCGCTCAGCTCGCGCACGGCCACATCGCCACGGGTTTCGATGTCTTTCAGGGTCGCTTCGACCACAGCGCGGGTTTTGGCGTCATCTTCGGCCCGGTCAGCATCAGATTTACCGCGTTTGAGATACTCGATTGTCATGTTTCCAATCCTCAGTTTTCCGGCCGGGGCGCTACTTTTTCACCCCGGTCAAAAGCTTCCCAGCCTTCCCCGTTGAACAGATCGACACCCAGCTGCGCCGCGACATGTGCGAAATCGACGTTCACCCAGTTGTCGACGATCTTGCCATCGACCACTTTCCAGAAATCCATGTACCGGATCTCGACCCGTTTGCCGGTGGGGGCGATGCCCAGAAACTCACCGGAATGGGTCGCCTCTTGGCGGCCAAACGCTGCGGCCCATTCGCCCATATACAGGCGGGCCTCATCAATGCAGGTCTTGTCCGAGAACGCGGCCTGAAACGGGCGCTGCCAGTTGTCCTGAAACTCTTGCAGGCCGGTCTTGGTGCCACAGCCCTGATTGCCCATCCAGCGAAAGCCCTGGGCAAAGAACTCGCCAATGTCATCAATGCGGTGGTCATTCAGGCCATCGACCATGGTTTCGATCACGCGGCGCGTGTCTTCGGTTTTGTCCAGGTCCGTGTCGCGGGTTAGAACCGCTTGTTCGGGGCGGGAACCTTTCATCTTTCTATCCTTTCAGGTTGCCGAGGGAGGGATTGGGTCAAGAAACCCCAATGCTTAGAAAATCCCTGGGCATCCTGTTCAGCGCCGGGTGGCGCGACAGGGCGTTATGGCGTGCGTTCTTGCTCATTACCCTTTCACCGCTCCGGCGGTCAGACCGCTGACGATCTGGCGCTGGAAGATCAGAACAAGAAAGATCAGCGGCGCGGTGATCGATACGGCGGCTGCCACAGCGACCACCTGATCGGTTGTCGTGGTCTCGCGGTTGAACATGCCGACAATGGCGGGAACCATGGTCTGGTTCTGCGCATCCAGCAGCAGCGACGTGACGAGGATGTCGTTATACGCCAGCAGAAAGCTGAACAGCCCGGTGGTGATCACGCCCGGCCACATCACCGGCATGATCACGCGTCGGAACGCCTGGAAGTGATTGCAGCCATCAACGCGCGCGGCCTCATCCAGTTCGGCCGGGATATTCTGGAAGAATGACCGCAGCATCCAGATCGTAAAAGGCTGGTTGATCGCCACCAGCACCGCAATCACGGCAAATGGCTTACCGTACAGCGTCGGTGCGTTTTCCCCCAGGATCGGCGCCAACCATTCGGATGAGCTGATGAAGACCGGCAGATAGCTAGCCACCAGCGCCGAGGGCGGCAGCGCGCGGAAGATCAGCGCGACGATCAGCAGCCAGAACGCAAGGGTCGATCCGGACCGGGCCAACCCATACCCCGCCAGCGTCCCCACCGACAGCGATAAGACAACAACTCCCGTGGTTACGATCAGCGAATTCTTGAAGTTGTTCGAAAATCCACGGTCGATCCAAACGGTTTTATAGTGTTCGGTCGTCAGCCCCAATATGTCCCGCCCCAGAGGGCCAAAGAGCGGGTTCAGTATGCTCAGAACGGCGGGCAGGATCACGAAGAATACGATCAGAAAGGCCACCACGGCGGCCAGAATGCCAATCACCCAGCCAAACCACTCCTGACCTTCTTTGGAATAGGCTTTGATCATCCCAGGCATCTTTTTGGTCACCAGAGCAATCGTGCCCCAGATCACCCCGATCCCCAGAATGATATCGAGCAGCGAAATCCCCTTGCCATTGGCCAGCGTCGCCGGCCCGAAGATCACGTTCAGGGCATTACCGTCAAAGGCGTCGACTGGGGATTTGAAGCTCATCACCGTGATCCAGAAGATCGGAAAGATGGCGACAATGCACCAGAAGGCCAGGAAGATGTTTGAAGTCAGCCGCAGGCTGAGCGGTTGGCGAAGCGCGCGCGAGGACATGTCAGTGACCTCCTTTGTGATCGCGCCATGTCCGGCGCAGCGGGAAGATAAGCAGGATGGCAATACCGATCATGGTGAGCATGGCGCTGGCCGAAGCCCGGCTGATCGAACGGTTGCCCGCCTGATCAGGCACCAGGAAGTCATAGGTCAGCCATTGTAGTGAGATGACATAGCCTTGGCTGGCGAAACCGACGATCTCTTCGAACACCCGATAGCTGTCCATCAAGTGGATCATCGACACAAAGATGATCAGCGGCATCAGATGCGGGATGACGATGTATTTCATCCGCTGCCACCGGGTTGCGCCGTCAATCACAGCACTTTCCAGACTGTCCTGATTGACCGTTTGCAAACCGGCGTAAAACACGATGGCGGCAAAGGGGGCGACGTGCCAGACGCGGTACAGCATCATCAGCACCTCAATTGTCCAGGCCTGCGCAAACAGCGCGATATCGCGGTTCAACCACCACTCCAGCAGTGCCGTCAGGATACCGTCGCCGCGAAACAGCCAGTTGACCGACAGCACCCCGATCACCGGGGTAATGATGAAGGGCAACAGCGAAATAAAGATAACCGGCCCTTTTATCGCCTGCGCGGCATTGTTGATCAAAACGGCGATCCCCAGCCCGCAGACGATGACCAGCGGCAGGGTGATCAGCGTGAACGTCAGCGTGAACCGCAGCGCTTTCCAGAAGTTGATGGTGGACAACACATTCCAGCTGCCCTCGCTGATCGCGCGCCATGCACGTTCAGGCTCCAGCACGTTGCGGTAGCTTTCCAGCCCGACATACTGGGTCTGCATGATGACCTTACCCTCTTCGTCGAGTTGGGGTTGCGAAACCGTCTCGGTCACACAGGTCTGGGTCAGAAAGCCGGGGGTGCAGGTTTCAACTTCCACCGTCTCATAGATCGGTTGGGTGACATAGAAACTCTGCTTGAACACGCTGATCAGCGGGAACGCGATAAAGAGAAGCATCATAAAGACAGAGGGGCCAACAAAGGCGGCAAATGTCCGGAAATTCATGGCTCTGCCTTTCTCATGGTTCTCAATGGGAAGGGTGCAGGAGGACCGAGGCCCTCCCGCGGGAGGATCAGTTGTTGATCAAACCGGCTTCTTTGGCTGCGGTGATGTAATCCGCCTCGATATCGGCCAGTGTGGTTTGCGCGTCCTTGGCGCCGGTCATGAAATCAGCCAGACCGTTGCCCAATGCAGTGTGCATGATGCCCATCGGGCCCGAAGCCGGGTATGCCTTGGCCCCGGCTTGGGCGGATGCAGCCGCACCGGCGGCCAGTTCACCTGCCTTGTAGGCCGGGTTCAGCCAGACGGCAGCGTCATTGTTGGCACTGACCATTTCCTCATCCATGCCTTCAAGCATGACACGGAAGGCGGCGTCGGCCTCTTCATCGCTCATGTTCGAGGCCAGAACGAAACCGTCCCACCAGATCGTGGTGGCCGGTGCAGCCGAGCCCATCGGAGCCGCCGACATGGTAACCTTGCCCACCACCTGGCTTTCGGCTTCGTCGTTCATTGCAGCGGCGCGGCTGGCCCACAGGTTCGCCATGGCAATCTTGCCCTGCTGGAACTGCTGCTGAACATAGGTGGAGTCCGAGACCAGATATTCCGGATCCATGTAATCGGTCATGGCCTTCAGGGTTTCCAACGCCTTCACGCCCTGCTCGTTATTGATCGCAGGCATGTTACCGTCGCCAAAGAAAGAGCCGCCTTCACCCATATACATGTTGATGAATTCCTGGCCGAGGTTCCAACCGGTCTTGAAGGTGCCGCCGATCGGGTATTCCATAACACCCGCATCTTTGATCTTGGCGGCGGCGGCCAGAACGTCATCATAGGTTGCGGGCTCGGCAATACCCAGGTCGGCCAGAACGTCGTTGCGGTACATCATGTGCTGTGCGTTCACCATCATGGCAATCGCCATGGTCTTGCCATCCACCTTGATCAGCTGGTTTGGCAGCAGGTTCTGTCCGTATTTCTCGACCAGATCGTCCAGCGGACGGATCGTGCCTGCATTCAGCAACGGGATCAGTGTCGTGTTCGACACCCCACCGATCTGATAGAGCGACGGGCTGGCGGCAAAAGCCTCAGGCTGTTTCTCGCGGAATTCCTGGTCCAGCGACGCATTGAAATTGCCGCATTCGGCCATCGCATCGGTGACGGCTTTCCAGGCCTCGAAACCAGCCGAGAGCGATTTGAGCGGTACGTCATTTTCAAACGAACAGGCAGCCCATGTGCCACTTGCCGCGATGGACATGGCACCTGCCATGAGGATCGTCTTGAGTTTCATGCGTTTCTCCCTGTCAGGATCGGTCCGTCGTCGACGTCCGGACCGGTGTTAAGCCCGTATGGGCTGTTCGTGGGGTTGTTCCCCGATCCGCGCACCGCTTCCAGCTTCGAAGAGGTGACAGATTTCTTTGGGCACCGAGAACGAGACGGGATCTCCAATCTCGGCGCGGAAGGCTTTGTCGGCTTTGACCGATACCAGCGCACCGCCGACCCGGACCGAGATCATGGTCGCATCGCCCAGCAGTTCCAACGTGTAGATCGGTGCGGTGATTTCGCCCTGCCCTTCGGCAAGGCCAGCATCTTCAGCGCGGAAGCCCAATGTCATTGGACCGTCCGGTGCGTCGACCGGAATCGCTACATGTTCGGCGCGGAACACACCGCCCGAAACCTCGCCATCCATCAGGTTCATCGCCGGTGAGCCGATAAAGCTGGCCACAAAAGTATTGGCGGGCCGGTCGTAAATATCGGTCGGGCTGCCGACCTGCTGCACCACGCCTTGTTTCATCACAACAACTCGGTCGGCCAACGTCATCGCCTCGATCTGGTCGTGGGTCACGTAGATGGTTGTCACCGCCAGCTCGTGGCTGAGGTTCTTAATCTGAGCTCGGGTCGAAACACGCAGCTTGGCATCCAGGTTCGACAACGGCTCGTCCATCAGGAACACGTTCGGTTCCCGTACGATGGCGCGGGCCAGCGCCACACGTTGCCGCTGACCGCCTGACAATTCGGCGGGTTTGCGGTGCAAGAAATCGTCCAGTTCCACCATTGCACTGGCGCGGCGCACCTTGTCGTCATGGGTCGACGGGTCGATGCCGCGCACTTTCAAAGGAAAGCGGATGTTTTCGTAGACGTTCATGTTGGGATAGAGCGCGTAACTCTGGAACACCATCGCCACATCGCGGTCCTTGGGCTCCAGATCGTTGACCACCTTGCCATCGACCAGAATTTCGCCCTCGGTGACGTCCTCAAGACCGGCGATCATGCGCATCGTGGTGGTCTTGCCACAGCCCGAGGGGCCCAGCAGAACCAGAAATTCGCGATCCGCGATGGTCAGGTCGAAATTGTGGACCCCAATGAATGACCCCCAGCGCTTGCCGACGTTGCGCAATTGAATTTCCGCCATGGTGCCCCCTGAAAGGATTCGTTTGCATACGTTTGCAAAACAGTAATTCGCATATATCAAATCAGGCAAGACTTTTTTGCATACGTATGCAAAAATACGCGAAACCACCGAGTCGAATTCGCGGAAAAGACCCCGCAAAACACTGATAAAGAACGGAAAGCGCCGTGAGTTTTCAAACTGAAAAAAAGCTGATCCTGTCCTTCCATGACGCGCTTAGCCGCGCTAATGGGGATGAGTTGGCCACCGTCACAAAGCAATATTGCGCACCGAATCTGGTGTGGCGCGGATTTCACCCGTTCGACGAAATCGCAGGCCCTGACGCGGTGGCGCGCAGGTTCTGGCAGCCGCTGAAACACAGTCTGACCCATCTACAACGCCGACAGGATATCTTTTTCGCGGGCCGAAATTCTTTGACCGAAGGGGGCGTCTGGGTGGTGTCGATGGGGCACCTCATGGGTCTGTTCGACGCGCCATGGCTGGGCATCCGCCCCACTGGCAAGATGGCCCTTCTGCGGTATTGCGAATTTCACAATGTTGTGGATGGCAAGATTTCCGAGACGGCAATGTATTTCGACATTCCGCACCTTATGGTTCAGGCCGGTCAGAACCCCTTTCCGCCACAGACCGCAGCGCATCTGGTGCAGCCCGGACCAATGACACATGACGGCATTCTGACCGAAGATCAGCCCGCCGACGAAGGTCACAAGACGCTGGAGGTCATCAACGCCATGATCTCGGACCTTGGGCAGTGGGACAGCGGCTTGTCCCTGACGGATGAGCTGGCGCAAACTTGGCACGAGGACATGATCTGGTGGGGGCCCGAAGGGATCGGTGCCACCTACACAATCGCGCGTTACGCGCAGCAGCATTCCGGCCCGTTTCGCGCGGCCTTCACCGAACGCTCAAAGACCCAACATATCTGCCGCATGGCCGAGGGGCACTATGGCGGCTTTTTCGGCTGGCCCAATTTCACCGCCGTGCCCACGGGCGGTTTCATGGGGATGCCCGCCACCGGAAAGGCGGCTGAGTTTCGGGTGATCGACATCTATCGCCGTGCGGGTGACAAGCTGGCCGAGAACTGGATCTTCATTGATCTATTGCATTTCTGGAAACAACAAGGCGTCGATATATTGGCCCGCACAACCGGGATTGAAACACCATGAGGATTGATGCGCATCACCATCTGTGGGACCTGACCGCGGTGCATTATCCGTGGTTGATGGAAAAGGGCGCGGTGCGATTCTTCGGTGACCCCAGCCCCATTCAGCGGAACTATCTGCTGCCCGAGTTCCAAGCTGACGCTCAAGGATTTTCCGCCTCGGTCCATATCCAGGTAGGTGCGGCCGATCCCTGGGCCGAGGCGCAATGGGTCCAGTCTGTTGCCGATCAAAATCCCGACTGGCCACTGGTCCAGGTTGCCTTTTGTGATCTGACTGCACAGGACGTAACCACGCAACTGGACCGTTTGCAAACCCTGCCCTCTGTGCGTGGGGTGCGTCAGATCATCGGCCGCGCACCGGGCGAGGATCAACTGTCCGGCACAAACGACCTGCTGGACAATCCAAGGTTTCTGGACGGGTTGAAACAACTGGGTGACCGCGGACTGTCATTTGACCTGCAATTGCTGCCAGAATTGATGGAGCAGACCGCCGCCGTTCTGGCGCAGGCCCCTGCGACGCGGGTGGCGCTATGCCATGCAGGGTCACCCCATGACCGGTCGGAACAAGGGTTGCAACGGTGGGTGCAAGCACTGCATCACCTCTCGGCGCTGCCGCAGGTGACATGCAAACTGTCCGGTCTTGGCATGTTCGATCACAACTGGAGCGCCGACCGCGTGCGGCCCATCGTGGACACATGCCTGACCCAATTCGGGCCCCATCGGTGCATGTTCGGGTCGAATTTCCCGGTCGACAGCCTGTCTTCCACCTATGCGGTTTTGGTTGAAAGGCACGGCGCGCTGGTTCCCGAGCAAGACAACGATCTTGTCTTCGGAGGCACAGCGCGCCAGTTCTATCGCATCTAAGCAATCAGGGTCAGAAAACCGGCTGCATATGTGTTCCAACGACGCCTCAGCTCGGCATCCGAAACTACAATTCAGGCGAATCACCAAATCGAAAGACCCTGGGACGGCGCCGCCTACACGTGATCGGCGACGCCTGATCCATCAATCGCTGATCGCGCCTTCTTCATCGCGGCGCTGGTGCATCTTGGCTTTGACCCGTGCGCCCACGATCAGGGGCAGAACAAAGCCGATGATGGCAATGGTCCACAGCGCGATGGACAGCGGGCTGTCGATCAGGGTCCACCAGTTGCCGTTGTCGATGGTCACCGCACGACGCAGGTTGTTTTCCATCGAGTTGCCCAAAAGCGTGCCCAAGATAACCGGCACCAGCGGTACGTCCAGCTTGCGCAGAACCCACCCCATGACACCGAACCCGATCATCACCAGCAGATCAAAGCTGGAGCCCGAAATGCCATAGATACCCACAAAACTGACCATCGCCACGACGGGCATCAGAATGCGCGACGGCACCATCAGAACCCGCGTGAACAGGCCCACCATCGGGATATTCATCGCCAGCAGCATAAAGTTCGCGATGAACAGCGCCGCGATCAAGCCCCAGACCACATCTGGGTTCTGCGTGAACAGCAGCGGCCCCGGCGTGATATTCAGCGCCAGCAGGACCGCCAACAGCACGGCCGTGGTTCCCGAACCCGGTACGCCCAGCGCCAGCATTGGTACCAGAGCACCCCCGGCAGCGGCGTTGTTCCCGGCCTCGGGCGCCGCCACACCGCGCGGATCACCGGTGCCAAAGGTGTTTTCCTTGTCGACCAGCCGCTTTTCCATCGAATAGGAAATGAACGAGCCCAACGAAGCGCCTGCACCCGGTAAAACCCCGGCTATAAAGCCCAGGAAAGAGGTGCGCAGCATGGTCGGTGTGCATTTCCTGACCATCGACATCGGCGGGTAAAGCCGACCGATATTCAGCTTGCGCCCCTCGGCATCCGATCCGCCGTGGCGGTGTTCAAGAAAGATGAACACTTCGGACAAGGCGAACAAGCCGACGATGGCGACTAGAAAATCCAACCCGTCATACAGATGCACCTCGCCAAAGGTGAACCGCGGCACGCCGGTTTGTGTGTCGACACCAATGGTTGCCAGCCCAAGTCCCAATGCGGCGGCAAATGCCGATTTCGCCTGATTGGTCGACGACACGCCGCCCAACGTCATAAAGGCCAACGCGAACAGGGCGAAATATTCCGCCGGTCCAAACAACAGCGCGATCTTCACCAGCTGCGGTGCCAGAAAGATCAGGCCCCAAGTGGCCAGAAACGCCCCAACAAACGACGCGATGCCGGACAGCGACAGTGCCTCACCTGCGAACCCTTTTTTGGCCATCGGATGCCCGTCCAGACAGGTCATCATCGCGGGCTCATCCCCGGGGATATTCAAAAGAATGGATGAAATCCGTCCCCCATACATTGCACCGTAATAGACGCTGGTCAGCAGGATCAGCGAGGGTGTCGCCCCCAGACCTAGCGTGAACGCCAGCGGGATCAGAATGGCCACACCATTGGACGGGCCCAGACCGGGCAACGCACCCATGATTGTACCCAGAAAACAGCCCAGCAGGGCCAGCATCAGGTTCTGCCATGTCAGCGCGATGGCGAAACCGTCCCCAAGGGATGCTAATGTTTCCATGCCCCTCTCCTCAGAAGCCCAGCGGGCCGCGGGCCAGTGACAGACCCAGAACCAGATGGAAAATTACGTAAATACCTATGGATGTGCCGACGCCAACCAACACGCTTTCCAGCGGCCCGGCCCCCAGACGCCAGGCCAGATAGGTGGCGGCAAAGGCGGTGGCGATGACAAATCCCACAACGGGCAGCAATTCGGCGTAAAGGATCATCATGACTACGGCAGCGCCGATCTCAACCAGACGGCCCAGCGCGGGCCATTCGGGTTCGGTATCAGGGCGCAGGGCGATGACGATGCTCGACAGGCCTAGAATGGCAGCAATGATCAGCGGGAAGGCCTTGGGCCCGACGGCGTCAGACAAAAAGCTTTCCTCGATCGCCAGTGCGGAAAAGGCAAATCCGATGGCAAGTAGCAGTCCGACGACCCCGAAGATACGGTCACTCATCGGTGTCTCCTATAGTTCGGGTAAATGATTGGATCCGGGCACAGCCAGGTGCCCGGATCACAGTGAGTGGTGTTATTTGATAATCCCGATCTCTTTCGAGATGGTCTGGATCTGACCCACGGATTCAGCCACGAAGTTCTGGAAATCCGCGCCTTGCAGGTCCAGCGGTGCCAGACCGTTGGCGGCCATCACCTCTTTCCATTCATCCGAAGCGTAGAGATCACCGATCTTGCCGACCCAGTCTCCATAGGCGTCATCGGTCATGCCACCCGGGGCATAGAAGCCACGCCAGTTGGCGCCGATCGCGTCAATGCCTTGTTCCTTGGCGGTCGGGAAATCGGCGAATTCGCCGGGCAGACGTTCGGGTGCCAGCACCGCGATCACCTTGATGTCGCCCGAGTCTACGAAACCCTTGGCCTCGGAGATATCGCCGGTAAAGGCCTGAACCGACCCGGCCAGCAGCTGGGTCACGGCCTCACCACCGCCGTCAAAGGCGATGTATTTGACCGAGCGCACATCGTCGATGCCATATGCATTGGCCGCAATCAGAACCTTCAGATGATCCCAACCGCCCACGGCCGAGCCACCCGCAACCGACACGGCGGTTGGGTCGGCTTTGATCTGGTCCAGCAACTCAGGCAGCGTGTTGACCGGGCTATCTGCCGCAACGGCAATCACGCCGTAATCCGCGCCGATGGCCGCCAGCCACCGCACCTGATCCATGGTATTGCCGGGGTAAGCCCCCTGCGCCAGACGGGTGGCAGTGGCCGCACTGGCCGCCACGATCAGCTCATTATCCTCGCCGCGCTTGTTCACCACCTCGGCAAAAGCAACGCCGCCGCCGCCACCGGCAAGGTTCACCACTTGCATGGTCTGGTCGATCAGGCCCAGATCCTGCAGCGATTTACCCACCTGACGACAGGTGAAATCCCATCCGCCACCGGGGTTGGCCGGGGCGATACATTCCTGCGCGCTGGCCGCAACGCCGGACAGGGCAAAGACAGCAGCCGCAATCGCGCCACTGGTTCCAAACAGTTTCATTCGTGTCTCCTCCTCTGGTCTTTTTGGACTGCGCGTGCAGCCGAAACCGATCCCCGCAGGACACAAGGCCCGTTCTTGCAGGTTGAATCTGTTTACCGAATAATGCTGTCACGAACCTGTCAGGGTTCAGGCGTTCGCCTTGGGGAGGGGTCATGCGCGTATTGATGATCGAAGATGCCGAAGATCTGGCCGAAGGTGTGATAGCCCATCTCGCCCGGTCCGGTGTGGTATGTGATCTGGCCACAACCGTCGAAGCCGCCGGTGATTTTCGTGCAGTCCAAAGCTATGACGCCATGTTGCTGGATATAAACCTGCCCGATGGGTCCGGGTTAAGTTTCCTAGGCAAGATCCGCGCGGCAGGTGACCGTATCCCTGTGCTGATGCTGACCGCGCTGACCTCGGTCGAAGATCGGATCGCCGCGCTGGACAAGGGGGCCGATGACTATCTGGGCAAGCCCTTCGACCAGCGCGAGCTTGAGGCCCGGTTGCGCGCTCTGGTTCGTCGCGACGCCGACCGAAAATCCGAGCAGATCACGCTGGGCCCGCTGATCTATGCCCCCAAGGACCGCAGCGCCGCGCTGGAGGGCAAACGCCTGAACCTGACCGCGCGCGAGGCCGCTGTGCTGGACACACTGATCCGGCATGAGGGGCAATTCCTGTCGAAAACCCGGCTGTACGATTCGCTTTACGGGTTCGAGGATGCCGATGTCGGCGAAAACGCGATCGAGCTGTATATCGCCCGCCTGCGCAAAAAGTTCACCGGCAGTACGGTCAGCATCACCACCCGGCGTGGTGTCGGATACCGGATCGGTCTGGATGGCTAAGCTGCACCTGCCCCACAGCCTGACTGCCCGTGTTCTCAGCGCGGTGATGCTGATTTTGATACTGGGCGGCTGCCTTGTCGCTTTGTCGATCTGGGCCAATGGCAGATTGGCGGCGCGGCAGGCTTATGACCGGCTTTTGCTTGGCGCCGCCAGCGACATCGCCGAATCCGTGCGGATTCAGGACGGCGTACCCGTCGTAGACCTGCCGGTTTCCGCCTTTCAACTGCTGGCGCAGGCCCCTGAAGATCGGATTTTCTATGCGGTTCAAGTACCAGATGGCCCTTTTATCACCGGGTTGGATCGCGACACGGTGATCGACATACCGCAACAGCCTGGTGCTGCTCCGATCTATTTCGCCGCTGATCTGAACGGAGAACCTGCGCGCTTTGTCCGCCTGGCCCGCCTGTTTGCCGAACGCGAGTTTTCGGGCGAGGTGGAAATACTGGTCGGGCAGACCTTGCGCGCGCGTCAGATGATGACCGTTGGCCTGATGCGCGACGCCTTGCTGCCGATGGCGGTGGCGGGCGTTCTGTTGTTGGCGATGTCATGGATTGTCACCCGATCCGCCCTGCGCCCGCTTGAGGCCCTGTCCGAGGATCTGACCCGCCGCGATCCTCACGATCTGACCCCTATGGCCAGCGACGGCCTGCCGCGCGAACTGCAGTTGATGCTGAACGCGATGAACCGCTTTATGGGACGGCTGGACCGGCAGGTGGACACCATGCGCAACCTGATTGCCGACACGGCGCATCAGCTACGCACGCCGGTGGCGGCGATCCGGGTTCAGGCGGAAATTGCGCAGGATGATCCCGAACCCCCCGCCCGCAAACGGGCATTAGACCGGCTACTGGGCCGCACGCGCTCGCTGGGCACTTTGCTGGACCAACTGCTGTCCCGTGCCATGGTGATCCACCGCATCGACAGTGCCCCGCGCCTTCCCGTTGATCTGCGCGAGGTGGCATTGGACGTGCTGGAACAAAGCGATCATGAGCTTGTCGCCCCCGGGGTCGAAGTGCGGCTGGAGATCGGAGAAAATCCCGTTCTGGTAAATGCCGATGCCTTTTCTCTGGCCGAAGCTGCCAAAAACTTGTTGGGCAATGCGCTGCGGCACGGGCAACCCCCGGTCAGCATCGGGGCTGCGCAAGAAAGTGGCCGTGCCGTATTGTGGGTGCGCGATCATGGGCCTGGCCCGGCCACCCCTGTCGCCGAACAAATCGGTGATCGGTTCAATCGCACCACCGGCTCGGGCGAGGACAGCAGCGGGCTGGGACTGTCCATCGTGAAATCGACAGCCGAGGCGTTTGACGGCAAGGTTGAAATGACCCGCGACAACATTGGCTTTCGCGCCGCACTCAGCTTTCCTGCCACGACCTCAAGGGGGGTGGAATGATCCGCGCTTTGATGACCTGCCTTCTGTTTGCCCTGCCCGGCCTTGCATGCGCGCAGGAGGCCACGGCCAGCTTCGGTGACGGAGACGACCCGATGCTGATCCGTTCGACCACTGATATCGCCATCATCGCCCCGGTTCTTGAGCGGTTTGCCGACCAGAACCCCGACCTGCGGATCACGTATGAGCAATGGGGGTCAAACGCGCTGTTCCAGCACAGCCGGACGGTTTGCAAGAATGGTGAGAACCCGGCCGATGTGGTCTTTTCCTCGGCCATTCAGCAAATGGTCTGGCTGGTTAACGCCGCCTGCGGGCATCGTTACAGATCACCCCGAACCGAAGCCCTGCCCGCGGCCCGGCGTTGGCGGGATGAGCTGTGGGGGATCACCACGGAACCCGCGGTTATTGCTTATAACAAATCTCTGCTGTCAGATCAGGATGTTCCGCGCAACCGGTTTGCCCTGTTGGACGCCATGCGCACCCAGCCCGACCTGTTACGCGGGCGGGTGGCCACCTATGATATCGCCGCATCCGGGCTGGGGTACCTGTTTGCTTATGGCGACAGTCTTGAGGCCACGACATTCGGGTCCCTGATCGAGGGGTTTGCCCGCATCGACGCCGTGGCCACCTGTTGTTCCGCCGAAATCATCCGCGATGTGGCCGAGGGGCGGTTCTTGATCGCCTATAACGTTCTGGGCTCTTACGTAGCCAATGCCGATGCCCCCGGTGTGGGGGTGATCCTGCCCGAGGATTACACGCTGGTCCTATCCCGCGCCTTCATGATCCCGGCACAGGCGGAAAACAAGGATGCCGCCACCGGGTTTCTGGATTTCCTGCTGTCGCCTGAGGCACAAACCCTGCTGGCGGCCTCGGGCCTTGTCGCCCCGATGGACGCGGCTGAGACTGGCCTGAACCCTAGCGCCCGCCGATTTATCGCCCTGTCCCCAGCGCTGCTGGTGGCGCGCGATCAGAACCGTCGGGCCGAGCTGTTTAAACTCTGGAACGACGCATTCAACGTAGAAACTGCGCGTTAAGGCGTCAGGCCTGTTTTTCCACCACGGGTTCGACATCGGGCCGCACCGGTTCAACGTCAGGGCGGACAGGTTCGGCCTCCATCTCGATGATCTCGGGGGCCTCGGCCTCTTCGACCACGTCCTCTTCCGGCTCGGCTTCGGGCTCGGGTTCCGGCTCGACTTTGTCCTCCAGCGCGCCGACGATCAGCGGCAGCATATGCACACCAGTGGCCGTGGCGATCTCAGGCGTTTGCGGGGTCTGCCAACTGAGCGTGTCAAAGCTGCCGCAGTTCTGGCACACCGGTCCCCATTCGGGCTGGATGTCGTGGCAATTGTCGCAGACCCATTGCGGCCCGCGCGGCGCGTTCAGCGCCTTGGCCAGCCAGCCTTGCACAACAGCGTCCGAGGACCCTTCGCCCCGTTCTATCGCTGCCATCAGGGTATAGGCCCGCGCATCGGCCTGTTTTTCCACCACATCGCCCAGCGCGCGGCGGGCTTCAGGGAAGTCCTCGGCGACGATGTTCAACTCAGCCAGGATCAGGCGGGTTTCCAGGTTTTCGGGGTGGATACGGGTCAGGGCAGTGAACCGGGAGATCCGGGCCGCCGGTGTTTCATCCGGCGCAATCTCGGCAAAGGCATGGGCCAGATCGGGATGCGGTTGCACCTCCCAAGCCTTTTTCAGGATCTTGGTCGCAGCACGCGGCTTGCCCTTTTCAATATAGGCGCGCGCGGCCATCGCGGCGGCAGGCACCAGATCGGGTGACAGGCGGTTGGCCTCGATCGCGTGTTCCTGTTGTTCGACCGTGGCGCTGTCATCCAAAATGTCCTTGGCTTCGGACAGGGCCAGAACCGCGTCACGGCGCTTGAACACGTCGCGCGGTAGTTGGCCCGCCTTCAACTTGGCCGTCAGGGTTGATCGCGCTCCGGCCCAGTCCTGCGATTTGGTCTGCAGGCCCAGCAAAATATCTTGGGTTTCAGCGTGACGCGGTTTGATCGCCAGCGCCTTTTCAGCAAGCTTTCGGGCTGTGTCATCATCACCCTCGGCCAGTTTCTGCTTCATGATGCCGCGCACACCGACAAAGCGGGTGGCGTTATTGGTGACTAGTTTCTTGTAGGTCTCTGACGCCTTTTTCGTATCGCCATTCATCTCGGCAGCCTGTGCCACCAGCAGATTGGTCAGTTCCGGCTTGTTCAGCAGTTTCTCCGCCTTGGCGGCCTTGTTCATCGCCACGCGCCCCTCACCCGAGGCCAACGCCATCAGGCCATCCGCCAGCGCCTGATAACCGCGCTTCTCGCGGCTGCGGTCGAAATAGCGCGACAGGGCAGTTTCGTCGCCGTTGAGGAAATGCAATGTCGCGATCAGCAGGGTCAACAGCTTGAAGATCACCCAGATGGCCACCACAAGCACGCCCAGCGCGATCACCGATTGCAATGGCCCCAATGTAAATTCGGTGCCCGCAACGGTGATCTGCACGCCACCACTGGTTTCCATCAGGAACATGGCGCCCATGGCCAGCAGGCCGATAATCGCTACAAAAACAAGGATCTTTAACAATGACCACAGCATGGCAGGTCCTTCAGTTCGAGTTTACGCTGGATTGCAGCGCATTTGCGGCGTCCACGGCAGCCACACGTGTCTGGGCCGCCTGTTCCCAATCGGCCAATGCGGCCTGTGCCGTGTTGGGCAGAGATTTAAGCTCGCTCAGCGCGGTGGCGATATCCCCTTCGGACAGGGCTGCCTGTGCCCGTGACAGGACCGCGTCCGGGCCGTCACCCTCTTGCGGCGTCACCGATCGCGCGCCGGTCTGCCGTTGCAGAAAGGCGACCAGCCCGGTTGTCTTGTCGGCATCACGTGCATCGGCCAGCGCAGTACGGGCTGCGGGCACAAAGGACTCGCGCAAGGCGGCAAGAGTTGCAACGCCTTCCGTGGACGGTGTTGACAGGGCCTCTGGCACGTTCACGCCACCTGCCGTCAATTGGTCTACCAGGTCGTTATAAGGCTGGCCCGCCTCCAACTGCCCATGCACCTGAGACAGAACCGCGGCATTGGTCGCGGCCTGTGCCTTGACCGCGGCCTGCGCCTCAAGCGCTTGTGCATCCGAGACCATTTTCTCGACCTCAGCCCGCTGCGCGGTCAACGAGTCCTGCAGTTTCTTCAGTTCGGCCTCAAAGGCGGCCGAGACCTCGGGCGAGGCGCCTTGCGTCAGGGCGCCGCTTTCCAGATCGTTCAGACGGCTGGCCAAGGGGTCAACCTTGCCAGCCAGCCCATCCAGGCTGGTTTTCAACGCCGCCAGATCCGAACTGAGCGGCGTGACCTGATCAGTCAGGGCCGCGATCTTGCTGTCTACGTCCGAACTGCCGGACTGGGATTCGGATAGGGATTTCGTCAGCGCTTCAATCTGGCTGGCCTGGTCGCTCAACTTCGATTCAAGGGCTGTCAGCGCGTCAGACTGGCCCGAATTGAACATGCCCGCGCTGCCAGCGGCAAAGCCAATCGCCGCGGCGATTGCACCACCGATCAGGGCCGGGACAAAGCCGCCTCGCTTTTCTTCTTTGTGCGCAGCAGGCTCAGCGTGGGTCGGTTCCACGGCCATTTCGGCTTCGGCTTCGGCTTCGGCTTCGGCTTCGGCTTCGGCTTCGGCTTCGGCTTCGGCTTCGGCTTCGGCTTCGGCTTCGGCTTCGGCT
>NZ_JBQFVF010000017.1:0-18044 GCF_056539625.1 Ruegeria sp. BA12
CCGGTTAAGTACGACAAGCGTCGTTACAAACGGCGCAACCGGATCGAGATCATGTTCGGCAGGTTGAAGGATTGGCGGCGTGTGGCAACCCGCTACGACAGGTGCCCGAAGGTCTTCCTGTCAGCAATCGTCCTCGCAGCACTCGTTATCTATTGGCTATGAGTCCTGACCCTAGTCAACGTTCGAACCAAGGCTAACCTTCGGTCTGATACTTCTCCAAAAGTGGGAGCATCACGATGTTTTCTATATGCGAAGTAGGCGCCAGCTCGGTGTCAAGCTGGATTGCTCGCAAAAAGTGCGAGTATCCAGCCCCGAAAACACTCCGTCTTGCGCGACTAGGACTGTACTCCAACCCCGTGCCGCTGCACCAAGGATATCGGTATGAAGAGTGTCACCGCACATCGCGATGCGTTCGGGCGGAACTCCTGGAAGTGTGGCTTCGACCATTTCAAATACTTCCGGAAATGGCTTGCCAAAGAACCTGATGTCTTGAAGGCCCTCATCTGCAAGCAAATGCCCGTAGTGACCGGGCTCCAGTGAGAACCCGAAGTCTCGTGGCGCTGCCAGATCAGCATTTGCGATCACCACTGGGCGCGGGTTGGCCAACAAGCTGTCGCAAAGCATGGATTGTTGAGATTGTCGCCAGATTTCGGTCGAGAGAAACAAGAAACCGTCAGCCCGGTCAAAGTCTGCCTGGTCTGCCTCAAGCCTGATCGTCTCGGATAAGATGTCCGTCAGGTCGTCAGACGGCGAGGCGATGCAGCCCCACAGACCGTCGTTCAAGTTTGCCAAGGCTGCGTCTCGGCTGGTTACAATCTCATCTGCATCAACCTGCATTCCGAGCTTCTGAAATTTTGCAGTCGCGCCCTGGTGATTATAGCTGGCAGCATTAGAAAGAATGCGAATCTGGTGTCCGCCCTTCCTGAGCTCTTTCAAACGAGCTGCCGCGCCGGGAATCGGAGTTTCCCCAACATTTAGAACGCCAAAAGCATCAAAAACAAAGGCGTCTACTTCGTTGCCAATATCCAGAAGTGACTCGATATCCAGAGTGGCTGCAGTGAATGTTGCTTTTGGAAGCCTGGGACGTATGGACTGATAACGCGAAAATATCGAGTTGGCGTCAAGCATGTGTCCAAATGTCCTTTTTTGATGGGCGCCCCCGACAGGTTTGACGCAATCCGGAATGTAACATCAACAAAAATAAATGGAAGAAAAAACAACATTTTGAGAAATCATTGCCAAGGAGTTTCGAGATTTCATGCGCAAAATACTGATTGATATAACTTTTTCGAAGATTGCAGCCAAGGCGCCCTTTAAGGTTTTATGTGGCTTTGACTAAAAAATGTTGTTTTGTTGTTTTTTGGTGGTATGGTTTTGGCAACTTGAAGGGGGATATATGGCGTCAAAAAAGATCAGACGGAGGGATTTAATCCAGCAGGTCGTGCAAGAGCGTGGCGGTGTCAGTGTGGGGGCCTTAGCGGAAATGCTAGGGGTCTCGACGCAAACCATCCGCCGTGATCTGGACATTTTGTGCGACGGTGCAAACCTGCGACGCGCGCACGGGCGGATCGAGTTGGCTGAAAGCCGTTTGAATACACCGTTTGATCAGAGAGCCGGAACGAACTTACGTGGCAAACGGTCGGTTTCCGAACTTGTTGCGAGCATGATCCCAAACGGAGCAAATGTGTTCCTATCGATCGGATCGACCCCGCTCGAAGTGGCCAAGGCACTGTCCGGCCACCAGGAGTTAACGGTCATCACGAACAACCTGAGTGCCGCGATGGCGCTGAGTAATGAAATCTCAAACCGTATCCTTTTGCCAGGAGGCGAGCTGCGCCTGCCCGATCGTGATTTTATAGGCGAAGAAGCAACCGATTTCTTTGACAGGTTTCGCGCCGAGTTCGCAATATTTGGCGTTGCCGGTGTGGCGCATGATGGTGGGTTGTTAGAATTTCATCCGGCTGAGGTTCGGGTAAGAATGAAAATGCAGCAGCACGCAGCCAAATCGATTCTCGTAATTGACAGTAGTAAATTTGGTCGCATTGCGCCGGCATTGGGCGGCAACATCTCGGATGTCGACGTGATCGCATGCGACCGTCGTCCGGCTCCTGAATTTTCCGATCTCGCAGACAGTTTGGGCGAAGCCATTTCTTACTCACAAGGAGAGCGCTGAATATGGCAGAACCGTTTGTTCACGTTGACAATATTGCTAAGCGCTGGAATGGGCAGCTTGGCGTCGAGAATATTAATCTTTCAATCCCGCGTGGTTCGTTCGTAGCGCTGCTTGGGCCTTCGGGCTGTGGCAAATCAACGACGCTGAGATTGCTGTCCGGACTGGAATTGCCGGATGAGGGGCGGATCGTCATTGACGGGCGCGACATCACAACTTCTGCCCCTGCAGAACGCAATCTGTCGATGGTGTTCCAGTCTTATGCTTTGTTCCCGCATCTGAGTGTTGCGGAAAACGTTGTCTTTGGCCTCAAGGTGCGAAAAGTCGGCGCGGCGGAACGGCGCGAGAAACTGACCCGGGCACTCGAGATCACTGGCTTGCTGGGCTATGAGCAGCGTAAGCCGGGGGAATTGTCGGGGGGTCAGCGCCAGCGTGTGGCGCTCGCACGTGCGATCGTGGCAAACCAGCCGCTGTGCCTGATGGATGAGCCGCTTTCGAACCTTGATGCCAAGCTGCGCGCCTCGGTGCGCAAGGACATCAAAAAACTTCAGGTCGATTTGGGCATCACCGTGGTTTACGTCACGCATGACCAAACCGAAGCGATGAGCATGGCCGACATGGTCGTGCTGATGAAAGACGGCCATATCCAGCAGACAGGTTCACCGGAAGAGCTTTACTACAAGCCTGCTAACACCTTTGTCGCCGAGTTTGTCGGTGCCCCGCCAATGGCGCTGATCAAGTCTGAAGGCGTGCCGGGATTTGAGCGCGCAACGACAATTGGCCTTCGCGCAGAAGCGGTGAAGGTGGTGGAATCGGGCAAGGGCAGGCTGACTTGTAAAGTATCGGAGTGCGAATTCCTGGGTTCCGAAACATTCATTGGCCTGTCACATCCTGCTGCCAATGGTCTGACCGTGTCCATGCCCGGACTGAAACATATTCCGGCAGGAGAAGATCTGGAGATCAGCTTTTCCGATGAAGACCTGCATTTTTTTGACGACATGGGCAAGCGACTGGCCGGGTAGGTCAAGCAACTGAACTTTGGAAAGACAAGAATAACTGTCATCACTGGGAGGAAAAAATGAACGTTATTAGAAAGATAAGTTTGGCTGCCGTCTCGGCCACCGCGCTGGCTTCAGCCGCGGCGGCAGAGACGGAACTAACCATGTATTATCCTATCGCGGTTGGCGGCGCGCTGACCGAGGTAGTAGATGGCATCGTTGCCGATTTTGAAGCTGCCAACCCTGACATCAAGGTCAACGCGATCTATTCAGGCAACTATGACGACACGCGTGTGCGTGCCTTGTCCGCACTTGCATCGGGTGAACCGGCTCAGCTGGCTGTGATGTTCTCAATCGATGCCTATGATCTGATCGAGCAGGATCTGATCGTGGCCTACGAAGATATCGACGGGGTTAACCCGGACTGGCTAGACAGCTTTTATCCGGCGTTGATGGCCAATGGCCGGATCGAGGGCAAAACTTGGGGCATTCCGTTCCAGCGTTCAACTATCGTTGCCTATTACAACAAGGACCAGTTTCGTGCGGCAGGTCTTGACCCTGAGGCACCGCCCAAGACCTGGGACGAGCTGATCAGCATGGGCAAGGCACTGACCAACGACGACACCTATGGCCTGATGATCCCATCGACAGGCTATCCCTATTGGATGTTCCAGGCGTTGGCGATCCAGAACGGCAAGGAGGTGATGTCCGATGACGGCCTGACCACCTATTTCGATGACGAAACCGTTGTCGATACGTTGGAATTCTGGCAGTCGCTGTCGCAGGAGCATGGCATCATGCCCACTGGCACCGTTGAATGGGGTACCCTGCGGCAGGCGTTCCTCGAAGGTCAGACCTCGATGATGTGGCATTCGACCGGCAACCTTACGGCTGTGAAGAACAACGCCAGTTTTGACTTTGGCGTCGCCGAGCTTCCGGCCAATGTGCGGCTGGGTTCGCCTACCGGCGGCGGCAACTTCTATGTTTTCAAGGAAACATCAGACGAAGAGCGCGCGGCGGCCATGAAGCTGATCGAATTCATGACCTCACCCGAGCAAGCGGCAGCGTGGTCCATCGCGACCGGCTATATGGGCGTGTCTCCGGCGGCGTATGAAACCGAGGCGCTGAAATCCTATACAGAAGAGTTCCCACCCGCTCTCGTTGCCCGAAACCAGCTGGAAAATGCGGTTGCCGAGTTCTCGACCTTTGAAACCGCACGCGTGCGTGAGGGTTTGAATAACGCAATTCAGGCGGCTTTGACCGGCGCAAAATCGGCTGAAGACGCGTTAGGAGAAGCCCAGACATCGGCTGTGCGCCTGCTGCGTGATTACCAGTAACCTCAACTCCCTGGCGTCGGGCAGAGATGCCCGACGCACCTAACCTTGAGGGTCGCTATATGGCAGAGCATGTGAATATCGAGCGTCGTCGACAGGCCATCTACGGTTGGATCCTGTTGTCTCCAGCGGCAATTCTGCTGACGACCTTTGCGTTTTATCCTTCGCTTGCGACCTTGTGGTCGAGCTTGTTCAGCCGAGAAACCAGAAGACGCCCCAGCGAATTTGTCGGCGGCGAGAACTATGCCGACCTGTTTGCCGATCCAACCTTTTGGAAAGTTGTCGTGAACAACTTGATCTATGCGGGCGCGACCATCCCTATTTCTATTGCAATTGCGCTTTCGATGGCGCTTTGGGCGAACTCCAAGATCCCGGCGCGCGGGTTTGTACGCACCGCCTATTTCACGCCCACGGTCTTGCCAATGATCGCAGCGGCTAACCTTTGGCTGTTTTTTTATACTCCCGGATTGGGTGTGCTCGACCAGATCGGCGGTCTGTTTGGCCTTCCCTCAATCAACTGGCTGGGGCAGCCTGAAACTGCCCTGTGGGCTGTAATTATCGTGACGATCTGGAAAGAGGCTGGGTTTTTCATGGTCTTCTATCTGGCGGCCTTGCAGACGATCCCCGAGGACCTCAAGGAAGCTGCCGACATTGAAGGCGCCAGCCGCTGGACCTATACGCGCAGGATTGTGCTGCCGTTGTTGATGCCGACGACGCTATTTATCATGGTCAATGCGTTGATCAACTCTGTGAAGTTGATCGATCATTTGTTCATCCTCACCAAGGGCGGGCCCAACGACGCCTCCAAGCTTATCCTTTATTACATCTGGGAAATGGCCTTTGCCTTCTTTGATGCGCCCCACGCAGCGGCAATGACCATCCTGGTGCTTGTCGTGCTTGGCGTAGTTGCCGGCGTCAAGTTCACCATTCTCGACAAGCGGACCCATTACCAGTGAGCGGATTTTCCAGACATATCGAATCCTTTGGCGCATTGTTGTTGGCCGTGATCTGGATTTCCCCGCTGGTCTTTGCCTTTTGGGCGGCTTTCCACAGCACCTCTGACGCGGTCAACTTTAACATCACGTCGCCATGGACGCTCGACAATTTCCGCACCGCTTGGGAGGGGGCGCCGTGGCTACGCTATTTCCTCAACACCTTCCTTTTAGTGACGGTGATCCTTATTGGTCAGTTCTTCGTCACGACGCTGGCAGGATTTGCCTTCGCCCAGGTCCAGTTTCCGGGTCGGGATTTCGTGTTCATCCTAGTGCTGATGCAACTTTTCATCCTGCCCGAAGTGTTGATCGTGGAAAACTATGCAATGGTTTCACGCCTCGGATTGTTTGACACGATTCTTGGCGTCGGAATGCCCTATATGGCCTCTGCCTTTGGCATTTTCCTAATGCGGCAGGCGTTTAAGGGCGTTCCTATAGAACTGCATGAGGCAGCGCGCGTCGAAGGCTGCGGCTGGTTCGGAATTCTTTGGCGAGTCTACGTGCCCTTGGCACGCCCGACATATCTTGCTTATGCGTTGGTGTCGGTATCGACCCACTGGAACAACTTCCTCTGGCCGCTCATCGTGACCAACTCGCCCGACACACGACCGCTGACGGTTGGCCTGTCGATCTTCGGCGCACCGGAAAATGGTGTGGATATAAGCGTCATTTCGGCGGCAACGATGATGTCCGTTGCGCCCTTGTTGATCGCGTTCCTCGTGTTCCAGCGTCAATTCGTTCAGGCCTTCCTGCGCGCGGGGATCAAATAGTCATGGCGACATTTCTTCATCTAAGTGACTTGCACGCGGTATCGCGCGGCGATTTGTGTTCAGGCGTGCTTGATACCCGCGCGATCCTGATTGGGGTCATCGACCGATTGATCGAAAGAGGCGAAGCTCTTGGCCCGCTCGACGCGGTTCTAGTCACTGGTGACGTTAGCGAAGATGGCAGCCCGGACAGTTACGATTTCGCGCGCGCACAACTGGAGCGGTTTGACCTGCCGATTTATGTTGTTCCTGGAAATCATGATGCGCGCAAGCCAATGCAAAAGGCATTTTCAGGTTTGGACATCATGCCGGTGGACGGGCTTATTGATTGGGCGGACACAGTGGGCGATACCCGTGTTATCGGGCTTGACACGCTGGTTGAAGGACAGGGCGGTGGCAGGCTGCGCGTGGAAAGTCTTAATTTTTTGGAGCGGGAGCTTTCTGGGTCTGACGGGCCGGTTGTCGTTATGTTGCATCACCCGCCATTTAGCACCGGAATTGATTTCATGAATGTTATCGGATTGGAAAACCATTCCGATCTGGCAGAAATTCTTGCAGTGCACTCCGGAGAGATCACGGTGTTGGCTGGGCACGTCCACGGCGTTCACATTGGCCGCGTTGGCGGTCACGTTGCCATTACAGCGCCGGGCCTTTGCAGCGGTTTTGCACTGGACCGACGCGCGGTGGCTCCGGTTGGGTTTTTTTCTGGACCTACGGGTTGCGCAGTTCTCGAGACCGGAAAGAGCGGTACATGGAGCGCTGTTTCGCTAGACACTGCCGAGGGACCGTTTTCATTCTAAAGCGGACTTCGTGGCTCAGGAAACGAACGGCAAGTTTGTCCGCATTGCTGATATTCGCTGCAACTGCATTTTTCGTAATTGTGCACCTTCACGCAGTGCGAACAATGCAGCCAGCGCCTGATCAACAAAAAGTGCGTGCCAAGGTGTAACTTATCATCGCGGCCATGGCTTGGCACCCGCTGCCTCCCTCTCGGGACATTGTTACCGCAATGCCCTGCCGGGAAGTGGATGATGGGCGCGGATCACGGTGCTGTCGATCATTTGCAGATTGTGAGGAACGGCTTTGCTTTGGTTCAAAGTATCCATGATCGACTCCCATAGCAGGTCGGACAGGTAAAGACCTGAAAACACCGCTTCAGCGGATCAATAATTTTGCGCAAAACCGCTTGATTGGGAAGACCTCGTTACCGAAGTCCTGACCCTAACCGACGTTTTGCTCGGTGACGATTTCCCCAAACCTGTCAAAAAACTTGGCTGAAAGTTTTTTTGCAGTACCTGCAATCAACCGGCTGCCCAATTGCGCTATTTTTCCGCCGATTGTGACCTTGGCAGTATAGGATAAAACCGTTTCCTCGCCCTCCGTGCTAAGATTGACATCCGCACCCCCTTTGGCAAAGCCCGCAGCGCCACCTTTTCCTTCACCGGTCAGGGAAAACTCATCCGGAGCATTGGAGTTGTCCAACGTCACTTCGCCGCTGAACCGAGCCTTGACGGGGCCGATTTTGAGCACAACTTTGGCCTCCAAATGCTCGGGAGAATGCTGGATCAATTCCTCACAACCGGGAATGCACTCACGCAACACATCCGGATCATTTAGCGCTCGGTACACGACGTCACGCGGAGCAGAGATTCGGATTTCGTCATTTAGTTCCATTTGAGAGTCCTTTACTCAACAGCATCTTGGGAAAACGCGAAGTGCGGTCTCGGTCGCCTCTTCCGGGGTCTGTTCCGGCTTCACAGTCCGAAAGGACTGCAACCATTTACGCCATTTTTTCATCATGCGATGTCTCCTTGGAATTGTCTGAATTCCGCCAGAGGATGATCTCGGCGAGGATCGAAAGGGCGATTTCGTGCGGGTCGATTGCATGGATATCCAGACCGGCCGGTGACTTGAGTCGACTGGTCTGCTCGACGGTCATTCCCTGCACTTGCAACCTCTCGCACAACACCTTGGCCTTTCGGTGGCTCGCGACCATCGAAACGCGTCGTGCTGGTGATTCAAGCGCAGATTTCAGCGCTGCACCATCGCCCTTCCCCTGTGAGGCTACCACCGCGAAATCGCGTGGTTCAACCCCCAATGCGCTTAGGTCATTCGGATCAAACCCGATGAATTCCACCGAGCTTTCTGAACCTTCAGGCAAGCAAACACGCAACCCGGACAGCGCCGCGTGAGCGGCAAGCGCATGTGCAATCGGAGAGTCTCCAAATATGATCAGGCGCGGAGTGTGCTGATACGGCTCGATCAACAAGTCGACAGTTCCGCCCGAAGGACAACCGCTTTTGAAGGTCTCAACACCATCCGGATCTGTCATCGCCACTACCTTTTCCGAAGGTTTCACGCGGATCATTTTCGGAATTCCAACTGCAAGTGCCTCCTGCGCCGATGCGCGTACGACGCGCTGCACGCACGCTCCACCCAGGTGCCCAAAAATACACCCGTCCCGCGTAATCACGGCCTTGCCACCTGCCTTGGCCGAGGTTGCGTCGGCAGTTCGAAGGACAGTTGCCACGCAAAAGGCGTCACCCTTTTGACGCAACTCCTCAATCGTGTCGAAAATGTCGAAACCTGCCATAGCCGTGTCCTTTCACAGTTTTCGGAATTCGGGTTCCAACGCCGACAGCGCGTCGAGCGTGTTGGCCGGTAAGTGCGCATCCAGATACGGCTCCGCAGCCTGCATGGCAGCAGCAATGGGCTGATAGTCTTTCCATCCTTTAAGAGGATTCAGCCAGACGATCCGCCGCGCCTTGCGTCGAACCTGAGCCAGCGCTTCTCCCAAGGCTTCAGGTGACGAGCTGCAATAGCCGTCCGAGAGGATCAAAACGATCGTCCGCCCGTTCAATGCCCGGGCACCGTATCCGTTCAGAAACTTCTCAAGGCTTCCCGAGATGTCGGTACCACCGCCGAACCCTTCGGCCATGAGTGATAGCCGTCCAGCCGCGCGCAGTGTGTCGTGATCGCGCAGTGCATCAGTCACACGCATCAAACGCGTGTGGAACAAATAGGCGTCTGCCTCAGCTCCACTACCGATCAATCCTTTCAAAAAGGCCAAAAAGACCCGCGAATAGACAGCCATGGAACCGCTGACGTCACACAAGGCCACAATCCTCATTGGGCGTGATGGGCGAGCGCGGCGATACAGATCCATCGGCTCTCCTCCTCGTGCAAGGCTGGCGCGTTGAATCCGGCGCATGTCCAAAGCAGAGCCCCGCAGAGCTTGCTTTCGCCTACGCGAGCGGCGGTCGCGGATGGCGCGTGCGATGGCGGTCGCGACCTGTTCCGCCTGCCTCAGGGCGTCTTCATCCATCAGTTCGCGCAAATCCCGGCGCGACAGGTTGGCCGTACGGGTTGCGATTAGCTTCCCGTCTCTCCCCACGGCCTCCCCATCGCCGGTATCAGGTGCGGCGGCCTGATCCGTGCCAGTCTCGGATTCCTGACTATCCTGGCTCTCTTGCTGCCAGATCATCGGCTTTGCAGATTGAACCCGCACATGCGCGGTTTGGGCGGTTCCCGTGCGTTGCTTGCCAGTGTTGAACCAATAGGCTTCGAACAAATCATCGAACCGCCGCCAATCGTCGACGTCGCCAGCCAGCAACGCGCAAAGTGCCTGCTGGGCCTGTCTGACATCCGTCGCCTCAACCGCCGCCAGCGCACCCAATGCGTCCCCCGTTTCAGCCGGACCAACTCGCATCCCGTTCATACGCAAATGTTCGATGAAGCCGGACATGCGATCCGACAGACCAGATGCGCGAGAGGGGAAGCGGGTGACCTGCATCACGCCACCTTTCCGATCAGGCGATCCATCACTTCAGGCGGAGCTGCGTCATAGTCGGCTGCAGTTTTCAAAAGACAAACAAGGGTTGCCTGAACGTCTTTGCGGGACTGCGCCATGTCGTTGACGCCCAGCCCTGAAAGAGCGGCCGCCCAGTCCAGCATCTCGGCGATGCCGGGGGTCTTTTCCAAGTCCTCTTTGCGCAGCGCCTGCACAACGCTAATAATCTGGCGCGCCAACAGCCCTTCGACTGCGGGCATGCGAGCTTTCAGGATCGCCATTTCCGTTTCACGCGATGGGTAGTCGAGGAAACTATACAGGCACCGACGCCGCAGCGCGTCCGACAAGTCCCGAGTGCCATTCGCCGTCAGAATCACGATGGGCCGCGAACGCGCCTTGATGGTGCCGAGTTCAGGGATCGTGATCTGAAAGTCCGACAAAATTTCGAGCAGATAGGCCTCAAACTCCTCATCCGCCCTGTCGATTTCATCAATCAGCAGAACAGGTGGTTCTTCTTCGCTGATTGCTTCCAGCAAGGGTCGCTTTAGCAGATAATCATCGTTGAACAACTGCGCTTCGCTGGTGCCACCCTGTGCCTCGCTTGCGCGAATAGCCAGCAACTGGCGCTGGTAGTTCCACTCATAAATCGCATGGCTGGCATCGAGCCCTTCATAGCACTGCAACCGGATCAACCGCGCGGCGCGCTGTGCTGCCAACGCCTTGGCGACCTCGGTTTTACCGACCCCAGCCGGGCCTTCCAGCAGCAGTGGACGCCCAAGCGTCTGCGCCAGATGCAACGCCATAGCCAATCGGTCGTCGGCAACATAGCCCACCTCGGCGAGGCCTTGCTGTATGTCCTGCAAGCTCATGCCATTCTCCCGGATTGCCGCCGCACCAAGTTTCGACGCGACGGCCTTTCCTGTTAGCCGTGCATTCCAAGACCATTGGCGATCTTCCAGATGCGCCAGTGATCATGCGGCATGTGGCTTTGAACAAGGCCAAATGGGCGGAAAGCATCATGCACCGCGTTCGAGAACGCAGGCACACCGCCGACATTCGGGCTCTCGCCCACGCCCTTGGCACCGATCGGGTGATGCGGAGATGGCGTCACCGTGTGATCAGTGGTGTAGTTGGGCGTCTCCCACGCGGTGGGCAAGAAGAAGTCCATCAACGTACCGGTCTTGACGTTGCCCATCTCATCATAGGCGATTTCCTGACCCATAGCGATGGCCAACGCCTCGGTCACGCCGCCATGGACCTGACCTTCGATGATCATGGGATTGATCCGGGTCCCGCAATCATCCAGCGCATAGAACTGCCGGACCTCCCATTCGCCGGTATCGACGTCGATCTCCATGACGCAGATATAGGCCCCGAACGGGTAGGTCATATTCGGCGGGTCATAGTAGCTTACGGCCTCCAGACCGGGTTCCAGCCCCGGAATGGCCTGATTATATGCGGCAAAGGCGATTTCTTTCATCGTCTTGAACCGCTCAGGAGCACCTTTGACTGAGAACCGATCCACGTCCCACTCAACGTCGTCGTCATGCACTTCCAGCAAGTAGGCTGCGATCATCTGCGCCTTGGCGCGGATTTTGCGGGCGGCCATCGCCGTTGCCGCGCCGGCCACGGGTGTCGACCGAGACCCATAGGTACCAAGCCCATAAGGCGCGGTATCAGTGTCGCCTTCTTCCAGCGTGATGTCATCGGCAGGCAGGCCGATCTCGCTGGCGATGATCTGAGCAAAAGTCGTAGCATGGCCCTGACCTTGGCTGATCGTCCCCAGCCGTGCGATGGCGGAACCGGTTGGGTGAATCCGGATTTCGCATGAGTCGAACATTCCCAACCCAAGGATATCGCAGTTCTTGACTGGTCCAGCCCCGACGATTTCGGTGAAATGCGTCAGACCGATGCCCAGCAGTTTGCGGGTCTTTCCGGCTTTGAAGTCCTCGATCCGTTGCGCCTGCTCCGCCCGCAGACCATCATAGTCCACGGCCTTCAGCGCTTTGTCCCAAGCGGTGTGATAGTCACCCGAGTCATATTCCCATCCCAGCGCGGACTGATATGGGAACTGATCCTTGCGGATAAAGTTGATCCGGCGTAACTCGGCCGCGTCCATGTTCAGCTTGATGGCCAGAACCTCGATCATCCGCTCAATGAAATACGCAGCCTCGGTCACCCTGAACGAGCAACGATAGGCGACACCGCCCGGTGCCTTGTTGGTGTAAACCCCATCCACAGCCAGATAAGCGGTGGGGATGTCATATGACCCGGTGCAGATGTTCATGAACCCGGCCGGGAACTTCGTTGGGTCGGCACAGGCGTCAAATCCACCATGATCTGCTGTGGTATGGCACCAGAGACCAGTGATCTTGCCATCCTTGGTCGCAGAGATCTTGCCCTGCATCCAGTAGTCGCGGGCAAAGGCGGTAGACATAAGGTTTTCCATCCGATTCTCGACCCATTTCACCGGTTGACCGGTGACAATAGAGGCTACAACCGAGCAGACATAGCCCGCATAAGCACCAACTTTGTTACCGAAGCCGCCACCGATATCAGGGCTGATCACCCGGATATTGTGCTCGGCGAGACCAGAGATCAGCGACACTACGGTTCGGATCGCGTGCGGGGCCTGGAATGTACCATAAAGCGTAAGCTTACCGGTTACCTTATCCATCGAAGCCACACAGCCACAGGTCTCCAGCGGACATGGGTGGGTCCGGTGGTAATAGACCATCTCTTCGGCCACGACATCCGCCTCACCCAGCACGGCTTCCGTCGCATCTTTGTCGCCCTGTTCCCAAGTGAAAATGTGGTTGTGATGCTTGCGCGGGCCATGGGCGCCCTCGGTCTGACCCGCAAGGTCTTCACGCAGTACAACGTCCGATTTCAGCGCCTCGAACGGGTCGGTCAGAACGGGCAGTTCTTCGAAGTCAACCTCGACCAGTTCTGCCGCATCCGCTGCGATGTATCGATTTTCAGCAACGACATAGGCGACTTCTTGGCCCTGGAACAGAACCTTGCCATCGGCCAGCACCATTTGCTTGTCACCTGCCAGCGTCGGCATCCAATGCAAACCCAGCGGAGCCAGATCCTCGGCTGTCAACACAGCAACAACGCCGGGCACGGCCAACGCGGCCTCTTTGTTCACACTGACAACGCGGGCATGAGCATAGGGCGAGCGGACAAACGCGCCAAACAGCATCCCGTCCAGCTTGATGTCATCGACGTAGTTGCCCTTGCCTTGGGTAAAGCGCACATCCTCGACGCGTTTGCGCGAGCTACCCATCCCTTTGAGATTGGCGGCGCGTTCTTCGGGGGTCATGGTTTGATCGTTCATTCCGCGGCCTCCTTCTGAGCGTTCAGCATGTCAGCTGAGGCCGAGATCGCCTTGACGATGTTCTGGTATCCGGTGCATCGGCACAGGTTGCCAGCCATACCAAAGCGGATTTCTTCCTCGGTTGGGTTCGGGTTTTCCTGCAGCAGACGATGCGCGCGGGTGATCATGCCCGGCGTGCAGAAGCCGCACTGCAGCCCGTGATGTTCGCGAAACATCTCTTGCAAAACGCCAAGGCTACCATCGTCATTGGTCAGCCCTTCGACGGTTGTGATATCGGCCCCGTTCACCTGCGCCACAAAGGTTGTACAGGACTTGACGGACTTGCCATCAATATCCACGGTGCAGGCCCCACAATGGCTGGTTTCGCATCCAATATGCGGACCGGTGATTTTCAGATCTTCCCGCAGGAAGTGGATCAGCAGCGTGCGCGGCTCGGCCAGACCTTCGACCTGTTTGCCGTTCACTGTTAGTTTTACGTGCATTTTTGACATGGTTGTTCCTCCCCTCAACTCGCGCGGCTTTGCGCACGGTCGATGGCGCGGCGCAGCATCACGGCGGCCACGTGTTTCTTGAATTCGATGGGACCGCGGTTGTCAGCCACCGGGTCAATTGCGTCGAGCATTGCGGCGACGCAGCCGCTGACGTCTCCGTCGGCCAGCGCATTGCTTGCGCTTTCGGACCAGATGGGCGTGTCCGCAAGGTTGGTCATCGCGACCGAGGCCTGTCCGTTGCCAACCATCACTGCCGCTGCGGCCGTCGCGTAATCGCCGATCTTACGTTTCTGCTTCTCGTACGCCTGACCCACCCCGGAGCCTGGCACGGGGATCGAAATCCGGGTCAGGATTTCCTCATCCTCGCGTGCAGTAAAGTACGCGGCCTCATAGAAATCCCGTGCTGCCACACTGCGGGTGCCGTCAGGTCCCGATAGTTCAAACGTGGCGTTCAGGCATTGCATCAGGCCCGGCATGTCGTTGCCCGGGTCGCCATTGGCGACGTTCCCGCCAACAGTGCCAACATAGCGCACTTGAGGGTCCGCGATCTGCAAAGCCGCCTCGCGGATCAATGGAACGGCCGAAGCCAGACCATCATGGGTTATCATCTCATGCTGAGTTACCATCGCGCCGAGTGAGACGGTATCAGATCCGACCTCGATGCCCTTCAACTCATCAATGGCTTGCAGATCAACCAGATGGCCCATCTCGGCCATGCGCAGCTTCATCATCGGGATCAGGCTGTGCCCGCCCGCAATGACGCGCGCCTCGTCTCCGTGTTCCTGTAGAATGCCGATGGCCGTGGCGATGTCGCCTGGCCGGTGATACTCAAAACCGGCTGGTATCATGTTTTTCCTCCCTGGGTCCGAGCGGTGTGCCTTGGGGAACCTAAGAGGTAGGAAAGAACGTGTGACTTAAGGCTTCCAGCGATCGGGAACAGGTCGCGCGGCTTGTTTCACGAAATGCGAATAGGCTGCATGAACTGCGATCAGAGGCCCAGAGCCTCGCGAATGTCCGTCAGGCGGGACCGGCTGACCGGCACTTTGGTCAACGCGTCGACCCCGTCAAAATAACAGGTGCCGTTGTCCTTGTGACGTTCAAAGCTAGAGACGTGTTTGGGGTTCACCAGATAGCTGCGATGGGCGCGCAAAAACCCGTCTGGTTTCAAGCGGTTTTCGGCCTCGGTGATCGACCAAGGACAGAATAGTTTTTCAACACCCATATAGAGAACAGTATAATGCCCCTCGGCCCGGATGGCGGCAACGCTGGCGGGTTCCGTGAAATATGTCTGGCCTTCACGCTCGAACGGAACACCGGCGCGCAAGGTTGCGGGTTCCGGCGTGCGTTCGGGCGCCAGCTTTTCCTTCGGTTCGATGAACGATATCCCGGTCAGCAGAAAAGCTCCGCAGATCAGGAAAACAGAAACGGTGACGCCCATCGCCAGAACCTGATTGTCCAGCGCGGGCCCCGCACCGCCGGCGGCGTCACTTGCCACAAAATCGGTCAGACCGGTCGCCACAAAGTGCATAGTAAAAACGGCAAACCCAAAGCAAACTGTGCCCAGCAGAATATTGCGTTGCGTGCGGTTGCCATAAGCAACCCAAATAGCCGCGACCGACAGGATCACCGAGGCCAACGTCGCCAGAGCTACGTCCAGAACATTGTATACGGGGCGGCATAGCTGCATTCCCGCCATGCCAATGTAGTGCATCACCACGATGCCCAGCCCCACGATCACCCCCGATCCGATCATCGTCTGAGGCGTACGCGGACGGAAATGCAGCAACAGCAGCGCCAGCCCAACCATCAGGATCGCTACAAGCGCAGAGATCAGAGTGATCAGTGCGTCGTAGTAAAACAGTATCGGCAGTTGCAGGCCCAGCATGGCAACGAAATGCATCGACCAGATACCGCCGCCCAGAATGACCGCCGCCAGAGCAACGACAAGCTTGCGGCGCTGGCTATCCAGCCGGGACGCGCCATGCGTCAGATAAAGGCCGGTAAATCCGGCCATCAGCGCAACGGCCAAAGAGGCCGCGACAAGCCAGGCGTTGTGCGAATAGTCCAGCATATAGGTGTACACGCCCTCCCCAGCGCGTGTCCGACGTTAGCAAACTGAAATTCCCGGCACAATCTACTCTGACCGGACTGCAGTAGCACGCGCAGAGGAATTCGAATCAGTCTCAGTGAGGCTAGCAAAGCTGTCCTGTGTCCGGCACCGAGTTCGCGCCATTCGGCAGCAGCGGTGGAACGTGTCTGCACGAAAGTGTCCTGGCTGAAGAGGGATCGCTCATAGTTAATGTGGTTGCAGTTCTAGACATGAAAGGTGGCGATTACGGTACATTCCATTCAAGTTGCGTCCAGGCAAGCTTCGCCGCTGCAGATATTTTGCCTGCCTCCTACTGCTACCGACCTATCCGGGCGATCACGATTTTAAGTTCGCGCCAGACCGGAGCAAAGATCCAGTTAGCCCAAAAGCTACGTGACCAAATAGGCGAGAACGCGTTTGAACACTTCGCGAATACACTGTCCATCTTCGGATCATTAAATCGCCTTGCGGCCCGTCCCACGTGCCTTGTTGTCCAGATCCCAGCCCGTGCCTCAACTGGCCCCTTGAGGAGTTTAGCGCGGTTTGCGAGGATTTCTTGGATCAATCCCGAAAGCGCCCCCTTATCGAATAAGGTGATCTTTTGCAATCCAAGTGAACATCGGGTTATGGCTCGTCACGTCCGGGAGAGCTTTATGAGTGAAAAATAACGCGATGACCAATAGGGCTGTAATGCTCGACTGCGTTATATTGAAGACCGCGGCGATTGGGTTGATTACCCCTGCCCGATTCCTTGGCTTGGCAATTGAATCCGACACCTTGCATCGCTGTTCGACGCCGACAATTACACGTAAGGAACACCGCGCGTAGATGGGTTCGCTAGACTGGGCTCCTTCGGGCCCTCTCCAACATGCTTAGGACCCTTCAAACAGATCTAAAGTGGTCCGGTAAGACGGTGAACCAGACGCCTTAGAATCCGATTCATTTAAGGCTTGAGGCAAATTTAACTCAAATATATTGACACTCTCCTGAAGTGGTTGATAAACGGTTAAAAAAAGAAGTGCTCCCTTAAAACGAGTATAAAAATAATTAGCTTAAGGCTCTTGAGCAGTTATGTTTGATTTTAATTTACCCGAGCACGATCTCGGGGAATCCACCGCCTTTGCGCGGGCTCCAGCCTCTGCACCAAGTGTCTTTTTTGCCTTGGCAAAACGTGCGTTTGATCTTGTCCTGAGCGTATTTGTTCTGTTGCCTCTCGCGGTGTTTTTTGGAATCGTCCTGCTCGTCTTGAACCCAATTTGGAACAAGGGGCCTCTATTTTATTCTCAGGTGCGTATGGGGAAAAACTGCGAACCATTCACAGCATACAAGTTTCGCAGCATGCGCCCGACCAAGAAAATTGAACGGGGTGCTGATTGCCCGTTGGAAGAGGACAGAATTACCCAGCTTGGTCGCTTCTTGCGCAAGTCCCGCATTGATGAATTACCGCAAATCATTAATGTTTTCAAAGGTGAAATGAGCTTGATAGGCCCTCGACCGGATTACATCGAGCATGCCCGAGAATATATGTCGCTTATACCCGGATACCAGGCGCGTCACCTTGTGCGCCCCGGAATCAGTGGCTGGGCGCAGGTTGAACTTGGGTATATCGAAGGTACAGATGCGACACGCCGAAAAGTAGAGGCAGATCTGTACTACATCGCAAATACCGGGCTTATCATGGAAGCTTGGATCGTGTGGCGCACCATTTCGATCATGCTACGCCGAAGCGGAGCTTGAGCAATCTCCGTCGGTAGAGGCTTTCGGAAGATCCGTATTTTTCCAGCGATCAAAATCTGAGACGCCTGCCGCAGATCAGGCAAGCTGATCAAGCTTAAAGAAAGTCAGGAAACTATGGCCTTCTACCCTTTTTCGAAGGGGAGATGGCTTGGGCATGACTCTACTTTAAGATGTTTTAAAAATGCCCAAAAAATGGGTGTCAAACTGTCTACTTGCAGAATTGCCACAAGGTGTTTTGTGGATATTTTTTTTGGCGGATTGTTTCGGGACGTTTGTTTTGAAAGTTGTTAGTGAGGCGCCGATCGAAAAAGCGATAGATTGACGTGAAGATTCGAG
>NZ_JBQFVF010000018.1:0-16122 GCF_056539625.1 Ruegeria sp. BA12
TGTCTCTGGATGGCCGTCTGATCGACTATGCCTCAATCCGTCAGGCCGAAGTGCTGGTCGAAAAAGCAGGCCAGATCGCAGCGGCTTGATCGCATCATGACTGTGCAATCGTCCATATCGCTGCGCGATAGAGCCGCCGCCATCTTTGCAGAAGCCGTCGCTGCGGCGGACCCGGCGAAGTGCCTGCGCCAGCGGTTGCAATCAGCCCCATTGCCATCACCAGAACATGGCGGGCGCAGCATCCTGATTGCAATTGGGAAGGCTGCCCCTGCCATGATGGAGGAGGCATTGCAGCATGTTCAGGGCGATCACGTCGCCCTGATCGTAACCCATAGCGATAACCGGAGCGAAGTCCCCGGTGCGACGGTTTTGACCAGCGGGCACCCCATCCCGGATGAACGCGGTTTGAAAGCCGGGCGACAGATCATCGCATTGCTCAGCGCAGCACGTAAGCAGGATCAAATCATTGCACTGATCTCCGGCGGGGGGTCGGCCTTGGTTCCCGCGCCTGTTGATGGTTTGACCCTTTTGGACAAAATTGCGGTCAATGAGGTTTTGTTGTCTTCCGGGCTGGACATCGTTCAGATGAACCTTGTGCGCCAGCACCTGAGCCAGCTCAAAGGCGGCGGGTTTTTGCTGCACGGCGCACCTGCCCCGATCACGGCGTATATCCTGTCGGATGTCATCGGTGATGATCTTCGGGCCGTAGCCAGCGGACCAACCGCCTTACCAATCGGCAGCCACGCGGACGCCCGCAGAACCTGCATCGAGGCCGGGATCTGGCACCGGCTACCAAAAGCCGTCCGAGCCCATCTGGAGAAGAGTATTCCTGAACATACCATAGCAGTTGAGGCAACAAATAGCCTGATTGGGTCGAACACAATTAGTTTGGAAGCCGCGTTTCGCTATGCGGCGCAGAACTACCGTACTGAAATTGTGTCCGACGCGTTGATTGGAGATGTGTCCGACGCGGCTGAACGGATTTTCCAAGCAGCCTTGTCCGCCACTTCGAACCGCCCAACCGCCCTGCTGTTTGGTGGTGAAACGACTGTACGTCTGCAAGGAACGGGTTGCGGCGGGCGCAACCAGGAATTGGCACTGCGCGTCGCCCAACTGACGCAAGACCGCACGATACCCGGAAATTGGGTTTTTCTTAGCGGTGGTACGGATGGCCGCGACGGCCCAACCTCGGCGGCTGGCGCGATAGTGGATGCAGGGACGCTCACCCGAATCCGCGCGTCGGGACATGACCCTACCGCTCTGTTGGCGAGCAACGACAGTCATAAGGCTTTGATGCTGTCTAGTGATCTTCTGATGACCGGAGCGACCGGGACCAATGTAGCCGACATTCAGGTAATGCTGCTTGGGTCTAACGTTTGAAAGCCCGCGAATAGATCAGCAGATACTTAGATCTGTATTAAGCGATCTTCAGGTTTCAAACTCATCAAAGAGACACACACCGACCACAATTGCTGGAGGCTGGCGGGGAACGATTTCGAACCCAAGCCGAACTATGGCAAAGTGATCAAGGGTGTCGGGGAGTCGTCACACCAACTTATAGTCGACAAAGAAATTCTGATGTTCGAATTTCGAGCGGCCCCTGTTTGTCTCACTCTCGGAGTTAGAGATGGTTGTTTTCAATGCGAACGTTCAGGCCTTAGTACAACCAATTATCCAGATTCGGTACAATCTCGTTTGCTACCCACGGCGGTTCTATCACCGAGGTCAGGCATGCTATCGGTAATACCGTCTAGCCATAGGAATTTGAGTTCTAGAATTTTTCTGTCAGCATCATTATTTTACTAGCAGGAAAAAATGGTGCTATGGTAGACCGAGTTGGATTGGGTAATGCACGTCGTCTTCTTGCAGAACCCGTTTGGACAAGTGTAGCAAGACATTGAAAGAATGAAATTGAAAAAAAACGACAAAGAAATGGCGACAAATCTGACACAGGATCCGCATTCTGTTCGCTCGGGTGACAGAGAAAAAGTTCTTGAAGTTGCCATTGGTCGCGAGGTTCGCGCTTTTCGCAAAAAGCAGAATACTACGGTCGCGGAATTGGCTCAGCTGACCGGATTGTCGATTGGTATGCTGTCCAAGATCGAAAACGGGAACACATCGCCTTCCCTGACGACTTTGCAATCGCTTGCTGATGCGCTTTCAGTTCCTCTGACAAGCTTTTTCAGACAATTTGAAGAGCGCCGCGAGGCGGTTCATACCAAAGCGGGTGAGGGCGTCGAGTTAGAGCGCGAAGGAACACGCGCCAATCATCAATATAATTTGTTGGGGCATATTGGTGCCAACGGTTCTGGGGTAATCGTAGAGCCCTACCTGATCACCCTGACCGTTGAATCCGACGTGTTCCCAACATTTCAACATGATGGAATCGAGACGATCTACATGCTGGAAGGCGAGGTAGATTACCGCCACGGAGACAAGATTTACCCTCTGAAACCGGGTGACACCTTGTTCTTTGACGCCGACGCACCGCACGGTCCGGAACGGTTGGTGAATCTGCCGGCACGCTACATTTCAGTGATCAGCTATCCGCAGACAAATTGACCGGCTTGCGCAACAAGAAATCCGTGGGTCTGTCATAGCCGACGTGGCTGCCGGTACTTACGATTGTAAATCCAAGCCTTGAAAACACACGGTGGTTTTCAGTGAGTTCCACGCGCGTTTCCAGTTCCAACGCTGATAGACCAAGGTCTGCTGCACGACTTGCAGCGTGATCTACCAAAGTGCGGCAGATACCCCGCCCCCGCATTCCTTCCTTCACCGCCAGCTTTCCTAGGTACAAGTTGTTGGCTTTGGGCGTCAAAAACATGCACGCGAATAGCGGTTGGCCCATGGCCCAGATTTCACCACCACCCCTGCAATGCGCCTGCATTCCTTCCACCGTTAGATTATGGATAGACGAAGGAGGATTAATTCGGGCATCCATATACCGAAATGACGCGCGAAGCAGTGCAAGCGCGTCATACAATGCGAAGTCATCGGGCTGAATGAGCCAAGGTGTTTTGCCTGCATCAGTCATATGAGCCAAAACACGTCAAGGTGATCGCTTACTTTGACAAAGGCGGCTCTGTTTCCAGATCCGGCCATATACCGGGAGAGGTCGGTAATCCGTCGTCAAACTGACTAAGGTAGTCCAACATCATTGGGCGGTTGTCGATAAACCCCTTGTAGGTGGCGAGTTCAACCGGAAGGTCGCGAACAACACGGTGCAGCCGGCGACCCCATTTCGGAACCGTCATCAGATCTTGAAAACTGCAAAGATAGCAACGGATTGGGAATACTAGCGCGTTTGATCGCGGCAATCGGAAGAATGTTTGCAATTCGACCCGAAGATGCTGCTTATGGGCTATGTTTTCGGGCGTCAGTGTGGTCTTTTGGATGCCCCATTTGTGATAGTTTTCCGGGCTGGTATCCAACAGCGGGTTCACCGTCATGGTCCAGTTCAGCCGCCGTGCTGGAGCGCCCTGTTGAATGTTCAGCAGAAACTTCAGCGCGCGCTTGAAAATCCCCATTTCATGGGCTTTTGGAACCGGCGCGTGCCATTCGAAAAAATTCATGCCGATGTCGAAATCCAGGCTCCAATCGGCCTGGGTCGTGACCATACCAGCGTCCATCCACAACATCTCGTCCCGCTGGTCCAGCACTGCGAAATCGCCTTGCGCCTGACGGGTAATGTACTCCATCGGCCCGTAAGGCAGCGTGGTTTCATCCATGAAGGTAAAGCTGTGATCGATCCCCAGTGGCTTGTTGATCCAGCGCCACTGGTTGCCGTTACGGTGCAGTTCGAACAGGTCCGGGTAGTCCTCGGATTTGCTGACCATGATCAGTTCCAGCAGGTCCCAGCCCGCCAAGGTCATATGCGGCAGAGACTGACAGCGCAGCGGGTCCTGATCAAGAACGATCGCACGGTCTTTCATCTCGGACACGTAATGTTCGTCTACGTCGAACCGCATCTCATAGACCGAACCCTTGGGGCCACCCCTATGCTGCTCCATGTTGACCGAATACATGTAGCTGTCTTCGTGGAACGGAAACGGAAAGCGTTTGATCGCCCATTCCGAGTTGTGGAACGTATAGTCGTCGCGGAAGGACTCGTCGTTGAATTGAATGGTCATGGTGGGCCTCCTCTCAGCGGTCCAGCACGAGGGACTTGCCCTCGAAACGCGATACGCAGGGCATGATTTTTTTGCCTGCTGCCTTTTCTTCGTCGGTCAGCCAGTGATCGCGGTGAACAAAGTTGCCGTCGTGATCCAACACAACGGTTTCGCATTGGCCACAGGCCCCGCCACGGCACAGATACGGGGCGTCGACACCTTCGCGCTCGATAGCCTCCAGAAGGCTTTCGTTTTCACCCACATGAATGACCTTGTCGGAAGACGCCAGACGCACTTCAAATGGTTTGCCGGGCTGAGGCGCCAAGAACTCTTCGTAATGCACGCAATCTTCGGGCCAGCCTTCAGCGGCGGCAGTATTGCGCACCCAATCGATCATGCCCTTTGGTCCGCAGACATAGACATGGGTGCCCAGTGGTTGCCCGCTGAGAAGGTTTTCCAGATCAATCGCCTGATTCTGATCGTCGTAATACAGATGCGTTTCGTTTGGATGCCTGTCTGTCAGTTGATCCGCATAAGATGCCAGCGCCTGATTGCGACAGGCATAGTGCAGCTCCCAATGACCGTGCAGCAGTTCGAGCTGTTTGATCTGCGCCAGAAACGGGGTGATCCCGATACCACCGGCTAGAAACAGGTGTTTGCGGGCCCGCAAATCAAGCGAGAACAGGTTGACCGGGTAGCTGATGGTCATCTCGTCGCCCAGCTTGACCTGACGGTGCATGAACAACGAACCTCCCCTGCCCTGATCATCGCGGCGAACCGAGATCGTATAGGATGATTGATCGAACGGATCGGACATTAGGGAATAAGGGTTGAGCCGCGTGATGCCGCCATCCTGCATTTCGACCACGGTATGTGCACCGCCCGAAAAGGTTGGCAACTGACTGCCGTCAACGCGTTCGAACCGGAACCGTGTTACCAATTCGTTCAGCGGGGTAATTTCTGTAACTTTGACCTGAATTTTCTCTGCGCCACTCATTCGTAGATTCCCTTCGGCTCGGGCACGTTCCCATGATCCTCGGCGTCAACGCGGACGCCCTGATAGGCGGCAAGGCGGCGGGAATAGTGGTCGCGCACAAAAAGGTTTAAACCACAGTGCGAGCAGACAAACGGATCGACCTCGACATCATCGGTAATGCCCTTGCAGTGCACACATTGCATACGGCGCGCAGTCGTGCCGCGATGCTCGGTCTGGATCGCGGTATGTGGCAAGCCAACGGCCATCACCTCATTCATAGCCTGACCCATCATGCCCTCTGTGCCGGTCAGATAGACCTGCAACCCCATATGCGCGTCCTCCAGCACACGGCGAATGCGCTGTAGCGCGGCCTCATAGGACGGGCCTTCGTAGAATTGCGCGGGATTCAGCGCTTGCAGTTTTGTCGTGAAATCCGTCCCTTTGGGAATATAGATCAAGTGGGTTTTGGCCATCAGGTCAGGTGTCGCGATGTCAAGAACGGCTTCGGCCCCTTCGGCCTCGGCGATCATGAGATGATGTTCACCTGAGCGAACCTCTAGCGTACCCCAGACCGGGCGGCTTGCGATTGACTTGGGAAATTCGAACTTTGACATTTTGCCCTCAAATAGAAAAAGGGCGCCTCGGTGTGTCCGTTGCGCCCCCTTAAACTCAGCCCTTTGCGGTTCTGATAGATTTGTCCTGGTCGTAGAACGGCATCTCTTCCGCAGTCGCTGCTATTTCTGTCCCGTCGCCGTTTCGTACCGTCAGCTGGGTGCCGGGTGAGGCACAGGCGACTGGCATCCGCGCGATACCTACGTTGTGGCCATTGATCTCGGAATACATGCCGAAGGTGACAACGCCGACCTTTTCGCCGTTTTGCAGCAGATCCGCACCCTCATCCGCCGGAATTGTACCGTCCAGTTTGACACCGTAGATCTTGAACCGCTCTTTACCTTTCGAGGCGTAGTGGTTCTCGGCACCGATAAAACCAGTTTTGCCCGGTGAGACTGTAAATTCCAGGCCCAACTCCCAAAGCGTATCTCCGCATGTTTCATCGTCGAACGGATAGGTTTCCGAATTGTCGCCTGGATAGAACAGAAGGTAGCTTTCGGTTCGCAGCAGATCGAGTGTCGAGAACTGGACCGGAACGATGCCCATATCCTTGCCCTCGGCCAGGATGTTGTCCCAAAGGTGCACGGCATGCTTGGCCTGACAGAAAATCTCGTACCCGCGTTCACCGGTGTAGCCGGTCCGCGAAATCATCACCGGGCAGCCATAGAGCTTGGTTTGCATGATACCGAAGTAGGCCAGATCACGAATTCCGGGAACATGCTTGGCCAGGAAGTCCACCGCAACCGGTCCCTGCAAAGACATGTCGTGCATGTCGTCGTCAAAGATGACCGAACAATTCTTGCCAGCCGCTACTGATGTCAGCTGCTCCATACCCGTTCCTGTGCCGTGCACGACAAGCCACGTGTTCACTGACAGGCGGTAGATGATGCAATCGTCAACGAACTTGCCTTCGGGATTCAGGATCGACGCATAAGTCGACCGACCCGGCATGATCTTTTCCACGTTCCGCGTGGTAACGCGGTCAATAACATAAGCCGCATCTTCGCCGACCACGTGAACCTTTTTCAGACCCGACACATCCATCAGACCGGCCTTAGTACGGATGGCTTCGTAATCCGCCTTGGCGCGTTCCGGGCTATGGTCATAGAACCATGCGGTTCCCATACCGTTCCAGTCTTCTAACTCGCCGCCGATCTCGGCATGGCGCTGCGCAAGGGCGGACGTCCTCCAAAGAATGGCCATTGTTCAGCTCTCCCGTTGATTGCTTTTTTGTTGACCATATTGAGGCCGATGTCAGATTGAAAATCAACACCCATGTGCAGATTTTTTTCCTGTTGGGAATATTAGGCTGCAATTTGTGCACCCTAATACAAATTACCGAGAATGACATAAGTGGTTATTTATCAATGCCATGGGTTGAATTTCGATGGGCCTAAAAGTGCATGAACCAAATGCCTAAAAGATGTTTGCCCCACATATCTATTGACAGGTCGCCAATGAAATTGTCCCCTGAGTAGATAAATATTCCCAGCAGGAAATTCTTCGCAGAAAGACCTCCTGCTGCAACAACAGGGAGACTACGAAGTGGATGGTAATCTAAATGCACTAACGACGGTCTTTACCGAGTTCTACTACTGGGTAACGGTCGTTTTCATGTTCCTGATCCATGTGGGCTTTTGCATGTACGAGGTCGGTGCCAGTCGTGCCCGCAACCATATGCACACATTGATGAAAAACATCATGATCATCCCGCTGGTAACGGTCACATTCTTCTTCTTTGGATGGTGGATTTACTGGGCCTTTCCGAACTTTCCGTTCTGGGGCGGTCTGGACACCGAAGCGGGCGCTGCCAATCTGCCCTGGGCTGATACGATGGCGACCAATTTAGGTGACAGAATCACCGGCGTCTTCTGGGCCGCGTTCTTGCTGTTCTCATGGACTGCCGCCTCGATCGTTTCAGGTTCTGTAATCGAGCGGATCAGATCTTCTGCCCTGTGGGTCCATGCTGTGATGATTGGTTCTGTCTGGTGGATCATAGACGCTGCGTGGGGCTGGCACTATGGCGGCTGGATGGTACGCCTTCTTGGATACCACGACGCCTATGCTTCAGGCGTTATCCACGCGATTGCAGGTGGTTACGCGCTTGGCGTGATTATGGTTCTGGGCCCACGCCTGGGTAAATTTGCCAAGGACGGTACGCCGCGGGATATTCCGCCGCACAACCCCTGGATGCTAACCATCGGGATATTCCTTATCTACACTGGTTTCTGGGGCTTCTACGCCGCGTGTAACGTTCCAGCGATCTCGCCTGAGGCAATCGACGGCCAAATCACAGGTGTGACTTGGACCGCAACCAACATCTATCTGGCCCCAACTACGCTCTCCGCGATTACCTTCAACTTCCTGATGTCGCTGTCTGGCGGATTGATGGCAGCGTATGTGGTTTCCAAAGGCGACGCCTTCTGGACATTCTCGGGCGGTCTGGCCGGAATTATCACCGCCTCGGCAGGTAACGATCTGTATCACCCGATCCAGGCAATGATCATTGCCGCCATCGGTGTCGTGATCGTTTACAAACTGCACTATTGGGTTGAGCGTCGGTTCAAGCTGGATGATGCCGTTGGGGCTGTCGCCGTGCATGGCTACGCAGGGTTCGTTGGCTTGGTGATTTCGGGCTTTGTCCTCTGGGGTGTGCCTTCTTCTCCATATGAAGGCTACGCGACGATTAACCCGGTCGGTCAAATCACTGGTGCTGTCATCATGTTCTTTGTTCTTGGCTTCTTGCCAGGTTGGATTCTGGCAAAAATTCAATCGGCCGCTGGTGTTCTGCGCATCCCGGAAGAAGTTGAACTTCAGGGTCTCGATTACGCTGAACACCATGCCTACGAAGACGCCAAAGCCGCGATTATTGCAGCCGACAAGGAAGAACTGGCTGCCCGTGGCGTAGCAGCTAAGTAAGGGAGAAAAATATGTCTACCAATGGATATACAAATTGGGCCGTGGATCTGGCCGAAGTCGGACCAATCTATCCCTTCCAAGGTTACGAAGTTCTGATGGTCATTGTGGGAGTCATATTCTGGATCGGATGGCATCGCATCCAATTTGTCCGGGAAGGCGAGCACCTTGAGAAAGCCCGTCACACCGGCGATGAAGAAAAAGTGAAAGCACAGCTGGAACGATACTGATCCGGCTTTGAAAGCTGGCAATGGGCATAAATCTAAATTCTTGCCCATTGCCTCTCAGGAAAATTTATTTCCTATGATTATTGATGTCCGTTTGAATTGTTGGTACCGTAGAATCATAACGAAACACACAAGGAGATCTGCCAGCCATGTGCGGAATTGTTGGATTATTCCTCAAAGACCAGTCTCTTGCGCCCCACCTGGGCAATATGCTGACAGACATGCTGATCACGATGACGGATCGCGGCCCCGACAGCGCGGGGATTGCGATTTATGGTGAGGAATCAGGTGGCAAGACTAAGATGACGCTGCAGTCGCCCAATCCAAAGGACGACTTTGCCGGTCTAGCCGAAGAGCTGGGGCAGCACTTGGGCCTGGTGGTAAGCCAGACTGATAATGACACGCACACTGTGCTTGACGTTCCGGCCGGGCAGTTTGAAGCGGCACGGGCCGCGTTGGCAGAGATCCGGCCTTCGGTCCGGATCATGAGCCGGGGCGAGATGCTGGAGATCTACAAGGAAGTTGGCCTACCCAAAGACGTGGCCGCGCGCTTTGACATCAGCAACATGAGCGGCACGCATGGCATTGGTCATACACGCATGGCAACGGAATCTGCGGTCACGACGATGGGTGCGCACCCGTTCAACACCGGACCCGATCAGTGTCTGGTTCACAACGGCTCGCTGTCAAACCACAACTCGCTGCGCCGCAAGCTGCGTCGCGAAGGAGTGGTAATCCAAACCGAAAACGATACCGAGGTCGGAGCCGCCTATCTGACCTGGAAGATGATGAACGGGGCCACCTTGGGTGAGGCGCTGGAAAGCAGCCTTGAGGATCTGGATGGCTTCTTCACCTTTGTTGTCGGCACCAAGGACGGGTTCGGCGTGGTCCGCGATCCGATCGCCTGCAAACCGGCAGTAATGGCCGAGACCGATCAATACGTGGCCTTTGGCAGCGAATATCGGGCGCTAGTGAACCTGCCCGGCATTGAAGACGCCCGCGTCTGGGAGCCGGAACCGGCAACGGTTTACTTCTGGTCCCACAATGACAGCCCGACAACGACGGAAAAGGCCGCCTGACATGCAGACCTATGATCTTGAAGCAAACGGCCTGCGCGGGCTGAACGCAACGCTGCAATCGCAATCCACCGAGACGAACCAAACCAGCTGGGAGGTTGTGAACCCCAAGGGCAGCCACGCGATTGCCGTCGGGCTGGACGCGCCCATCGAAGTGACAGTCAAGGGGTCCACCGGCTACTACTGCGCTGGCATGAACCAGCAGGCGACGATCAAGGTTGAAGGCTCGGTCGGGCCTGGCGTGGCCGAGAACATGATGTCCGGTCAGGTGATCGTCGATGGCGATGCCAGCCAGTATGCCGGGGCCACGGGTCATGGCGGGTTGCTTGTGATCAAGGGCAATGCAAGCTCGCGTTGCGGAATTTCGATGAAAGGCATCGACATCGTTGTGCATGGCAGTATCGGCCACATGTCGGCCTTTATGGCACAGGCCGGTAACCTTGTGGTCTGTGGCGATGCAGGCGACGCGCTTGGCGACTCGCTGTATGAAGCGCGACTGTTCGTGCGCGGCTCGGTCAAAAGTCTCGGCGCTGACTGCATCGAGAAAGAGATGCGCCCCGAGCACCTGGAGATTCTGAAGGACCTGCTGGATCGCGCAGGCGCGGACGCCAGTCCGGAAGAGTTCAAACGCTACGGCTCAGCTCGCGAACTGTACAACTTCGACATCGACAATTCCGCCGCTTACTGAGGAAGAAGGGTATGAAAGATATGGACGATCAGATCCCCCGCACCCTGCCGATCCAGTCGGCGACATTTTCCAACCCGATCAATGCCGAGATCCGTCGCGCCGCAGCCACGGGCATCTATGACATCCGCGGTGGCGGTGCCAAGCGCAAGGTGCCCCATTTTGACGACTTGCTGTTTCTGGGCGCGTCGGTGTCACGCTATCCGTTGGAAGGCTATCGCGAACGCTGCGACACCTCGGTAACGCTGGGCACGCGCTTTGCCAAGAAACCGATCGAACTGGACATTCCGATCACCATTGCGGGCATGAGCTTTGGCGCGCTCTCTGGCCCGGCGAAAGAAGCCTTGGGCCGGGGCGCATCGGCAGCTGGCACGTCAACCACCACCGGTGACGGCGGTATGACACCCGAGGAACGCGGTCACTCCAGCAAGCTGGTCTACCAGTATCTGCCCTCGCGCTATGGCATGAACCCAAACGACCTGAGGAAGGCCGACGCGATCGAGATCGTGGTCGGTCAGGGTGCCAAACCCGGTGGCGGCGGTATGCTGCTGGGACAGAAGATTAGCGACCGTGTGGCCGAAATGCGCACCTTGCCCAAGGGTATCGACCAGCGCTCGGCCTGTCGCCATCCTGACTGGACCGGCCCGGATGATCTGGAAATCAAGATCCTCGAATTGCGTGAGATTACAGACTGGCAAGTGCCGATTTATGTCAAGGTTGGCGCGACCCGCCCCTATTATGATACGGCATTGGCGGTAAAGGCCGGTGCCGATGTGGTGGTGATGGACGGGATGCAGGGCGGTACGGCCGCGACGCAGGACGTCTTTATCGAACATGTGGGCCTACCGACGCTTTCGTGCATTCGCCCTGCCGTGCAGGCGCTACAGGATCTGGGTGTGCATCGCGAGGTTCAGCTGGTGATCTCGGGCGGAATCCGTACCGGAGCCGATGTCGCCAAAGCTTTGGCGCTTGGCGCGGATGCGGTGGCCATTGGCACCGCAGCGCTGGTGGCGCTTGGCGACAACGATCCGAAATGGGAAGCCGAGTATCAGAAGCTGGGCACTACCACCGGAGCCTATGACGACTGGCACGAAGGTCAGGATCCAGCAGGCATTACTACACAGGATCCCGATCTTGCCGCCCGTCTAAACCCGGTCGAGGCCGGACGCCGTCTGCGCAACTATCTCAAGGTGATGACGCTTGAGGCACAGACCATCGCGCGGGCCTGTGGTCACAACCACTTGCACAACCTCGAACCCGAAGACCTATGCGCCCTGACCATGGAGGCAGCCGCGATGGCCCGAGTGCCATTGGCCGGTACCAGCTGGTACCCGGGCAAAGAAGGGTTCTGAAAAATAATTGCGCGGCTCTCTGACAAGGGCCGCGTTTTGCATTTGAACAACGAAAAACAACAGGGAAAGGAAAGCCATCGTGACGACAGATCTCGCAGCTTTCGCAAAAGAAAAAGGCGTCAAATACTTCATGATCTCTTTCACCGACCTGTTCGGTGGGCAGCGGGCTAAGCTAGTGCCCGCACAGGCGATAGCCGACATGCAAGAAGATGGCGCGGGTTTTGCCGGGTTTGCTACCTGGTTGGACATGACCCCGGCGCATCCTGACATGTTGGCAGTGCCGGACCCCTCCTCAGTCATTCAATTGCCGTGGAAGCCCGAGGTGGCTTGGGTTGCTGGCAACTGTGTGATGGAAGGCAATGACGTCGCTCAGGCTCCACGCAACGTGTTGAGACGCCTGATCGGCGAGGCCGCCGAAATGGGCATGCATGTCAAGACCGGCATCGAGGCCGAGTTCTTCCTGTTGACCCCTGATGGCGAGCAAATCAGCGACCCGTTCGATACCGCCGAAAAACCTTGCTATGATCAGCAGGCGGTGATGCGCCGCTATGACGTGGTGCGCGAGATCTGCGACTACATGCTGGAATTGGGCTGGGGACCCTATCAGAACGACCACGAAGACGCCAATGGCCAGTTCGAAATGAACTGGGAGTTCGATGATGTCCTGCGCACCGCGGACAAGCACTCCTTCTTCAAGTTCATGACAAAGTCGGTGGCCGAGAAACACGGCTTCCGCGCTACTTTCATGCCCAAGCCCGTTGAAGGGCTGACAGGTAATGGTTGTCACGCCCATATCTCGGTCTGGGATGCGCCTGGGGCAGAGTCCAAAACGAATGTCTTTGCCGGTGAAGGCGAAGGCCCGACTGGCGAGGTAGGGCTGGGTGAACAGGGCAAGTACTTCCTGGGCGGGATCATGAAACATGCAAGTGCTCTGGCCGCGATCACCAACCCGACCGTGAACAGCTACAAGCGCATCAACGCGCCGCGCACCATGTCGGGCGCGACCTGGGCTCCCAATACCGTGACCTGGACTGGCAACAACCGCACCCATATGGTCCGAGTTCCCGGCCCGGGCCGTTTCGAGTTGCGTCTGGCCGACGGGGCCACCAACCCCTATCTGCTGCAGGCGGTCATCATCGCCGCGGGCCTGTCCGGCATCCGCTCGAAGGCTGATCCGGGACGGCGTTGGGACATCGACATGTATGCCGAAGGACACACCGTCACCGACGCCCCTAAACTGCCGCTGAACATGCTCGACGGATTGCGCGAATACGACAACGATACTGAGCTGAAAGCCATGATGGGTCAGGAATTCTCAAGCGCATTCCTCAAAATGAAACACCAGGAGTGGAACTCCTTCGTCAGTCATTTCTCACGCTGGGAAAAAGACCACACACTCGACATCTAAACAAATCAGGGGCTGCAGACATTCTGCTGCCCCACCCCTTCGGTCAGACGGAGACCCGCACCTCGTGAACATACTGATTTTCCAGCATACGCCGGGCGAAAACCCCGGAGCATTTCTGGAGCACATTTCGTCATGCGGTGATACGGCCAGCATTGTGCATCTCTATGATGGTCAACCGATCCCGCAGCTCGACGAATTTGATTTGCTTCTTGTTCTGGGCGGTCCGATGGACGTCTGGGAAATCGAAGCTAACCCATGGCTTGTGCGTGAGAAGCAAGCAATCAGGACTTGGGTTCAAGACTTCAAACGTCCTTACTTTGGTATTTGTCTGGGCCACCAACTTTTAGTTGACGCGCTGGGTGGGAAATGCGCACGCATGCAAAAGCCCGAGATCGGTGTGCATTCCATCAATCTGACTGATAACACGCGGGGTGATCCGCTGTTCGAGCTCTTGCCTCATCAATTCCGGGTGCTTCAATGGCATGGAGTTGAAGCTGTTGATCTGCCAGCCGACTCATCAATTCTGGCACAATCTGATGCCTCTGCTGTTCAAGCATTGCGGGTTTCGGACTGTGCGTGGAGCGTACAATTTCACCCCGAGCTTGTTCAGGGCACGATCCAATCGTGGATGGGCGACCCCGCTAACCATCAATGCGCTGTTGATTGGCTTGGCTCTGCAGATGCAGCGTGGGAAATGGTTTCTAACAGCGACAAAATAGTTGAAGAACAATTCAAGGTAACATCCAGTATCTATAACAGATTGCGACAGATCTGATCACACGCGATCAACCGGGAACCTCAAGGTTCTTTTCGCTGTCTGCTTCAACCCTCCAATCGGGGACATCGTTGACAAGCATCAGCGCAGCGCGGCGCAATGTTGTGCGCATTTTGTCCACCACTGGACCGTCCATTTCGCAATCTGCCAACGCGGCGTCAAAAGTTTCCAGCCAAAGCTCGGCATCCGCTTCACGTATCGGCACATGCGCGTGGATTCCTCGCAAGTCCATATGACCAAATCGCTCACGATAATATGCACGACCGCCCAAAAACCCGCTCAGGAATTCGAACTGCGCCTGTCTTGTATGAGACAACCCATGACCGCGAAAATGTAGCCTGTGCAGCGAATGCACCGCCGGGTCGGTCTCCATTCGGTCGTAGAACCGCTCGACAAGAGTCCGCAGCTTTTCTTCGCCACCGAGTTGATCCAAAGCCGATGACATAGGTCTCTTCTCCGAGTTGCCGCTGTCAATAAATATTGCATATCAGGAAAATAAGTTTATCACCAGTGACATGTTGGCGCGGTTGATATCGAAAGAAGGATACGAAATTTACAGGCATTCTCAGCTACGCGAGGCGACCGGATGAGTGCCCTTGCACTGGGACTGCTGGCAGCATTGTGCTGGGGTTTTCACGATCTTGCCGTGCGATATGTCAGCCAGTCCGTCAGTGTCATTGCCGCATTGATGGCCGTGCTGGTTGCAGGGGCGCTGTTACAGTTCGGTCTTGTGGCAATCTGGGTTGGGTTCGCCCCCATGTCCGCCAAGGCCGTGTCATACGCGGTTGTAGCGGGCGGCTTTTACTTGCTGGCTGGCCTCAGCATGTATGCTGCGTTTCAGCGCGGGCCTGTACGTCTGGTTGCCCCGCTTGTCGCCAGCTATCCGGTCCTGTCTGTCACACTTGCGATTTGGCGCGGTTCCGAGGTCAGCATCTGGCATTGGCTGGCGATCATTGCCATTGGTGTCGGCGTGTCCATTGTGTCGACTCGATCCGACGACAGTACAGAGTACCCTGCCGCCGGGCCGACGATTGCCTTTTCCATACTCGCTGCAGTCGGGTTCGCTGCAACGTTCGCTTTGGGTCAGTATGCAGCCGAACTGGGCGACGAATTCACTGTTTCATTGATTGGCCGTCTGACCGCTATCCCTGTGCTGGCAGCAATCGCTATTGCATCTCGCAAGTCGCTTTGGCCGGGCACACGAGCCCTGCCCCTGTTGTGCTTGATGGGTGCGCTCGATGCGGTGGCAATTCTGTGCGTCGTGTCTGCCGGGGGGTTGCCTAATGCCCAATACGCGTCCGTTACAGCGTCGATCTTCGGGTTGTTTACCGTTGTATTGGCCTGGGCAATTTTGCGAGAGGAAATGGCTTTCTTTCAATGGCTTGGATGCATCATTGCTTTTGTCGGAATTGGCTATCTCGCGATCTGAGCATCTCTTTTATCCAGCGCAACCCTATGGGCCTGATGGGCTGCAATCGCACTGTTCAGTATGCAATCAACTTCGCCCGGACGAACGGGTCCGGGATAGTGCCATGACCCGGGGCGAATGAGGTCTTTGTGTCTCTGCAATTCACTTCGCAGGTTGAGTACGTCAATATGCGCAGGTACGTCAGGTAAAAGAAGGACAGCATAGACATCCACCGCCCCGCTCAGTTGTTTGATCTGAGTTTGACATTCGTCCTGCGACATATCTTTGCCCCAGAATTGCTGATCCAGTGCCATGTCTGTTTGTGCCGCGCGGGTTATTAAAGCGCGGATGCGTGCAACATTCGTCGAAGAGTGGCCAATTGACACTATCACCATACGCGTGGCGCGGCCCGCCAAACGCCAATATTGTAGCACTTTTGAACTAGCAGACTTGCTACCGCCTGATCGAAGAACGGCAGCAAATCTCAAGCTGTCAGGCCTTCGGGCTCTGGCAAGGCATTGGCGCGGCAACAGGCGGTCAGTGTGTTGGCCAGCAGGCAGGCAATGGTCATCGGT
>NZ_JBQFVF010000019.1:0-7893 GCF_056539625.1 Ruegeria sp. BA12
CCGTCAGCCAGAAAAGATCAGACATGGTCACCGCTCGATTTTCGAACCGTGAATCACGCAGCCAAGCGGAAATCAATGGGTCCTGACCCTAAGACCCGGCTCGCCATTTCAGGCACTCGCCACGCCAATGCATTTAAAAGACTGCGTTGGTCAGAAGGTCAAAGGATAACGGCATCCAAGGACTTTGGATGTTCCGTTATTGCCTCCCAACCATCTTCGGTGATTATGAAACTGTCGCCAACCTGCGCACGAAATGTATCGACTGACACTGAACCATCAACAGCGAAAACCATCCCTGGCTGCAACACTGTCGTGTCGCCGGTGACGAGCTGTGGTTTCTCCAAAAAGCTATAGCCGGTCGCGCGACCACACCGGAACGGGTATTCAAAACCCGCCCCCTGGATAACCTCGGCATAGGCGGTATGCACACTTTCGGCGGTCACACCTGGGCGCAGCTCTGCCAGTGCGGCGGCCTGACTTGCCACGGCAACCTCATAGATATTCTCTTGTTGTTTGTCCGCCACCTCACCAATCCAAAAGGTGCGGTCAAAACCCAGTTTGAAGCGGTGAAAATTGGTCATGCCGCAAAAGCACAAAAACACCGGCTCGCCTCGTTTCATGATCCGGGTTGAGGCGCGATGATGGGTTTTGGTGATGGTGTCGCCCGACGCCATTATTTGCAGAAAATGAGTGTTGGGCGACATGTCCGCGTCATCGTAATGCGCCTCTAAAAGCTCGGCGGCCTTTCGTGTTCCAGCCTGGGACGTGGCAATCGCAACTTCGAACTCCGGCACTCCGTCTGCAATGGCGTCGCGTCCGGCGTCCATCATAGCGCTTGCAACTTGCCCGGCATGCCGGGCCAATTGAAGTTCCTGGGCGGATTTTATCATTCGCATTTCAGCCAATATCGGTGTGGCGCTGACCAGGTTTTCCACCGGGACCAACGTTTCCAGATATGTCCGCACAACAGGCGGCATGTGATCAGGCTCGATCCCGGCGCGCTTTGCCATTTTGACCGCTTTAGGCAGTTCCGATCTCCACTCTTCGCCCATACCGTCATTCCAGGCCGCGATACGATCAACATGAGCCGCCGAACGTGCCGCGTTCAGGTCTATTGTCGGCGTGATCAGCAGGCTTTCACCTGACTTGTGCACAACCAGGATGGTTGGACGCCCGAACTCCATATGCAGGTAGTCATAATAGCCCGTCAGATAATAAACGTTGTCGTCATCGGTGATGAGAGCAACGTCGATTCCGGCTTCTTGCATATGAGTGCGAAAGCTTGTCATCCTCCCAGCAAACATCGTCAGTCTCCATCCTGAAGGTATCAGTTGAGCTTCTCAAATTGAGTTGCGTGATCGAGACGGTAGAACACGTTTGGTCCAGGGTCTATAAAAGCAAAGTCAAGCACCTGTCATGACGCTTCGCCAGCATTTCATCGGAATTACTTCTCGGATCACTGTTTTTCCCGTTAAAGCCTATCATCAAGCTTCAACCATACGGTGATACGACGCCGTAAATAAAACAGCAGCGCTATCCGCGATCTACCTCCAAAGCCATTTCCCTTAGGTGTCGCATATCCGTACCGCAGCAACCGCCAAACACCCTGATAGACGGGTTCTTCCGCAGGACATCCGCAATTTCTTGGCCGAGCTGCACGGGATCTCCTTCATCCAAGGTATCGGCCTCATCCAGTTCTGCGTGCGAACAACTTGATGCATTGGCAACAACACCTTTGAGCCTTGGATGCGCGTTGAGCGCGTCGGCAAAGTGCGTCGGGTGTGCGCAGTTGACCATGTAGAACAGAGCCGCGCCGTCTGTTTCTGCTTCGATCTGGTCTATGGCATCAACAAGCTTGGTGCCGTCAGCCAAACAGCCATCGGTTTCGACGACCAATGACAAGATGATCGGTAAATCAATATCTCTTGCAGCCAGAACACAGCCAGCAGCCTCGCTTAGGCGGTTGAACGTGTACGCGGTCACCAGATCAACACTGGTTTCTTTCAGAACAGCAAGTTGCGCACCGTGGTAACTACGCGCCTGTTCAACTGTCATGGGCGGGACATCAGCGTAAGGATCGTATCTTGGACCAACGCAGGCGGAAACCAAAACGTCATCCCGACCAGAAGCCTTGCGCACCTCCTCCATCAGTGCGACACCATCCTTGTTTACCTCACGAAGACGTTCAGCATCGTAGCCCAAAGGTGCAGCACGGTCGGCATTGGCCATCCATGTCGGTGCGTCGAGAATGCACCCAACACCCATATCGCCGGCCAATTGCACGAGCGCTTGCATTTGTCCGGCCAGAACAGCCCGGGTGTCAGGCTTCTCCAGCAAGGGAAACGACGCAAAACCCGGAAGCTCGATACCGTGATTAAAAATCAGGTCCGTACCTGTACCTGCATAAACCAAAAATTTCTTGTCACCCTCGCCTGGAAGTCTCCGCGCCATTTTGCACCCCTCGAACACCGGTATTACTCCGCAGCCACAATAACAATGATCAGATCTTCTGCAAAACCGAGGCGTTTACTTGTCCGTTCGGACGCTTTCTGCATTTGCGGTATCGGCTAGGCATAGTTAGGCGCGAACCGCCGGAGATTCTGAACAAGCGTGGCTGTACCGTTCTAACCTATAGCCGGTCCTTGTTACCTCGGAGCGGCAGGTTCAAGCTGACACAAAGGACTGGCCGCTCTATCCTTTCCTGGTGGAGGAGAAGACATGAGTGATAAGATCGAAGGCGGCTGCAAATGTGGGCTGGTGCGATACTCTGGATTTCGCTCTGATCTTCCGATGTTTCGATGTCACTGCCGAGATTGCCAGCAGCTTACCGGCTCGGGACATTCAGAGATGGTGCCACTTGTGGCCAAATCTGTTTCGATTGGTGATGCGCTCAAAACATTTGAAATGGCAGGAGGATCAGGGTTGTCGACCTTTAGCGGGTTTTGCCCGAACTGCGGCTCACCGCTGATCCGTAGAAGTGAACGGATGGGTGACTGCATCTACGTCCATGCGGCATCAATGGACGATCCCTCCAAGTATCATCCGGCGAAATCGATCTACAGCGAAGCAGCTCAGGCTTGGGACGAAGCAGTGATAACAACTGAAGGGGCAGGCACAAAATAACCTCGAAGGTCTTTTTTTACTTCCGCCTGAACGCGCGTTGCCAAATCCGCGCGTATTGCATCACGCCGTTCTTTCGGCTGACGCTTGAGGAGCGATGCCGCACGCACTGCACCCCCATCAAAAACATCAAAAAGCATCTTAGGATCTGAAACGCACAATTCGCTTGCAACATCGATAAGCCGCACATTGCGGAAACCTGCATTTTCGACCATTGGCTTGGCAATTCCGCTGTCTACGAGCATGTGCGCATCCGGACCCGCAGGCAGAGAGATGGATGGGTCGGCCAAGCGTTCAACAGCATCGAACAGCCAGCCAAACGCGCCATCTGATCCTTTGCCACGCCAAATCGAGAAGGCAACTCTACCGCCCGGTTTCAGCACTCTGTTTACTTCTCTCAGACCGCGTTCGGGGTCTGGAAAATGTGGGACGCCGAACCCGATTGTGACCGCATCAAAGGTGTGATTTGGAAACTCCATTGCCATTGCATCACCCTGAACGAACCGCGCGGTTGGCACAGCTGATTGGGCAAGCTCAATCATCGGCTCAGAGAAATCCAAGCCCGTTACATCTGAGCCGCAGGCCACAAGCTCTGCTGCCACGACACCGTGTCCGGTGCACAGATCAAGAGCATTGCAATTCGGCCCAGCAGCGACTTCGTCTGCAAGCTTTCTAGCAACCAGGCGCGTCGCCATTTCAAAGCCGTCGGCATACCCTTTAGCAATAGACGGATCCGCCCATCCTTGGCGTTCCATTATCTCAAAGTCTGCTGTATCAGTCACTTCAGCCCCCCAAAGCTCCAAATGTGACAAGAATACACTCAAGCAAGGTTCGGGCCAGATATGTTTTTCAAGCCTTGTCAGGATCGATCCGGATATTCGCCATGTAATCGCGAGTGCCTGATCTTAATTAAAGGACGAGACTTGAAAGCGGTAGTGATCAGTAGTGGACGGATTCAATCTCAATAATGGGTTTGCAGTTTCTGGAGTGACCCGATGGACATAGTTCGACTTTCCGAACGCCTCATGGGTATGAAGGACGAGGTTTGGTTGCGGCATGCAAACCCTTGGTCAGTCTGGACCCGCGTGCTGACACCATTACCCCTTATGGCGTTGGCGATCTGGAGTCGGGCGTGGATTGGTGGTTGGGCATGGGTTGCCGTCGGCGTGGTTTTGGTCTGGGTCTGGATCAATCCGCGTGCGTTCTCCCGACCCAAGACCTTCGAGAGCTGGTCAGCCCAAGGTGTATTGGGCGAGCGTGTCTGGCTGCGATACCAAGACAAGATTGCGGCTCATCATATTAGAATGGCCAAAGCACTTGCCTATGTCAGCGGATTGGGTTTGCTGCCGTTTGCATACGGTCTTTGGGCGTACGACTTAGGATTCACATTCCTTGGCATTGTTGTGACCTCGGGCGGCAAGATGTGGTTTGTGGATCGCATGGCGTGGATCTGGAGCGACTTTCTGCGTGATGGTGGGTCGTTGGAAGACCTGGCGGCTGGGACGTAGGCCCAGTCACTTATCTTTCTACGCCAGCCGCCAAAGTAGTGGCCCAATTTTAGGGGGCAAAGACAATCGACGATTTGCAATGAATTGGTAGTCCGCTTTTTTGAACAACCATCCTTCCGAACCAAGTGGATGTGAAGCTGTTTTTTCAGACGGTATTTGTCACAACAGAATATTCGATTTTGAATATAAAAGTGGATTCATGGCACCCCTGTATGTTCTCTTTAGCGATTAAAGAGGGGGACGGATAAATGAGACGACTATTCAATATCGGGCCAATTTGGCTATTTCTTTGCATGGTGACTCTCACAGGCGCTTTTTCTGCCAACGCCCAAGAAACGACGGATGCGCAGGAAGCTGTCGAAGTAGAGCAAGACGAACTTCTTGATGAGGTCGTTGATACATCCATTTCGGGCGAAGATTTGGAGATCCTGCTTGTTCCGTTGACAGCAGATGAGCTTTCCGAGGTCGCAGGCACTTGGCAAGGTATTGTGCGGTCGCAACTCGAAGAGGTCGCCCAGATTAATCTCGGTCTTCGGACAGCAAGTGGGGAGCAAGAAAACGACCTCCGGTCACAATTGGCGTCCCTAAGTGACTCAGGATCGGCGCTTTTGAACAACTATCGGTTGGTGCTTGAGGCGTGGACACTGAAAGGGGCCAAGGCAGAAGACCTGCAACCCCATTCCGACTACATCCTTGCATTAAAGGCAGGGGCTCTCAAAACAACTGACTTTCAGACGCTATTTCAAAATGCGTGGGCCTGGTTGTTCTCCTGGGAAGGGGGTGTTGGCCTTTTGATGGCTGTTTTGGGTGTTTTGCTGGCTGTCTGGGCCATGATGTTTGTCGCCCGAATGGTGCGCCGCGTCACCGAACGCGGTTTAGAAAAAATTCCGACAATTTCGAGGATGCTGAAGAGATTCATCGCCACAGCAGTTTTCTGGGCTGTGTTTGTTCTTGGGATACTCGTTGTCTTGGCCTTGTTCGGGGTGAACGTCACTCCGCTTTTTGCCGTTCTTGGTGGCTTGTCGTTCATCCTGGGCTTCGCGCTTCAGGAAACCCTAGGCAATCTCGCAAGTGGTCTGATGATCATGGTTTTGAAGCCATTTGATACCGGTGACTACATTCAAGTCGGAGGATCATCCGGCTTTGTGGATGAGATGTCTGTGGTTTCAACCAAAATTCGTACGTTCGACAACCAGATTATTATCGTTCCAAACAGTAAGATCTGGGGAGACGTGATTACAAACGTAAGTGCCTCGGAAGAACGCCGGGTCGATCTGGTTTTTGGCATCGCTTATTCAGACAACGCGGCGCAAGCAATCGATGTTCTCAAAGAACTGGTTTCAAAACACGAGCTCTGCTTGAAGACACCCGAGCCCGAGGTTTTCGTCGGCGAGCTGGGAGACAACTCTGTCAATATCTTCTGTCGCCCGTGGTCCAAATCTGACGATTACTGGACCGTCTATTGGGACCTGACGGGGCAAGCAAAGGAGCGGTTTGACGTAGAGGGGATTTCGATACCTTTCCCACAGCGCGATGTTCACCTGATACCCGTAGAGGGAGCAAATTCATGAGAGCTTTTGTAGTTTGGTTCACGACTGTTTTGTTTGCCAGCAGTGTCGCGCTCGCCCAGTCAGAAGAACCGCTTGTTCCGACTGAAGAAAGAGAAGATTCTGAATTTGTTGCTCCAGTGATTGTAGATGGGGAGGAACTGTTCGTCGTTCGTGGTTCGAGTGCCCTTCCTGCAACTGAGCGGGCCGACAAGGTTGCTGAGCGCCTTTCTGAGGTTGGCGACGCTTCTCAGAGTTCGAGCATAAATGTTGAAATCATGGACTCTGAGTTCGGGAAACTCATTAGAGCCGATGGCCAGGTGATTACAACGACGACCCAAGCGGATGCCGAATATGAACAGATGGACGTCGAGAGTTTGGCCGCACTACAAGCCGAGGCTATTGAAACCGCGATCCTGCAATATCGTGAAGCGCGATCCAATGAAGGGCTGGTAGACAGCGCGATTGTTGCCGTTGCCTGGACAGTCATATTCGCGCTGGTTTCCTACGGTTTCTTTGCTAAACGGCGAAAGCTGTTGGACTACATCAGAAGCAACTTGGAAAAGAGAGCAGAAGGTTTTGAGGAAGCCACAAAATCGATTCTAAGAAGCAAGGCTATTGCCTCCATCATCGTTTACGCATTCCACGTTTTAATGTGGGTCTTCTTCCTCTTTTTCTTCTATTACTACCTTTCCTTAGTTCTGCTTTCTTTCGCGGAAACACAGGGCATAGCCCAAATCCTGTTGAAATATGTCAGTGAACCGCTGGTCACTGTGGTTTTGGCCATTGTCGGGTACATTCCCAATCTGATCATGCTTGCGATTATAGCCGCTGTGACTCGGCTGGGAATTCGAGGCCTCGATCTATTCTTCGAAAACATTGAGAGCGGAGCCTTTGAGCTAAAGGACTTCGAGGATCATTGGATTGCACCAACAAAAATGCTGTGCAGGGCTTTGTTCATCGTTATCGCGTTGGTGTTTGCATACCCTTACATTCCTGGTTCCGACTCTCGCGCCTTCCAAGGTTTGACTATTCTTGCCGGCATCATGGTTTCGCTGGGATCCAACACAGTTGTTTCAAATATGATGGCCGGTCTGTTTGTCATCTACAGACGCAGCACTAATGTGGGTGATCGAATTCAGGTCGGTGACAAGATAGGCGACGTAACAGAGATCAAACTGATGGAAACACTCATCAAATCGATCAAGAACGAGATGATCAGCATTCCAAATGCCCAGCTGCTCAATTCCGAAGTTGTGAACTACTCACGCAAAGTGGATGGTCGGGGGCTATTGGTGCACACGACGGTGGGGATTGGCTACGAGGAGCCTCCCAAGAAAATCAAAGCGATGCTGATTGAGGCTGCACACCGAACTCAAGGGCTGAGAAAGAGCCCGGAGCCATTTGTGCTTTGGACCCAGTTGGCAGATTACGCGATCAACTATGAAATCAACGCGTACACTTCTCGTGGATCGAGTTTGCCAAAAATCTTGTCGGATCTTCGTGAGAACATTGTCGATGTTTTTAATGAAAACGAAACTCAAATAATGACTCCGTCTTACATCGCTGATCCGCCGGAACCCAAAATACCTTCAGCTGATTGGGATGGTGAGCTTGCTCACATATCTGACTAGGGTCAGGACTCATAGCCAATAGATAACGAGTGCTGCGAGGACGATTGCTGACAGGAAGACCTTCGGGCACCTGTCGTAGCGGGT
>NZ_JBQFVF010000020.1:0-6976 GCF_056539625.1 Ruegeria sp. BA12
CTCATCAGCCCAACCTCACTCAGTCATCTCAATCAGAAACACCATAAACAAAACACAACTAACACAACCAAAACACACCGAACGGAACGGCTGCACCAAGCTTTCCGGGCAACAAAAAAGGCCCCCGTCCGGGGGCCTGATCAATGCGCCATACCTAGCTGCGTGGCGTCAGATGGGGCTGGAACGTCAGCCCTTTGCGCCCTGACCGCGTGCATAAACATCCTCGTACCGGACGATATCATCCTCACCGAGATAGGTTCCGGTTTGAACTTCGATCAGAACCATCGGCACCTTGCCAGGGTTCCGCATCCGATGCACCGCCCCCAACGGGATGTAGACCGACTGGTTCTCGGTCACCAACTGTTCCTTGTCGTCGATCGTCACAAGGGCCGTGCCTTCGACAACGATCCAGTGTTCCGAGCGGTGGACATGGCTTTGCAGGCTCAGCGACGCGCCGGGGTGGACGTGAATGCGCTTAACCTGGAACCGGTCGCCAACCACAAGGCTTTCGAACCAGCCCCAAGGGCGGTGATCCTTGGGGAAGGTTGTGGCCTGTGCAGCGCCTTTTTCCTTTAGCGCGCTCACCGCTTTCTTAACGTCCTGGGCCCGCGAAGCATCCGCAACCAGAACCGCATCATTCATCGCCACGGCGATGATGTTTTCAAGCCCGATGCCCACCAGCTCCAACTGGTCACTGTCCGAGCGCAACAGCGCGTTGTGGCAATCAATGGCTGTGGCTCCGCCGCTGGTCACCACGCCGTCAGAATCCGGCCCGCTTTCTCGCCAGACTGCATCCCATCCACCTAGATCGGACCAAGCCGCGTCAAACGGGACAACCGACAGGTTCGTCGCCTTCTCCATCACCGCGTAATCGATTGAGATATCTTCGGCCTTGCCCCAGGGTTCAGGGTTCAGGCGCAGAAAGCCCAGATCCGGCGTTGCCGTATCGACGGCTGCCTCGACGGGCGATATCAGTTCGGGCGCATGAGTCCGGAAGGCCGCAATCATATCCGATGCACGGAAAAGAAAGATCCCGGCATTCCATTTGAAATTGCCCGCTTCGAGCATTTCAGTTGCGCGAGCCAGATTTGGTTTTTCCACGAACTTTTTCAGCGGAACGGGTGATCCGCCGCTGTTCGATGCGCTCGCCAATTCGAGATAACCATAAGCCGTTTCCGGATGCGTTGGGGTGATCCCGAATGTTACCAGTTGCCCTTGCTCGACAGCCTCCAACCCGCGGGCAACCGCATTCTGGAACGCCGCCACATCAGGCACTACGTGGTCGGACGGCGCAACCAACAGCACCGCGTCCGGATCCTCGGCATGGGCGCGCAGCGCGGCAGCGAGGACCGCTGGGGCCGTATTCCGCCCTTCGGGCTCAATCAAAATGGCACCGGGATCAATGCCGACGGCCTGCAATTGCTCGGCCACGATGAAGCGGAAATCCGAATTGGTCAGAACCACCGGAGCAGCGAATTCCAACCCCGCCGCCGCGCCGGACAAACGCCGAGCTGAGGCCTGGAAAAGTGTCTCATCCCCAACAAGCGGCACAAATTGTTTGGGGTAACTCTGCCGCGACAACGGCCAAAGACGCGTCCCGGACCCGCCGCAAAGAAGAATAGGGGTGATCAACATGATAAGCTCGAAACCTGGTTTAATTTAAACAGGTCCTATTAGATGTGAATTAGCGTGACAAGATTTTGCTCAGCTTCAACAGGAAAAAGCAAGTGCAACCGCGGATTTGCGCCTGTACGGGCTCAGTTTTCAGCCTTGTGCCGTCAAAAATCTGGGCTCCCCACCATCCAGGCAAACTGCACTTAACACACCAGTTGCAAAAGCGCCGGTATCAATGGAAATTCGTCCCTTTTGCGCGCCAGCCTCACCGACAATCGTATGCCCGTGTACAACCCAAACACCGTCGCGCCTGATTGTTTTTAGAAATGACGGATGACCCCAGATAAGGGTCTTTTCCGACTGGTCGGTGGGCGGAACATTGGGGTCAGCACCGGCATGCACCACAAGGACGTTGCCCGACATTTCCCAGGTCTTCAGCCCGGTCACCCATTGATACAACGTGTCGCCCATCGCCTCTTGAAACCTGTCCCGGCACTCTGTCAGCTCATCACCGGTCATCTCAGCCCGGACCCCGCGCACATCGAATGAGGCCAAGGTCTGCAACCCGCCATAACGCAGCCACCGCGGACCCTGTTCCAAGGGGTCTTTCAGGAACCGCAGCATCATCTCTTCATGATTGCCTTTCAGGCAGGTTATGTCGGGGCGCGCACTGATCAGGCGCAAGACCTCGGCGCTGTATTCTCCGCGGTCGACATAATCGCCCACCAGAATGATCCGATGGTCCTGCGGCACATTGTTCAGTAGCTTTTCCAACTGCACGACACAGCCATGCACGTCACCGATTACGCATATTGGAGTATCTGGGGTTGGTGGCAGAAACGGGGCACGCCGCCTGAATCGTCCGAAAAGCGATGACAGCACGATGAACTTTTCTCCTGCCCGGTTAGCCGTGAAAGGAGCCGATACAGGAAATCCGGCACCGGCCTTAGATCCAAACGTGATACCCGGCGACCTGACTGCGGGCAAGACCGGGTTCAGGCGGTTTGGCAGGCGGGCACGCCCATTTGAATGATCTCGCGGCCCTTGACCTTATAGAGCCCGTTGATCCGGTTCCGGGCTTTGGTCATGAACCAGGATTTCAACGGTTCCGGATAATAGGCAGCCATGATCTGACTGAAATAGTCGAAATCTTCTTGCGCAAGCCGACGACCGCTTCGGGAAGGGCCGTGAAACCCAAAGGTGGTATCGGGATCAACGCAGGTTCCGGGCAACCCCAGAAACATCGTGCATGTCGAATAGCAGATACGGCCCCTGATCTCGACCAGAACTCCGTTGCGCTTGAGGTTTTCCAACTCGATCAAACGGTCATGCAGATAGCCGCCGCGATCGCTTCCCACGACCAGCAACTGCTGTGCCTGGGCGCGTGTTGGCGCAAGGGTCACCGGTGTCAATGTCGCGACACTCAGCAAGACGGTAAAAAACCGGACAATGCTACAAGCAGAGCGCTGTCCTGTATGCGAAAACGCTTTGAAACAACAGTCGATGAAACTCGGCATGGTTCTATCTCCGTTTCCAGTAATGATCTGGATCAGGGCTAGAGAACCGCGATGCCTCAGCTATGCGCTGCCTGTGGCGAAACTTGGCCTTAAATCAATGTTTTAATAGGCTTTTTACGTAAACTTTCCATGTCCAATACGCACGCAGCGTTGCGCGAATGACGCTTAGGGACATGGGACGGTCTTAGATTTGGTGTCGCCGGGCGAAACAGCGACAGATGCGTCTGCCCGATAGAACAAGCGCACAGAGATCAATACTCTCAGTCACTTGTAAACAAAACGCAGTATATCAGATCAAACACCCTTTACCAAACTGCCCCCAAGATTTGGACGTAGCCAAGCGTGCGGGCGCGGATGTTTTTTGTTGTTTACCAGAGACTTGAAGCCAAACAGGGCTTTTCGCCCGCATATTTGTTCAGCAGCTTTGGAATAAAGCGGACAAGTTCTAATTCGACCAGCGCTTGGTACGACGCTGGAGACGCCAAAGATCACACCAGTAAGAAATCCGCCAAGGTGAGCAAAGGGCGACCTTCCACCACTTCCGACTTTCCTGAAAAAGCTTTTGTTCATATTCCTTTTTGGAATAACGCTTGGGCAGCGCGATGTGGATTTTTGAACTGAATTCCTGAGGCGCGGCAGACGTATCGGTTGCGTTCAGCATCGCACTGGTTTGCAATGCCAGCTGACGTCTAAGCCCGACTTCAAAACTCGAGGGATGCACATAATCCACAACTATGTTGGCGCCGTCACCATCGCTATCTGTCCAATTGTCACCCAGCGCAGTATTGGCGAACACAACCGTGCTTTGCAGGTTGTCCCAATCGCTGTAGAAACTGTCCCATACCGCCGGGCGCACGATGTCCTGCAAAACGAACCCTTCGGCAAGAAACAGCAATGCCCAAAAGCTGGGCCATGAAATCAGCAAGTCCTGAACCTGTTGTTCAGCTACGGGAACCGGTGAGAATACTACAATATCAGCGTAACTCGTTAGCAGGTTTACGCTGTGTTCCGCTTCACTCAGGCTTGCCGCAGGAACGCCCTTAGTGACGTGAATGATACGAAGGCCACCATCAGTGACCTTCTGAGGAGAAACGGTCTTAGACAACGCGCTAAAGGAAGATTGAGTGACACGTGGAACACCGCTCTGCTCATAGGCCACGCACCAGTCCGTGTGCTTTCGGCCTTCCAGAACGATAATTTCACTTACATGTTGCTTGCACGCTGAAACAACCTTCTCAACGGCTAAGCTCCTTGTTTCACTGTCATTCATTCAGATTTACACTCTGGCGGGTTTAGTAGGTATTCATAAAGATTTGGACCGCTGTCCGGAATTTCGAGCCACATTAAAAATGCTGCCCAGATATCTCTAACCTCTGATTTTGAGACATTGAATGGGCGATTTCCGTAAACGAACTCCAGTTGCTTCCCAGCAAAAGCGGCGCACGCGACAGCAGGATTACATCTGCCAGCGCAAATTTAAGCTGCACTTCAGATCGGTCATATACCGTTCTTGGCAGGCTGGTCACGCGATCTTGGTATTTCGCAGCGAAAGCACCATAGGATTCCGAGTTATCCGACGCCAGAAAAATCGTGGAATCGGCCTTGGCCTCCAGCAGTTGGTCCAGACGTTTGAAGAAGAACGCATAGTGGGATCTGCTGCGGGCACGTCTGGAAATCTCGTCTTCTGACCGCGACCAGTCTCCGGGAACGTCCCCATGAGGGTCCGTAGCCGCGCCGCCATTCATACGCACGTGTACGGCGATGTCGTTTTGGCCGCGGACGGACTCGATCATCTCTTGCACATCCGCACTCGGTTTCAGCTCACGCAGGAATTTCCGTTCAATGGGGTCGTAGGGTTTGCCGAATGTAAACCTGTAAGCCGATTGGATAACGATATCCCGCTGCGCCTTAACCAATGAGGCGGTGTCAAAGGCCTCCCGGAATGCCTTGCTCATCAGGTCGACCGTTAACGCGTTCTCCGGGTCGTTCTCTTTGGTATCCTCGACTGCCCCGTCAAAGTCGAACAATGACGCAAAGGTGCAATCGCAATGTTCGTCAGGCACCCAGCGAATGATCAGTTCGCGATCGTGGATTTGTGAAAATGAAAACCCCGAAGCAATTGCACGCAATCGGTTGCCCAAACCATGCTGCGCATCGACGACAAGTTTCGGCTTTTGCAGGCTATGCCCGAGCGGAACGGTAACTTCGCCTGTATTCTCTTCCGGTTGCAGCGACGTGTTGCTGATGGCTACTATGGCGTCTTCCAACGAGCGGGTCATCAACGCATAATCCACAGCTTCGCAGGAAACAGAGACCGCAACACCTTTGAACACATCATGTATTGCACTAACCGCTGCTTCGGCGCGTTCCATCCGCGTGCCAATAAGGTTTGTATCTACGCCGTAGGGGTGGCTGCGTCTTAACCGCACTATGTTCCCGGTTTCACTAAGCACCTGGAAACCCGTCATTGGGCAACTCACATCCCATGGGGCGCAGGACGACGCAGTTTGCCGGTTCAGCGCGATCCAGAACTGCGGATAAGATTGCACTTCATCCCATCCGGTGACCGGTGTGCTTTTGGGGCGCTCAACGCGTCTTACGTCGGAATGATCAATATGGCTGATGGTGTCGGGATCGACATCTTCTCTTTGCACGCCTGCGCTGGTCAGGCGTCCGTACAGGTCATCGTCATCCCAGCCATAGGTGACAATCCGTTCGTTGAAGCCGTTAACAGCCAAAAGACTTTCACGCCCAACGACGAAAAAGCCGTTCACGTGGCTTTGCCCGGATTTCGCCTGGCGCCAGTTCCCTGCAGTCAGTTGGTCAACACCTGTTGTGTTGCGGCTAAAGAACTCTGAATCGAGGATAATGTCACTGTCGACTTTGATAATCTTGTCTTTGGTCGCAGCGCGGAATCCCAGATTATACGCGTGGGACAAAATCCAGGATCCTTCATCCTCGACCCGAAGAATGCGTATACGTGGATCAGTTATCCCCGCTTTCCGAAGAGTGATCTCAACCGGAATTTCCGAACTCCAGTCCACGATGATAACTTCGCCAATTTCCTGATGCACAAGCCACGTTGGCAATGTCTGCGCCAGGTGGTCATTTCGGTTCATGCAGCATGTGACAGCAGCAAAACCGGGTTCCATGGCTGCATCGGGGTCATATTCTGCGCCAGCTTCTTCAAATTTTGGAAGGTTGCGCCAAACGTCAGGTTGCGTTCGTATCTCATTGTAGAGGGCAGAAACCGAAGTTGGTGATTTAGCGTTCCGCACCGAAAGCTGTGCTCGAATCAAACTGCGAAATGTGTCCCTGGCCTCAACTGTTGTGACGATGTCATCAGATGCGTTCGCATCGCAGAGGCTTGCAACTATATCTTTAGAAGATTGCATTTTCTCAGTTTGAACCCTTGGTATGCCAATGCCTTCGGTATCTTAATATTTTGGTCGTTCAATACATTCCACCTGGGATTGCGTTCAAACAACTTGAGCACCGAGTACCTGTTTGTTCAGGCGTGTCAATCACCAAAGACGGTATCTTTGAAGCAAGCCTCCAAGATTTCAACCTAGATGAGCGGTGATACGCCGGAATCATTGTTTTGACGCCCTTGTCAGGTCAGCTTGCTGTCTTGGTTGTGTCCCAGTTATCTGGAGTTTTAATTTATTGGCCTCGCATCGCTGAGGTCAATTTGGTTTTCCGGCATTGAAGCTTTGTTTTGGATGGGGTTATTGCCTCTCACCCCATTGTTTTATGGTTCTGACGGGTTGAGGGTGTTAAGCGATTGATCTTGGGGATCAATTGTAGTGTGACCGGGCTGTTCTGAGATTTTCTGACGCTGGTTG
>NZ_JBQFVF010000021.1:0-6002 GCF_056539625.1 Ruegeria sp. BA12
GCCGTTCCGTTCGGTGTGTTTTGGTTGTGTTAGTTGTGTTTTGTTTATGGTGTTTCTGATTGAGATGACTGAGTGAGGTTGGGCTGATGAGCATGAACCCTTTTATCAATCGCGTTTCCAGCCTTTCGGGGCCTGCGCGTGATGTTTTGCCTGTTGCGCCGTCGGATGTGGCGGATTTGTCGGATGTGGCGATTGGTCTTTATGTTGAGGCGGGCGGGGCTGTGGTGATGACCACGGTGCGAGGGGAGACGCGCACCGTTCAGGTGACGGATTTTTCGATCCTGCCGGTGGGGGTTACGCGTGTGCATGCGACCGGCACAACGGCGTCGGGCATTCATGCGCTTGTGCTGACGTAAGGTATCCGCCGTTCACGGCGCACAGCCCTACCACCGGACTTCCGGCGGCGGGGTTTTTTGTATTCTCAAAACCTCTCTGTCGGGATCAGTCCGCGCCAAACAGATCGCGTGTGAAGACCTTGTCGCTGACATCGCGGATCTCGTCCGAGATGCGGTTGGCGAGGATCAGGTCGGCCTGCTGCTTGAAGGCGTCAAGATCGCGGATCACCGGTGAGTGGAAGAAATGATCCTCGCTCAAAACCGGTTCATAGACGATGACCTGGATGCCCTTGGCCTTGATCCGCTTCATGATGCCCTGAACCGAGCTTTGGCGGAAATTGTCGCTGCCTTCTTTCATCACCAGCCGGTAGATGCCGACGGTTTTGGGCCCTTTCATCAGAATCTGATCGCTGAGGAAATCCTTGCGGGTGCGGTTGGCATCGACGATGGCGCGGATCAGGTTCTGCGGCACATGGTTGTAATTGGCCAACAGCTGTTTGGTATCTTTGGGCAGGCAATAGCCGCCATATCCGAACGAGGGGTTGTTGTAATGCGCGCCGATGCGCGGGTCGAGGCTGACGCCTTCGATGATCTGGCGCGGGTCCATGCCGCCGGCCAGGGAGTAGCTGTCGAGCTCGTTGAAAAAGGCCACGCGCATGGCAAGGTAGGTATTGGCGAACAGCTTGATCGCCTCGGCCTCGTCGGGGTCGGTGAACAACACCGGCGCATCTTTTGAGACTGCTCCTTCCAGCAGCAGCTCGGCAAAGGCCTTGGCCCGGTCCGAGCGTTCGCCGACGATGATCCGGCTGGGATGCAGGTTGTCGTGCAGCGCCTGCCCCTCGCGCAGAAACTCTGGCGAGAAGATCACATTGTCGGTGCCAAACCGCGCGCGGGCATCGGTGACAAAGCCCACGGGGATGGTGGATTTGATCACGATGACGGCATCGGGGTTCACTCTGGTGACCTGGTCGATCACCGTATCGACCGAGCTGGTGTCGAAATAGTTGCTGCGCGGATCATAATTGGTCGGGGTGGCCACAACGACAAAATCCGCCCCGCCAAACGCGGCTTCGGGATCGGTGGTGGCGGTCAGGTTCAGCGTTCGGTTGGTCAGGAAGTCGGTGATATCGGCATCCTGGATCGGGCTTTCGCGCTGATTGAGCATGTCCACGCGCGCGGCGGACACATCCAGGGCAACAACGTCGTGGTTTTGCGCCAGCAGCACGGCGTTGGACAAGCCAACATAGCCAATCCCGGCAATCGCGATCTTCATATCTTGGTTCCTTGTGTACCCAGGGTCGGCACGCCCGGTGCGACCATAATCGTGTTTTTGGTGTGTGATAAGCTTTTGAAAGACGTGAAGGCAATGAACCGGACCGGGCGGCCAGCGCGCTTGTGTTGATTGGGCGCAATGGCGGTGCCCGGGTGGGTGTCTTAATTTACCGCGGCATTGATTGGCGTCGTGACAAGGGATGGGGTGATCTGGCTGATGGTGCGGCCCCATTTTGTGACAGGGTTTTCCGCGATGAAAATGATGTCGTTTGAGCGCAGCTGGAATTGCGCGGCCAGGGTCAGCTGTGCGGCGTTGCGGATATCAAGGTGCCAGGCGGTGACGGCGCCGAACTCGCGGGCGTCGGTTGCGGCGCGCAGCACATAAACCTCCGATGCGTCGCCGGTTTCCTTGGCGATGCCGCCGCCGGTGTCGAACAGCGCATCGGCCAGGGTGGCCGCGTGGTTGAACGGCAGGGCATAGCGGCCCTGGGTGCGGACCTCGCCGGACAGGTAGACGTAATCGCGATCGACCGCGTCCAGTTCGATGGACTGAACAAAGTTGTTGCGGCGCTCATCCAGATCGGCACGGCGCAGATTGACGGCCACGTTCAGCTCTTGCAGGGCGGTCTGGCGGCCTTCCAGCACGGTCTCGCGCAGGGCGATCTGCTGGGCAAAGAAGCGCTCGGCCCGGTCCAGATCATAGTCGGTATCGACAAAGACCGAGTCATCGGCGATCAGGTTGAGGTTCTGCAAGGCGGTGCGCGCATACAGATCTTCCAGCGGGATCTGATACATCTGCCCGTCGCGGTAGATGCGCACCGAGGAATTGTCGATATCGCTGACCGAGACCGACCCGGCGGCCGACAGCGCCTCGCCCAGGGTCAGCTGGGTCAGGGTGATGGGCTGGATGCCGGGCTGGCCGACGGCGCCGCCGACCGAGACGCGGCGGGAATTGAACTCGGCAATTTCCAGGCTGAAGGTGGGGTCGATCTGGTTTTCCACCAGACGCTGGAACAGCAGCGCCTCGGCCTCGTCCACGGTCAGGCCAACCAGCCGCACGCGGCCGACATCGGGGATGTTGATCGAGCCGTCATCCTGCACGGTATAGCCGTTGCGGCTGTTCTGCGCGGCCAGCAGGCCCGACAGCTCTCCGGCGGTGCCTTGGGTGGATGGCGTGGACAGCACCAGCACGTCGCCGATGCCAATGGTGTAGGGGCCGGGGTTCACTTGCGGTGGCGGGTCCAGCTGCAGCCCGGCGCGTGATCCGTCCTGGGTCGAGGGCGCTTCGGGCAGGGGGCCGGTGCCGCGCAAGCTGGTGGAGGAGCCCGATCCGGCCGACAGACCAAACACCGAAGGCAGGGTTTTGGGCGCATAAGGCGAGCGGTTGGCCACCAGCACGGTCTCGGGCGTGACCGGCACGACACGGACCTTGCCGGCATCCGACACGCCTGCGGTCACCGAGGGGCTGCGGTAGATGGTTGAACATCCGGCGATCAGGCCGCTCAGGGCCAGCGCACTGAGAAGAAGGGGGAAATGGCGCACGCGCTGTCCTTTGCTGTTCAAAATCTCAACTCTCATCGGGCACCACCTTTATGATCATGTTGCCCAGGAAATCGCCGGTCCATTGCGAGGACTGGACGATGCGGCCGGTGCTGTCCTGCACCCAGTAAATGTTGCTGAAGGTCTCGGCCACCCCATAGCAATCCTCTTGCCGCTTTTGCGCGGCAACGGGCGTGCCCTGCAACACCACCGGGTCAGACCCCAACGGGGTGATCCGGCAGCGATAGGCGTGCAGCTCGATCTCGTCATTGCCGTTGAGAAAGCTGTGGAACCGCTCGGCCCGGCCCGAACCGCCGCTCAGGATCAGCGCCGCGCTCTGGCTGACATCCGATCCGGCCAGACCGCCGCCGAACCCCTTGGCCGAGGTCAGCAACCCCTGATCCAGCGTGATGGTGGCGCCATCCGCACTCAGCCAGGTCTGTACCCCGGCGCGCTCGGTCTCAAGCAACATGACCCCGGCCAGATCGCGGGCGGGAAAGCCGACTTCAAGCCGCGGCGGGATCGGGCGGCGCGCGGCCAGCGCCTGCGCGCGCGGATGGAACCGGGGCGCATTGGGAAACAGCGCCCCCTTCAGCAGATCGACATCTTCCTGCGCGTCGCCGCAGGAGATCAGCATCAGGGCCAGCAGGGCCAACAGGGCAGGGCGGCGCAGGGCTGTCATCGCCAGAACCTCCCCCAGCCGCGCGACAGGTCCTGCGCGCGGGCCTCGCGGGTGACGCCATAGAGCCGGTTGCGCACATGCAGTCGCGCGCCGCCATCGCGCAGAACGGGACGGATGGTCTGAGCGATCTTGTTGCGCGACGGACGCCCGGTCAGCCATGAGACCGGGATTTCCAGCCGGATACCCTTGTCGAACGAGCCTTCGCCGAACTCTTCCGAGCTGACATTGGTCAGGGTAAAGAACGCTCCGACCTTGAAGCCGTTGTTGAACTTGCGATCCAGCGTGAAGGTGGCGCCATAATCGCCCGCCAGGTAGCGCCCGACATCGACCTGCGCGTGATACTCGCCCGGCAGATCGTAATAGGCCGAGACATGCCCGGTGGCGACGGAATAATCCTGAAAGCCGAACAGCACGTCGAAATCGCGTTGCACCGCATAATTGGCCTCGGCCCCCAGCGCCAGGCGGCTGTTGGTGGGATACCACAGCAGTTCCGCCGACAGCCCGCCGAACATGGTCTCGAGATAGCCCAGCGTGGTGCGGGCATAAAGGTTCGTGCCCGGCCGCCACAGATACTCGCCGGTCATATGTTCGATCCGCAGGTTGGATTCGCGGGCATAGATCGCCCAGTCTGAGCGCACATGCGGCAGCGGCGAATCCGAGACCCGGGTGCTGTCATCCAGCGTGCTGAGGATCGGCAGCCGCAGCCCGGTCGACAGGGTGAAGCCCGGCGAAAGCGTGTAATCCAGCCCCAGCGCGGCGCCCACCTCGTATCGCAGCGGGTCGTCGGGGTCGAAGAAGGAAAAGTTCAGATACGGCCCGAACCGATAGGAAAAATGCGGGTAAGCATCGCTGAGGATGCCGCCCTGCACCAGCGGCAGCGTGTCCGACACCTCGGCCCGGGCAAAGCTGCGCCAGGCATTGTCGGGGTCGTGTTCCAGCTCATACAGGTCGTCGCGATTGACCCGCACCGCGCTCAGCGGCACGCCGTTCGACATCAGCGCGATGTCGAAATGCTCGGTCTGGGCGGGTTCTTCATTGGCCAGCACGCGGGCGGTGCGCCCCAACGCCTGGGCGGCCTGACCATAGGTGGTATTCTCGACCCCGACCTGAACCGTATCGCCGGTCCCCGACAGATAGACCAGCCGCAGCCCTTCCTGTTCCAGCGCGGCCTGCATCCGGGACCGGATGTCGCCGGTCGCGCGGTCCGCTGTTGCGGCAGCGGTCTGCGATCTGGGCTGCAACGGCGGTGGCGCGGCACCTTGCCCGCCCGGCGCCACCGATTTGCGCGGGTCGATGAAATAGCTCAGCGTCAGCCCCAGCGTGGAGCCATAAAGAAAAGATGTGGTCAGCTGCGTGCCATTGTCGAACCGGTACTGGACCCCGACATTGATCGGGGATCTGACCCGGAAACTGTCGTTGACCGCTTCCTGGCTGTACAGATCGGGGGAATACTCGGCCAGAAAGGTCAGCCGGTCATTATATTGCCAGCTGGCGCCCCCAAACAGCGCCGCATCGCCACGGAACCAGTTGCCGAATTCCAGCTCACCGCCCTGACCGTTCGAATTTGGCGGCGGCCGGGTGTCGAACCGGCTGCCAAACACACCCAGCGGGTTCGAAAACGCGCCCCGCCCCGCTATGCGGCCCCAGCCGATGCCACCGGTCAGCTTGAGCCGGTCCTGAAAGGTCTTGGTGGCCACAAAATACTCGGCGGCATAGACGCCGGTACCGCCAAAATCGCGCAGCCCCATCACGATGGCCGGGCTGTGCCGGCTTTCCTCGCGCAACCGGAAATGGATGTCAAAGCTGCGGTCATACCGGGTGGTGTCGGGCCCATCCAGCCTGTCGATCACCGCATAACGGAAGCTGCCATGCACCCAGGGCAGCATCTGGAACGTCATCGTCCCCCGCCCGCTATTGCGCAACCCCGCAGCGGTGAACACCAGCGCCCCGTCATCGAACATCTCGGCGGTCGGAATCTCAAGCAGGCCGGGTGTGCCATAGGTCGAAACAGACTGCGCCTGACCCATGCCCGCCGCACCCGCACATACCAACGCCAACAGGCTTCTCAACCTCAAAGACACCGCTCGAATCTTCACGTCAATCTATCGCTTTTTCGATCGGCGCCTCACTAACAACTTTCAAAACAAACGTCCCGAAACAATCCGCCAAAAAAA
>NZ_JBQFVF010000022.1:0-5993 GCF_056539625.1 Ruegeria sp. BA12
TGGTTCTGACGGGTTGAGGGTGTTAAGCGATTGATCTTGGGGATCAATTGTAGTGTGACCGGGCTGTTCTGAGATTTTCTGACGCTGGTTGCGGGAGTAGGATTTGAACCTACGACCTTCAGGTTATGAGCCTGACGAGCTACCGGGCTGCTCCATCCCGCGTCAGTGTCAGATTTGTATCATCGTTAGAGAGATGTTTTGGGCTTTTACTAGGTTTGGCGGTGACCTACTCTCCCGGGGCTTAAGCCCAAGTACCATTGGCGCGGCAGTGCTTAACTTCCGGGTTCGGGATGGGACCGGGTGTTTCACTTGCGCTATGACCACCAAACCGAGGAAAAGCCCATGTCTGCATTCTTGCTGAGCAAGAAAGCGACGGGTGGCAGGCAGCGTCTTTGCGTGCAAAGGCGCGTTGCCACTCGGTTGTTATGTCACCCCTTTACGGGGTTTCACATCAATCAACGTTGTCCAACTCAAGGTCGGTGTATGCTTTTGGTTTTGATTTGTCTTTCTGTTACTGGATCAAATCAAGCCTATCGGGCGATTAGTACCGGTCAACTGAACGCATTACTGCGCTTACATCTCCGGCCTATTGACGTGGTGGTCTTCCACGGCCCTCAGGGAGACCTTGTTTTGAGGGGGGCTTCCCGCTTAGATGCCTTCAGCGGTTATCCTGTCCGATCATAGCTACCCAGCACTGCCGTTGGCACGACAACTGGTCCACCAGTGGATCGTTCACCCCGGTCCTCTCGTACTAGGGGCAACTCCTCTCAAGTCTCCTACACCCACGGCAGATAGGGACCGAACTGTCTCACGACGTTCTAAACCCAGCTCACGTACCTCTTTAAACGGCGAACAGCCGTACCCTTGGGACCTGCTCCAGCCCCAGGATGAGATGAGCCGACATCGAGGTGCCAAACACTGCCGTCGATATGGACTCTTGGGCAGTATCAGCCTGTTATCCCCGGCGTACCTTTTATCCGTTGAGCGATGGCCCTTCCACTCGGGACCACCGGATCACTATGGCCGTCTTTCGACTCTGCTCGACTTGTCAGTCTCGCAGTCAGGCTGGCTTCTGCCATTGCACTCAACGAGCGATTTCCGACCGCTCTGAGCCAACCTTCGCGCGCCTCCGTTACGCTTTAGGAGGCGACCGCCCCAGTCAAACTACCCGCCACGCAGGGTCCCGGATCCGGATAACGGACCGCGGTTAGACATCAAGAGTGCGAAGGGTGGTATCTCAAGGGAGGCTCCACGGATACTTGCGTTTCCGCTTCAAAGCCTACCACCTATCCTGCACATCACAATCCTGATGCCAGTGCGAAGCTGTAGTAAAGGTGCACGGGGTCTTTCCGTCTAACCGCGGGAAGCCTGCATCTTGACAGGCAATTCAATTTCGCTGAGTCGATGTTGGAGACAGCGGGGAAGTCGTTACGCCATTCGTGCAGGTCGGAACTTACCCGACAAGGAATTTCGCTACCTTAGGACCGTTATAGTTACGGCCGCCGTTTACCTGGGCTTCAATTCAAGGCTCTCACCTCTCCTTTTAACCTTCAGGCACCGGGCAGGCGTCAGACCCTATACGTCGTCTTGCGACTTCGCAGAGCCCTGTGTTTTTAATAAACAGTCGCCACCCCCTGGTTTGTGCCCCCAGCCCCTAGTTGCCTAGGAACCGGGCCTCCTTCTCGCGAACTTACGGAGGTATTTTGCCGAGTTCCTTCAACATCGTTCTCTCAAGCGCCTTGGTATTCTCTACCAGTCCACCTGTGTCGGTTTAGGGTACGGTCTGATAGGAGGGCTATTTCCAGGAACCTCTCAGCAGCCCAATCAATCCGATAAGATTGAACTACACCTGAGATCCGTCACCACTCCACGGCCCAGGAATATTAACCTGGTTCCCATCGCCTACGCCTTTCGGCCTCGGCTTAGGGGCCGGCTTACCCTGCTCAGATTAGCTTTAAGCAGGAACCCTTGGACTTTCGGCGAGAGTGTCTCTCACACTCTTTGTCGCTACTCATGTCATCATTCTCACTAGTGATCTCTCCACCGGATCCCTCACAGGCCGGCTTCATCGAAAGCCTCTCTCCTCCAATCCGCCCGAAGACGTGAAGGAGGAATGAGACTATGTCACACTACGCTCTGCTACCATGCCTTACGGCATCCTAAGCTTCGGCTCATGGCTTGAGCCCCGTTACATCTTCGCCGCAGGACAACTTATTTAGACCAGTGAGCTGTTACGCTATCTTTAAAGGATGGCTGCTTCTAAGCCAACCTCCTGGTTGTTTTGGTCGTCCCACCTGCTTTCCCACTTAGCCATGAATTGGGGGCCTTAGCTGTAGGTCAGGGTTGTTTCCCTCTCCACTACGGACGTTAGCATCCGCAGTGTGTCTGCCATCTAGTACTCCCGGGTATTCGGAGTTTGGTTAGGATCAGTAAGCCTGTGGGGCCCCATTACCCATCCAGTGCTCTACCCCCCGGGGTATTCGGATGACGCTCTACCTAAATAGATTTCGCAGAGAACCAGCTATCTCCGAGTTTGATTGGCCTTTCACCCCTAGGCACAGCTCATCCCGATCCTTTTCAACGGATGTGGGTTCGGTCCTCCAGTAAGTGTTACCTTACCTTCAACCTGGCCATGCCTAGATCACTCGGTTTCGGGTCTGATCCCACGAACTCATGCGCCCTATTAAGACTCGCTTTCGCTACGCCTACACCTAACGGCTTAAGCTTGCTCGTGAGACCAAGTCGATGACCCATTATACAAAAGGTACGCCGTCAGCTCGCAAGGAGCCTCCGACTGATTGTAGGCGTTCGGTTTCAGGTACTGTTTCACTCCCCTCGTCGGGGTGCTTTTCACCTTTCCCTCACGGTACTGGTTCGCTATCGGTCAGCAAGGAGTACTTAGCCTTCGAAGGTGGTCCTCCGATCTTCAGACAGAATTTCACGTGTTCCGCCCTACTTAATACGTCCATCAAAGCTTCCTATACGGGGCTGTCACCCGCTATGGCCATGCTTCCCAACATGTTCTAGTCACTTATCTGGCTCGGCTGGTCCCCGTTCGCTCGCCGCTACTAGGGGAGTATCAATTGATTTCCTTTCCTCCGGGTACTTAGATGTTTCAGTTCCCCGGGTTTGCTCTTAAAACCCTATGTATTCAGGTCTTAAGTACCTGTTTAAGCAACATATTGATTATCAGAGATAACAATATGAAGCTTTCAGGTGGGTTGCCCCATTCAGAAATCCATGGATCAAAGCTTATTCTCAGCTCCCCATGGCTTATCGCAGAGTATCACGTCTTTCATCGCCTCTTGCTGCCAAGGCATTCACCAAACGCCCTTCTCGCGCTTGATTTGATCCAGAAAGAGAAAGACAGACGTCCTTCACGGCAGACCCAGCTGGTAACTAAAGGCCGCCTCTGTTTCTGAACCAAAAGCATACTTTCCCGCCTTCCATCCTGGAACCCATGCTGCCGATGTCGGTCGGCCCCACATGGAGAATGGAAGACAATGCATGATCATCAGATCATGCGGGTTAGTGTACTTGACTTGGACAACTCTGTTCGTTTCAGCCGGGATATTCAAAGAGGGACGAGGAAACATCCCAAATCGAACCTCCTCCGAAGAGGACCAACTGAGATCAACGCCACACTCGGCGCGATCAAACAGTGTTGATTGATTTCTCTCTATACGATGTCAAAGCCTCCGAAGAAGCTGCGTCCAATCGGACGGTTAAAAACCCAAAGGTGCTTAACGATCTGATCGGGTAAATGGTGGAGCCTAGGAGGATCGAACTCCTGACCTCCTGAATGCAAATCAGGCGCTCTCCCAGCTGAGCTAAGGCCCCAAAATAGTCGCTTTCGTGACCTTCGCTACGCGAAGGCACTGCCACGACAACGCCCTTTGCTCCGCAAAAGGCTTGGTGGGTCGAGGAGGACTTGAACCTCCGACCTCACGCTTATCAGGCGTGCGCTCTAACCACCTGAGCTACCGACCCAGACAGGCCGGTCGGCCTGATGTGTTCTGAAGAGATATGAGGACGGCTCGGTCCATGAGTTTGATCAACTTTGTTTGTTGATCTTCTGCTAAGTGTATCACGAGATTTGCGAACAAATCTAACTAGATACATCCTTAGAAAGGAGGTGATCCAGCCGCAGGTTCCCCTACGGCTACCTTGTTACGACTTCACCCCAGTCGCTGATCCTACCGTGGTCCGCTGCCCCCAAAAGGTTAGCGCACGGCCGTCGGGTAGAACCAACTCCCATGGTGTGACGGGCGGTGTGTACAAGGCCCGGGAACGTATTCACCGCGTCATGCTGTTACGCGATTACTAGCGATTCCGACTTCATGGGGTCGAGTTGCAGACCCCAATCCGAACTGAGACAGTTTTTTGGGATTAACCCATTGTCACTGCCATTGTAGCACGTGTGTAGCCCAACCCGTAAGGGCCATGAGGACTTGACGTCATCCACACCTTCCTCCCGCTTATCACGGGCAGTTTCCCTAGAGTGCCCAGCCGAACTGCTGGCAACTAAGGATGTGGGTTGCGCTCGTTGCCGGACTTAACCGAACATCTCACGACACGAGCTGACGACAGCCATGCAGCACCTGTCACTAGGTCACCGAAGTGAAAGACCCATCTCTGGGCCGGTCCTAGGATGTCAAGGGTTGGTAAGGTTCTGCGCGTTGCTTCGAATTAAACCACATGCTCCACCGCTTGTGCGGGCCCCCGTCAATTCCTTTGAGTTTTAATCTTGCGACCGTACTCCCCAGGCGGAATGCTTAATCCGTTAGGTGTGTCACCGAATAGCATGCTACCCGACGACTGGCATTCATCGTTTACGGTGTGGACTACCAGGGTATCTAATCCTGTTTGCTCCCCACACTTTCGCACCTCAGCGTCAGTATCGAGCCAGTGAGCCGCCTTCGCCACTGGTGTTCCTCCAAATATCTACGAATTTCACCTCTACACTTGGAATTCCACTCACCTCTCTCGAACTCTAGACTGATAGTTTTGGAGGCAGTTCCAGGGTTGAGCCCTGGGATTTCACCCCCAACTTTCCAGTCCGCCTACGTGCGCTTTACGCCCAGTAATTCCGAACAACGCTAACCCCCTCCGTATTACCGCGGCTGCTGGCACGGAGTTAGCCGGGGTTTCTTTACCTGCTACCGTCATTATCTTCACAGGCGAAAGAGCTTTACGACCCTAAGGCCTTCATCACTCACGCGGCATGGCTGGATCAGGGTTGCCCCCATTGTCCAAGATTCCCCACTGCTGCCTCCCGTAGGAGTCTGGGCCGTGTCTCAGTCCCAGTGTTGCTGATCATCCTCTAAAACCAGCTATAGATCGTAGGCTTGGTAGGCCATTACCCCACCAACTACCTAATCTAACGCGGGCTAATCCTTTGGCGATAAATCTTTCCCCCGAAGGGCTCATACGGTATTACTCTCCGTTTCCAGAGGCTATTCCGTACCAAAGGGTATATTCCCACGCGTTACTAACCCGTCCGCCGCTCACCCCGAAGGGCGCGCTCGACTTGCATGTGTTAGGCCTGCCGCCAGCGTTCGTTCTGAGCCAGGATCAAACTCTCAAGTTGAAAGCACATTGCTGCGCTATCCTTGACGTTCGAACCTCTGCACATCTCATCAGGAGGCTAATCCTGATGAAGTCTTCTGTTTGATGTACACAGACTTCCTAAGAAATCAGTGAACCACTCAAACAGTGAAGCTGACACTAGATCATCGGCCCCGATTGCTCGAGAAACCTACTAGCGCGATATACAGACATTCAATCCGTCGAAACGAACCAAACCGCCCACATATCTCTTCAGTTATCCATCAATGTCAAAGAACATAACACCCAGAGCCAAAAACCAGACCGTTGCGCCAATAACCTCAGCGCGCCCGCCTAACAAATCCCTCAAGATGCCCCCAGTCTCTCCTGAGCGTCTCCGCCGTCTCCAGCGTCCCAACACCGCCTCAGCAGCGCCGGTGAAGGGG
>NZ_JBQFVF010000023.1:0-4325 GCF_056539625.1 Ruegeria sp. BA12
TCAGATCACCCGGTCACGTGGTTCACGGCCTTGGAAAAAGTCACTCAGATTATCGAGAACGCGGAAGCCCATCGCTTCGCGGGCCTCGCGCGTTGCGCTGCCCAGATGCGGCAGCATCACGAGGTTGTCACATTGCAGCAGATCCGGGCTGATGCGGGGCTCGCCGTCGAACACATCCAAAGCTGCGCCACCAATCATGTCGAACATCAGCGCCTGAATCAGAGCCCATTCATCAATCACCTCGCCGCGCGCAGTGTTGATCAGGAATGCGTCAGGCTTCATCAGGCTCAGTCGGCGCGAGTTGATCAGGTGCCGGTTCGCGGAGCCGCCGGGGCAGTGCAGTGACACAAAATCGCTCTGGGGCAAGAGATCATCGATCGTGTCCACCTGTGTTGCGTCGCACTGGCCCAATACGTCCGCGGCCACCTCGCTGCGGTTATAGACGAGGACGTTCATACCGAACCCGTGATGGGCACGGCGAGCCATTTCCTGGCCGATCCGGCCATAACCGATGATGCCCAGCGTCTTGCCGCTGACCTTTGTGCCCACAAGATGCGTCGGCCGCCAGCCGGTCCACTTGCCGGAGCGCAATTCGCGTTCGCCCTCACCTGCCCGGCGCGCAACCATCAGCAGCAACGTCATGGCCAGATCGGCCGTACACTCGGACAGGACATCCGGTGTATTTGTTACCGTCATGCCTAGCTCACGCGCCGAAGGTTCGCAGATATGGCTATAGCCGACCCCATAATTGGCAATGATCTTGGTCTGCGCGCCAGGCACATCCAATGCCTCGGCGCTGAGCGTGTCGGTGACCGTGGGTAGGACAGCATCATAGGTTTTCAACGCCCGCCGGATGTCTGCCGGGGACATTGGCTTGTCCCCGGTATTCAGCACGGCGTTGTAGTTTTCGGCCAGTTGCGCCTCGACGGCGGCAGGCCAGCGACGGGTGACTAAGACCGAAGGTTTAACCATCACGCAGCCTCCATCACTCGTGCGATTGTCTCACCAATCACGGCGGGGTTTTCGGCCACGGTCACACCAGCAGCGGACAGGATTTCAACCTTTTCGCTGGCGCTTTCGCCAAAAGCCGAGATGATCGCACCGGCGTGCCCCATGGTTCGACCTTTGGGGGCGGTCAATCCGGCAACATAGGCAATGACCGGTTTTGTAATGTGATTGCGGATGTATTCCGCGGCTTCAGCTTCCTGCGGACCGCCGATTTCGCCGATCATCGCAATGATGTGGGTATCCTCGTCCTCTTCAAACCGTTGCAGGATATCTTTGAACGAGGACCCGTTGATCGGATCGCCACCGATACCGACGCTGGTCGAAACGCCAATGCCACGTTCTTTGAGCTGTGCTGCCGCCTCGTACCCCAGTGTGCCCGAGCGACCAATGATGCCGACATTGCCAGGCAGGTAGATATGGCCCGGCATGATACCCAGCAGAGCCTTACCGGGGCTGATTGTACCGGCGCAGTTCGGTCCGGTCAGCACCATGCGCCTGTCCTTGGGATAACGGTACATGTAACGCTTTACGCGGATCATGTCCTGCGCCGGGATACCGTCGGTGATGCAGACACAGTAGCGAATGCCCGCATCAGCAGCTTCCATGATGGAGTCTGCAGCAAACGGAGGCGGAACAAAGACCAGACTGGCATCCGCTCCGGTTGCCTCAACGGCCTGTTTCACGGTGTCAAACACCGGTACACCTTCAACGGTTTCACCACCCTTGCCAGGAACAACTCCGCCGACAACATTGGTGCCGTAGGCCAGCATATCCTTTGTGTGAAAGCGCGCCATGCGTCCAGTGATGCCCTGAACGATTACGCGGGTGTCGCGGTCGAGAAGAATGCTCATTACACGGCCCTCATCTTGGTGTTTTGGGACAGATCGTTCTGCCATGCGCCCACCGCCCGTTCAGCGGCTTCCATCAAAGTGGTGGCGCGGATGATCGGCAGGCCGGATTTGGCGAGAATCTTTTGACCTTCTTCGACATTCGTACCGGCAAGTCGCACGATGACCGGGATGTCGATATCCAACTCACGCAGCGCCTGCACAACGCCCTCGGCGACCCAGTCGCAGCGGTTAATACCAGCAAAGATATTGACCAAAACCGCCTGAACGTTCTTGTCGGACAGAACCAGTCGAAAGGCCTTGGCCACGCGCTCGGGTGAGGCACCACCACCGATATCGAGGAAGTTCGCGGGCTCGCCCCCGGCCAGTTTGATCGTGTCCATCGTGGCCATGGCCAGACCAGCGCCGTTCACGATGCAGCCGATATTGCCGTCCAAGCCCACATAAGACAGGCCACGGTCCGCCGCGCGGCTTTCACGGGGATCTTCCTGGCTTTTATCCCGAAGTTCAGCGATCTGCGGATGACGGAACAGAGCGTTGTCGTCAAAGCTCATCTTTGCGTCCAATGCCAGCACACGGTCGTCGCCAGTGATAACCAGTGGATTGATTTCAACCATCGTGGCGTCCAGATCGCTGAAGGCGGCATAGCAGCCCTGCAACGTCCGTACCATTTGCTGAACCAGACGAGCCTCAAGGCCCAGATTGAAGGCTATCTCGCGGGCCTGGAACTCCTGCAGTCCAACTGCGGGTTCCACGATTGAGCGCACGATGCTGTCCGGGCGTTCCGCCGAGATCTCCTCGATCTCCATCCCGCCTTCGGAGGAGGCTACGATCATGACCCGCTGGCTGGAGCGGTCCAGAACAAAACCAAGATAGATCTCGCGATCAATCGGCACAGCGGACTCGACATAGACACGATAGATGCCTTTACCTTCCGGTCCGGTCTGATGGGTCACCAACTTGCGGCCGAACATCTCGTCACAGGCCTCGTGGATCTCGTTTTCACTGTTACACAGTTTGACGCCACCCGCTTTGCCGCGGCCACCCGCATGGACCTGGGCTTTGACAATCCACTTGTCTCCGCCCAGTTCGCGGGCGCGATAGGCCGCCTGTTCCGGGCTATAGGCCAAGGCACCTGACGGTACGGCGACGCCAAAATTCGAAAGAACCTCTTTCGCCTGGTATTCATGGATATCCATCTGCATTCCTCCCGTTCATGCAGTGCGTTCAAGCAGCGATCGATGTGCCGTAACGGCTTTCGAGCAATGCCTCGATCTCTTCGAAATCGACATTGCCGCCCAGTTCCCTCATGGCTTCGGCAAACAGGCGGACGATCCGGCTGACGGCCTGGCGGTTGAGCTGATTGAGGATGCCGATGCGTACCTGAACCGGCGCGCTGAGCGTCGGCCAGATCCCAAAACCCCTTGCCCGACAGTTCTGCACCAGCTCCATCTCTCGCCCGGCCAGTTCCGGCGGCAGATTCAGCACGACCAGGCTGGGCATGTCCGAAGTCACCTCGCATCCCATGGCCGTAACAGCATCGCGCAGCACGCGTTCATGGGTCTTGTAGGATGCCGACCGTCTGGCCAGACCTTCCTGAAGTGTCAGACGCAGGGACTCATGGAACGCGGCGACTGCGTATCCGGAATGGGTTCTGTGATAGGTCCCCTTTTCGACGTCCTGACCGTCGACAATACCCCAGTGACGCGCCTCGAATAGAGGATTGTGGACATAACTGTAGGCACCCGTCGCTCTGAGGGATTCAATAAAGGCATCTGTAAAGCTGACCGGCGCATAGGTCAGCGGCAGGCAGCACAGGCCCTTCTGCGGGCAGGAGGCCCAACCGGCGATCCCCGGATAGTCATCGATCGAAAAGTCATCGACGCCGAGGGATGAGACCGCATCGACCAGGCCCATCACCCCATGACGCTCGCATGCGTCCGAGAAGCCACGCAGATCATTGACGCGACCCGAACCCGTTTCCCAATGCGCCATAAAGGCCCATTTTGGCTTGTGCTGTTCCAGCGCGGCTTCAACCAGTTCACCAGTGACCGGCTGTCCGTGCGGAACATCAACGACCGTTACGCTGGCGGCCTGTGGATCAAGCGGGCTGGCGGCATGCTCCTCGGGCGTGGCCGCCTTGATGCGTAGGGTCAGCGCGTCAATGCCGGAAAAGGTGCCATTGGAGAAGGCCACGACTTTATCACCGGGCATCACGGCGGAGAACATTGTGTCCAATGCGCTCCAGCCGGTACCGGCCACAGCAAAGGTATAGGTGTTATCGGTTCCCCAGATATTGCGCAGCATGTGCTTGCATTCGACCATCCCACGCAAAACGTCGCCCTGCATGTGATCCGCAACCCCGGCATTGGCGAAGGCCTGCAAAACACGAGCATCGGTATTGCCCGGCCCCGGACCAGCAGCCAGTGTCTCGGGGATCTCAAGCGTGGGATAAATCTGAAAAGTCAT
>NZ_JBQFVF010000024.1:0-3777 GCF_056539625.1 Ruegeria sp. BA12
AGATGCGCCTTGACGCCGATCGGACCCATGCCGGGGCCGCCGCCGCCATGCGGGATGCAGAAGGTCTTGTGCAGGTTCAGGTGGCTGACGTCACCGCCAATGTCACCCGGACGCGACAGGCCGACCATGGCGTTCATGTTGGCACCGTCGATATAGACCTGACCGCCGTGATCATGGGTGATCTGGCAGACCTCCTGCACGGTGGTCTCGAACACGCCATGGGTGGACGGATAGGTGATCATGCAGGCAGCCAGATGATCGCTGTGCTTTTCCGCCTTGGCGCGGAAATCGACGACATCGATGTTGCCGTTCTCATCCGCCTGCACCGGCACAACCTGATAGCCCACCATCTGCGCCGAGGCCGGGTTGGTGCCATGCGCCGAGGTCGGGATCAGGCAGACATTGCGGTGCGCCTCACCCCGCGATGCGTGATAGTTGCGGATGGTCAGCAGGCCCGCATATTCGCCCTGCGCGCCCGAGTTGGGCTGCTGGGAGATCGCGTCATAGCCGGTGATCTGGCACAGCTTGTCGTTCAGATCCGCAATCATCTCGTGATAACCCTGCGCCTGATCTTCGGGGCAGAACGGGTGCAGGTTACCGAACTCGGGCCAGGTGACCGGGATCATCTCGATCGTGGCGTTCAGCTTCATGGTGCACGATCCCAGCGGGATCATCGCCCGGTCCAGCGCCAGGTCGCGGTCGGCCAGACGGCGCATATAGCGCGTGATCTCGGCCTCGGCCCGGTTCTGGTGGAAGATCGGGTGAGTCAGATAGGCGCTTTCGCGCAGCGCGTAATCCGGCAGGCGGTAGGCCACGTTCGAGCTGTCATCCTTGCGGTCGATGCCGAAGGCGCCCCAGACGGCCTCGATGGTCTCGGGGCGGGTCTGTTCGTCCAGGCTGATGCCCACCTTGGTATCACCGACCTTGCGCAGGTTGACGCCACGGGCCACGGCGGCCTCCATCACGACGTTCTGCAGGTGGCCGACCTCAACCGTGATGGTGTCGAAGAACACTTCCGGTTCCACGGCAAAGCCCGCCTCTTCCAGACCGGCAGCCATGCGCGAGGTCTTGCGATGCACCGATTGCGCGATGGCCTTGATGCCGTCGGGGCCGTGGTACACGGCATACATCGAGGCGATGACCGCCAGCAGCGCCTGCGCTGTGCAGACGTTCGAGTTGGCTTTCTCGCGGCGAATGTGTTGCTCGCGGGTTTGCAGCGACAGGCGGTAGGCCTTGTTGCCGCGGCTGTCGATGCTGACACCGATGATCCGGCCGGGCATCGACCGCTTCAGCTTGTCGGTGGTCGCCATATAAGCGGCGTGCGGGCCACCATAGCCCATTGGTACGCCAAAGCGCTGGGTCGAGCCAATGGCGATATCCGCGCCCATCTCGCCCGGTGACTTCAGCAGCGCCAGCGACAGGATGTCGGCGGCGACGATGGCAATCGCCTTGTGTTCGTGCAGCGCCGCAATCTCGGCGGTGAAGTCGCGCACATGGCCGTGGGTTCCCGGATACTGGAAGATCGCGCCAAACACCGCGCCTGCATCCAGCGCATCGGGGTCGCCGACCTGCACGTCTATGCCCAGCGGCTCAGCCCGGGTTTTGATCACCGCGATGGTCTGCGGGTGGCAGTTGCGGTCGACAAAGAAGGCCGCGTTGTTGGCCTTGGAGCGACCGCCGCGCTTGGCCATCGCCATCGCTTCGGCAGCGGCTGTGGCTTCGTCCAGCAGCGAGGCGTTGGCCACGTCCAGCCCGGTCAGGTCGCTGACCATGGTCTGGAAGTTCAACAGCGCCTCAAGACGGCCCTGGCTGATCTCGGGCTGATACGGCGTATAGGCGGTGTACCAGGCAGGGTTTTCCAAGATGTTGCGCAGGATCGGCGCCGGCGTGGTGGTGCCGTAATAGCCCTGACCGATCAGCGAGGTCAGAACCTTGTTCTTGCTCGCCACCTCTTTCATGTGGAAAAGCGCATCGCGTTCCGTCATCGCCGGACCCCAGTCCAGCGGCTCTTTCTGCCGGATCGCAGGCGGCACCGTTGCGTCGATCAGCTGGTCCAGCGTCTTGAAGCCGATCACCTTGAGCATGTCGCGCATCTCGGTGGGCGACGGGCCGATGTGGCGGCGGTTGGCGAAGTCATAGGCTTCGTAATCGGTCAGTTTGAAGGCCATTGCAGCGCTCCTGTCGAAAAGGTCAGGTCCGGCGGAGACTGCGGGAGCCTCCGGCGGAGAGTGAGGGCCGTCCCGGAATCTGTCCGGTGGACAGATTCAGGCCCGAACGGGCGGAGCCCCAGGGACAGGGCTCCGACATAGATTTACCCGATGAAGGACTTGTAGCCGGCTTCGTCCATCAGATCCTCAAGCTGCGCGGCATCCGCGATCTTGATCTTGTAGATCCAGGCCTCGCCCTCGGGGTCTTCGTTCAGCGCGCCGGGGTTGTCGGCCAGCGCCTCGTTGACCTCGGTGATCTCGCCATCGACCGGCGCATAGAGCTCGGACGCGGCCTTGACGGATTCGATCACGCCGATCTCGCCGCCTTTTTCGAACTCGTCGCCCGCTTCCTGCTGCTCGACGAAGACCACTTCGCCCAGCTGCTCAGCCGCGTGTTTGGTGATGCCCAGAGTGGCCGTGTCCCCTTCGACGGTCAGCCATTCATGCTCTTCGGAATAATAGGTTGCCATGTCTCTCTCTCCTGACTTCAACGCTTGTAATTCTGTTTGACGAAGGGCAGCGCCACGATCTGCGCCGGTTGCGCCTTGCCCCGGATGATCAGATTGACCTTCTCGCCCGGCTCGCCATGACCCTTGCTCACATAGCCCATCGCAACGGGACCGCCGACCGTGGGGCCAAAGCTGCCCGAGGTGATCTGGCCGATGGTATTGCCCTCGGCACATTGGACTTCGACGCCCTGACGCGCGGGGGCGCGACCGTCGGGCTTGATGCCCACCAGCTTGCGCGCCGGACCCTCGGCCAGTTCCTTTTGTACGCGGTCCGCACCCGGAAAACCGCCTTCTTCCTTGCGGCGCTTTTGAATGGCCCAGCCAAGGGACGCCTCAATCGGCGAGGTCGTCTGGTCGATGTCATTGCCATAGAGGCACAGACCCGCCTCCAGCCGCAGGCTGTCGCGCGCGCCCAGACCCGCAGGTTCGCAATCCTCATGCGCCAGAAAGGCCTTGGTGACCTCGATCGCCTTGTCTTCGGGGATCGAGATCTCGTACCCGTCCTCGCCGGTATAGCCCAGCCGCGAGATGCGGCATTCGACACCGTTGATATCGGCGACGGTGGTTTCCATGAACTTCAGGTCCCGCGCCGCCGGGCACAGTTCGCCCACGACATCTTCGGCCTTGGGGCCCTGAACCGCCACCAGCGCGCGGTCGAAGATCTCGGTCACTTCAACGCCTTCAAGGTTCGCTTTCATATGCGGAATGTCCTGATGCCGCAGCGCCGCGTTCACCACCACAAAGAAATGATCCCCCGCATTCGACACGATCAGATCATCCATGATCCCGCCTTCGGCATTGGTGAAAAACCCATACCGCGCCTTGCCGGGCTTCAGCGTCGCATAGGCCTGCGGGCAGATCGCCTCAAGCTTCGCGCCTACATCCTCACCGCGCAGGATCACCTGACCCATATGAGACACATCAAACACCGCCGCCTTCTCACGACACTGCTTATGCTCACCCATAATCCCCAGCGGATACTGAACAGGCATCTCCCACCCAGCAAAATCAACCAGCTTGCCTCCCAACTCAACATGGAGATCGTAGAGAGGAGTGCGTTT
>NZ_JBQFVF010000025.1:0-2990 GCF_056539625.1 Ruegeria sp. BA12
GCGCGAGGCCCGCGAAGCGATGGGCTTCCGCGTTCTCGATAATCTGAGTGACTTTTTCCAAGGCCGTGAACCACGTGACCGGGTGATCTGATGCAAGCGCTGGCCCAAAATATTCAGTCCCCCCTGAACCGGCCAAGCTATGCTGATGGGTTGCGCTCGGAACTGCGGGCGTTGTGGCGGAACATTCTGATGAAACGGGCGCCGCATGTAGCGACATGGGCCGGGGCCTCACCGCTGCAATCCATCCCCACCGGGCCCGAGGCGACGCCCTATTTGCAGGCCCTGTCTATATGGTTCCAACTGTTGCGTATCATCGATGAAAACGCCGAAGTCAGAGATCGTCGACTGACCGAGACCAATAGCGGGCCCGAAGCGGTCGAAGGCGGGTTTGCCGAGGTGTTGTCTGACCTGTCCCTGGCAGACAGCCCAATGGAAAAACTGACCGCTAATCTGTGTGCCGGACCCACCCTAACCGCGCATCCAACCGAGGCCAAACGGGTCACCGTACTGGAAATCCACCGGCGGATTTATCGCAACCTTGTCAGTCTTGAAACGCAACGCTGGACTCCAACTGAGCGCGCCGAATTGCTGAAAAACCTGGAAGGTGAAATTGACCTCCTGTGGCTGACCGGTGAACTTCGCCTGACGCGGCCAAGCCTGCACGATGAGATCGAGTGGGGTTTGCAATTCTTCAGGGACGCAATCTTTGACGCTGTCCCGCAAGTCATGGATCGGTTCGATCAAGCCTGCCTGCACATGCTGGGAAAGACCTTGAGCAAAACGCCCAGTATTCGCTTTCACAGCTGGATCGGAGGCGACCGGGACGGCAATCCGAATGTCACGACAGAGATGACCGCGCTGGCCTTGCAACGTGGGCGCGAAACGGTTCTGGACCTCTACGGTCAAGCCCTTAAACAAGCCGCAAGCAAGCTGAGTATCAGTGCGCTCATATTGCCGCTGCCCGAACCACACAGGACACGTGTACAAGAAATTGTCGACCGGGCTCCGGACACTGGCCGCAATCAGAACGAACCGTTCCGGAAGGCTCTGGATGCCTTACGCCTTCGGCTGATAAAAGACGGCTATAACCACATTTCGCAATTCGTGAACGATCTAAACGCGCTTGATGCCGCTTTATGCGCGGTCAAAGCCGAAAATCTGGCGCGAAGACATATCCGCCCACTGCGCCGGGCCGCAGCGGTTTTTGGGTTCCGTACCGCAACGCTGGACATACGCCAGAATTCCACCGTCACAACCGATGTTCTGGCCGAAATTTGGTCACAATCCGGGCAGGCATTGGAATATGGTACGCCCGAATGGTCTGCCCGTTTGCGGGCCGAATTGGCCGATCAGAACTTGCCCTATCAAAATCGGGAAGCGCTGAGTGATCAGGCCCAAGAGCTCCTTGCCCTCCTGACACTTGTCTACAGCGTTCGATCGGGACCAGACCCCAAGGCTATCGGACCATTCATCCTGTCAATGACCCGTTCCGCCGACGACATTCTCGGTGTCTATCTTCTGGCCCGGTACGCAGGATTCGGGTCCGAAACTCTGGATTTATCAGTGGTCCCACTGTTCGAGACGATTGCCGACCTGCGCAATGCCCCAGCGATATTGCTGGACGTTCTTGATGTTCCGCTTTCCCGCCGCAGCCTTAAAACCGAAGGTAACGTGATCGAGGTGATGCTGGGTTACTCAGATAGTGGCAAGGATGGCGGCTATTTCTGTTCAACCTGGGAATTGGAGCGCGCGCAACGAAGGATCGTCACAGCACTGGCCTCGCAAGGTTTCAAGGCTACATTTTTTCATGGGCGCGGCGGCTCCGTCAGCCGGGGCGGAGCACCTACCGGGCGCGCCATCGCCGCACAACCCAGCGGAACCATTGCCGGACGCTTGCGTGTTACGGAACAGGGTGAGGTTGTTTCGACCAAGTATGCTAACCGCGGCACAGCTGCAGCGCATCTGGAATTACTGCTCTCAAGCACGCTTCGACATACGGCTAACCCCAGCGAAACCCCGCCCCGGCCCGAATTTGACGATGCGCTGGATGCCCTATCGGAACTGTCGCAAACAGCCTATGTATCGCTTCTGCAGATGCCGGGTTTTCTGGACTACTTCCAGCAGGCCAGCCCCGTCGAGGAACTTGCTCGCCTAAAAATCGGCTCCCGCCCGACCCGTCGGTTCGGCGCAGCTAGTCTCGATGATCTGCGGGCTATTCCATGGGTTTTTGCGTGGTCGCAGAACCGCCACCTGATTACCGGTTGGTACGGGTTTGGTGCAGCCATGGCCAGCTTTCGCAAATTCCGAGGTTCGCGCGGTGACGAAGTTTTGCAAGAAATGTTTCAGAAATCTCGCCTGTTCCGCCTCGCTGTCGATGAGATGGAGAAATCGCTCTATCAGGCTGATATGGGCATCGTCACGCAATACGGCGAACTGGTGCGCGATAAGTATATCCGCCAAAGCATCTCTCAGGCGATCAAAACAGAATTCGATAACGCTTGCAGCGCTGTGCAGTTTCTGACTGGCGGTCAGACAATAGGTCACCGTTTTCCCCGGCTGTGCGAACGATTTGATCGCAAACGGGCGGAGCTGGCTCGCATTCACGCATTGCAAGTCGAACTGCTGCAACAAGCCCGAAACAAATCGCAAGCAGGATCAGTCCCTGTGCCGCTACTGCAATCCATGAACGCTATTTCCGCTGGCCTTGGCTGGACCGGCTAACCAATTTCAGGAGATATGCCCCGTGAATGTCCCGCATCGTCTAGACGGTTTTTTCACCCAATCCCTATCCGACCGTGACCCTGAGCTTTTTGGCTCGATCACATCTGAGCTGGGCCGCCAGCGCGACGAGATCGAGCTGATCGCGTCCGAGAACATCGTCTCAGCCGCCGTGATGGAGGCGCAGGGCTCGGTGATGACCAACAAATACGCCGAAGGCTATCCTGGTCGGCGGTATTACGGCGGCTGCCAATTCGTTGATATCGCTGAAA
>NZ_JBQFVF010000026.1:0-2927 GCF_056539625.1 Ruegeria sp. BA12
TCAAGCTGTCAGGCCTTCGGGCTCTGGCAAGGCATTGGCGCGGCAACAGGCGGTCAGTGTGTTGGCCAGCAGGCAGGCAATGGTCATCGGTCCGACGCCACCGGGCACGGGTGTGATCGCTCCGGCGCGTTCGGCCGCGCTGGCGTAATCTACGTCACCAACCAGCTTGTTCTTGCCGTCCCGTTCAATTCGGTTGATGCCTACATCGATGACCGTGGCACCTTCCTTGATCCAATCGCCTGGGATCATCTCGGGGCGGCCAACGGCAGCAACGACGATATCTGCGCGGCGCACAACATCAGGCAGGTCCTTGGTGCGACTGTGTGCGATGGTCACGGTGCAGCTGTCACCCAGCAACAACTGCGCCATCGGCTTACCCACGATATTCGATCGGCCCACAACAACCGCATCCATACCCGAGAGCGAGCCATGGTAGTCGCGCAGCATCATCAAACACCCCAGCGGCGTGCAGGGCACCATCGACTTCTGCCCGGTACCCAGCAGTCCCACGTTCGAGATGTGGAAACCATCAACGTCCTTGGCCGGGTCAATCGAGTTGATCACCAGATCTTCGTTCAGGTGTTTGGGCAGGGGCAACTGCACCAGAATACCATGCACGGCTGGGTCGTTGTTCAGCTTGTCGATCAACGCCAGCAGGTCTTCTTCGGACGTGTCGATGTCCAGCTTGTGCTCGTACGAGTTCATGCCGACCTCGACGGTCATCTTTCCCTTGGACCGCACATAAACCTGGCTTGCCGGGTCTTCGCCTACCAGAACCACGGCCAGGCCGGGGGTGATGCCGTTTTCTTCTTTCAGCTTTGCGACCTGGTCGGCCACCTGGCCGCGTACTTTTGCGGCAAAGGCCTTACCGTCGATAACCTGCGCTACCATCCTTTGATCCCTTCTTTTCAAAAACGGATCGGGCGCACAAAGCGCCCGGTTCTTCATTCGGGGCCGAGCACGCGTTCTTCGCGGGCAATCGACCAGTCAATCAAGATGCGCCAAAGCTTCTCGGCAAGATCGGGGTCCATGCCCAACTCGTCGGAACTTGTGCGCACGCGCTGCACCACATCTTCGACACGATCCGGGATGCGGGCGGGTAGCCCCTCGCCGGGTTTCAACTGAGACGCACGATCTATGTAAGTTGCGCGCGCCACCAACATTTCAATCAATTGGCGATCCAGCTTGTCGATCTGAACCCGCAATTCCCGCATCGAGTGGCAGTCCTGCGGCGGTATCAGAGTGGGCATTTCAATCTCCTGCGGTCCGGGGATACCCCCGGACCACGAGATGTATCATTCGGGCGCTTAGAACAAGCCCTCGATCTCACCTGCGTCATTGAGGCAGATGGATTCCGCAGCCGGTTTGCGTGGCAGGCCAGGCATGGTCATGATCTCGCCGCAGACAACCACGATGAACCCGGCACCTGCCGACAGGCGAACCTCACGCACCGGAACCGAGTGGCCGGTGGGCGCGCCGCGCAGGGTCGGATCAGTCGAGAAGCTGTATTGCGTCTTGGCCATGCAGACCGGCAGATTGCCGTATCCGGCCTCTTCCCATTCGCGCAACTGGTTGCGAATCTTGTTGTCGGCCAGAACCTCGTCAGCGCGGTAGATGCGCTTGGCGATGGTTTCGATCTTTTCGAACAACGGCATTTCGTCGGGGTAGATCGGTGCAAAGTTCGCAGCACCATTTTCGACGATTTCCACAACTTTCTCAGCCAGAGGCGCAGAACCGTCTGAACCGAGCTCCCAGTGACGCGACAGAACTGCTTCGACACCATGTTCGGCGCAGTAATCCTTGACGGCCTGCACTTCGTCATCGGTGTCGGTGACAAAGTGGTTGATGGCGACAACAACGGGCACACCAAAGGATTTCACGTTTTCGATGTGACGACCCAGGTTGGCGCAGCCCGACTGAACCGCATCGACGTTTTCGGCACCCAGATCGGCTTTGGCAACACCGCCGTTCATCTTCATCGCGCGCACGGTTGCGACCAGAACAACTGCCGATGGCGCGATGCCCGCCTTACGGCACTTGATGTTCATGAATTTCTCGGCACCCAAGTCAGCACCAAAACCCGCTTCGGTGACAACATAATCAGCCACTTTCAGAGCGGTTTTGGTCGCGATGACCGAGTTACAGCCGTGTGCGATGTTCGCGAAAGGACCACCATGGACAAAGGCCGGGTTGTTTTCCAGCGTCTGCACCAGGTTCGGCTGCATCGCGTCTTTCAGCAGAACGGTCATTGCGCCTTCGGCCTTGATGTCGCGGCAGTAAACCGGGGTCTTATCGCGGCGATAGGCGACAATGATGTCACCCAGACGCTTTTCCAGATCTTTAAGGTCGGTGGCCAGGCAGAGGATCGCCATGACCTCGGACGCCACGGTGATGTCAAAGCCGGTTTCACGCGGGAAACCGTTCGACACGCCACCCAAGCTGGCGGTGATCTGACGCAGCGCACGGTCGTTCATGTCGACCACACGACGCCACGCAACGCGACGAATGTCGATCTCGCACTCATTGCCCCAGTAGATGTGGTTGTCGATCATCGCCGACAGCAGCGAGTGGGCCGAGGTGATGGCGTGGAAGTCACCTGTGAAGTGCAGGTTCATCTCTTCCATGGGAACAACCTGCGCGTAACCGCCACCCGCAGCACCACCCTTCATCCCGAAGTTCGGGCCAAGCGAGGCTTCGCGGATACAGATCATCGCGTTTTTGCCGATGCGGTTCAGGCCATCGCCCAGACCGACGGTGGTGGTGGTCTTACCCTCACCCGCAGGGGTCGGGTTGATCGCGGTCACCAGAATCAGTTTGCCGTCTTCACGACCTTGAACCGAGTTGATGAAGTCCTGGCTGACCTTCGCCTTGTCGTGGCCGTAAGGCAGCAGATCGTCACTGGAGATGCCAATTTTCGCACCGATTTC
>NZ_JBQFVF010000027.1:0-1755 GCF_056539625.1 Ruegeria sp. BA12
AGGCCCGAAACCAGCACAATCCCGGAAGCCAATCCTTTCAACAGGCGCACTATTTGAGAAGCCAGTTGGCGGGTGGCATCAATTGCACTGATCATACCTGTAATCCCCATATTCCAGCCAGTTTGCCGAGCCGTCGCTAAAAATCAGAAACTCGGACCTGTCTTCCCCAAGCAGGGCGACGACAAATCCAGCGGGCGGCTCAGAGTTCCCGAAGTAACTGTAGGCCGTCATGGCTCTGATCGACTCGCCGTTAACCGCTACTCGCGCGTCCCACTCCCCCTCCGGCTTGTCCAAAATTACGGGTTCGATCACGCGCTCTATCGCTCCGCCACCACAATAGACGATGCCTTCGGGCGCTTCGTAGGAGGTCTCTTGGCTAACTTCTGAAACGCACGCAGAACGAAGGGACCGAATTGCTGCGCTGGAACCTTTCAAGTCAAAGATCCCATAGCTGACATCTTGATCACTCATCGACAGATTGACCGACGCGTTGGCCGCAAGCTGGTCCAGTACAAAACTATAGTCCTGCTGACTGTTGAAGCTGACCTCGACCGGATAATTGTCGACGATCTGCTCGGCAGCGTTTTCTGCGCCAACCTGAAATGCTCCAACTTCGGTGGTGCCGTTCTTCAAAAAGCGAATGGAAAGCCCCTGCTTGTCCGCAATGTCCTGGCTGTCCTCGAATCCAGCCGGAGCAAAGCGAATACGGTCACACTGAAGTTCCAGCGTCATGTTTCCTGTCTGAATAAACGCATTGGGGTTGGGCCCGGAGCTGAACGACCACTCCGCTGATGCTGTGGTCGCCACTGCCATCAGTAGCATTCCAATGGAAATGGTTTTGCAGCTCATTTTTTTCTCTCCATTGAGTTACGGTTCGCACTGTCGTTCAGCAGAAGTTCTAGCCAATTGCCCGGACAGCCAGATCAGGAAACAGGTTCGCCGTATTCGTTTGCGCCTTCTTGGGAAGGTCGCGTAAGCCACCAGATCATCAGGATGGACAGAACCAATTGAAGAATTGAGACAACAACAATACCGGTTACGCCCAGGACGGCCGCAGGTCCTCGCAATGCGTCAGGGTTCTCGGTCCCTTGCTCCAATACCGAAAAGAACGCCACCCCACCCAGCATAACAAATAGCGTTGTAATGCTGAGCGCCATCGGCAGCAGCAAATACCAGCCAGGTCGTCCTGTATCATGCAGCCTTCGCCAACCGGCGGCCAGCATGGGTATGAGAACAGCCAGTTGGAAAACAGAGGACAGAACCCGAGATCCCTGCCCTGTTTCGGGGTTGGTCCCGAATATGATTGTATCCAGCACAGCTAAAGCAGCGCTCGCGAGAACTACGAACAAGAAGAACCACCAGTATTCTGAGCGTAAAGCCCGACCGGAGAACTGGAAGTATTTTGAGAAACACGCTTTTACTGCTTCGCCAAATCCCATATTTCACTCCTTTCTTGCTTTCTGTGCGGTCTCAAACGCTTCGCCGCTCTAGAGAACGCACTCGCCCCTTAGGATGCTCCCTCTTACCTTTTTGTTTGAAAGCAGAAGCCTATCGCACGAGAGCGTAAAGAATTTTACGCGCGGAAAAAATATTGATTTGTAAAAAATTAGATTCAAATATGCGAATTCGACACAACTTTATTTACCTCCGTTGTTGTCGCTGTCGCCCGATTTGTCGGGCCCTTCCGACTGCTGGAGTGAGTGCTGGCAGTCGGAAGGCACTTTACAATGATTGAGCGTTGGGAGGACGCGATGC
>NZ_JBQFVF010000028.1:0-1166 GCF_056539625.1 Ruegeria sp. BA12
ATGGCAAAGGAAAAGTTTGAGCGTACAAAACCGCACGTCAACATCGGCACGATTGGGCACGTTGACCACGGTAAAACCACGCTGACCGCAGCAATCACCAAGTATTTCGGTGACTTCAAAGCGTATGACCAAATCGACGGCGCGCCTGAAGAGAAGGCTCGTGGCATCACCATCTCGACCGCCCACGTGGAATACGAGACCGACAACCGCCACTATGCACACGTCGACTGCCCCGGCCACGCCGACTACGTCAAGAACATGATCACCGGTGCCGCTCAGATGGACGGCGCGATCCTGGTTGTGAACGCCGCAGACGGCCCGATGCCTCAGACCCGCGAGCACATCCTGCTGGGCCGCCAGGTTGGCATCCCGAAGATGGTCGTGTTCATGAACAAAGTTGACCAGGTTGACGACGAAGAGCTGCTGGAACTGGTTGAGATGGAAGTTCGCGAACTGCTGTCCAGCTACGAATACCCTGGCGACGATATTCCGATCATCGCAGGTTCGGCTCTGGCCGCGATGGAAGGCAACAACCCGGAAATCGGCGAAGAGAAAATCAAGGAACTGATGGCGGCTGTTGATGACTACATCGACACCCCTGAGCGTGAAGTTGACAAGCCGTTCCTGATGCCGGTCGAAGACGTGTTCTCGATCTCGGGCCGCGGTACCGTTGTGACCGGTCGTGTTGAGCGTGGCGTGATCAATGTTGGCGACGAGATCGAAATCGTCGGCATCCGCGACACTCAGAAAACCACCTGCACCGGCGTTGAAATGTTCCGCAAGCTGCTGGACCGCGGCGAAGCAGGCGACAACATCGGCGCCCTGCTGCGCGGTATCGACCGTGACGGCGTTGAGCGTGGTCAGGTTCTGTGTAAGCCGGGTTCGGTTACACCGCACACCAAGTTCGAAGCCGAAGCCTACATCCTGACCAAGGAAGAAGGCGGTCGTCACACTCCGTTCTTCGCGAACTACCGTCCGCAGTTCTACTTCCGTACGACTGACGTGACCGGCACCGTGACCCTGGCCGAAGGCACCGAGATGGTCATGCCCGGCGACAACGTCGGCTTCACCGTCGAGCTGATCGCCCCGATCGCGATGGAAGACGGCCTGCGTTTCGCCATCCGCGAAGGCGGCCGCACCGTCGGCGCCGGCGTTGTGTCGAAAAT
>NZ_JBQFVF010000029.1:0-1037 GCF_056539625.1 Ruegeria sp. BA12
GCGCAGGGCTCGGTGATGACCAACAAATACGCCGAAGGCTATCCTGGTCGGCGGTATTACGGCGGCTGCCAATTCGTTGATATCGCTGAAAACCTGGCCATCGACCGCGCCAAGCAGCTGTTTGGGTGCGAGTTTGCCAACGTGCAGCCGAACTCGGGCAGCCAGGCCAACCAGGGCGTGTTCCAGGCGCTGATCCAACCCGGCGACACCATTCTGGGCATGAGCCTGGATGCCGGCGGTCACCTGACCCACGGCGCGCGCCCCAACCAGTCGGGCAAGTGGTTCAACGCGGTGCAGTACGGCGTCCGCAAGGAAGACAACATGCTGGATTATGATCAGGTCGAGGCGCTGGCGAAAGAGCACCAGCCCAAGCTGATCATCGCCGGAGGCTCGGCCATCCCGCGCGTGATCGACTTTGCCCGCATGCGCGAGATCGCCGACATGGTCGGTGCCTATCTGCACGTGGACATGGCGCATTTCGCCGGTCTGGTTGCGGCAGGCGAACACCCCAGCCCCTTCCCGCACGCGCATGTGGCGACGACGACCACGCACAAGACCCTGCGCGGTCCGCGTGGTGGCATGATCCTGACCAATGATGAAGGTATCGCTAAGAAAGTGAATTCGGCGATCTTCCCCGGCATTCAGGGCGGCCCGCTGATGCATGTGATCGCGGCCAAGGCCGTGGCCTTCGGCGAGGCTCTGCAGCCTGCGTTCAAGGACTATATCAAGCAGGTCGTCGTCAATTCGCAGGCATTGTCGGATCAGCTGATCAAGGGCGGTCTGGACACGGTGACCCACGGCACCGACACCCATGTGGTGCTGGTCGACCTGCGCCCCAAAGGCGTGAAGGGCAACGCGACCGAAAAGGCCCTGGGCCGCGCGCATATCACCTGCAACAAGAACGGCGTGCCGTTTGACCCGGAAAAACCGACCGTCACCAGCGGCATCCGCCTGGGCTCGCCCGCCGGCACCACCCGCGGCTTTGGCGAGGTCGAATTCCGCCAGATCGCCGACTGGATCATCGAAGTGGTCGACGG